>UQLF01000011.1 GCA_900541875.1 uncultured Collinsella sp. | reverse complement strand
CAAGTCTTTCCCGTCTGGCGGGCCCCCTTAAGCAGGAGGGGCTTGCGGTTTGTCCTAGATTTCCAAGCGATGAGTTCACTCATAAGCTGTCGCTGCATATTGCCTCCCAACCCTCTCGGCTAGTATAAGGCTATTTGGGCGTTTCCATCGGAAAATGTGGGAGACAACCACGTTTTTCCATCGGAAAATGTGCAAAATAACCACGTTTTTCCATCGAAAAATGTGTGAGGAAATTCATTGGGTGGGCGGAAAAAAGTAGTCAAAAAAGCCCCGTCCCAAATGAGCTGCTCTGCAGTTGACGGCGTCCAAAAGAAGCGAGCCCGCATCCCTTGGGGACACGGGCTCGAAAGCTCCATATGGTAGGGGCGGTGGGACTCGAACCCACAATCCTTGCGGCGAGAGATTTTAAGTCTCCTGCGTATGCCAATTCCGCCACGCCCCCGTGAGACTAGAAGTCTAGCACAAGCCGCCCGTTACGCGTTGACAGCCATCGAGTGCCGGCCCGACTTTTCCAAGTACTCGGAAAACTTGGCTTCGTCGCCCTTGTTCTGGTACTGCAGGGCCAGCAGGTACTCCAAGCGGCAGCGCTTGACCGGGTCGTCGCCGACATCCTCGAGCATGCGCTCCAGCTCGGGAATGTCGTTGTGGCGCTTGAGGATCATCGTGTCGTACATCAGCTGACACTCGTGTGCGACCGCCTCGGCCTGACCGCCCTCAAAGCCCTTGATCTCGTGAAGAAGCTCCTTGGACTTTTTGCGGTCCTCCTGGCCAACGTAGTAGTTAAAGGCCTTAATCACCAGGTCGACGCGCTGCATCTTGGGGAGGTTGAGACCCAGCAGCAGGTCGAACATCTCGCTGGCGCGCTCGTGGTCCTCGCGCAGCAGATAGGAGTTCAGACGCAGGTAGTCGCGGTTGTAGCGCGGGTACAGCATGCTGGTGAGTTTGCCGTCGAGCAAACGATCGAACTCGTCCCACTGCTTGGCAGCCATAAGCTGCTGCAGGCGCTTAAACGTGGTGCGTTTTTTGACGCTAAAGAACACCGACACGGCGATGCAGATGATAACGACGGCGGTCCAGAGTGTGCGGGAATCGGGCATATTAGGGTCCTTAGTCGCTCGTAAAACAAGCGGTATGACAACACGTACTAGATGTATTATACGCAGCGCGCAAACAAACTAGCATAAAAGCTCATCGAGGCTGAGTGCCATCGCTCGCTGCGGTACACTTACCTAAAGTAAACCATGAAGGGAGATATTACCTATGAAGAAGATCGTTTTGGCTTGCGGTGCTGGCGCTGCTACTTCCACGCTCGTTGCCCAGAAGGTCGCCACCATGCTCGACGCCAACGGTTATGCCGGCAAGTATGAGATCGTGCAGTGCGCCATCTCCGAGGCCAAGGACGCTTGCGACGAGGGCGCCGACCTGCTGATCGCCACCACCGTTGCCCCCGAGGGCCTCACCTGCCCGTACGTGAGCGGCGTGCCCTTCATGACCGGCATGAACCGCGTTGCCGCCGAGAAGGCCGTCCTTGACGTTATGGCTCAGTAGGCGCTGACTGCATGAGTGAGCAGAACGCCAACCCGGTAGAGCTCTTTGGTATGCGCGTTGCCCATGTGGGCATTAACGCCACCGACCCGGCAGATGCCTTGGAGATCGCGGAGCTGTTCTCGACGATGATGGGCCTGCCCGTTATCGAGACCCCGGTTTCGTACTTTAACGATTCGCTGGTCGAGGTCATGAAGCAGAATGGTCGTGGCGCCAAGGGCCACATTGGCTTTGCCGTCAACGACATCGATGCGGCCGAGAAGTGGTTTGCCGAGCGCGGGCTCGAGGTCAACGAGGAGTCGCGCGTGCTGCTGCCCGACGGCGGCACCAAGCTCGTGTACTTTAAGCGCGAGTTCGCCGGTTTCGCCGTGCACCTGTGCCGCGAGTAGCGCACAAGCTGCCATAGCTAGCAAAAAGGGATAGGGCCGCGTGGCCCTATCCCTTTATTTATGCCGAGGGGCTTTCTACCGCGGCAGGCGAATCGTAAAGCGGCTGCCGACGCCCTCGACCGAGGTCACGCCGATGACGCCGCCATGGCTATCGACGATCCACTTGGCAATGGCAAGCCCCAGACCCGAGCCCTGCGCGCCGGCATCGCGTGCGTTGTCGGCGCGGTAGAATCGTTCAAACGCGTGAGCTGCGGATTCCTGGTTCATGCCGATGCCCTCGTCCTCAACGCTTATGTCGATCGTGCCCGCGCCCGCATCCGGCGTTATGCCAAATGTGACGGTCGTTCCCGCATCCGAGTACTTGGCGGCGTTTTGCACGATCACACGCAGGGCCTGCTTCACGAGCGCCACGTCGACAGACGCGTCACAGCGCGGGTCGCTGGCAAGCGCAGCATCAGAAGCCAGCCGATACGTGTGCTCGGTATCGATCATCTGCGATTCTTCGCATACCTCGCTGACCAGTGCGGCCAGGTTGGTATCCGCACGCCGCAGGACCGTGCGCCCGGCATCGCCGCGCGCCAAAAACAGCAGCTGCTCCACGAGCTCCTGCATATGCTCGCTTTCGGCCTTGAGGGATGTGATGGACTCCGCCAGCACGGCCGGGTCGTCCTTACCCCAGCGATCGAGCATGTTTACGTAACCCTGAATCACCGCGATGGGCGTGCGCAGCTCGTGGCTCGCATCGTTGACAAAGCGCATCTGTTGCAGTTTGGCCTCTTGCATCTGGCGCAGTAGGCGGTTGAGTGCAACCTCGATGCTTGCCAGGTCGGCGTCGCCGGTAGTGACGCTCGGCGAGTCGACGCTTGCGCGCTCGATGGCCTGCTCCAGTGTTTCCATCTTGCCGCCGGCGAGCTGCATGCGGCCGAGCTCGTCCACGCGCAAGGCCAGATCGTTGAGCGGCGCCATGGTGCGGCGCACGCGGCGGGCGCCGCCGAGCATGTTGAGCACGCTGATGACCTGCCAACCTACAACGACAAGGTAGAGAGGCCATAGCGTGACGAGGTCCTGCGCGAGGGGGAAGGTCTTGGTGGTACGCGCAAGCTCGACGGTATAGGTGAGCGTTGTCAGGTCCCAGCCGCGCGCGGGCGTCAGTGACATGCCGTGAACGGTGGCACCGGGGATCCATCCTGCGGTAAACGTGCCGTAGGGCAGTGTCTGGTTGTATCCATAGACGAGGATCGCCGCCGCAATCACTACCAGCAACAGATCGAGCCAGATGTAGCTCATCAGACGGCGCCACATATAGCTCCAGTTGATGGCGCGGGCGATGGATGTGACGCGCTTGGCCTCGGCGTTACGCACGGCAGACATAGCCCACCCCGCGCACGGTTTGGATGATTCGGGCGCCGCCGGCGTCTTCGATCTTGGCACGCAGGTGCGCGATGTGCACGTCGACGTTGTTGGTATCGCCCACGTATTCGTAGCCCAGCGCTTCGTGCGCGATGCGCTCGCGCGTGAGCACGGTCTCGGCATGCGCCATAAGCAGGGCGAGGACGTCGAACTCGCGGGCCGTGAGCGCGATGGGCGAGCCGCCGACCGTGACTTCGCGGCGGTCGGAATCGAGCACAACCGATCCCACGGTGAGCGTAGCGGGGGAGGGCGAGGCGGAAGCCTGGGCCGAGTCGCTGACCGGGGGTATCGCAGCGGCGCCGACGCCCGTGCCGTTCGCTTCGTCCGCCCCAACGCCGCCAACGCCCGAAGCCGCCCGCACGGCCTCCGAGCGCTTCAGCGCCACGCGGATCCGGGCGAACAGTTCCTCAATCGCAAATGGCTTGGTCAGGTAATCGTCGGCGCCGGCATCGAGCCCGGCAACCTTGTCCATCACGGCATCGCGCGCGGTGACCATAATCACCGGCACATCCTTGTGCTTGCGGACACGTCGCAGGACCTCCATGCCGTTGAGCTGCGGCAACAGCACATCGAGCAGAATCAGATCGTAGTCGCGCTCCAGCGCCAGGTCCACGGCGGTGCGGCCGTCGGCGGCGTGCTCCACCTGGTAGCCCTCGTGCTCCAGCTCGAGCGTCACAAAGCGGGCGATTTTCTCCTCGTCCTCTACGATCAGGATCCGTGCCATGCGTGCCCCCGTCTGCGATTACTTGTCGTCGTTCAGATTTTGCTTGATGTCGTCCGCGGCATCGGCGGCGTGATTCATAAGGTTGTTGATGCTGCCGGGCACGTCGCCGTCGCTATCGATGCGGTAGCGCATGCCAAAGAACAGGCCAATCAGCATCAGCCAAATCGTAGCGCCCCAGGCAAACAGGGCGATGATGGGGATCAGGATGGGGATGTTGAGGATGATCGCATCGCGGCGCGTGGCGATAAACTTGGTGTCCAGGCTCAGGCGGAAGAGCTTTTTGAGGTACTCCCACACGCCGTCCATCTTCTTGGAGAAGTCGGTCTTTTCGCTCGACTTTTCGTAGGCGGCCTGCGCGGCGACCATCTCGGCTGAGGGCTCGTCGACCGGCTCGGACTCGGTGGCGGCGTGCGCCGACGTGGTCTGCGTCTTGCCCTGCGACTCGAGCCAAATGATGGCATCCAAAACGTTGCCGTCGGCAGCGTCGAGCGCCGCCTTGGCATCGGTGTAGCTCACGTTGCACTTGGTGCGGATGGTTTCAACTTTTTCGAGGTCGTCCATGACCTGTCCTTTCGTTCGATGGGCGCGACGCCGGGCGATTTGCCCGGGCGCGAGCGTTGCGTTCGGCGGCCTGCGTGGCGCCGCCCCGCCCTTGGTCGAACTCTATAGTGCAGGTTATAGATTAAGCGATTCGTGAGCCAAGATTAATGTTGGATGAGTTTTTGCGCGGCGGTGGGGAAGGGGGAGGTGTCTTTCTGGATAGCTAGCAGCGAGGTCTAATACTTTTCCCGAGAAGTGAACGAGCTAAAACGGACCCCCGAAGCATCGACACTTTAAAGGTGCCGTTTCCCGCGGTTTCAATGCTGAAATCCCACGATTTTGCCGCCGAAAAATGCGGCTGTTTCAGGGGTCCAAAAACAGCCGTTCACTTCTCGGGAAAAGTATTAGACCTCGATAGCGGGGGATGGGGTGCCGGTACAAAACGACGTCAAGGGTTGGTCGAGCAGGCGGTTTCTCCATTGATGTCCGCACGACATGTGACACTTGCCCTGCCGCTCTGCTCTGCCGCGGCGGCATGTGCCCAAACAACGACCCTCTAAGGAGTTCGATATCGATGAGTGACAACACCAAGCATCTCGCAAAGAAGCGCGTCAAGGACGCGGGGCCGTGCCTCGTGCTGTGCCTTGCCGGCGCAGCGGTCGCGCTGCTGGCTGTTCGGGGGCCGTTCGACGTGCTCCGAAGTGCCGTCTTTCTGCACGTTTGCATGGCCCTTGCCGGCGCCATGATGACCGGCGGCGTGCTCGATCTGGTTTTTTGGGTGCTTGACCCGTTTGGATGGAAGAACGAGGGGTAAGCCCCAAAGGATGGAAGGGCTGGAACGGTTGACCTAGTGATCGTGCAGAATGCGGGCTAGCGACTTACAGGGAAGTGGTAATCCGATGACGGTCTATGTGACGGGCGATGTTCACGGCGGCGTCGACATGCAAAAGCTGCGCGACTGGGAGCTTGGGGATAGTCTGACGAGCGACGACTATCTCATCATCGCGGGCGACTTTGGCTTTCCGTGGGATTTTTCTGCCGAGGAGTGCTCCGACATCGCTTGGCTGGAGTCGCGCCCCTATACCATGCTGTTTGTCGACGGCAACCACGAGCGCTTCGACCATTGGGCGGAGCGTCCCATGGAGCTGTGGCACGGTGGGCTGACGCAACGCCTGTCGGATACCTCTCCCATACGGCGCCTGACGCGCGGCGAGGTTTTTGAGTTCGACGGCTCAACGATCTTTACCATGGGCGGCGCCACGAGCGTGGACAAGGAATACCGCATTCCGTATTCCAGCTGGTGGCCGCAGGAATTGCCGGACGAGCGCAACTTTGAGGAGGCACGGACAAAGCTCGACAGCGTGGGCTGGAAGGTCGACTACGTGATTACCCACACCTGCGCTACGCGCATGCTCTCGCCCACGCTCTATCCGGCACCCGGCTGGAATTGCCCCGCCGTCGATCGGCTCACGGCATTTTTCGGTGAGCTGGAAGATCGCTTGGACTACAAGCGCTGGTACTACGGGCATTTTCATCGTGATGCCAACCCAGCCGAGCGCCATACCGTGCTCTACGACTGCATCGTCCGCCTGGGCGACGAACTCCAACCCTGGGATGTTGCGTAGGGGCGCGGAGGCATGAGCTTCGTGACGAACCAAAACCGATTTGTTAAGGGATTTACTCCCAAGCTGGCTTGCGCTCGAGCAACGTTTTCGCAGCTTTAGGCGTGGGAGAGTCAAGTATTTCGCAGAACGCATCGAACCCCTCTGGCGAAAGATGGGTTGTTGATACTTTGGCAATGTCGCTATCGAGGTGCTCGTCAGGGTGGGCTGTCGTCTGTTGCATGCCTGTCCTTTCATCCATAACGATGTTCTCGCGGTGCGCGCGGATGACATTCCAGCTAAAGTGCTCGACCAACTGCTCGGCAGAGCGCGGCGTGGTGTCCGGCGCGATGCCCGTTTGACCGGCGAGCCAGCCCAGCAGTGCCTCGGGTGTGCCAAAGCGGGCGCGTAGTTCGCCTAGGTCCAGATCGCGGTCGCGCTTGGAAAGGCGGCGGCCGTCCGGCGACATGAGCAGCGGAATGTGCGCGTAGTGCGGCGTGGGCAGTCCCAACAGGTGCTGCAGATAGATCTGGCGCGGCGTGGACCCCAGCAGGTCGCATCCGCGCACGACCTCGGTGACGCCCATGGCGGCGTCGTCGACCACCACGGCTAGCTGATAGGCAAAAACGCCGTCGCTGCGGCGGACCAAAAAGTCGCCGCACTCGGTGGCGAGCGCCTCGCATTGAGCCCCGTACGTGCGGTCCACGAATTCGATCACGTCGTCTGCGAGGTCATCTACGGTGGGCACGCGCAGGCGCGTGGCCGGAGCGCGCAGGGCACTGCGGCGGGCGATTTCTTCGGCAGAAAGGCCTCTGCAGGCGCCGCGGTAGATGGGCGTGCCGTCGCTGGCGTGCGGCGCACTCGCGGCGTGGAGTTCGGCGCGCGTGCAAAAGCAGGGATAGGTGAGGCCGGCGTCTTGTAGCTGGTGCAAGGCGCTCTCGTACAGGTCAAGGCGATCGTGCTGGTAGTAGGGGCCTTCGTCCCACTCGAGCCCTAGCCAGGCCAGGTCGTCAATCAGTTGAGCGGCAAGTTCCGGGCGCTTGCAGCGATCGTCTAGGTCCTCGATGCGCAACACGATGCTGCCGCTCTGGCTGCGGGCCGAAAGCCACGAGCACAGGCAGCTGAATACGTTGCCCAGGTGCATGCGGCCCGAGGGCGACGGGGCGAAGCGGCCCACGACGGGGGTGGGCCCTGCCGTTGCCGGTGTGTCCGCGGAGTGTGTTGCTATGTTGCATGCGTTGATGTCCATGCGGACGAGTATAGCGCGGGAGGTGGGGGAGGCACCGACTCGACAGCTCGATCGCGCCCGCCAGCCAACCCCTCAAACGACAGAAACCCCGGCAGCTCTTCGCAACTGCCGGGGTCTCCGCGGAAAAGGGGGACATGATCCTCAAGCGAACGGCAAAGGGGCAAACCGTTTTCGCTCAACTGCTTTATGCCCCTCGCCCGCCGGCTTAATCGGCTCACGCCGCTCCCACACAAAGCCGCTACACCTGTGACGGAGCTGTGAAGTGGTATCTGTTGCTGGTACAGGCCATGCCAAGGAGTGTCCCAGGCTGCCGGCAGATAAGGAACGTCCCTAAGTGCCGGCGGCGGGCGTGACCTTTGTCCCGTTTTGACGCTCCGCTGACCTAGATGTTCGTCACATGAACCCGCAAACGTGGGACAATGACGCTACTGGTATCACAGACAAAGGATGTGCCTATGAACGCCCCCGTTGCCAAGCCCTGTCGGCAGCGCCACCTGTTTGCGCGATTCGCTTCCGTCTGCGCGCTCGTTGCGCTTGCGTTGTTGCTGCTGCCTGCCGCCGCGCACGCCGACGGCTACTCCATGACCCAAACCTATATCGGTGCCACGGTTGAAGCCGATGGATCGCTGACCGTTGTCGAGGGGCGCCAGTTTGATTTCGATGACGACATCAACGGCGTGTTTTGGGAGATCAATACGGGAGCCAACCAGCAGGGCGGCACGGCGGGCGTCGATGTGCAGAGTGTCGAGGAAGAGGACACCGCGTTTAACAAAGTCGATAGCGCGAACAAGGGCGACTCTGGCGTCTATACGGTTGAGCAGTCCGACGGCGGCGTAAAGATCAAGGTTTTCAGCCCCCACGAGAGCGGCGACAGCGCGATCTATTACGTGAGCTACACCATGACCGGTGCGGTTATGAACTGGGCCGATACCGCCGAGCTCTACTGGAAGTTCGTGGGCGACGGCTGGTCCGCGGATTCCGACGATGTTGAGATGGAAGTGTACTTCGCAAATGCCGCTGCCGGGACGGCGGCCGTCAAGGGTGAGAACTTCCGCGCATGGGGCCACGGCCCGCTGACGGGCGACGTATCGCTCGATGCGGACGAACCCATGGTCACCTATACCATCCCCTGCGTGCATCAGGGCGAATTCGCTGAGGCACGCATCGCCTTCCCCAGCGACTGGGTGCCGCAGCTTGCCGCCTCGGTCGAAGAGCGCATGTCAACGATCCTGAGCGAAGAGAAGGAATGGGCCGACGAAGCTAACGCCCGCCGTGAGCACGCGCGTGCGATTGCCAGCGCGATTGCCGTGGTGTGTGTTGTTGTGGCGGTTGCCTATACCGGTGTGATCGTGATGCTCAAGCTGCGCAGGCCCAAGCCCAAGCCGCTCTTCCAGGACGAGTACTTCCGCGATGTACCCTCCGCCGACCATCCCGCGGTGCTTGCAGCTCTTATGAGCTGGAACGACGTGCCCGATCAGGCATATATCGCCACACTGATGAAGCTGACCGACGACCGCGTGATCAAGCTGGAAGAAGCGACCGAGACCAAGAAGAAGGGTCTGCTCCGTCGCGAAAAAGAGGAGCAGACGTATCGCATCACAGTGACCGACGAGGCCTGGAAGGCTGCCAAGAAGGACGGCATCGATCGCGATGTGCTCAAGGTCTTCTTCGCCGGCGTTAAGCCCGATAAGGACGGAGTCCGTTCGCGCACGTTTAGCGAGCTGGAGGAGTACGCTAGCGAGCGCACCACATCTGTTGGCGACAAGCTCGAGGACTATCAGAGCACAGTTAAGGCCAAGCTGGAGGCGCGCGAGCTTATTGCATCGGATGGCACTATCGCGATGGTGGCCGGCCTGGTTCTTGGCATCATCATTGTCTTTGGCATTTTGGGCTCTCTGTTCTATACCGACTTTGCGGACGCCAACGTCGGTGCCGCTATGATCTCGATCCCCGTCACGATTGTGGGCTTTGTCCTGAGCTGCACCTTCCGCCGTTACACGCCGGAGGGCGCCGAGGTGGCGGCTCGCTGCAAGGCGCTCAAGCATTGGCTCGAGGACTTTACGCGCCTGAAGGAGGCCATCCCCAGCGACCTGATCTTGTGGAACAAACTGCTGGTGATGGGCGTTGCCCTGGGCGTTTCGAAAGAAGTGCTGCGACAGCTGGCCGAGGCCGTGCCTGCGGACCTGCGCAACAGCGACGATTTCTACGACAACTACCCCTGCTACTGGTGGTATTACCATCACTACGGCAACGAGTCTCCGCTCGATTCGTTTAACGATGTGTATCACGAGACCATCCGCGAGCTGGCTTCGAGTTCCGATAGCTCGAGCGGCGGTAGCGGCGGCGGCTTTTCCGGTGGCGGCGGTGGCGGCGTCGGCGGAGGCGGCGGCGGAACGTTCTAGCGAGCGCTTGCTTTGGGGTGGATCTTTCTGGGCGGTTGCCAGGGAAGATCCACCCCATTTTTGTGCATCGAAACGGGCTAAACTTTCCGTTGAGGACTTTCGCGCAAGGGGCAGTGGACAAAAAATGCCAAATATGAGTACTGTTGCTGCGTTGGTCACATATGTTTGCACATAATAACGGGCTCCTAATGAGAGTACTTCTCGTTAGGAGCCCATTTTATTGAACATTTGGGGAGCTACGTCAGCTCGCGCAGCTGGTCGTCATGCCTGCAAGCATCAAAAATGCCCCAAATCGCTGCTACTAAAAAGGTAACAGTACTCATATTTGATGTTTTTTGACCACGGCTATCTACAAACCCCCTAGGCCACTCATTGGGGACAGACTTAAATGACCAGGTGTGGCTGCCGAGGCTAGGCTGTTAGGTCGAGTTCGTAGAGGAAGCTTTCGCGCGGCATGTCGTGACGGCGCTCTTCGCGGTTGGCGCGGTGCGTGGCCGTGCGCTTAAAGCCGTGCAACTCGTAGAACTTCCAAGAGCAGTCGGAGTCGGTGTACAGGTGCGCCCTCGTCGCCCCGCGCGAGGACAGGTACGAGACCGCGGCATCGAGCAGAACCGAGCCTACGCCCAGGCCGTGGACATCGCGATCCACGGCAAGCAGCGTGACCTCGTTGTCGTGCGGCAATGGGCTGCTCTCGAGCAGGCGGTTGTTGGTTCGGATGGTTGCGCGCACAAACGAGAGATACTCGGCGCACGCATCGGGCTCTAGCTCACGCATCTGCGATAGCAGCGCGCGTTCGGTATCCATCCAATGCTCGTTGATAGTGACGCCGGGGTTCTGTCCTGCGCGTGCAAGTGCAATACCGCGCGCCTCGCCGTCAATCACCGCAACCTGTGAAAACGTCGACGACGAAAGGCAATAGGCGAGGTCGCACGCGGCCTCAAGGCGGTTGTACTCATCGTTATCCGAATTGTTATGCCAAAGCTGCTGCAGAATCAGCGCGATGGCGTCGAAGTCTTCGGTATCAAACGGTCGGTAGAGAACCCGCGAGACCATGGTGCCTCTTTCTTTCGCGGATGCATATCGAGCACAGTTCTACCACGCCATTGGCATCAAATTATGGTGCCCCTGTGTTCCATGAACTCACCGTGCCCAGTGCCGTGCCCATCCCCTCCGCTCGCAAACTTTTTCTGCACATGCGCCCGTTGCGGGGTGCATCGATGCGCTCGATGCGCTACATTAAATCAGTATTTTCAATGCCGCTGCGCGAGCGCTGCAGATCGACGTATCACCGACTCACAGAGCACGGCGGCGTACCAGACAGGAGGACTGCATGGGATCTGATGTGAAGATCGCACGCGCGTTGATCTCGGTTACCGATAAGACGGGCGTCGTCGATTTCGCACGGACGCTGGTTGACGACTTTGGCGTCGAGATCATCTCTACGGGCGGCACGGCTCGTGCCATCGAGGACGCGGGCGTTCCCGTAACCCCCATCGAGGAGTTCACGGGCTATCCCGAGATGATGGACGGCCGCGTTAAGACCCTGCACCCCAAGGTTCACGGCGCGCTGCTGGCCCGCCGCGATTCCGAGCAGCACATGCAGGAGGCCGCTCAGCACGGCATTAAGCTGATCGACCTGGTCGTCGTCAACCTGTACGAGTTCGAGAAGACCGTCGCCAACCCCGAGGTCACCTTCGCGGACGCCATCGAGCACATCGACATCGGTGGCCCCTCCATGCTGCGTTCTGCCGCCAAGAACGCCACGAGCGTTACCGTCATTTCCGACCCGGCCGACTATGATGCCGTCCTAGCCGAGATGCACGAGACCGGTGGCTGCACCACGCTTTCCACCCGTCGTCGCCTGCAGGTGAAGGTCTACCAGACCACCGCCGCCTACGACACGGCTATCTCCCGTTGGCTTGCCGCCCAGGCAAGCGACGTGGCGGACACCTCTGCCAAGCTCGAGATCTCGCTGGAGAAGGTCGACGACCTGCGCTATGGCGAGAACCCTCAGCAGAAGGCCACGGTCTATCGCTTTGCCGAGGGCTGCGAGAACACCGCGAGCTCGCAGTTCCCGCTCGTGGGCTCCGAGCAGATCCAGGGCAAGCCGCTCAGCTACAACAACTATCTGGATGCCGACGCCGCCTGGAACCTGGTCCGCGAGTTCGACGAGCCGGCCTGCGTAATCCTCAAGCACCAGAACCCCTGCGGTTCTGCCGTTGCCGAGGACATCACGGCTGCCTACGACCGCGCCTTCGCCTGCGATCCCAAGAGCGCCTTTGGCGGCATCATCGCCTGCAACCGCGAGGTTCCCTATGAGCTGGTCGAGCACTTTGCCGATCAGAACAAGCAGTTCGTCGAGGTTATCATCGCCCCGAGCTACACCGACGAGGCGCTCGAGCGCATGGCCAAGCGCCCCAACCTGCGCGTGCTGGCCACCGGCGGCGTGGACCACGGCGCCCAGGTGGAGCTGCGCTCCATCGACGGCGGCATGCTGGTGCAGGAAGTCGACCACGTGACCGAGGATCCCGCGACCTTTACGTTCCCCACCGACCGCAAGCCCACCGACGCCGAGATGGCCGAGCTCGAGTTTGCCTGGAAGGTCTGCAAGGGCGTTAAGTCCAACGCCATCCTGATTTCCAAGGGCAAGGCCGGCATTGGCATGGGCCCGGGTCAGCCCAACCGCGTTGACTCCGCACTGCTTGCCTGCGAGCGCGCCGAGGACTTCTGCGAGCGCGAGGGCGTGGAGAAGGGCGGCTTCGCCTGCGCAAGCGACGCGTTCTTCCCGTTCCGCGACAACGTCGACGTGCTTGCTGCACACGGCGTGACTTGCATCATCCAGCCCGGCGGCTCCAAGCGCGACGATGAGAGCATCCAGGCCTGCAATGAGCATGGCATCGCGATGGTCTTCACCGGCGCTCGCCACTTCCGCCACTAAGTTCCGCCCTGGGACAAAATAATCTCCGTAAAAGACGGCTGCTCCGTTTGGAGGGCCGTCTTTTTGGTATAAGAGGACGGAATGACTAACACGAAAGGTATGACCATGCCCCAGATTGATGATGCCGAGCTGTTTGGCAATGCCGAGGATCAGCGTGCGTACGAGGACTTTTGCGCCAATCAGGAGGCGGTCGAGAAGTTTACGCTCGACAAGCCCGCGCTTGTCTGCCGTTGGCGCATGTCCAACAAAAAGGTGCCCATGCTCAACCGCCACATTCGCGCACTGTCCGAGCGCTTGGTGCAGGGCGAGCCGCTTACCCATAACATGCTCAGCTGGGCCAAGCAGCACGTTGAGTGGTCGCTTGCCGAGGGCGATTACACCGCGCGCGACGGCGTGCTCATGCTGGTGATCGACGTCAACGGCAATGCCGCCATGACGGTGGGGGAATACGAGCCGCTAACCGATACGTCGGCCAAGGCGCTACGTGCCCGCTCCGCCGAAGCCCGCTCCGAGGCCGACGAAACCGGCGTGGCGCCCGAGCTGCTCGCCGCCGTCAACAACGGTGAGCTTGCCTTTGTGGCGCCGGCGGACGAGTGCCTGTGCGGCACGGCGACGCTCATTGAGCAGCTGGCCCAGACCAAGGGCATCCCGGTCACGCGCGTAGACATTCCCGCGCAGCTTAAGGGCGCGCTGTTCCTAGTGAGCGACGAGCACGGCGTGGTCCCCGCAACCGAGACGGACGCCGCCGAGGCCGACGCCGCCACGGTCGCCTTCTTCGCCGAAGGCTACGAAAAGCTCCGTGCCCGCCGCTAAATGATGTTTCTGGCACGGGGATTAAAAACTCATTTAATCCCCGTGCCCGTTGCGAGCGAGGGGCAAGCCCCTGTCGCTCGCGAACAGTTCTGTCACCTTGGTGCCACGCGAGGCGCGTACCTGCAGCTTTGCGGTCATAATGGGACAAGACAACCAAGAGGGGAGCGGAATCCATGGCGCTAATCTATATCGTTGAGGACGACGAGCCCATTCGTCGTGAGCTTGTCGACATCCTTGCCCGTGCTGGTTTTGAGGTTGAGGCCTGCGAATCGTTCGAGCATGTCTCGCGCGATATCCTCGCCGCCGCGCCCGACCTGGTGCTGCTCGACCTCACGCTCCCCGTCAAAGACGGCCAGCACATCTGCCATGAAGTCCGCCGCGAATCCGAGGTCCCCATCATCGTCCTCACGTCGCGCACGACCGAGATTGACGAGGTCATGGCCATGACGCTCGGCGCGGATGACTTTGTTCCCAAACCCTACAGCGCGCGCGTGCTCGTGGCGCGCATCAACGCACTGCTGCGTCGTACCGCGGCGGCGGGCGAGCGCAGCACACTTGTCCACAAGGGGCTGGAGCTCGATCTCGCACGCTCCATGGTCACCAACATGCAAACCGGCACCAGTACCGAGCTCACCAAAAACGAGCTGCGTATCCTCTCGCTGCTTCTGAGCCGTGCGGGCAAGATCGTCTCGCGCTCGGCCATCATGCAGGACCTGTGGGATTCCGACGCCTTCGTGGACGACAATACGCTCACCGTCAACATCAACCGCCTGCGCACCACGCTCGAAAAAATCGGCATCAAGGGGTATTTGACGACGCACCGCGGCCAGGGCTATTCGGTTTAGGGGCCGGCTATGTCGTTTGCCAAATTCTTCAAAGATGCGTTGCTTCCCGTCGCCGTGTGGACGTGCGGCGTGCTGCTGAGCTGCTTTGTGCTGACGGTCGCCGGCGCACCCGTTTCTATCGTGGTCGTGGCGGTCGGCGTGTCCTTTATCTTCGGTATGCTCGGCATCGTGATCGAGTACGTTCGCCGTCGCCGTTTTCTGCGTCAGTTGGAGCGCGCGGCAGAGGAGCTCGAGAGTCCCGCGTGGGTGCAGGAGATGGTGCAATGCCCGACCTATGCCGAGGGCGAGCTCGAGTACGAGGTCTTGCGCCGGGTGGGCAAAGCCGCTTGCGACGAGGTTGCCGAAGGCAGGCGTCAGACCGATGACTATCGCGACTATATCGAGAGCTGGGTCCACGAGGCCAAGCTGCCTCTGGCGGCAGCCCATCTGATTTTGGAAAACCTGGACGGCAGCGAAGATGACCTGTCGCGCGTAGATGACCTCGGTCGCGAGCTTGCCCGCGTGGAGCGCTATATCGACCAGGCGCTCTACTATGCGCGCTCGGAGGTTGTGGAGCGCGATTACCTGATTCGTCGCTGGGACCTTAAGACCTTGGTGACGGGTGCGATTAAAGCCAACGCCCGCGAGCTCATCGCGGCGCACGTGGCTCCGGTGTGCGAGAACCTCGACTTTGAGGTCTTTACCGACGAAAAGTGGCTCGAGTTTATTCTGGGCCAGCTCATCCAGAACAGTATTAAATATGCGCGCGAGGACGGCGCGAAGATCGTGTTTTCGGGCGCGTTGCTGGACGAGGGCCTGGCGAGCGAGCGCATCGAGCTCACTGTTGCCGACAACGGCTGCGGCGTGAGTGCGGCAGACCTGCCACGCGTGTTCGAGAAGGGCTTTACCGGCGACAACGGCCGCACCACCAAGCGCGCAACGGGCATCGGCCTCTACCTGGTGGCGCGTCTGTGCTCCAAGATGGGCATCAACGTCACCGCAGCATCCGAGCCCGGCGAAGGCTTTGTCGTTACGTTTGCCTTCTCAACCAACAAGTTCCAATATTTTGAGTAGGCGCACTCTTGCTGTTTTTCTCTGGGCAATGTTCACGTTCGGGAACATAGCTGAAGCAACTAACGTAATGTTCCCGAACGTGAACATTGCTATGAGGCTCGAAAGAATCCCCCAAACAAAAACGTGCCGCCCACCCAAACAAAACGTGCCGCCCCAAACGGGGCGGCACGCCATCTTTCAATTCAGCCAACTCGCTGAAGTATGGTGACGAAGGCGCAAGGCCGGGAGGGGTTATCTAAGCCGACATCCCGAAGCCGCGAAGCGGCGAGGACGTCGGCGTGATAACCCCGCAGGCCTTGCGCCGGCGGGAAGGAACCTACTTCACGACCAAGATGTCGCAGTCGGTGTTGCGTAGCAGGAACGTCGAAATCGAACCCAGCAGCGCATACTTGATCGAGGACAGGCCGCGGGCGCCGCAGAGCACCAGGTCGGGCTTAACCACGTCGAGCATCTCGTCCTTGAGCGTCTCGCGAATACGGCCGGCGCGAATCATGACCTCGACCTCGGGAATATCGGGATTGGCCTTGGCCTCTTCGAGCTGCTTGGCGATGGAGTTCTTAAATGCCTCCTCTAGGCCGTTGACCAGATCGACCGGATAGGAACCGGCGCTCTCGAGCGCCGTGGAATCGATAACGTGGCCGATGATTAGCTTGGCACCGTTGTTCGCGGCGACCTTGATGGCGCGTGCGAGCACAAAATCCTGCTGCTCAGTACCGTCGAGTGAAACAAATACCTTGGTGTAGCCCTCGTTCATGGTTTCCTCCTTGGTCTATCGCACGGGCGCGGGGCTCGTGCATCGGGCGGGCGCGGGCGCGTTGGCCGCCGGACACTTTATCTTGTTGCAGTTATACCCAAGGATTTGGGTTTGACCGCTCGCAATTCTGTGAACGGGCGAGTTTTTTGGTAAGGGTAGGCGCAGGCGCGCCGCCAACGGTTGATAATGGGACATCGCCCGCACCGTCCGCAGAACAATATCGGCGGGTGTCTAACGAGGGGGTCCCTTTGGATATTATCGAGCTTCTAAAATCTGCCTTCATGGGCCTGGTCGAGGGCATCACCGAATGGCTGCCTGTTTCGTCGACCGGTCACATGATCTTGGTGGACGAGTTCGTCAAGATGAACGTGAGCGAGACGTTCTGGAATATGTTCCTAGTCGTGATTCAGCTCGGCGCCATTCTGGCCGTCTGTGTGCTGTTCTTCCATGAGCTCAATCCGTTCTCGCCCAGCAAGGGCAAGGAGGGCCGTCGCGACACCTGGGTGCTGTGGGGCAAGATTGTGCTCGGTTGCATTCCTGCGGCGGCGATCGGCCTGCCGCTCAACGACTGGATGGAGGAGCATTTCTACAATGCTCCCGTCGTGGCGCTGGCGCTCATTGTGTACGGCGTGCTGTTTATCGTGATCGAGAACTGGCGCGCGAGCAAGCGCGAGGAAATGGCCGTTGCCGGTTCGTTTGGTTCGCGTGCTGTGGTGTCGGGTGGACGTCCCGCCGGTGCGCACTTTGCGGCGCCCGCGGCAGATGTTGCCGAGGACGAGGACGATGACGAGGATCTGGACTTTGGTTCCATCACCACGCTCGAGGACCTAAGTTGGAAGACCGCACTGGGCATCGGATGCTTCCAGGTGCTCTCGCTGATTCCGGGCACGTCGCGCTCCGGTTCCACCATCATCGGCGGCCTGCTTTTGGGCTGCACGCGTTCGGTGGCGTCCAAGTTTACGTTCTTCCTGGCCATTCCCGTCATGTTTGGCGCGAGTGCGCTCAAGCTGGTCAAGTACTTCATCAAGGGCGGTACCTTTGGCGCCAACGAGATCGCCATCCTGGGCGTGGGCTGCGTTGTGGCCTTTGTGGTTTCGCTCATCGCCATTAAGTGGCTCATGGGCTTCGTCCGCCGTCACGACTTCAAGTGCTTCGGCGTCTACCGCATCATTCTGGGCATCGTGGTGCTCGCATACTTCTTCGTTCTGGAGCCGATGCTCGGCCTCTAACTTAGTCGACGCTGCGCGGCGGTCAGGGCGACAACTTGTCATTCAAAGGGGGTGGCATGACCAAAAGGTCTATGCCGCCCCCTTTTCATGCCAATTTGTTCGCCCTGACCGTCGCTCGCTGCTGCTGCCATGACATCGGTGGTTTCGTGATTGTCAATAGATTGGTGCAAAGTAACCTGACCCCATTGCGCCAAATCCGCTGGGGCGGGCCTGACGGTGACGCACGGAGTCGTGGTGTGATTTGCGTCGGTGTCCGCGCGGCTCGGTATACTGGTACGGCTCAAACTATGGCGCCGCCCGCAGGCGCGCCGTCCGTCAGATGAGGAGTCGCCCATGACCCAGCCCTTGCCCTGGGAAAAGAATGCCACGATACCCGTGCCGCCCGCGCCGGAACCTGTGCCGCTCGATGCATACACCGCCCCTGCTGCGCCGGAGCCCGAGCTCGTCCCGCTCGACATCTACGACGCTCCCGCACCGGCACCCAAGCCCGCTAAGCCGCTTGTCGACATCGACAGCCTTAACCCCGCCCAGCGCGAGGCCGTCCTGACCACCGAGGGTCCGTTGCTGGTCCTTGCCGGTGCTGGCTCGGGCAAGACCCGCGTTCTGACCTTCCGCATCGCCCATATGCTCGGCGACCTGGGTGTTAAGCCCTGGCAGATCCTTGCCATCACGTTTACCAACAAGGCCGCGGCCGAGATGCGCGAGCGTCTGGCGGCACTTATTCCCAGCGGTACCCGCGGCATGTGGGTGTGCACCTTCCATGCCATGTGCGTGCGCATGCTGCGCGAGGACGCTGACCTGCTTGGCTATACCGGTCAGTTTACTATCTACGATGACGACGATTCCAAGCGCATGGTGCGCGACATTATGCAGGCGCTCGGCATCGAGCAAAAGCAGTTCCCCATCAACATGATCCGCAGCAAGATCAGCTCGGCCAAAAACGCCATGATCGGGCCCGAGGACATGCTCAAATCTGCCGATAGCCCCAACGATAAAAAGGCCGCACAGGTCTATATGGAGCTGGAGCGCCGCCTGCGCGCCGCCAACGCGATGGACTTCGATGACCTGCTCGTGCGCACGCTCGAGCTGCTGCGCACCCGCCCTGAGGTGCTCGATAAGTACCAAGAGCGCTTCCGCTACATTAGCGTCGACGAGTATCAGGACACCAACCACGTCCAGTACGAGATCGCCAACCTGCTGGCCGCCAAGTACCAAAACCTCATGGTCGTAGGCGACGATGACCAGTCCATTTATAGCTGGCGCGGCGCCGACATCACCAACATCCTGGACTTTGAGAAGGACTTCAAAAACTGCAAGACCGTCAAGCTGGAGCAGAACTATCGCTCTACGGGTCACATCTTGAGCGCCGCCAATGCCGTTGTTCGTCACAACTCGCAGCGCAAGGACAAGCGCCTGTTTACGGCCGAGGGCGACGGCGAGAAGATCCAGGCCTTCCAGGCAAGCGATGAGCGCGACGAGGGCCGCTGGATTGCCGGCGAGATCGAAAAGCTGCACTCCAAGGGCACGAGTTACGACGATATCGCCGTGTTCTACCGCACCAACGCCCAGTCGCGTATTCTCGAAGATATGTTCCTGCGCGCAGGCGTGCCCTACAAGATTGTGGGCGGCACGCGATTCTTCGACCGTGCCGAGATCCGCGACGTCATGGCCTACCTCAAGATGATCGTGAACCCGGCAGACGAGATGAGCGTCAAGCGCGTCATCAACACGCCGCGCCGCGGCATCGGCTCCACCTCGATCCAAAAGATCGAGCGGCTGGCGCGCGACAACCGTTGCTCGTTCTTCCAGGCCTGCGAGATCGCAACAGCCGAGACGGGCATGTTTAGCGCCAAGGTGCGCAATGGCCTGTCGAGCTTTGTGTCGCTGGTGCGCGAGGGTCGCCGCATGGACGGCGAGCTCAAGGACGTCGTCGAGATGATTGTCGATAAGACGGGCCTGCTGCAGGCTTTCCGCGCCGAGGGCACCATGGAGTCCGAGAGCCGCGCCGAGAACATCCAGGAATTCCTGGGCGTTGCCGCCGAATTTGAGGAGACGCACGAGGATATCGAAGGCACGCTCGAGAGCTTGGAAGAGCTGCGCGCTGCTGGTGTTGCCGATGTGCCCGCCGACGTTGAGCCCGAGCCCGTTGTGGTGAGCGCGCCTGCGTCCGAGCCCGGCCCGTCTGCGCCCGTGTCTTCGTTTGAGGCGCTCGTTGGCGCGCGTGATGCCGCGGGTTCCAATCCGCTCGATAGCCTGGCGGCCCCGGCGCTCTCGCCGCAGGATGCCCTGGCTGCCGCCATCGCGGGCAACGCGTATGCCGCGCCGACGGAGCTGCCGGCGGGCGCCGTGCATGCCGACGAGATCGAGCGCACCTACGGTCCGCTCACCTGTAAGGCACTGCCGGCACTCATGGAGTGGCTGGCCCTGCGCTCCGACTTGGATTCCCTGGCCGGCGAGACGCATGCCATTACCATGATGACCATCCACTCCGCCAAGGGCCTGGAGTTCCCGGCGGTGTTCGTGGCCGGCATGGAGGAGGGTATCTTCCCGCACGTGCACGACTTTGGCGGTAGTGACGATCCGGGCAAGCTCGAGGAGGAGCGTCGTTTGGCCTACGTCGCCATCACGCGCGCTCGCAAGCGCCTGTTCCTGACCTATGCGGCCACGCGTCGCACCTACGGCTCGACCTCTGCCAACCCGCGCTCGCGCTTCCTCAACGAGATTCCGTTTGAGGACATCGAGTTTAGCGGTATCGGTTCTGCCGGTTTTGAGGGCACGGGCTGGGAGAAGCGCGGCGACCGTCACGGCACGTTTGGCTCGGGTATGGGCTCGGACATGTATGGCGGCAAGGTGTTTGGCTCGCATACGCGCTCGACCGGCGGTTCCGGTTCGCGCGGCGGATCGAGCTTTGACGATTTCTTTGGTGGCAGCACTTATGGCACCGAGCGCCATCGTGGGGTTTCGCCCGACGCCGGCCGTGTTGCCTCGACCTTTGGCTCGGGCGCGCCGCGAGCCAAAAAGCCGTCATCCAAGGTATCGCCAACGGTGGAGCGCAAGGTCGATCGCGCCAGTGCATCGCAAGACTTTGCTGCGGGCGATACCGTGAGCCACAAGACCTTTGGCACGGGCACCGTGATCTCGGTCGCCGGAGACATGATCGAGGTTCAATTCGAGAAGACCGGCCAGACCAAAAAGCTTATGAAGGGATTCGCTCCGATCGTCAAGCTGTCGTAATCTCGGCGGACCTGGGCGGGCGTATGGGGCAACATCGCCTGCTCGGGCAGTCCTGCGCAAGACGGAGGCCACATTAAGTGGCCTCCTTTGCGTGCGGAACTCGCGACCGATGTTGCCCCATACGCCCGCCCAGGTCCTTTGTTAACGTTGCTTGCGATCGTCGCTCTACTCGTTCGCTTTTTGATCTGGAGAGCCGGGTGGGCTGATATATAGATATGAGTAGGGGCTCTCCCGTTTGATGAGCGGGGGAGCCCCTTGTTGCGTTTGGGTTGTTGTTACGACCTACAGGTGGCTGATGATCAGTTCCATCTTGCCCTCGAGCTCGATCTGGTCCACGGTGCTCGGGGCTAGCAGGTGGCTTCCCTTGTGGACGGGGTCGCCGCAGGCGGTGCCTTCGCCGTCGATGACTGACAGGCACATGAAGGGCCAGCGCTGGTCGAGGGTCTTGCTGCCGTTAACGCGCACGCGATCGACGGTGTAGCAGGGGCAAGACTCGAGCTCGGTCACGCCGTCCACCTCGGGCGCGGTCACCGTGCCGTCGGTCGGAGCCTGAGCATCAAAGTTTATGCAGTCGAGGCTCTGCTCAATGTGCAGGGGACGCAGTTTGCCGTCGGTGCCGGGGCGGTCGTAATCGTACAGGCGATACGTCACGTCGCACGACTGCTGCGTTTCCAAAATGAGCGTGCCGGCCTTGATGGCGTGAACGGTACCGGAATCAATCTGGAAAAAGTCGCCCTTGTGGATCGGCAGTACGTTGAGCATGTCGTCCCAGCGGCCGTCCTTGATCATCTGTGCGGCCTCGGTGCGGTCTTTAGCACGCTGGCCGACGATGATCGTGGCGCCGGGCTCGCAATCCAGCACGTACCAGCACTCGGTTTTACCCAGGCTGCCGTTCTCGTGCTCGGCGGCGTACTCGTCGTTGGGATGAATCTGGATCGAAAGGTCGTCCTTGGCGTCCAGAATCTTAATTAGCAGCGGGAACTCCTTGCCCTCGCAATTGCCAAAAAGCTCACGGTGCTCGGCCCACAGCCACGACAGCGTGTGGCCCGCATACGGTCCCTCAGCAATCTGGCAGTCGCCGTTGGGATGGGCCGAGATAGCCCAGAACTCACCGATGGGACCTTCGGGAATGTCGTAACCAAATACGGTTTCGAGCTGGCGGCCACCCCAGATCTTCTTGCGGAAGATCGGCGTCAGTTTAATCAAATCGGACATATTCATACCTCCATTGTGTTGCGCGGGCGCCGCGCAAAGCAGCGCAAAACGAGCGCCCGCATGACTACAAAAACCTACGCCAACGTTACATTGTGCAACTCAAAGCGGTCGCCAACGTTGCGCGAGGTCGAATACTCAAAGGCGGCACCGCTGTCCAAAAAGCCAATCTGGGTGAGCTCGAGCAGGGGAGAGCCAGGTTTGGTGTCCAGACGCTCGGCTTCTTCTTCGGTTGCTGCCACGGCGCGAATGGTACGGTGAAAGCTCGAAATCTTCAGGCCACATTGCTCGCGGATGAAGCGGTAGAGCGATCCGTACAGGTCCTTCTTTTTAAGGCCTGGAATCAGCTCGAGGGGCATGTAGGTGTACTCGATAACGATGGGCTTCTCGTCGGCCTGACGCACGCGCACGATGTGATAGGCAAAGTCATCCTCGGCAATTCCCAGCTGGGCTGCGATGTCCGCTGGTGGATTAACAATCGAGAAATCGTAGACCACTGAGGTAACCTTCTCCCCGCGGTGCTCATACGAAAAGCCCTGGGCACGGTCGTTTTTGCCCTGGAAAAACGCCTGGCCGGGAAGTCCCGCCGTGTCCTTAACGTAGGTGCCCGATCCGCGTCGGCTGGTAATAAGGCCTTCCTCGGTGATTTGTTCAATAGCTCGTTTGACGGTGATTTTGGAAACGCTATAGAGCTTGCAGAACTCAACGACGGTAGGAAGCTTGTCGCCCGGTTTAAGAGCGCCATCCTCGATAGTGCGACGAATATCTGCAGCTATCGCCTCGTATTTGGGAATCATGGAGCCTCCTTTCCAACTTGATTGAGTATAAAAGAAAGTATAGTTAACACCTAAGCATCCCTATTATATATTGAAAAAGTTCGAGAAAGATATAATTAAAAGTCGCTTTGCATATAAATTAGAGCGCTCTAATTAGATAAACATCTGAGTAATGTCGCGTTAAGCGGTCATTCGCGTTTTCCCAGATAAAACCTACCAAAACAAACCTGTCCCTTTTTGGTAGGTTTTTGCCTTGGGAGCGGTACCATACAGGCAATGTTTAAACGAGAAAGGTGGGCTCCCATGGAACCTAAGCAGTACTACATCGGCATTGACGTCGGCGGCACTTCGGTCAAGGAGGGCCTGTTCGACGAAGACGGTAACCTGCTTGCCAAGGCCAGCGTGCCTACGCCTCCTATCGTTGACGCTGCGGGCTTTGCCGCGGTGACCGAGGCTATCGACCAGGTGGTCGCCAAGGCGCAGATTCCGCGCGCCTTTGTGGCAGGCATTGGCCTGGCCGTTCCGTGCCCCATTCCGGCGTCGGGCGATGCCAAGGTCAAGGCCAACATTGCCATTAACCTGCCCAAGCTGAGGATCGCCATTCAGGAGCACTGTCCCGACGCGGTCGTTAAGTACGAGAACGATGCCAACGCCGCTGCTATGGGCGAGGCCTGGCTCGGTTCTGCCAGGGGCGTGCAGAACGTGGTGATGGTCACCATCGGTACCGGCGTGGGCGGCGGCGTTATCGTCAACGGTGACGTGGTATCGGGCGTTGTGGGTGCTGGCGGCGAGATTGGCCACATGTGCCTGAACCCGGCCGAGGAGCGCACCTGCGGCTGCGGCGGCCATGGCCACCTGGAGCAGTATTCCAGCGCCACCGGCGTGGTGAGCAACTACCTTGCCGAGTGCAAGAAGGCGGGTGTCGAGCCCATCGAGCTCACCGGCCCCTCCGATTCCAAGGACGTGTTCCAGGCCTGCCGCGAGGGTGACAAGCTTGCGCTGGCCGCGGCCGATACCATGGCCGACTATCTCGGTCGCGCACTGGCGCTTATTGCCAACGTGGTCGATCCCGAGATGTTCCTTATCGGCGGCGGCGCCTCCGCCTCGGCCGATGTCTACCTCGACAAGGCTCGCGAGTATTTCCAGCGCTACGCGCTTTCTGCCTCGCGCGAGACGCCCATTAAGGTCGCTTCGCTCGGCAACGACGCCGGCATCATCGGTGCCGCCTACGTAGCCCTGCGCGCCGCCGGCAAATAGCTGGTGCAAGGGGGGCAGATTTCGTCCCGGCACTTGCCCCAAATTGCGCCGCGGCCCTTCCGTCTGCGAAGGCTCGGCATCGGCGTGCTACCATAGCTACGTCCAAGTACACATATCAAGTGGAGGATATCCATGGCAAACGTTCTTGTCTTTGGTCACCAGAACCCCGATAACGACGCCATCATGAGCGCCGTCGTCCTGTCCCAGCTGCTCAATCAGGTTGAGTATGCCGGCAACACCTACGAGGCCTGCGCCCTTGGTCAGCTTCCGGCCGAGTCCGCCAAGCTGCTTGCCGACGCCGGCATCGCCGAGCCCCGCGTGATCGAGTCCGTCGAGGCCGGTCAGCTCGTCGTCCTCACCGACCACAACGAGTCTGCCCAGTCCGTCGCCGGTCTTAAGGACGCCACGGTCTTTGGCGTTGTCGACCATCACCGCATCGGCGACTTCGAGACCGCCGGCCCGCTGCACTACATCTGCCTGCCCTGGGGCTCCAGCTGCACCATCGTCACCAAGCTCGCCGGCGTGCTTGGCGTTGAGCTTTCCGACGTCCAGGCCAAGCTGCTGCTCTCGGCCATGATGACCGACACGCTTATGCTCAAGAGCCCCACCACCACCGATGTCGACCGCGCCGTCGCCGCTAAGCTCGGCGAGCAGGTGGGCGTCGACCCGGTTAAGTTTGGCATGGAGGTCTTCCTCACCCGTCCGTCCGGCTCCTTCACCGCAGCCGAGATGGTCGGCAACGACATCAAGATGTTCGAGCCCGCCGGCAAGAAGCTGCTCATCGGCCAGTACGAGACTGTCGACAAGACCCGCGCGCTCGGTATGATCGACGAGATTCGCGAGGCCATGCGCGCCTACGCCGCCGAGAAGGGTGCTGACGGCATCGTCCTGTGCATCACCGACATCATGGAGGAGGGCTCGCAGGTCCTGCTCGAGGGCGAGACCGAGGCCGCTCAGAAGGGCCTGGGCATTGCCGACGAGCACGACGGCGTCTGGATGCCGGGCGTCCTCTCCCGTAAGAAGCAGGTCGCAGCCCCCATCATGGCCGCCTGCTAGGTTTAGTTGACCAAACGCCACGACCGGATCGCGGACGCCCCGCGCTCCGGTCGTTTTTTGTGCACGTCGTCGCGTCGTCTCTTGGACAGGCGTGCCCGTGCCGTTGAGCAAATAATGTTCAACCTGTGGTTCCGCTTTTCGGTCACGCCTGCGTGCTTGTCGTGCAGGGTAGGCTAGATGCAAGCGTAATACGTTAGAGCGCGGCGCCGCCACTTGGGCGGGCCGTGCTTTTTTAAGACGGGAGCTTTCCCGTGAAAGGAGCCGCCCATGGCAGCAACTGAGCAGCTGTTCAACGTTCGTGAGCGCAAGCGTTTTGAGCGCCACGACATTTGGGAGCGCATCGCCGAGAACGGCACGATTTCCGCCGCCGTCATGGTCTTCGCCGCCATCGCCGCCGTCATTTGCGCTAATACCGATGCCTACGAGGCCATCCATCACTTTTTGGAGACCCCGCTGTATGTGGGTCTGGGCAACCTTACGGCTGGTCTCACCGTTGAGCTTTTCGTCAACGACTTCCTCATGGCGATTTTCTTTTTGCTGGTGGGCATTGAGCTTAAGTACGAGATGACGGTCGGCGAGCTCAAAAACCCGCGCCAGGCTATGCTTCCCATGCTGGCGGCCGTGGGCGGCGTCGTCGTTCCCGCCTGCATCTATCTGATCTTTAACCATGCCGGCGCGCACAACGGCTGGGCCATTCCCATGGCAACCGATATTGCCTTTGCGCTGGGCGTGCTGTCGCTTTTGGGCAATCGCGTGCCCAACGGCGTGCGCGTATTCTTCTCGACGCTCGCCATCGCCGACGACCTCATTTCCATCGCCGCCATCGCCATCTTCTACGGTCAGAGCCCCAATCCGTTTTGGTTGGGCGCCGCCGCGCTTGTGACCTGCGCACTCGTGTGGCTCAACAAGACGCAGCATTACCGCCTTGCCCCGTACTCGGTGCTGGGCCTGCTGCTGTGGTTCTGCATGTTCAAGAGCGGCGTGCACGCTACGCTCGCCGGCGTCATCTTGGCCTTTACCATCCCGGCCAAGTGCGGCGTCAAGCTCGATAGCCTCACCGATTGGTTGGGAGAGTGCCTGCCGCTGCTCGATGATCGCTACGACGACGAGGCACACATCCTGGGCCAGCATGACTTTACCGTCTCGACCACCAAGGTCGAGCGCGTCATGCACCGCGTGACCCCGCCGCTCATTCGTATGGAGCGTCTGATCTCCACGCCGGTCAACTTTGTGATTCTGCCGATCTTTGCGTTCGTGAACGCACAGGTTCGCCTGGTGGGCGTGGACATGAGCACGCTGCTCACCGACCCGGTGACGCTCGGTGTGTACTTTGGCATGCTGCTGGGCAAGCCGATTGGTATCTTTGGCATGACGTTTGCCCTGGTTAAGTTTAGGGTCTGCGAGCTGCCGCACAATGTCAACTGGCACATGATTGCCGGCGTGGGCATTCTGGGCGGTATCGGCTTTACCATGTCGATTCTCATCAGCGGCCTTGCCTTCCCGACGGCCCAGTTTGAGGTTCTGGCTGCCAAGGCCGCCATCCTTGCCGGTTCGGTCACCGCTGCCGTGCTCGGCATGATCTACATGAGCGTGGTCTGCAAACACCCCGCGCCCAAGGACGAGTAGAGGCACATACAAGTTTGAAAACGCCGCCTGCGAACACCATCACAAGCGGCGTTTTAGTCATTGGGGACGTTCTTAAATGACTAGGCTTATTCCACGGTGCCGTAGACGGCGCCCCAGCCGTGGGCGGCTAGTGCCGAGTTGAGCTGGTCGCAAAGTGACTGGCGGTCGTAATAGCCGGGCGGCAAAAGGTTTACGATTTCCATGAGATCGGGTGCCAGGTCCAAGATTTCGGCCTGTACGATCAGATCCAGGCGGTCGATGGCGTGACGGTCGTAAAACAGTCCGTCGACCAGGCGCTGCAGGTCGCCGAATTCCTCGGCCTGGAACGATCCGTACTCCATAGTGCCTCCTTGGGCGCTCCATGCCGGCATGCGCGGCGATTCGTAATTTATTGCGATGGACTTAATCTATCACGGCTTCATAACGTTGCGACGGTGGCGGTCTATACTTAGAAGAATTGCAACGTACCGCTTCGTGAAAGGTCGCACCCATGCAGACGATCTACCAGAAGATGGAAACCACCGAACTCGATGCCGCCATCGAGGCGCTCAAGGCCGAGGTCGCCGAGGTCAAGGCCAAGGGCCTGGCGCTCGACATGGCCCGCGGCAAGCCGTCGCCCTCCCAGGTGGACATCTCTCGACCCATGCTCGATATTCTCAATGCCGATGCCGATCTGCACGACGGCAACGTCGACTGCTCCAACTACGGCTGCTTTGAGGGCATTCCCTCGGCACGCAAGCTGGCAGGGGAGTTCCTGGGCTGCCCCGCTGAGCAGACACTCGTGCTGGGCTCGTCGAGCCTGCTGATCGAGCACGACATCGCCGGCATGTTCTGGCGCTGTGGCTCGTGCGGCAGCGAGCCCTGGGAGGCTTACGAGGCGGCGCACGACGGCAAGAAGGTCAAGTTCCTGTGTCCGGTTCCCGGCTACGATCGCCACTTTGGCATCACCGCCGACTTGGGCATCGAGAACGTTCCCGTCGCGATGACCGACAACGGCCCCGATATGGACGAGATCGAGCGCCTCGTTGCCGCCGACGATTCCATCAAGGGCATCTGGTGCGTGCCCAAGTATTCCAACCCCACGGGCATCACCTTTAGCGAGGACACTGTGCGCCGCCTGGTTGAGATGCCCACGGCCGCGCCCGATTTCCGCATCTTCTGGGACAACGCCTACTGCGTGCATGACCTGTACGACGAGACCGACGAGCTCGCCAACATCTTCGATCTTGCCCGCGCGGCGGGCACCGAGGACCGCGTGGTGGCATTCGCCTCGACGTCCAAGATCACCTTCCCGGGTGCCGGTATCGGCTTTATCGGTGCGAGCCCCGCGGTTATCGCGGAGTTCTCCAAGCGCCTGAAGGCCGGCCTCATCAGCGCCGATAAGCTCAACCAGCTGCGTCATGTGCGCTTCCTTCCCACCATCGAGGCGGTCAAGGAGCACATGAAAAAGCATGCCGAGTTCTTGCGCCCGCGCTTTGAGGCCGTCGAGCGCAAGCTCACCGAGGGCTTGGGCGACACGGGCTGCGCCACCTGGACGCACCCCCGCGGCGGCTACTTTGTAAGCTTCGATGGTCCCGAGGGCTCGGCCCAGAAGGTCGCTGCGCTTTGCGCCGACCTGGGCGTCAAGCTCACGCCGGCCGGTGCTACCTGGCCCTATGGCAAGGACCCGCGCGACACCAACATCCGCATCGCGCCGAGCTATCCCACGGTCGAGGACCTGGAGGCCGCGCTCGATGTGCTGGTGCTGGCCGTTAAGCTCGTCGCTGCCGAGCTTGCGCGTGCCGAGCGCGCCTAACGCGCGGCTTCCCGTACTATCCGCACTTTCGATACGTAAAGGAGCGTATACATGGATTTGGGAATTTCTACCAACCCCACGCCAGAGCTCTACACCATTAAGGTAACCGGCGAGATCGATATCTCTAACGCCGATAGCCTGCGCAATGCTATCGACCTGGCGCTCGAGCAGCCCACTGAGGCCGTTGAGCTCGATTTTGCCCAGGTGAGCTACATCGATTCGACGGGCATTGGCGTGCTCGTGGGCGCCGCGCACCACGCGGTCGACCACGGCAAACGCTTTAGCTGCACCAATGTGCAGCCCCCGGTGATGCGCGTGGTCCAGCTGTTGGGCGTCGACCAGGAGATTTCGATCACCGCTGCATAATCTTTGCCCCCAAAAGGGCGTGCCGTTTGGCATATGTTTGTGATGCGCTCGGACGTTTTGGCGTCCGGGCGCTATACTTGACCGAATGAATAGACGAGTTCCGGCCGAATGGCGCGGTGCGGGCTCGACTCACATCGAGCCTTGGAGGTATGTGTGTTTGGTATTGGAGAGGGTGAGCTCGCGATCATCGTGGTCTTCGGCTTTTTGCTGTTTGGCCCGGATAAGCTCCCACAGATGGGCCGTACGATCGGCCGTGCCATCCGTCAGTTCCGCGAGACGCAGGAAAAGATGACGGCCGTTGTTCAGTCCGAGATTATTGATCCGGTAAGTGAGGCCGCTTCGGCGCCGGTCAAGCCCAAGAAGACTGCCGTCGATGACGATTCCGATGCGGACGAGGATGCCGCCGAGACGGCAGCGCCCGCCAAGAAGGAGACCTTTGCCGAGCGCCGTGCCCGCCTTGCTGCCGAGAAGGCCGCGAGCGAGGCTGCCGCCGAGGGCGAGGGTGCTGCTGAGGAGTCCGAGGCCGAGAGCACCGAGCCTGCCGCTGCCGCCGAGCCTGTCGTCGAGCCCGAACCTGCTGCAGAGCCGGAGCCCGAGCCCGAGCCGGCAGAGCCCACGACGGCCGACCTCTACGCTCGTCGTCCCCGCAAGCGCAAAGCCGTCGTCGACCAGCTCGCTCGCGAGCTCGAGGCCGAGGATGACGCCGCTGCTTCGAAGGGAGGCGATGAGTAATGCCTATCGGACCTGCGCGTATGCCGCTCTTCGATCACCTGGGAGAGCTCCGTCGCCGCCTGACCATCGTGGTCGTGTCAGTCTTTGCAGCCGCTATCGTGCTGTATTTCGCCACGCCTGTGGTGCTCGACATCCTGAAAGATCCCATCCGCTCCTTTGTGCCGGACGGTAAGTTCTACATCACCACCACGCTCGGCGGCTTTGGCCTGCGCTTCTCACTGGCCATCAAGATGGCCGTGGTCATGTGCACGCCCATGATCATCTGGCAGATTCTGGCGTTTTTCCTGCCGGCGCTTCGCCCCAACGAGCGCAAGTGGGTCGTGCCCACGGTGCTCGCCTCGACGGTGCTGTTCTTCCTGGGCGCCATCTTCTGCTACTTCATCATCATTCCTGCGGGCTTTGAGTGGCTCATCGGCGAGACCTCGGCCGTCGCCACGGCGCTGCCCAATTTGGAGGACTACATCAACATGGAGCTGCTCTTTATGATCGGCTTTGGTGTGGCGTTTGAGCTGCCGCTCATCATCTTCTACTTGTCCGTCTTCCATATTGTGTCCTATGCGGCCTTCCGCAGTGCCTGGCGTTACGTATACGTTGGCCTGCTTGCGGGCTCGGCTGTGATTACGCCCGACGGCTCGCCCGTTACGCTGGGCCTCATGTATGGCGCCCTGCTCTCGCTCTACGAGATTTCGCTCGCCATCGCTCGCGTGGCCATTACCGCGCGCGAGGGCAAGGAGGGCTTGTTTGTGAGCCGTCTGGACCTGTTTTCGGACGACGAAGAGGACAGCGAGGAGTAAATCGGTATGCACGAGGTTGGCATTGTCAACGGCATACTCGATACAGTGATTCGCGCGGCGCGTGGGGCGGGGGCCTCGCGCGCCGTTTTGGTAACGCTGCGTATCGGGGATATGACCGAGGTCGTGCGCGAGGCGCTCGACTTTGCGTGGGAGACATTTCGCGACGAGGACCCGCTCACGCGCGGCTGCGAGCTTGCCGTGGAGGAGGTCCATCCACAAAGCGAGTGTCTGGACTGTGGTGAGGTCTTTGAGCACGACCGTTTCCATTGCCGCTGCCCCCAATGTGGCGGCGCCAATGTGCGCCTGCTGCACGGTCGCGAGCTCGACATCGCAAGTATCGAAATCGAAACCCCCGAAGATTAGCCCGCTAGCCATCTGGTGATGGGGTATAAAGGGGCCAAAGTAAGGAGCGCTAAGTATGGCCGAGAAGACGATTGATATCGCATCGCCGATTCTGTCGCGCAATGAGCGCCTGGCAGATCAGCTGCGCCAGCGATTTAAAGAGGCAAACACCTATGTGATCAATGTGCTGTCGAGCCCCGGTTCGGGCAAGACCACCACGATTTTGGGCACCAACGAGCGCCTGCGCGACAAGGCGGGCCTGCGTTGCGCCGTCATCGAGGGCGATATCGCCTCGGACGTCGACGCCATCACTATGAAGGAAGCCGGTATGCCCGCCATCCAGATCAACACGGGCGGCCTGTGCCACCTCGAGGGCAATATGATCATGGAGGCCGTCGACGCCTTCGACCAGGCTGTGGGTCTTCAAAACATCGACGTCATCTTTATCGAAAACGTGGGTAATCTGGTCTGTCCGGTCGACTTTGACCTGGGCGAGAACCTGTCCATCATGATTCTTTCGGTGCCCGAGGGCGACGACAAGCCCATCAAGTACCCGGGCATCTTCCAACACGCCGGCGCGCAGCTGCTCAACAAGGTCGACGTGGCTCCGGCTTTCGATTTTGACATGGATAGGTATACTAAGACACTCGATGACCTCAATCCGCAGGCGCCGCGGTTTGCCGTGAGCGCGCGCAAGGGCGAGGGCATGGATGCCTGGTGCGATTGGCTCATCGGGCAGATTGAGCAAGCAAGGGCGTAAGTCGGCCGCCATACGGGCGGGCGTAGCCGCAGAGATTTGAGATAGGAGCCTCTTTTGAAGCTCATCATCGCAGAGAAAAACGACGCCGCGCGTCAGATTGCCGAGCGTCTGTCCACGGGCAAGCCCAAAAAGGACAAGGTGTACAACACCGCCATCTACCGTTTTGAGTGGAAGGGCGAGGAGTGCGTGACGATCGGCCTTGCCGGTCACATCCTTGCGCCCGATTTTTGCGACAGCGTGCTGTTCGATAAAAAGCTGGGCTGGTATTCGGTCACCGAGGACGGCGAGATACTGCCGGCCGACATGCCCGATGGCCTGGCTCGTCCGCCTTACGACACCAAGCGTAAGCCGTTTCTTGCCGATGGCATTTCCATCAAGGGCTGGAAGCTCGAGAGCCTGCCGTATCTCACCTGGGCCCCCGTCATTAAGTTGCCGGCCGAGAAAGAACTCATTCGCTCGCTCAAGAACCTTGCCAAGAAGTCCGACAGCGTCATCATCGCCACGGACTTCGATCGCGAGGGCGAGCTGATCGGTTCGGACGCCCTCAACAAGGTGCGCGAGGTTGCGCCCGATCTGCCGGTCGCCCGCGCCCAGTACTCTTCGTTTACCAAGGCCGAGATCACGCAGGCCTTCGATAACCTCGTCTCGCTCGACCAGAACCTAGCCGACGCCGGCGAGAGCCGTCAGCACATCGACCTCATTTGGGGTGCGGTGCTCACACGCTACCTGACGCTCGCCAAGTTTGGCGGCTTTGGCAACGTGCGTTCCGCCGGCCGCGTGCAGACGCCGACGCTTGCCCTGGTGGTCGAGCGCGAGCGCGAGCGCATGGCGTTTGTGCCCGAGGACTATTGGCAGATTCGCGGCATGGGCGCCGCGCAGGGTGCTGCCGAGGACGACCGCTTTAAGATCGCTCACAAGACGGCGCGCTTTACCGATAAAGATGCTGCTGAGACGGCGTACGGCCATGTTAACGGCGTTTCGACGGCAACCGTCGCCGCGGTGACCAAGCGCTCGCGCAAGCAGCAGCCGCCCACGCCGTTTGCGACCACCTCGCTGCAGGCTGCCGCCGCGGCCGAGGGTATCTCGCCTGCGCGTACGATGCGCATCGCCGAGTCCCTCTACATGGCGGGCCTCATCAGCTACCCGCGTGTCGACAACACCGTGTACCCCGCGACGCTCGATCTGGGCGCTGTGGTGAGCGACCTGGCAAAGATCAACCCGGCGCTGGCGCCCGTGTGCAAAAAGGTACTCGCCGGTCCCATGAAGCCCACGCGCGGCAAGGTCGAGACCACCGACCACCCGCCTATCTACCCCACGGGCGAGGGCGATCCGTCCACGCTCGACGGCGGCCAACGCAAGCTCTACGACCTGATCGCCCGCCGCTTCTTGGCGACGCTTATGGGTCCTGCGACCATCGAGAACACCAAGCTCGAGCTCGACGTGAACGGTGAGCCGTTCGTGGCCTCGGGCGACGTGCTCGTGACCCCGGGTTTCCGCGAGGCATACCCGTACGGACTCAAGCGCGACGAGCAGATGCCGCCGCTGGAGCAGGGCGACACGGTCGACGTGTTCGACATTAAGCTCGAGGCAAAGCAGACCGAGCCGCCCGCGCGCTACAGCCAGGGCAAGCTCGTGCAGGAGATGGAAAAGCGCGGCCTGGGCACCAAGTCCACGCGCGCGAGCATCATCGAGCGCCTGTATGCCGTGCGCTATCTCAAAAACGATCCCGTGGAGCCGAGTCAGCTGGGCATCGCCATCATCGATGCACTGTCGCAGTTTGCCCCGCGCATCACGAGCCCCGATATGACCAGCGAGCTCGATGGCGACATGACCCGTGTGGAGCGCGGCGAGGACACCGAAGAGCATGTCGTGACGCACTCGCGCGCGCTGCTGGCCGGCGTGCTCGACGAGCTGCTCAAGCACACGCAGGAGCTGGGCGACGCCATCAGCGACGCCGTCACGGCCGATGCGCGCGTGGGCGCTTGCCCCAAGTGCGGCAAGGACCTGGTTATGAAGACGAGCGCCAAGACCCGTGGCAGCTTCATTGGCTGCATGGGATGGCCCGACTGCGATGTGACCTATCCGGTGCCGAGCGGCGTCAAGGTAAGCCCGCTCGAGGGCGAGGCGGCCGTGTGCCCCGAGTGCGGCGCGCCGCGCATTAAGTGCCAGCCGTTCCGCCAAAAGGCTTTCGAGATTTGCGTGAACCCCACGTGCCCCACCAACTACGAGCCTGACCTTAAGGTGGGCGAGTGCAAGGTGTGCGCCGAGGCCGGACGTCATGGCGACCTGATCGCGCACAAGAGCGAGAAGAGCGGCAAGCGCTTTATCCGCTGCACCAACTACGATGACTGCGGCGTGAGCTATCCTCTGCCGGCGCGCGGTAAGCTCGAAGCGACGGGTGAGACTTGCCCCGAGTGCGGCGCCCCCATCGTGGTGGTCAACACGGCGCGCGGCCCGTGGCGCATCTGCGTGAACATGGACTGCCCGACCAAGGAGAAGAAGCCCGCCCGCGGTCGCAAGACCACGACCAAGGCGAGCACGGCCAAGAAGACGACGGCGGCAAAGAAGACTGCTGCCAAGAAGACGACCGCCAAAAAGACGACGGCCAAGAAGTCGACTACCAAAAAGACCGCTGCCGACAAGTAGCCGCACGGTCGAAACATCACCTAAAACAAAAACGAGCGAGGACCTCAAAATCCTCGCTCGTTTTTTTATCCGACAGTCAGGGACGTTCCTTTTCTGCCGGCAGTTTAGGAACGTCCCTGACTGCCGGCTCGGGAACGACAAAGCGCTAGTTCACTTCGACGGGTTTGGCGCCGGGATAGCGCTCCTCAAAGTCTAGGCGGTACTTATTGTCATTGGTGCCCGCCACGTTGTCGCGCGACAGCGGCGCCACGATCTCATTCTTGTGGTCCGCAGGCTTGGCGTATTTCAGGCTGATCTCCCAGGCATCACAGATTGCGTCAATGCGGTGATCCAGGTCGTCGTACAGGGCGATGATGTCCTTCCAGGAGCTGTAGTTCTTGGAGCTCGTCGGGACATCTAGGTCCTCGACGATGTCGTAATACTGCTCGATGGTGTCCTCCGTGCGCTCGGCGACGTCGGCGAGATTTTGACGGGTGGTTCGATCCTCTTCCAGATAGCTGCCGTTGAAGTTCTGCGCGCAGCCACGGACGTAGTTGTCGAGGTCTTCGAGCAAGTCGTAGTATTCGCTCAGTCGGCGGTAGAGATTCTGCTCGGAGAGCGTTGCTTCGCCGCTATCCTCGTCGTCGTCATCGTCATCATCGTCGTACAGGCTGTTGGGATCGCCGAGAGGCTTTAGGTCATCGTCGTCGACGTCATGGTGCAGCTTGGCTATCTCGGCAGTCGTCTGCGTGGCGGCGTTGTCGAAAGGCTTGATCACAAAGAAAACGACCAGGGCGATGATGATCACCACCAGCACAACGATAACGGCGATAAGCGGCCCGGTGCCGCTCTTTTTGGGAGCGGGGGTCTGTGGTGAAGCGGGCATGTATGCGGGGGCCGGCTGCTGTTGGGGCGAGCCGCTCGCGACGGGTATGCGCTGCGTGGTCTCGACGGCCGCGGGGCCTGCGGCGGGGTCGGGGCGATAGGCGAGGGGGTCGTCCGCCTTGGCTTGCGGCGTATCGAGGGAACCGGTCTGCTCAAAAGCGGGCTGGCTATCGCTCGCGGTTGTTTGCTCAACGGGTGCACCGCACGAGGTGCAGAACTTGGCATCATCTGCAAGAAGCTTGCCGCACGAGGCACAATACCGAGACATTGCCACTCCTTTCGCCACATTTCAATGCAATAGGACGATTATACCCAGCATCCAAAATTCCCCATCATAAGTTGCGGTGAAATAGGGACTGTTTGGCGGTCTCAGAGCTTCAATCAGTCCCTATTTCACCGCAACTTTGGAAAGGCACCTTTAGCTATTGGGGACGCACCGAGCACTGGGGTATCATGGCTTGGTTGATATATCTGCATTTACGCGCCTTGTAGGAAGGGGCTGCGCCCATGGCTTTTGAGCCCGCTCAACATAGCTTTATCACGCTCGAGGGCGTCGATGGTGCCGGCAAGTCCACGCAGGCGCGCCTGCTTGCCCGCGCGCTCGAACTCGCTGGCCACCAGGTTGTGAGCCTGCGCGAGCCGGGCGGTACCGCCATCAGCGAAAAGATCCGTGCTCTGCTGCTCGACCCCGCCAATACAGCGATGGGCGACACCTGCGAGTTGTTGCTCTACGAGGCGGCACGTGCTCAGTTGGTGCACGAGGTCATCGCGCCCGCCCTTGCTGCCGGCAAGGTGGTCCTGTGCGACCGCTTCTACGATTCCACAACCTGCTATCAGGCATTTGCCGACGGCCTTGATCGCCAGATGGTGCGAGATGCCAACAACCTGGCCGTCGCGGGTACGCACCCGGCGCTCACACTCGTCTACCACATCACGCCCGAGCAGGCGGCGCTGCGCATGGCAGCCCGTGGTGCGGCAGATCGCATGGAGGCAAAGGGCATGGCATTCCAAGAGCGTGTCTACCAGGGCTTTTGCGCAATTGCTGCCGAGGAGCCAAACCGCGTAAAGCTTATCGACGCCACCGCGACCATCGAGGAAGTCTTCGCGCAGACGGTCGAGCAGGTTCGCGCATACGGTCTCGACATTCCGCAAGACGCCGTCGCCGCCGCGCTTGCCAAGGAGGCCGAGTAATATGGCCCCCGCTCAGGCAAGCCTACTGGCCAAGCTCGACACCCAAGAGCGCGTGCGCGACTTTTTGACCAATGCCGTCGCCAGCGGTCGCGCATCGCACGCCTACCTGTTTTTGGGCGCGCCCGGCGCGGGCAAGCTCGACGCCGCGTGGGCACTCGCCCAGGCCTTCCTGTGCGAGCAGGATGGCTGCGGCTCATGCGATAGCTGCGTGCGCGTCGCCCGCCATACGCATCCCGACGTGCACTATTACACGCCCGAGAGCGCCACGGGCTACCTCATTGCTCAGACCCGCGAGCTGCTCGACGACGTGCCGCTGGCGCCCATCCGTGCCAAGGCTAAGGTCTACATCATTGACCGTGCCGAGCAGCTGCGCGCCAACACCGCCAACGCGCTGCTCAAGACGCTCGAGGAGCCGCCCGAGGGCGTTATGTTCATCTTGCTGGGCACCTCGGCAGACGTGATGTTGCCCACCATCGTGAGCCGCTGCCAGTGCGTGCCGTTTCGGCTGGTATCGCCTGCCGTTGCCGCGCAGGCCGTGAGCCGCGCCACCGGTCAGGACCCTGCGCGTTGCCGCATGGCCGTCGCCGTAGCGGGAAGCCCCACGCGTGGCATCGAGTTCCTCAAGAGCGCCGAGCGCCAGGACGCCCGCCGTCAGATGGTTCGCGCCATCGATTCGCTTATCGCCGCCGACGAAGCCGACGTGCTCAGCCGCGCCAAGTCACTCATCGTCGCCGTTAAGGCGCCGCTCGCCGAGGTCAAGTCCACGCAGGAAAAGGTGCTCGAGCAAAACGCCGACTACTTGTCGCGTGGAGCATTGAAGCAGCTTGAGGACCGCAACAAGCGCGAACTCAACGCGCGCGAGCGTTCGGGTATCATGGAAGCGCTGGCGAGCGCGCGGACGCTCATGCGCGACGTGCTGCTGACGCTTCAGGATGAGGCGGCCGACGTCGTGAACGAGGATGTGCGCGACACGATCGGCCGGCTTGCCGCCGCGACCACTGTTGCGGGTGCCACCCAGGCGCTCGAGGCGGTCGCCGCCGCCGAGCGCAACATCGCCAGAAACGTTACTCCCCAGCTGGCCATCGAGGTCATGCTGTTCGATATCAGGAAGGCACTGAAATGCCGTTAGTCGTACCCGTTAAGTTTACCTACGCCTCGCGCGACCTGTGGTTCGACCCGCAGGATCTGGATATCCTCGAGGCCGATTATGCCATTTGCTCCACCGAGCGCGGAACCGAGATCGGCCTGGTCACGGCCGATCCCTTTGAGGTGCCGCAAGACGAGATCGGTCAGCCGCTTAAGCCCGTGCTGCGCGTGGCGAGCGACATCGACCTGCAGCTTGCCGACGATCTGGCCATCCAAGGCGACGAGGCCATGGTCGACTTCCGCCGCCTGGTCAAGGAGCTCGACCTCGAGATGAAGCCGGTGGGCGTCGAGTACCTGTTTGGCGGCGAGAAGGCCGTGTTCTACTTTGCGGCCGAGGAGCGCGTCGATTTTCGCCAGCTCGTCAAGGATCTGTCCTCGACGCTGCACATTCGCGTCGACATGCGCCAGATCGGCGTGCGCGACGAGACCCGCCTGGTGGGCGGCTATGCCCAGTGCGGCCAGGAGCTCTGTTGCACGCGCTTTGGCGGACAGTTTGAGCCCGTCTCGATCCGCATGGCAAAAGAGCAGGATCTACCGCTCAACTCGTCCAAGATCAGCGGCGTTTGCGGTCGCCTGATGTGCTGCCTGCGTTATGAGTTCGAGGCGTACAAGGACTTTAAGAGCCGTGCGCCCAAAAAGAAGACGCTCATCGATACGCCGCTCGGCAAGGCGCGTATCCAGGAATATGACACGCCGCGCGAGCAGCTGGTGCTGCGCCTAGAGAACGGCAAAGTCTTTAAGGTCAACCTGGCCGATATGACGTGCTCGGAGGGCTGCAAAAAGAAGGCTGCCGAGCAGGGCTGCAACTGCCGCCCCGACTGCGTGACGCGCGACGTGCTCGAGCGCATTGAGTCGCCCGAGATGCGCCTGGCGCTCATGGAGCTCGATCGCGAGAACGGCGTCGACGTGGGCGATGGCCTGTCGAGCGCCGACCGTCTTGCCGGCACGTCGATGCCCAAGCGCCGTCGTCGCGATGCCGATTCCGATGCTCGCGCTGCTCAGAGCCAGGGCGAGGGCCGTGGCCGCGGAAAGGGCCGTGGTAAGGTCGAGGCACCCGAGGCCGAGGAGGCCGCCGGTGGCCGTCGTCGTCGCAAGCGGTCGGGTTCGGGCGATGCCGGCGAGGCCGCTCCCGCAGGCAAGAACGCTTCCCGCGAGCGCGAGGCTCAGCAGCCCCAGCAGCAGAATCGCGGCGGTGGCATGAACCCCACACGTCGCCGCCGCCGTCATCTGTCGAGCGAGGAGCGCGAGGACGCCTTCCGCGCCGCAGCTGCTCGCGAGGCTGGTGCCGCTTCCAAGGGCCCCTCGGCCTCCGATGCGCCTGCCGACAAGGGCGGCAAGTCACGTGGCGAGGAGGAACGCGCGCCGCGTCCGCGCCGTCGTCATTCCTCGGGCGCGCAACAGAAGCCCTCAGTGCCCTCCGTGGCCGATCAGGTCTCGGATGGCGAGGTCAAGGTCACGCGCCGTCGTCCCGGGGATGGCGGGGGAGCGGCTGCCAAGGCTTCGCATGGCGCCGCTCGTGACGAGCGCGAGCCGCGCGGTGGCGAGGGCTCGGCCGACCAGGGTCAAAAGCGCCGTCGCCGTCGCCGTTCCCGCAAGCCGCGCCAGGATGGTGGCGAGGGCTCGACCCCGTCTTCGTCCGCACCACAACCGCCCGCCGGCGAATAACGCCCGCGAGCGGATTTAGCTCGCCTTGCCCCGAGCGCATTGGGGTATCATAGCGCTGAATCAACAACCCTCCCTGCGACCGAGCGTAGGGAGGGTTGTGTCTTGAAGAGCCATCTGAACATATTGAGCTGTCTGCAGGGTGCCGGTGCCCTACCGTTTGCGGACGAATTGCTACCGTTTGCCGAGCGGGTGGCACGCGAGGCGCTCGAGGCATTGTCGCCAACACGATGTGCCGGCTGCGAGCGCGCCGGTGCGCTTATTTGCCAAGACTGCCTGGCCGCGCTCACGCTCATCGACCCACGTCATAGCTGTACCCGATGCGGCGCCCCGTTTGGGGATTTGCTGTGCACTGAGTGTTCGGTCGAGGGCACGTCCTCGGCAATGGCGGAGGCGCTCGACCGCTGCCTGGCGTGCGCCGTCTATGCGCATCCGCTGCCGCGCATCATTAAAGCGTACAAGGATGCGGGCGAGCGACGTCTGGCTCCGTATCTGGCGGAGCTGCTCTACGACACCGCCCTGCATGCCCAGGTCGTAGCGCCCGATCGCTATGGAGGTGTGCTGTCCGGTGCGGATGTGGTGGTGTTTGTGCCTGCGACGGCGGCAGCGTTTCGGCGGCGTGGTTTTGATCATATGGAGGCTATTGCGCGTCCATTTTGCGAGCTGTCGGGTGTTCCCCTGCTCGATGCTCTCGTCAAGTACGGGCATGGCGACCAGCGTGAACTCGGTCGTGAAGAACGCCGTGAACGCGCCCGAGGCATGTATGAGACCGTTGAGGACGTGCAGGGCAAGCGCCTGCTGCTTATCGACGACGTTATCACTACGGGTGCGACGATGGCCGCGGCTTCGGCGGAACTCAAGCGCGCCGGCGCTGCGGCCGTTGATGGCCTCGCTATCGCACGCGTTTGGTAGGGGTGGTTCAGATGGCAATAAAGATCGGGCAGCGTGGCAAGCCTGCAAGCGAGCAGCTGGCTGCTTCCGTAATTTTGACGGGTGCCTCGGCGCTACGCATGATGCGCGCCGAGCGCCGACAAATGGGTTACATCAGCTGGAGGGACCTCGATCCCGATGAAGAGCGCCGTGTGCTGTGCACGTCGTCGCCCTCGACTGAGGACATCTATCTTCCCGACTTGGTGCGGATTGGGGCCGCAAGCGGCGAGGTGCAAGAAGATCTTTGCTTGCTGGTGGGATCTGCGGCGCAGCGCCGCCGCATGCCTGGCGTGGGCTGGTCCGTATGCTCCGGGTTGCCCGCCGGCTCGATTCTAGAGGTAGAACCGGGGGTGTACAGTCTATCTCCCGAGGCCCTTTGTGTTGCCGTTGCGCGCGAGGTCGGCTGCATCCAGGCATTTGCCCTGGCTCAGGAGCTGTGCTCTAAGATTTCGCTGAGTGACCGCGGGAAGTATCTGCCTCCCTACACCTCGCCTGTTACGAATAAACTTGCAAAGGACAAGGACCAGCCAGCAGATGTGGGCTACTTTGAGGTTGAGCCGGTGCTGATGCCCGATCGTCTGGCAGATTACCTCGCGGTATGCAAGGGGAACGCGGCCAAGCAGCTGCAGCGTCTGTGTCCCTACTTGTCAGAAAACTTGCGCTCGCCCATGGAGTGCATCATGCTCGCTCTGTTTTCGCTTCCGTTTTCCTATGGCGGATTTGCCTGCGGTCCCTTTAAGACCGACTACAAGATTGAGTTCGATGACCGCGCGCAGGCAATCTCGGGGATGCCGCATGCAGTTTGCGATGCGTATCAGGAAGCAGCCCGGTTTGACCTGGAATACAACGGTGAGCTGGGTCATTCCTCCCGGAGGGGACGTATCCATGATGAAAAGCGCAACACGGGCTTGATTACTATGGGAATCGAGGTCGCGACGGTCAACAACGAAATGCTCTGTGACATGGAAGCGATGGAAGCACTCGCATGGCGCATCCACCAGCGTATGGGTAAGCGATATCAGAATCGCGTAGAGGCTCGTCGAAAGAGGCAAGATGCTCTGCTGAATACGCTCCGAGCGTGCTTTGGGCTCAAACCAGCGTAAAACTATGGCTTTATAGGGGGTCTGTTTATATGCTCTGTGCAAAAAACGGCAAATATGAGTATTGTTACTAGATTAGTGACAGCAAAAACAAAGAAACTTGGGCCGATAATCTGGATTCAGCGAAGAGATAATAAACGAATGTGGAATATCTTGGCGCCAAGCAGGCTGTGCGGAACTCAAAAAGGGCTCGTGAGGCGGTAATACGCTGCTACTAAATTGGTAACAGTACTCATATTTGCCGTTTTTTGCACACGGCACCCTGAGACGGGTGCCCCGGAGCTCCCCGCAGGGGAGCTCTGGGCTTCACGGGGCCACGAACGGCCCGCTTCGACCTGCAAAATCTGTGCGCACGATGCGAATGACGCCCTTAACCTTAAACTTTAGCTTGAACTTAGCTATAATGCGCTACGTTCCTACCAGGCTGTGGTTGCGGACGGACGAAATGCCCGTCCTAGTCCAAGACAGACGCGGTCAAAGGGATCCACGTAAGCGACCGCGTGCGCGCGGCGCGATCATGGCGCGTCCTAGATGTAAGCCGCACCGTCCGTTCTACTTTCTTTGGGGCAATACCGCCTCGCGGGCGAGCGGGTCAGTCGTGAAGGTGGCTGCGGCCTCCCGAGCAAACACCCCGGTGCGCAAGTGTGGGGTCAAATACCAGGTCAGCTGGTGGGAACAACCTGATATTCCGCGCAACGCACGGATCGTATACGACACAGAAGGCAGGGTAGTGGACATGGTGAGGGGCAGCTTGATGCACGCGGCTCGGTTAGGTGCTGGGACCGCAGCGGTCATCGCCGTTTTGGGCCTGAGCGGATGCGCGTTCAACCCGCTGTCTACGTTCACGACTCCCACGATCGACCAGATCGAGTACGAGACGGTCACGCCGGCGGTGTCGGACGATGCCCTGGTCACTCCCGGAACCCTGACGGTCGCCCTCGATACTTCCGATGCGCCGCAGGCGATGCAGGGCGCTGACGGCGAGCTTACGGGGTATGCAGTCGACGCTGCCCGCGCCCTCGCAAGCCGCATGGGCCTTAAGGTCGCCTTTGTCGATGCGTCCTCGGCGGGTTCCGCGCTCGGCGACAAAAAGGCTGATATCTTTATCGGCGGGATCAACTCCACAGACGGGGACGTTAGCTCGCTCGGCACCTGCCTGTACGATGCCGCTTCCGTGTTCGGTAAAACCAGCGATGGTGGGTCGCTAAGCGTTTCCACCGATACCCTTAACACGTCTACCCTGGGTGTCCAGATGTCCTCGGCCTCGCAGGAGGCGCTTGCCAAGCAGAGCATTACCGCCAACCAAAAGACCTACTCCAACATCAACGAGTGCTTTGAGGCGCTCGAGTCCGGCGAGGTCGACTATGTGATCTGCGACTCCACGGCCGGCGGCTACCTTGCACGCCTGATGAGCGAGATTTCCTATGTCGGTGCGCTCGAGGCGCCCTCGACGCTTGGTGTTGCGGGCCTCTCGTCCAATGACGAACTGTGTCGTGCCGTGAGCGATGCCCTCGACGGTATTACGGCCGACGGCACGCTCGAGGCGGTCCACTCTGTCTGGTATGGTACGATGCCCTACGACCTCACCACTAAGACGGTTTCGGGCGCTAACGTGCAGCCGGGCGACTCTGAGTCCAGTGAGACCACGTCCTCCGGCGTCGAGTCTTCCGATTCCAACAATGCGACCGCATCCTCCGAGGACAAATCGTCCAGCCAGGAAGGCACCATCACTGACGACGACATTAACAAACTCAATAGCTAGTTATTGCTAGGGGTGGTGTCTCCTATACGTTGGAAAGGACACCTCTTCACGGTTTCAACACGCATTGCCGGGCTTTCCCAACAGGGGAGCCCGGCTTTTTCGTTTCCGTAAAACCAGCAGGTCAAAGACATTTTTTAGGTGCAAAACCAAAGTCGCCGTCGCCCTCCTATAGCGCACTTTGCCACAGAAAAGTGCGAGACTTCGGTATGCGGTATCAAGCAATCGTTATTCGGGTCTTTGGGAATCCGCGTGATTAAATGCACGGCAATGGGTACATAGCCAGTACAGTAAGTCCCCGAGGCAGATTGGAGCCACGTATGGATATCAAGGTTTCTGGACGCAAGACGACGGTAACCGATGCTCTGCGTGCGCATGTGGATGAGAAGATCGGCGAGGCGCTCAAGGTTTTCGATATCGAGCCCATGACGGTCGACGTTGTACTTCGCTATGAGAAGAACCCCTCGAACCCCAACCCGGCAATCGTCGAGGTTACGGTTCGTGTCCGCGGTTCGGTGATTCGCGTTGCCGAGCACGGTGCGGATATGTACGCCGCCATCGACCTCTCCGCCGATAAGGTCACCCGCCAGCTGCGCAAGTTCAAGACCAAGGTCGTGGACAACCGCCAGGGCGGTGCCAGCGCAGCGGATGTCGCACCGGTCGAGCGCGTCGAGGATCTGGCCGACCTGCTGCTGCCCGAGGAGGAGGACGACCTGCTCGTCCGCGAGAAGGTCATCGATGTCACCCCGATGACTGAGGAGCAGGCGCTGGTGCAGACCGATCTGCTCGGTCACGACTTCTACGTGTTCGAGAACGCGACGACTGGCCTCATCAATGTGGTGTATCACCGTAAGAATGGTGGATATGGCATCATCAAGCCCCGTATCGAAACACTTGACGAGTAAAATACGTTAACTTGCATGAGTTAACGGCTGGCGGCCATCCCATGCGGGTGGCCGCCTTTTTACGTAAGGAGTCGCTTTGATGGACAAGGCTGCATCTACTGGCCATTCTGACCGCTGCCGCATCGTCGTCGATACCTGCTGCGACTTTAGCCCCGAGGTCGCCGCGAACCTCGATGTCGATATCTTGGGCTTCCCCTTTATCATCGATGGCGAGGAGCGCACGGACGATATCTGGTCGAGCATGAGCCCTAAGGAGTTCTACGACCGCATGCGCGCCGGTGCCCGCGTGTCCACCTCGGCTGTGTCGCTCGGTCGCTATATCGAGTTCTTTACCGAGTGCGCCAAAGAGGGCACGCCCACGGTCTACCTGTGCTTTACCTCGGCGCTGTCGTCGAGCTACAACTCCGCGTGCCAGGCGGCAGATGCCGTGCGCGCCGAGTATCCCAACTTTGAGCTCTACGTGGTCGACAACGCTCTGCCCTGCGCGACCGGCGCGCTTTTGGCGCTCGAGGCCGTGCGCCAGCGTTCGGCGGGACTGACCGCCAAGCAGCTGGTCGATTGGGCAAACGAGGCAAAGACCTACGTCCACGGCTACTTTACGCTCGAGAGCTTCGACGCACTGGCTGCCGGCGGCCGCATTCCGCCCGCGGCGGCACAGCTCACGGCAAAGCTCGATGTCAAGCCCGAGCTCTCCTACGACCTGGCCGGCTCGCTGTCGCTGATCGGCGTCAACCGCGGCCGCAAGAAGGCGCTCAAGTCCATCCTCAAGTCGTTCCGCGAGAACTACGTGCCCGATCGCACCATGCCCATCGCCATCATGACGGCCGATGCCGAGAAGGACGGCGACTGGCTCGAGGCCGCCATCCGCAAGGAAGAGGGCTGCGCCGACGTCACGATCATTCGCAGCTCCGTGGGCCCCACCATCGGTTCGCACGTGGGCCCCGGCATGGTGGCCTGCGCGTTTTGGGGTAAGAACCGCGCCGAGAAAGCCTCGCTTTCCGACCGCATCGCGCGCCGTGTGCGCGGCCAGTAGGCAAGTGCTGCGGCCGTAATCGATCCCAACTCACTGCCCAAACGCTGGCACCGAGTATTCAACCTGGTAACAACACCCAACCCAAAAGGAAAGGTTTCATGGCAAACAAGCTCTCTGTCGCATTTATCGGCACCGGAATCATGGGTGCCCCCATCGCCGGTCACATTCTGGACGCCGGCTACCCCGTCACGGTTAACAACCGCACCAAGTCCAAGGCCGCGGCGCTCATCGAGCGCGGTGCTGCCTGGGCTGATACGCCGGCCGATGCCGTGGCTAACGCCGATGTCGTCTTTACCATGGTGGGCTATCCCTCCGAGGTCGAGGAACTCTACCTGGCGGGCGACGGCCTACTCGCGTGCACCAAGCCGGGCGCGGTCTTGATCGACCTCACCACGAGCTCGCCCGAGCTCGCCCGTGACATTGCCGAGGCCGCCCAGGTTTCTGGTCGCATGGCGTTTGACTGCCCCGTCACCGGCGGCGAGTCGGGCGCTATCGCCGGTACGCTCACGGCTATCGTGGGCGCTACCGAGAATGACATCGCGCCGGTCCGCGACATCCTTGCCACCTTTGCGGCCAACATCTGCTGCTTCGACGGCGCCGGCAAGGGCCAGGCTGCCAAGCTCGCCAACCAGGTGTCGCTGGGCGCCTGCATGGTCGGCATGGCAGACGCCATGGCATTTGCCGAGCTGAGCGGCCTTGACCTGGAGAAGACCCGCCAGATGATCCTGGGCGGTACCGGCAAGTCCGGCGCCATGGAGAGCCTGGCTCCCAAGGCGCTCGACGGCGACTACAAGCCCGGCTTTATGGTCGAGCACTTCATTAAGGACCTGCGCCTGGCGCTCGCCTACGCCGATGACCGCGAGCTCGCGCTGCCCGGCGCCGACGTCGCCTTTACGCTCTACGACATGCTCGACGCCATCGGTGGCGCCAAGCTGGGCACCCAGGCCATCACGGTCCTGTACAAGGAGGAGGCTGACGCCATCGCCGCCGGTCTGGACTGGTCGCAGTATCGTCCCGAAGAGCACGGTGCTCACGAGGACGGCTGCGGTTGCGGCGAGCACGGCGACGACCATGAGTGCGGTTGCGGCCACCATCACGGCGAGGACCACGAGTGCTGCGGCGGCCACGGCCATGATGACGGCCACGAGTGCTGCTGCGGCCACCATCACGGGGAGTAGCGCCCATGAGCTGGACGTTCGTGGTGCTCGCGTTGGTGCTCTTTATCTTTGCGATCTACATTGGCTTTTTGTGCGGCCAGTGGGCCTGCGAAAAGCGCGTGATCACCAAGCGCGACTACTGGATTGCCAATTTTGCAGGTGCGGCAGCGGTTGTACTACTGACCTGGGTGTTTTCGCTGTTCCCGCTGGTGCAGTTTGCGCCGATCGGCTGGCTCGGCGGCTTTATCGCCGGCCTTAAGATGAGCTTTGGCGAGTCCGTTGGCCCGTGGCGCAAGCACGACGAGGTCTTTAACGTCAACAAGGCCCATCGCGCCGCCGCCGACGCGGGCGACGCCGAGGAGCGTCGCCGTGCGCGCCACAATGGCGCAGCCGATCGACAGCTCATCTCGGTCACCGATGACAGCAAGGGTGCTGGCAAGCACGCTAAGAAATAGTAAGAAGAGGTAACTATGGCAGAAAACAAGGAAGAACAGCTCACCGATGAGGAGCTGGCACAGCTTCAGCTGGCAGAGGAGAACGAGAACGCCGTCGACCGTCTGGTCAAGGAGCTCGGCTGCCCCACGCGCCGCATCCGCCAGTTTGCCGCCCGCGTGCTGCATCTGCTGGCCGAGCGCGACCCGCAGCGCGTCGTGCCCTGCGTGCCCGCGCTGATCGAGGCGCTCGACCGCCCCGAGGCGCAGACCCGTTGGGAAGCCCTCGATGCTCTGGCGGCGCTCGCTACCACCTGCCCCGAGCAGCTGGGCGATGCCTTTGAGGGTGCCGAGACCGCGCTGTTCGACGAGATTTCCTCCACGCTGCGCTACGCCGCCTTCCACCTGCTGTGCGTGTGGGGAGCTACGGGCGTCGAGCGTTCGCGCGAGGCTTGGCCGATCCTGGATGAGGCCATCCAGTGCTACCACGGCGACCTTGAGTATCGCGATATGCTCGGTTGCCTGTACGAGTTTGGCCAGGGCGAGATCGATGCCGAGGTCGCTGAGAAGCTCGCGCTGCGCCTTAAGTTCGACGCCGAGAACGGCAAGGGCAGCTATCTCAAGGCCCGTTCGAGCGAGATTTGCGAAATGCTTGTTAAACGTTTTGGTCTGGATCTCTCCAAAAAGAAGAAGCGTGCTAGCGTTAAAAAATCTGAGGCCGCCGAAGACGAGGAGTAACAGATTATGGCGCACGATGTAGTCCTGATTCCCGGTGACGGTATCGGTCCCGAGATTACGCAGGCCATGCGCCGCGTGGTCGAGGCCACCGGTGTCCAGATCAACTGGAACGTCCAGGAGGCCGGCGCCGGCGTCATGGACGAGTTTGGCACGCCGCTGCCCCAGCACGTGCTCGATGCGGTCGCCGAGACCAAGGTTGCCATCAAGGGCCCCATCACCACGCCGGTCGGCACGGGTTTCCGCAGCGTCAACGTGGCCCTGCGCAAGCATTTTGACCTGTACGCCTGCGTGCGCCCCTGCCTGTCGCAGCCGGGCGACGGCTCGCGCTTCCGCGACGTTGACCTGGTCATCGTGCGCGAGAACACCGAGGACCTCTACGCCGGCATCGAGTTCGATGAGGGCACTGCCGAGGTCGAGGAGCTCTCGCAGCTCGTCGAGCGCTCGGGTCAAAAGACCTTCGCCGCTGATTCCGCCATTTCAATTAAGCCGATTTCCATCGCCAAGAGCCGCCGCATTGTGGAGTACGCCTTTGAGTATGCCCGCCGCTGCGGCCGCAAAAAGGTGACGGCCGTGCATAAGGCCAACATCATGAAGGCGACCGATGGCCTGTTCCTGCGCGTTGCGCGCGAGGTGGCCGCCAACTATCCCGATATCGAGTTCAACGACAAGATTGTCGATGCCACCTGCATGGGCCTGGTCCAGAACCCCAACGACTTCGATGTCCTGGTGCTGCCCAACCTGTACGGCGACATCGTGAGTGACCTGTGCGCCGGCCTGGTGGGCGGCTTGGGTATGGCCCCCGGCTCCAACATCGGTGCCGACTGCGCCATCTTCGAGGCAACGCACGGCTCCGCGCCCGATATCGCGGGCCAGGATATCGCTAACCCCACGGCCGAGATTCTGTCTGCGGCTATGATGCTCGATCACCTGGGCGAGAACGACGCGGCCAATCGCATTCGCGCCGCCGTTTCTACCACGCTCGACGAGGGTGAGCAGGTTACCGGCGACGTTCGTCGTGCCCAGACCGGCTCCGTTGAGGGCGCTGTGGGCACGCAGGCCTTTGCCGATGCCGTTATCGCGCACCTGGCCTAAGGCATGCAGACTGCAAACGCCTAAATAGTACTTAAGTGTTTGCGTATAACCTAAGAATCAATACGCCCGGCGCTCTGTCGGGCGTATTCTATTGCGGACTATGTTTCCTAACAAGGAGTAACTGATATGGGTCTGATTCAAAAGAAGGACGAGAAGGACGAGATCGACGGCATCCAGATCATCGAGCGCGGCGAAGGCCCCGACGGTGACGAGGACGAGAAGATCGATCTGGTCGCCGGTACGTCTGCCGAGCACATTGCTGCCGGTACGACGGCCGAGGAGGAGGACGCTCGCCTGGAGGCTCAGATTGCCGCAGATGCCGCCGACGAGAACCTCATGCCCGAGGAACAGGACGAGGACGACGACTCCGACGCGGACGACCATGCATCCAAGCACAAGAAGACGATGATTGCCGCCTTTGTGGTCGCTATCGTGATCGCTGCTGTGGTCGGCTTCTTTATCGGCAACGGTGGTTTTGGCGGCAAGGGTGTCGGCTCGGCGACCCTCACCGAGGACCAGCTCGATTCGACCGTGGCAAGCTACAGCTACAACGGCAAGAAGAGTGACATCACCGCGCGCGAGGCCATCGAGAGCCAGTACAGCCTCGATACCGTCAAGGATGGCGATGGCAACTACACCGCTCCCTCTGCCGACGTCATCCTGTCCTACGTGCGCAACAAGATCCTGCTGGACGCTGCCGAGAACGAGGGCATTACCGTCTCTTCTAAGGAGATGAAGAAGTACGCCGAGGATTCCATCGGCACCTCCGACTACAAGACCATGGCCACGCAGTATGGCGTGTCCAAGGACCAGGCCAAGCAGATCGTCCGCCAGTCCGCGACGCTGCAGAAGCTCTACAAGAAGAAGGTCGGCGACAGCTCCGCAAGTATGCCGACCGCCCCGACCGAGCCTGCTGACGGCAACGAGGAGACCGCGAGCAAGGACTACGCCGACTACATCATCAACCTTGCCGGCGATGAGTGGGATAGCTCAAAGGGCACCTGGAAGGATGCCGACAGCACCTATGCCAAGGCCTTTGCCGATGATGCCTTTACGACCGATAGCGCCACCTACAAGCAGGCCATGACCGCCTACTACACTGCTTATCAGCAGTATTCCTCGCAGGCTTCGAGCGCCAGCTCCAAGTGGACCGAGTATGCTAATGGCCTCTACGCCAAGGCCAACATCAGCATCTACGGCCTGTTTGCGTAAAGAGTTGCACGGCTCATCGAGCATCTAGCCGATAGACAGCAAATAGCCCGCCAGTACGGAAGTCGTTCTGGCGGGCTATTTGCGTTGAGAGCGTGATCGGCAGTTTAATTATGGCTATTCATCTTTAAGCCCAAAAAGGCTATCGGCTTCATCGTCGGATATATATTCCAGTACATCGCCCGGTTGGCAGTCGAGTGCCCGGCATATCGCGTCAAGAGTTGAAAAACGTATGGCAGAAACCTTGCCCGTCTTAATGCGTGACATATTAACCTGGGAGATGCCCACACGTTCCGCAAGCTCTTTGGATGAGATCTTGCGTTCGGCGAGCATGCGGTCAAGCCGCAGAATAATCATGGATTCCCCCTAGAGCAACTCGTCATCTTGTTTTTGCAGGATATACCCGTAGCGGAAGATGCTGGCAATCAGGCAAATAATCAGGCCTGCAAAGAGCATGGAGGGCTCGAATAACTGGCCGACGAACGCATCCGTAAAGCTGCCGCCAAATCCTGAGAGTAACATTCCCGTGATTACGGCGCCAAGAAGCCTCACGGCAACGCCGCCGATAAGGAATAAATGTCCTACTTTACGAAGTGTCTGGTTACATTCAAGGTCAAAGGGCCTGCCTTCCTTTTCAATGTTGAAGAAAAGCCTACGCACGCTTATCGCGATGGTAAGCGCGAGACATGTCATCAAGAGGCTCCCTATGGCAGTGTGACCATCGTGTGCGACGAGCATAAGTGGGGCCTGCGCATCGGTACCGACGATAGCAAGGCACGGCCCTTCGCCGGCTTGAAGTTCTACGGATTGGAGACACGGGCCTTGGGAGAGGCCAGGCAATATGATTAGAAGGTCAATCGCAATGACTGCGAGGAGCCCCAGAGCGAGCGCGGTGGTAATGCAGATCGTGGCCCATTTGCAGATGCGAGCGAGCTTCCTCAGTTTGGCTACCGTCTGTTCGCGGCTGATGGTTTCATTCGATATAGATGCGTTTCGATGGACCATAACCCCTCCAATCGGCGTTTGGGATGATACTTGTATCATATCAGAATTAACGATAAACGATAAATAATTACGGATACTGAGTAAGTAATGATTGAAAACGATTAGCGTGAGCTTTTAGCTCATTTTGGATGCCGGAGTTTGGCGCGTGGGGGATAAGGACAAATGCCAAAATTTCCTGTGATCGCGCAAGCGCTCCATCGGGTTCCCCTAATTCATCTGGGAAAACAGCTGCAAACGATTGCAATTCTCCGGTGAACGGTCGAAAACTACCGTTCACCGATAATCTCAAAACTGGGTTCTAACTGGTATTAAGTCAAAAAGACCAATTCACAAATCTTCACAATGACCTGCAATTTTTCTTTACGCTATTTTTAGCCGCCCTGCGTTGTTTAGGCACAGGAAAAGTCCCGAACTTTTGCCAAAGCGTTTCGAAACGGTTTCAAAACCGCAGGTAAAAGTGTTAACGAGCGGTAAACGGTCGATTTATCACCGTGAGCGGTGCAAAAACGTTTTACCGTATGAATCAACGAAAGCGACCTCTTCTGTGGTGATATAGTGGCAACAACACGTCACGTGGTTACTACCAGTTGAGAAACCACTGGTCTTTAAAGAACGCTTTCCAAGAAGCTTTAAGGGCGATCGCCCGCTGGCTTCCGAAAATCATCGGACTCAGATCGTACACACCTTCGGAAGGGAAATTTGAATGGTTGGCTTTATTCTTACCGGTCATGGACAGTTCGCACCCGGCCTTGCAAGCGCTATCGCTATGGTTGCCGGCGACCAGCCCGCTTTTACCGTCGTTCCTTTCGAGGGCGACCAGGCTGCTTCCTACGGTGAGGATCTCCGCGCCGCTATTACCGCCATGCGCGAGGAGTGCGATGGCGTGCTCGTCTTTACCGACCTGCTTGGCGGCACCCCGTTCAACCAGTCGATGATGATTGCCCAGGATGTCGACAACGTCGAGGTTCTGACTGGCACTAACCTCCCCATGGTTATTGAGCTTCTGTTCCTCCGCGGCAATGCCACGCTCGCCGAGCTTGGCGAGCAGGCCGTGACCGTTGGCCAGACGGGCGTCACCGCCCAGACGGTCGCATCCGTTGCCGGCTCCGACGAAGAGGATATCTTCGGCGACGAGGACGGCATCTAATGGCCGATTTCGGAGCCAACGTCCTGAGCTCCTCGGTCGCTCTTTTGGGCCTGCTTGTCATCATGGGTTTGATTTACACCATCTGGTCGCAAATCAACATGAAGAAGAAGCAGAAGTACTTCAAGGAGCTGCACACCGAGCTCAAGCCGGGTCAGGAGGTTCTTTTCGCCGGCGGTATCTACGGAACCGTCAAAGGCATCGAAGGCGAGAAGGTCCAGATCAAAGTCCGATCCGGAGCCGTCGTAGATGTTTCGCGTTACGCGATTCAGGAGATCAAGTAACTGTCGTCAGCAAATAACGAAAGGAAGCTGATCAACATGGCAGAACCCAACATTCTTCTTACCCGCATCGATAACCGACTGGTCCATGGTCAGGTCGCTACCCAGTGGAACTCCACCCTGGGCTCCAACCTCATTCTCGTCGCCAACGACGATGTGTCGACCAACACCATGCGCCAGAACCTCATGAAGATGGCCGCTCCCGCCGGCGTCGCTACGCGTTTCTTCTCTCTGCAGAAGACCATCGACGTCATTGGCAAGGCGAGCCCGCGCCAGAAGATCTTCATCGTGGCCGAAACACCGGAAGACGTGCTTACGCTCGTCAAGGGCGGTGTGCCTATAAAGAAGGTAAACATCGGCAACATGCACATGTCGGAAGGGAAGCGCCAAGTCGCCACCTCCGTCGCAGTTAACGACGAGGATGTCGCTGCGTTTAAAGAGCTGCAGGAATTGGGGGTGGAGTTGGAGATCAGGCGCGTTCCGAGCACGCCTGTTGAGGACACGAGCAAGCTCTTCTCGTAATCCTCATGATCCACGTTGTCAGGAATGAAAACCTGACATTTTGTACGTGAAATCCAAAGTGCGTACATACATTTTGAAAGGAGGAGCAAGATGGAATACTCGATCATCCAGGTCGCTCTGGTCTTCATCGTCACGTTCGTCGCGGCAATCGACCAGTTCAACTTCCTCGAGTCTCTCTATCAGCCCATCGTCACCGGCGCCGTCATCGGTCTTATCCTTGGCGACCTCAACACCGGTCTTCTCGTGGGTGGTACTTATCAGCTCATGACGATCGGCAACATGCCGATCGGAGGCGCTCAGCCGCCTAACGCCGTCATCGGCGGCATCATGGCAGCCATTCTCGCTATTGCTACGGGCCTCGAGCCCAACGCGGCAGTCGGCCTTGCCATTCCGTTCGCTCTGCTTGGTCAGCTCGGCGTTACCCTGGTCTTCACGCTTATGTCGCCGCTCATGTCCTCCGCGGACAACATGGCTCACAACGCTGACACCAAGGGTATCGAGCGTCTGAACTACTTCGCCATGGCTCTGCTCGGCCTGATCTTCGCTGTCGTCGTCACCCTGTTCTTCATCGCTGGCGCTACCATCGGTCAGACCATCGCTTCCGCCATCCCGACTTGGCTGCAGACCGGTCTCTCCGCTGCAGGCGGCATGATGCGCTTCGTCGGCTTCGCCGTCCTGCTCAAGGTTATGATGAACCGCGATATGTGGGGCTTCTTCCTCATGGGCTTTGGCCTCGCGCTCATCACCGTTGCCAACGATTCGCTGGCAACCCCTGCTCTGCTCATCCTCGCTCTCATCGGCTTCGGCATCGCCTTCTGGGACTTCCAGCAGCAGACCGAGCTGAAGGGTGCAGCTGTTTCTGACGGAGGTGACTTCGAAGATGGCATCTAATGAGTATGTGATCCCGGAGCACTACGAGGATCTCACTCCTGCTCCGCAGCTCGACCAGAAGACCCTCAACAAGATGGCTTGGCGCTCCTGCTTCCTGCAGGCCTCGTTCAACTACGAGCGTATGCAGGCCGCCGGCTGGCTCTACTCCATCATCCCCGGTCTGGAGAAGATCCACACCAACAAGAACGACCTCGCGGCTTCCATGAGCCACAACCTGGAGTTCTTCAACACTCACCCGTTCCTCGTCACCTTTGTTATGGGCATCGTGCTTTCGCTCGAGCAGAACAAGGTTGACATCCCCACGATCCGCGCCGTCCGCGTCGCCGCAATGGGCCCGCTCGGTGGTATCGGTGACGCCCTGTTCTGGCTGACGCTCGTGCCTATCACGGCCGGCATCACCTCCAACATGGCCATCAACGGCAACGCCGCTGCGCCGATCATCTTCCTGGTGATCTTCAACGCCGTCCAGTTCGCTCTGCGCTTCTGGCTCATGAACTGGTCCTACAAGCTTGGCACCAGCGCTATTGATGCTCTGACCGCCAACATGCAGGCCTTCACGCGTGCCGCTTCCATCATGGGCGTCTTCGTCGTCGGTTGCCTGGTCGTCACCATGGGTGGCACCCAGATCAACCTCCAGATCCCCAACGGCACCACCCGTGGCCTTGCCCCTACTACCGTGATCGTCTCCGAGAAGGAGGCCGAGAACTTCACCGGTATGGAGGGCATCGATACCGAGACCGCTGAGGCCGGTACCATCGCCATGACCGATGAGGACGGCAACGCCCTCACCGCCGTCGATGCCGACGGCAACGAGGTCAAGTGCGGCGTCGCCGATCTGGGCAACGGCATGGAGTCCGTGACCTACGCTACCGTCACCGAGGATCCGGTCAACTTCTCTGTTGCCGACACCCTCAACACCATCGTCCCGAAGCTCGTCCCGCTTATGCTTACGCTGCTGCTTTACTACATGTTCGCTAAGCACAGCTGGACCCCGACCAAGGGCATTCTGCTGCTCTTCGTCCTCGGCATCCTGGGCGCTGGCCCGCTTGGTCTCTGGCCGAGCATCTGGTAAGGCTCTAGCTTGAGGGGTGTGTCCCTACGCGGCTCACACCCCGACCCCTTAAGCCATGTGTATGTTAAAAGCCGCGTGCTCGAAAGAGCGCGCGGCTTTTGTTTTCTTGTTGATTCGGGTGTGGCAGACAGATAATGCTAAACACCCAAGGTAGTAGCCGAGTTTGAGAAAATGGGAGGATAGGATGGCGATCGGAGCGCGTAAGCAACCGCTGTACGATCAGCTGGTCGATATTCTGACCGAAAAGATCGACCATGAATATCGCGCCGGTGACATGATTCCTTCCGAGCGCGAACTATCGGAGCGCTATGGTCTCTCGCGCACTACGGTACGCCTGGCTCTGCAGGAACTGGAGCGTTTAGGATTGGTGGTTCGGCAGCACGGTCGCGGTACCTTTGTGACCGACCGTTCGGCAAAGGCAACCAATCTTATGCAGTCCTACAGCTTTACCGAGCAGATGCGCGCGATGGGTCGCGACCCCGAGACCACGATTCTCGAGTTTTGCGAGATGGAGGCCGATAAGAATCTGGCCGAGCATATGGGATTGCGTATCGGCGATCGCATTTTTAAGCTCAAGCGACTTCGTTCTGCCGACAACATGCCCATGATGGTCGAACGCAGCTATCTACCGGTTCGTCAATTTCTGTCCCTAAAGCGACCGCTGCTGGAGCGTAAGCCGCTTTACGATGTGATTGAGCAAGACTTTCAGCAAAAGATTCGCGTGGCCGAAGAGGAGTTCTATGCGAGCATAGCCCGTCCCACCGACGCTCACCTTTTGGGAATTGTCGAGGGCTCGCCTGTGCTCGATTTGGTCAGGACTACGTATAACGAGTCAAACGAGGTTGTGGAGTATACACTCTCGGTTGCTCGTGCCGATCAGTTTAAATACAAGGTTTACCACCAGCGTAGCGACTAGTGTTCGCATCGTATCCATATGATGATTCTTTGCATTTAACTGGTTACTACCAGATAACCAACTGAAGTGTATAATTGCACGTCAGAGGATTACTTCTAGAGAGAGGTATTAGAAATGTTCGAGAAGAGTGTCGAGGAGCTCACCGAGCTCGGCGCCCAGATCACCACGGCCGAGATTGCTCAGCAGCCCGAGCTTTGGCGTGATACGCTCAACATCTATCGCGAGAACAAGGAGGCCATCGAGGCCTTCTTGGCCGAGGCTCGCGCTATGGGCGAGGGTCGTCTGTCCGTTGTCTTCACCGGTGCCGGTACGTCCGACTACGTTGGCGATACCTGCGCCCCGTACCTGCGTCATGCTGGCAACACTGATCTCTACGACTTTAAGCCCATCGCCACGACCGACATCGTGAGCGCCCCGCGCGACTTCCTGCGCGCCGAGGATCCCACGCTCGTGGTTTCCTTTGCCCGCTCTGGCAACAGCCCCGAGAGCCTTGCCGCCGTTGCCGTTGCCAAGGAGCTCGTCCACAACGTCAAGTTCCTCAACATCACCTGCGCTCCCGAGGGTAAGCTCGCTGTCGAGTCTGCCGATGATCCCAACGCGCTGACGCTGCTCATTCCGCGCGCCAACGACAAGGGCTTCGCCATGACTGGCTCTTATTCCTGCATGACCCTGCTCTCCACCCTTATTTTCGACACTACCTCTGACGAGCAGAAGGCCGAGTGGGTCGAGACCATCGCCAAGATGGGCGAGGAGGTCATCTCCCGTGAGCCCGAGATCGCCGATTACCTGGCTGGCGACTTCAACCGCGTGACCTACTTGGGTTCTGGCTCCTTCGGTGGCCTTGCCCAGGAGAGCCAGCTCAAGATCCTCGAGCTCGCTCACGGTCTGGTCGCTACTTCCTACGACACCTCCATGGGCTATCGTCACGGACCTAAGTCCTTCGTCGACGATAAGACGCTCGTCTTCGTGTTCGTCAACAACGACGCCTACACCCGTCAGTACGACATCGACATCCTCAACGAGATCGGTGGCGACGAGATCGCTCAGCACACCATCGCCGTTCAACAGGAAGGTGCCACCGTCTATGAGGGTGAGTCCTTCACCTTTAAGGGCTACGAGGCGCTTCCCGAGGGCTACCTTGCTCTGCCGTTCGTGATGTTTGCCCAGGCCATCAGCCTGCTCAACTCCGTGCGCGTGGGCAACACGCCCGATACGCCGAGCCCCACCGGCACGGTCAACCGCGTGGTTAAGGGCGTGACGATTCACCCCTTCACCGCTTAATCGCGTCCCCCTGTAAGGGCGCCCGTCCGCTCATAACGGCGGGCGGGCGCTTTTTGTTTTACGTGAGCTGGGTATAAGCAACACCACAGTCAACTGCTTTAGAAGCAAGGAGTGCATATGAGCACGTACGCAATTAAGGCTGACAAGTTCTTCTTGCCGGCAGGTCCGCAACTGGGCGGCTATCTTATGGTCGAGGATGGCGTCTTTGGCGCTTGGCAGGCCGACGAGCCCTCTTGCGAGATTAAGGACTACACGGGATCGTGGATCGCACCGGGTATGGTCGATACTCACATCCATGGTTTCTACAACCACTCAACTACTGATAACGATCCCGAGGGCATCGATATCAGCTCGACCGAACTTGCCCGTCGCGGTACCACCAGCTGGCTGCCCACGACGTTCACCGATGGCGTCGAGCAGATCAAGGACGCCTGCGCCGCCATCGCCCAGGCCGATGAGGGCCGTGGCCCCGACTTCTGCGGTGCTCGCATTCAGGGCATCTACCTGGAGGGCCCCTTCTTTACTATGAAGCACGTGGGCGCGCAGAACCCCGCTTATCTGATTGATCCCTCCGAGGAGGTTTTCGACCAGTGGCAGGAGGCTGCCGGCGGACGTATCGTTAAGAGTGCCATGGCCGCCGAGCGCGACGGTGCCGCTGCTTATGCGGCTGCTCTGAACGCCAAGGGTGTGGTGACCAGCATCGGTCACTCCGACGCCACCTACGATGAGTGCATCGCCGCCATCAACGCCGGTGCCAGCTGCTTTACGCATACCTATAACGGCCAGCGCGGGCTGCACCACCGTGAGCCCGGTGTCGTGGGTGCTGCCATGTCCACGCCCGAGACCTACGCCGAGATCATCTGTGACGGCAAGCACGTAAACCCTGCCGCCATCAAGGCGCTGCTGCAGGCAAAGGGCTGGCAGCACACGGTGCTCATCACCGACTGCCTGGGTTGCGGCGGCATGCCCGAGGGCAGCTACACCAGTGGTGGCATGGACGTCATCATGAAGGACAACCTGTGCTGGCTCGCTGACGGCAAGAGCATTGCCGGCTCGGTGCTCACGCTTGCCCAGGGCGTCAAGAACATCGTCGACTGGGGCATCGCCAGCGCCGATATCGCCATTCGCATGGCAACCGAGGTGCCGGCACGCTCCGCGCACATCGAGGATAAGTGCGGCAGCATCATGCCGGGTCGCGACGCCGACTTTGTCGTGTTCGACCATGAGCTTACCCTCGTCGAGACGTATGTTGGCGGCCAGAGCGTCGGCAACGCCTTTACCGAGTAACGATAGAAAAAGACGGCGGGCCCGAATCTGCTCGGACCCGCCGTATGGGTTTAACGCTCAAAAGCACCTTCACAGTTACAGCTTGTTAGCGATCTTCTTTGCCGTGCGCTTGACGCCGGCCACAAGACCTCCCGCAGGATGCTCCTTTTCGTAGGCTAGACGCTTCTCACGCTTGGCGTACTCTTCGACGATGATGTCACCATACTCGTCTTCGATCTTGTCGAAGAAGTTGACGGCGCCCTTAATTTCCTCGGCGGTCGGGTGTCCCTTTTGGACACCGCCGGCGAGCTTGAACGGCCCCCACGTATCAAAACCGGGGCAGCCGTAGATACCCATAAAGATGGCCTGCCTCATGCGGCAGATGCCATCGATATCCTTGCCGTACCACTTGTTTTTGCCACCGTAGGTCATAAGGCCAAACACCTTGTCCTGCGGCTGCAGCACGTTCGTGAGCACGCGTGCCATGTCCTTGTCGATCTCGGAGTAATAGATTCCCGTGGCGACACCGATCAGATGATATTCGTGCAGGTTGGGATACTCGTTTTTGCCAATCGCCTTGACGTCGAGGGTATCGATCTCGGGGTGTGCCTCGACGATGGCGTCCACGAGCTTTTTCGTATTGCCGTGATGGCGCGAGGCGTAGAGGATGATGGTTCGCATAAGAAGGCCTTTCAGCTGTAATTGCATCAATGTCTGTATGGTACCCCGTTGCATGGCTGGGATACCGGACGTATCGATGAACGTGCGGGTTTGTCCTTTGGTCAGGGCCGAGACGGGTTCTTGCGAGCAAAAAAAGCAGTTGTTCGAAAGGATGGGCAATGGAATACGCTCTCTCCAACGATTCGATTTCTATTAAGGTGTCCACGGCTGGCGGTTCGTTTACCTCGATCGAGGCTGGAGGTCGCGAGTATCTGTGGCAGGGCGATCCCGCCGTGTGGTCCGGCCAGGCACCGATTTGCTTCCCGATTTGTGGAGGCTTGCGCGACAACAGCGCCATGACGTTTGCCGGGCATCATGTAAAGCTCGCTCGCCACGGGTTTGCGCGCAAACAGGAGTGGAAGCTGCTGAGCCAAGGCGAGAACGAGCTGGCGATGTGCCTGGCTTCGGAGGATAACGCCGCGCTGCTGAGCGATTATCCGTATCCGTTTAAGCTTGTCGCTCGTTATACGCTCGAGGATACCGCCGTGCGCGTCTCCTATGAGGTGACCAACGAGGGAACCGAGGACATGCCGTTCTTTATCGGCGGTCATCCCGGCTTTAGGTGTCCGCTCGATGAGGGCGAGGCCTATACGGACTACGAGCTGCGCTTTGAGAAAGACGAGGCTGCGGAGCTTTGCACCGCCGTGCCCTCGACCGGATTGATTGACGTGGCAAACCGTTCCAAGAACCCCATGGTGGGAAAGACGCTGCCCCTGTCGCACGAGCTCTTCGATTTTGCGGAGACCATCTTTGACGTGCTCGAGAGCCGCCAGGTCACGCTTTCCAAGAAGGGTGAGGACAAGGGCGTCCGCCTGAGCTTCGAGGGCTTCCCGTATCTCATTGTGTGGAGTAAGCCCGAGGGCGATTTTGTGGCGGTTGAGCCCTGGGGCGGCCTTTCGACCTGCTCCGATGAGGACGACGTGCTTGAGCATAAGCGCGGCTGCCTTGTCGCCAAGCCCAAGGAGACCATCGTCCGCTCGTTCACGATTGAGATTCTGTAATTCCGTTTTGTCGACTCGTATCGCGAGGCATAAGGAGCCTGCGAGATAAGGAGCTAAAAATGATCCTCACCGTTACGATGAACCCGTCTGTCGATACGCGCTATCAGCTCGATGGGCTCGTTATCGACGACGTCAACCGTGTGACGCCCGAAAAGACCGCCGGCGGCAAGGGCCTCAACGTGGCCCGTGTGCTGGGTCAGCTGGGCGACGACGTCGTGGCAACCGGTCTGCTCGGCGGCCACATGGGCGCCTACATGGCCGAGCTCATGGACGCCAACGGCATTAAGAATGATTTTGTACCCATCAAGGGCGAGACTCGTATTTGCCTCAACATCCTCCACGCCGGCAACCAGACCGAGCTGCTCGAGAGCGGCCCGACGATTGCCCCCGAGGAGCTCGATGCCTTTACCGCCAAGTTTACCGAGCTCGCGAGCAAGGCCGCTGTCGTTACCATCTCGGGTTCGCTACCCCGCGGTGTCGAGGCAGACTACTATGCCAAGATTACGGGCATTGCCGAGAACGCCGGCGCCAAGGTGCTGCTCGATACCTCGGGTGCTTCGCTCGAGGCCGCCCTTAAGTCCGAAATTAAGCCCGAGCTGGTCAAGCCTAACCTGACCGAGATCAACGGCCTTCTGGGCACGAGCTTTACCACTGACGATGTGGACGAGCTCCGCGCCGCGCTTGCCTCTGATGCCCGCTTCTCCGATATCCCCTGGGTCGTCGTGTCCATGGGCGCTGCCGGCTCCGTTGGCTTCCACAATGGCCGTGCGTTCCGCGCAAAGACGCCCGATATCCCTGCTGTTAACGCCACGGGCTCTGGTGACTCCACTATCGCAGGCTTCGCACATGCGATTGCTGCTGGTGCGGATGACGAGACGGTGCTGCGTACCGCCAACACCTGCGGCAAGCTCAACGCCATGGATCCCATGACCGGCCATCTGGTCATGGATCGTTGGGACGAGGTTTACAACGGCGTTGTCGTGACTGAGCTGTAAGAGTTTGGGCGTCGCCCCCGGCATCGGTCGTTTGCTTGCGGTTAGAGCCGACGACAAGTGCGGTAGCATTATGCCGGGGCGCGGCGCCGACGCTGTCGTGTTCAATCCCGACCTTACCCTGGTCGAGACGTATGTGGGTGGCAAGAGCGTCGGCAATGCGTTTGCCGAGTAGCCGCCAAAGAAACGATCCGAGAGGGGATTTAGATGATTTACGGTGCATTGGGCGATATCGAGGAGTATCGCGGAATGCTCAAGGGCCTCGACGTGCTGATCGACTGGCTCGAGGAGAACGATCCGGCGCAGCTAGAGGTCGGCAGCCATCCGATTCTGGGCGACAAGGTCTTTGCGAACGTCATGGCTCCCACGACGCGCCCCGAGGCCGAGGCTCACTATGAGACGCATCAGCGCTATCACGACCTGCAGATCGACATTGAGGGTCGCGAGGCCTTTAAGGTTGCCACGGGCAGCCTGACGCTTGTCCAGGAGTTTGACGAGAAGGACGACTACGATCTGGTCGATTCCGACGCTTCGATCGCCGGCGATCTTGCTGACGATAAGTTTGCGCTGTTTGTTGCCGGCGAGCCTCATATGCCCACGCTCGAGTTCCCGGGCGATGGCGCGCAGCCGGTCAAGAAGATCTGCTTTAAGCTGCTTGCAGACGCTTACTGGGAGGAGTAACGAGCTGCTCGGCTGAGCTGTTCGTGTTGCGAGCGTTATCCCTTGGAGGGGCGCGCTTGGACCCCGCTGATCGCGGTTCCTTTGAGGATTGCGGTTGGCGGGGCTTTTTGTTGAGTAGGGGAGTTGCCGGCGGCGTTGTGCTTGGATTTATTTGCGAAGAACATCGGCTAGCCGCAGGATTGAAATCATCGACCGATAAGTGAGTTCCACTTCTTCGTCCGCAAGCAGTCGTTTCGAGCCAATCTCATCTAGCCCCACGAGCCGAGAAAACAGCGGGCCGCTCATCGTGCCATCGTCAATTGATTCCCTTATGGTCTTCAAAACGTCCGTATCATGAAGCGATGCCGAGCTGTAGGGGGCAACACGAGCGGAACTCTCAATTAACGACGAGACAAAAGGATGGAGATGCTTTGGACATAGTCCATCAAACACCACATCCCCATTGTCATCCGAGCCGACCAGGCGCCAAGTATAATGATCGACCCAGTCATCTCCGTCATATATGGCGTCCATGAGCAACTTCCCGTCTAGAGAGAGAAACCTATTTGGACATCGGGGCGCAAGACCGCAATCCATATCGGGCCTGCAGCAGCTCCAACCCAACGCACCACATAGGTTCCCTTTCGTACATGTGTATCAATCTGCCCCAAAATGCCGGTGAATGCAATTCCAGACCCGTTTGTCGGATAGCAATCGACGTATTTTGTTTTCCGCTCACAACCTTGTATAGATATATCGTTCCAGCAAAAGAGAAGGTATCGTGACTATTTTAGATCTATATGGCCAATTCGAGCCCTCACCATGGCAATTGTTGCAGCTGGGTTTCTTTTTTACGGGCTTTAGCCTGTGCGGGGCGCGCAGCGCGCCGCATCAGAAACCACCCGCTATGCGGGTGGGGCCAAACGGCTTTACAAAGCCGCCCCCTCGCCGGACACTTGCGATTGTTCAGGCCGCGAGGAATCCGAGTCGAGAGGGCGGTGGTGGCGTATGGCCCAGAAGGCCTACAGCCTGTCGCACACGAAGTGGATGTGCAAGTACCACGTCGTGTTCACGCCGAAGTGTAGGCGCAAAGTCATCTACAACCAAATAAGGTCCGACCTTGGGGAGATCTTCAGGAAGCTATGCCAGTACAAGGGGATAGAGATCATCGAGGGGCACCTGATGCCCGACCACGTCCACATGCTGCTGGCGATACCGCCGAAGTACAGCGTATCGAGCGTGATGGGCTACCTGAAGGGGAAGAGCTCGCTGATGATATTCGACAGGCACGCCAACCTCAAGTACAAGTTCGGCAACAGGAAGTTCTGGGCCGAGGGCTACTACGTGTCCACCGTCGGCCTGAACGAGGCCACCATCGCGAAGTACATCCGGGAGCAGGAGAAGGCCGACATCGCGATCGACCGGCTGAGCGTCAAGGAGTACGAGGACCCCTTCGATAGGGGGCCGGGGCGTAAATAGCGCCGGTTTGACCGGCCCGTCACGGGTCAATCTGCAGTGCGGCCCGAACCCCGTGAGGGCCGGCGCCTTTAGACGCGTGCCGGAAATCCAAGGGTTATACCCTAAGAGCAAACCACCCCTTTTAGGGGTGGTTTTGATTTCATTAAAATTTCACTTTGGTAAATCCCCGCCCCTAAGCATTAAACCCGAAGTCCACCGAGTGGGCGAATTCCGGCGGATGTGCGCCCGAAATCGGCAACAAAAAAGCCGCCCGAAGGCGGCTATCTTGTGCAATGGAGCCAGCGACCGGGCTCGAACCGGTGACCCCCGCTTTACGAGAGCGGTGCTCTACCAACTGAGCTACGCTGGCGGCCATGTGGTGACGCAACTGAGGCGTCAACGGCTGTCTATGATACGGGACATCGCTCATCCGCGCAAGTGTTCTGACGCCTTTTCTCACTTTAAATGCACTAATATTAGAAGCGTGATGACTGTGGCACCCATTTGGCGTTTGACCTGCTGTTGAGTTGGTGGCCGACGTCCCGCTCGTATGGGTCTCAAGCAGAATGGGGCAGCCATGGCTCAACCCAAGATCCTTCTCACGCGTATCGATGATCGTTTCATTTACGGGCAAGACGTTGAGCTGTGGAATGAGGCGGTTGGTTCCAACCTCGTCCTTATCGTCAACGATGAGATCGCGGCGGATTCGCGCCAATGGGCACCCATGAGGGTCGCGGCGCCTGAGGGCGTGTGGACGCGGTTTTTCTCGGTGCAAAGGGCCATCGACATCATTCATACCGCAACGCCGCGCCAATGGATTCTGATCATGGTGGCCTCACCCGCCGATGCGCTCGCGCTGGTTAAGGGCGGTGTGCCAATAACCAAGATCAGCATTGGCCATATGCAGGCAGGGGAGGGCAAACGCTCTGTAACGCCTGCCGTTGCCGTAGACGATATGGACATCGCCGCCTTCAAAGAGCTGCAAGAACTCGGCATAGAGGTAGAAATCCGCTATCTCCCCAGTTCCGCCCCCGACCCCATCCAACTAGTCATTGGGGACGTTCTTAAATGACTAGTCAAACGGGACACCCTTGGCACTTGGGGACGTTCCTTATGTGCCGGCGTTTTAGGAACGTCCCCAAGTGTCGGCAGATTGGGACAGTCTTTCTCGCCAAACGTTATAGACTGTCCCCAACGACTAGTCATTTAAGAACGTCCATTACAGTCGAAATTGTCAGCCCGGGACCGTCTCGGGCTACGATTGAGGCGCGCCCAGAACGGGCCGCCGACCGGGCGCCCGCGCACGGCCGAACGTCCCTGCCCCCGAGAGGGCCAGTTGGGTGCTGCCGGCGCGGGACGCGCCGCCCCCGACGGCTGATAGGAAAGTGCCGGGCAGGTGCCGCGGCTGGTAATGTGAGTGCCGAGGGGAAGGCCATCCGGTCGAACGACTACCGGAAGGATACCACCGTGAAAGCGCCATCCACCAGACCCGCGACCGTGCTCGGCCTGGACGTCGGCAAGTCATCGCACTGGGCCTGCCTGATCGACCGCGACGGGGAGGTGCTGGCCAGCGCCCCCGTCCGCAACAGGGAGGCCGAGCTCGACACGCTGTTCGCCTCCGCGCCCGCCGGCACGCTCGTCGTCGTCGACCAGTTCCGCAACATAGGGTCCCTCGCCGTGAGGCGGGCCCGCGCCGCTGGACTCGGGGTCGCCTACCTGCCCGAGCTCGCCGCCAGCCGCGCCGCGGGCCTGTTCGCCGGCGAGGCCAAGACCGACGAGCGCGACGCCGCGGTGATCGCGCGGACCGCCCTGGGCGTGCCGGACTCCCTGTCGGGGGTCCCGGGCCGCGGCGAGGCCCTCGAGGCCGCCCGCGCCCTCTCGTCGCAGCGCGACCACGTCGTCGCCTGCGCGACCAGGGACAAGAACCGCCTGCGCGCGGTGCTGCTCGAGTCCTGCCCGGCCCTCGAGGCCGCGGTCGACCTGTCGGACCGGCGGTGGCTTGAGCTGCTCGCCGGGTTCGGCGGAGCGTGGGGGATCGCCCGCTCCGGGGCCGGGGGCCCGCGGGCCGAGGCCGCCGGGGAGGCCGCGGCCGCCTCCACCGCGCCCCCGCCGGCGCTCGTCGAGGCCGAGAACAGGCAGGTCATGTTCCTGGCCGCCCGGATATCGGAGGCCCTCGACGAGGCCGGGGCCCTCGAGGCCGAGACGGCGGCGCTGCTCGAGGGCGACGAGACCTACGCGTGCCTGCTCACCGTGCCCGGCATCGGCCCGAGGACCGCGGCGCAGCTCGCGGTGTCGGTCGACATCGGGAGGTTCCCGGACCACGACCACCTGGCCTCGTACTGCGGCATAGCCCCGAAGGTGAGGAGCTCCGGCACGTCGGTGAGGTCGGTCAGGGCGTCCAGGCGCGGCGACGCGAGGCTCAAGTCCCTGCTGATCTTCTCGTGCAACAGCCTGGTGAGGTCCTCGGGGCGCTACGGCGAGTACTACCGGGCCTGCAGGGCGCGGGGCATGGGGCACGGGCGGGCGCTCAAGGCCGTCGCGAGGAAGCGGCTCAGGGCGATATACGCCGTGATGCGCGACCGGGTGCCCTACCGGGAGTAGCCCCGACGGTTGACAAAACTATAGGAACACCCAATGACTAGGTAGCAAAGCGCCCGTCGGCGGTGGTGCCGGCGGGCGCTGCTGTGCGATATGTTGCGTTGTGGGCTTAGTGCCTCATAAAGTGGTACTCGATCACATTGCTGTAGGGGTGACCCGGGCCCACAATGCCCTGCGGGAACAGCGGCTGGTGCGGCGTGTCGGGGTACATCTCTGCCTCGAGGGCAAAGCCGGCGCCCCAGCCATAGTTGGCATCGTCCTTGGCGTGCTCGTCGCCCAGCCAGTTGCCGGTGTAGAGCTGCACGCCCGGGGCGGTGGTGTAGTAGTCCAGCTCACGACCGGTCCACATCTCCTCGACGTGCATCGCGCGGCGCAGATTACGGCCGTACTGATAGCCATCGATACACAGGCAGTGGTCGTAGCCGCGTGCTTGCTTAATCTGCGGGTCGTCGGCTTCCATGCCGGGAGCGACGGGACGCAGCTCGCGGAAGTCAAACGGCGTGCCCTCGACCGGAGCAATCTCACCGGTAGGGATGTTTTGCTCGTTAATGGGCAGGTAGTGGGCAGCGTTAGCGACAAAGAAGTGCTCGCAGTCCATGCCGGCGTTATGGCCGGCAAGGTTAAAGTACGTGTGGTTGGTCATAGACACGTACGTGGCGCGGTCGCTCTCGCAGCCATATTCGATACGGAAGCAGCCGGTGCGTGTAACGGTAAACACGGCCGTAAAGGTGCGGTTGCCGGGGAGACCCAGCTCGCCATCCTCAAGCGAGGTGGTCATGCGAACGGCGTTGTGAGTCTCGTCGAGTTCAACGTCCCACACGCGTTTATGCAGACCGTGCTCAAGGTCGCTGTGCAGGTTGTTGGCGCCTTCGTTGGCCGGCATATGCCAGTCCGTGCCAGCGATAGTGATCGTGGCACCTGCAGTGCGGTTGGCCACAGGGCCGATGGTTGCGCCAAAGCAGGCGGGGTTGTCAAAGTAATCCTCGAGCTTATCGAAGCCCAGAACCACATCGCGCACGTTGCCGGGAATGTCGGGCACATCGATACCCAGCACGGTGGCGCCATAGTCCATAATGCGAACGCAGATCTCGGGCCCGTTGAGGGTGTAACGATGAACGGGGGCACCGCACGGCGCGGTGCCGAAAAGCTCGGAAGTGATCATTTGGTTCCTAACATCGAGGTATTTCCGACAAACTGTAGCGCGAACAGGCGAGATTATCACTACACCCCACTAAAGCAGGGGGTATTTTTCTCAAAAAAGTGATGATTGGAGCTGTGCGGGCGTTCATTTTTGACGCGTGCGAGTCTGATATAATTTGTTCGTTACTGTTTGAATTGACGTGAGCGTGGAACAGCGAGGACTCATCGTGATTAAAGCGGAGCGACAGGATAAGGTTCGGCAGCTGCTCGAGGAACAGGGAACGGTCTCGGTCAAGGAGATTTCGGATGCACTGGGCGTTTCGGACATGACGATTCGCCGCGACCTCGAAGAACTTGCGAGCCTCGGCGAGATCGAGCGCGTACACGGCGGAGCCCGTAGCGCGCAGGGCCGTCCCCATACTATGTTGCGCCACGAGTATTCGCACAGCGAAAAGCGTTTCAAGCATGCCGAGGAAAAGCTGCAGATCGCGCGCCGCGCCGTGGAGCTTATCGAGGAGGGCTCGACCATCTTTTTGGGTACGGGCACCACGGTTGAGCAGATGGCCTCGATGCTGCCGGCGTTTCGCCTGCGCATCGTGACCAATTCGCTTTCGGTGTTTAACCTGCTCGAGGCGCGCGAAGACTGCGACCTGTGTCTCGTGGGCGGTATGTACCGTCGCCGCACCGCCGCTTTTGTGGGACCAACGGCCGAGGATACCCTGCGTGCGCTGGGCATCGATGCGGCGTTTATCGGCGCCAACGGCATTCTGGATGGCGACGTGTCTACGTCCAACATGGACGAGGGCCGCATCCAGCAGCTCGCCTTTAGCAAGGCCGACTCGCGCTATCTGATCGCCGACTCCAGCAAGATCGGCAAGCGCGACTTCTACACCTTCTGCCGTCTGGACAGCCTGGACGCCGTAGTGTGCGAGCCGGGCATCGCCGCCGCGGATCGCTCCGCCATTGAGGAGCACACTCAGGTCATCTGCTAGCTAACGCTGCAGGCGATACTTCTGCCCCTGCTGGCGCGGGGATTATCGCTTCACAATGACGCGCAAAATGACACGTAAATGTAAAAACGCCATTTTGCGCGTCAAAAAATATGACATGTAAAAATTTGCGCGTCATTTTACGTGTCAACGAGACGCGATTTGACGCGCAAATAGGAATTCGTGGGCGCTCGGAAGATCGACGGAGTTCGTGAACCTGCAACTTGGTTGGGTAGCGTACGAAGTCCTCCAGCGGGACCGAATATGTTTTCGGTATCATATCGGTATCAAATGATACCGAAAGTATGTTCGTGATACCGAAAACTAGAAACCATGCTTCATAACTGCTTGGAAAGTTTGGATTTGACTATCTTATTGTCTTGATCTGTAACAGGTAGACGGTCGAAAGTGGGCTACGTGTTACAGATTTAGACATTTCTGCTCGGGCGTTCTGTTTGTCTCGATCCGTAACAGCTGGGGCCGAAAATCCCTGCTAGATGTTACAGATTGAGACAAACGGCCTGCACGGGCTCACCAAAACAAAAAGGCCGCATGCGAACCCGTGGAGGGATTCGTATGCGGCCGACAGGGGGTATGCGGCAAAAGTTAGGCCATGAGCAGGCCGGTCTCCGAGACGTTCTTGTACCAGTACGCGCTCGCCTTGGGATAGCGCTTCTGGGTCTCAAAGTCGATGTAGAACAGGCCATAGCGCTTGTTGTAGCCGTTGGTCCAGGAGAACTGGTCCTGCAGCGACCACACAAAGTAGCCGTCGACGTTCACGCCGCCGTCGATAGCCTTGAGGATCCACGCGAGATGCTGACGCATGTAGTCGATGCGAGGGGCGTCGTCGATAAAGCCGTCCTCGAAGTCGTCCTTATAGCCCATGCCGTTCTCGGTGATGTAGATCTTCTTGTAGTTGGGGTAATCGTTCTTAATGCGGAGCAGCAGGTCGTAGAGGCCCTCGGGATAGATGATCCAGTCCCAATCGGTGGTGGGTACGCCTTCGCGTACGCATGACTCGCCCACGCCCTTGAGGAACCAGCGCGAGGAGCCCTTGTCGCCGGTGCCATTGTGGTTGATGTCGTTTTCGCCCTCGGCGGCACGCAGGAACTGGCACTTGTAGGTGTTGACGCCCAGGCAATCGTTGTAGGGGAGCGCGGCGGTCAGCGCGGCGATGTCCTCGTCGCGGACGTCGAGCTCGCCGCCGGCGATATGGGCCAGCTTGGTCGCGGCTTCCATGGTGTCGGCTGCATAGTGGCCGCGGAAGGTGGCGTCGAGTACCCAGCGGTTGTTGATGACGTCGGCCATGCGAGCTGCCTCGCAATCGGCGGCGTTGTTGGGGTCGAGGGGATACTTGGGCTCCAGGTTCTGGACAATGCCGATCTCGCCCTCAAAGCCGCCCTCGTGGAAGGCGACGACGGCCTTGGCATGGGCCACCATCATGTTGTGCATGAGCTGGAAGGCCTTATCCAGGCGATACTTCTCGCCGTGCGGCCAGTTGCCGACGATAAAGCTGCCCTCGGCGGTCGCGGGGATCTCGTTAAAGGTAAACCAGTGCTTGACCTCGGTGAATTCGGCAAAGCAGAACTTGGCGTACTCGACAAAGGCGTCGATCGTCGTGCGCGTCAGGAAGCCCTCGCCGCCGTTCTGGTAAAAGGCCTCGGGCGTATCGAAGTGATCGAGCGTGACATAGGGGATAACGCCGGCTTTATTGCAGGTGGCGAAAAGCTCGTGATAGAAGGCGACACCCTCGGGGTTGATCTCGCCAGTACCGTTGGGGAAGATGCGGCTCCAAGCGATGGAGACGCGGATACCGTTGATGCCGAAGCGCTGGCACAGGTCGATATCGACCGGGTACTTGTTGTAGAAATCGCTTGCGGGATCGGGGGAGAAGCGACCCTGAGCTGCCAGGAAATCGTCCCAGGGCACTTTGCCCTTGCCGTGCGTGCGGGTCTCGCCCTCAACCTGGTAAGCGGCGGTGGCGCCGCCAAACACAAAGCCGTCGGGGAACTGCATGGGGTTGGTCATGAGTCATCCTTTCTGTGGGATACGAATAGGGAGAGGTGCCCGAACTGGGGATCCGGGCACCAACAGAGGGAGGAACTAGTCGAGGTTCTCGCGGAGCCACTTGATGGCGCCGGCGGGGTCGCGGGTAAGGTCGATATATTCCTTACCGCGCGGAGCGAGCAGCTTAATGCCCAGGCGATCGGTGTCGGCCTTCATGTCGTTGTAGTAGCTACGAACCTGCGGGGCGAGCACGATAACGTCGTACTGATCCATGATGGCAGTGTGCTGGCCATAGGCGCCTGCGGAGGAAGCGATGTTCTCTCCGGTCTGTGCGGCACCTTCCTTGATGGCGTTGGCAAGCATGGCAGAGGTGCCGGCGCCGGCGCACAGGACGAGGACCTTCAGGCCATCGACGTCCTTCTTAGCGGATACGTCGGCGGCGGGCTCGGGCTGATCGGCGACAGGCTTGCTGTCGGCGGCAGCGGCGGTCGGCTCGACGGAAGCGGCGGTCTGCTCGACAGCGGGCGCAGGGGCGTTGGCGGCGATGGAAGCGGCACCATCGGACTCAAGACCCAGCTCGGCGGCGCGCTCGGCCTCCTGGTCGCAGAGCAGCTTATCGTATGCCTTCAAGAACGGCAGGTAGATGATGGCGTCCAGCAAGATGATGATCGCGACAAATACCAGGGCGATAAGCTGGAAGTTCGTGGTGATGAAGATGCCGATGGGGGCAGGGGTAGCCCAAGGCACCACGAAGGAGAAGCCGTTCATGCCCACGTTGTCGATAAAGAACTTGGCAACACTCACGTTGACGCAGCCGGCGGCAACAAAGGGGATGAGCATGTAGGGGTTAAGGATCATCGGAGCGCCAAAGAGCAGCGGTTCGTTGACGGCGAAGGCAACAGGAACAATCGAGGCCTTACCGACAGCTTTGAGCTGCTTGGACTTCATAAAGAGAATCAGCAGAAGCGGCACGATGAACGTGGCGCCGGTACCGCCGAACTCACCCACGAGCGACATGTTAAAGGTGAGGGAGTGGGCGGGGTGGCCACCGGCCAGCAGAACCTGCAGGTTCTCGGCCTGGTTGGCAAGACGGATGGGGTCGATGCCCGGCTGGACGATCGAGGGACCGTGGACGCCGATGAACCAGAAGAACGCGGTTGCTGCCTGGATAAGGATAAGGCCAGGATAGGTTTCTGCAGCGGTAAAGAGCGGGGAGAGCAGTTTGATAAGCAGCTCGGAGAACGGAACGCCCATGAGGTTGCGCACGACGACATCGATGATGCCGCAGATGATGACGGCACCGCCAAAGGGGATGATGTCGCGGAAGTTCTGAGCGATGGCGCCCGGGACCTCTTTGGGCAGCTTAATGGTCAGATCGCGCGAGACGCAGAACTTATAGACCCAAACGGTAATGAACGCGGCGATATAGGCCGAGAACAGACCGCGCGTACCCATGCTGGTGCAGTCGAAGACCGAAAGCTCGGAGCCGTTGAACTTGGTGGTGAACTGCGTAACAGCTAGCAAAAGCATGCTGCACTGGGCGGCAACCATGGTGGAGCCGTCGTTGAGCACCTTGCCGGCGGGCATGCGACGGTTCATGGAAGCCGTGAAGTTCTTGGCAGTGGTGCCGGCAACCATGATGCCCATGACGCCCATGGTGAAGTTGTAGAGCTTGTTGCACCAGTCGATGAGCGGCTGGGGCAGCGTGACGCCGACTACGCCGGGAAGGGTGGCAATGAGCAGAAAGATCGAAGAGGTGAGGACAATGGGCATGCACCCAAGGAATCCGTCCTTGATGGCCTGGAGGTATATGTTCCTCGAGATCTTCTCAAAGAACGGTTGATGCTTTTCGAGCATCTTTACGATGGCGTCCATAGAGCTCCTTTGCTACTTGATGCGCGATGCATGTGGATGGAACTGGTCGTCGATGGATGGTCAGGACTGCCCGGAAACCTTCCTGCTTAAGGAAGGCATTGCGAAATGACAACGTTGTCATTTCGTTAATGACAACGTAAGACATTTTTGGAAGAGCAACAAGGATATACGGGTGAGTGGTCGATATTGTTCGGTAAACGGTTGATTTATCAGTCAGGCAGGTAGTGTATGCTAGAACGCAAAAACAAGCGATGTAAAACCGACTGGAGAAGCAGTGGCAACGATGGACAAGAAAAATGTCTCAATGAATGATGTGGCGATTGCCGCTGGTGTTTCTCTCAAGACGGTTTCGCGCGTGATCAACGAGCCCGATAGCGTGCGAGAGTCGACACGCGATAAGGTCCATGCGGCCATGGAGGCGCTCGGGTTTCGAGCCAACTTTGCCGCGCGTTCGCTCAAGTTGGGCCGTTACGGGTGCATCGGCGTCGTGCTGTTCCACTTGTCGGGCGGTGCCGTGGACATGATCGACGGTATCGCCGATGCCGCCGAAGAGCGAGGCTTTGCTCTTACGATGATCAAAAAGCGGGCGGGGGAGAAGATGACCCTTGCCGAAGCGGCGCGTAGGATGTCGCAGCTTCCCGTCGACGGCATGATTTTCAACCTGCGCCAGATGGTCGATGACTTTGATACCTTTGAGGCGCCGAAAGACCTCAAGACGGTGATTATCACACCGATGGAACATCCTACCTGCTCCACCGTCAGTGACGACCAAGAGGGCGGCGCGCGCATGGCGTGCGAGTACTTCTTGGATCATGGTCACAAGAACGTGTATTTCGTTTCGGGTAAGAAAGAGTCGCTGTCGAGCCAGTGCCGTATGAAAGGTTGGCGAGCGGCACTCGAGGCACGTGGCATTGAGCCGCCTGAACCTCTGCAAGGCGATTGGAATGCGGATAGTGGCTACGCCGCGGGCCTTGTGCTTGCCGATAAACCCGATTGCACGGCGGTCCTCGCTGCTAACGACTGCATGGCAAACGGCGTGATGATGGCTCTACGTGACAAAGGGCTCAATGTGCCCGACGACGTGTCCGTGATCGGTTTCGACGATGAGCTCTACAAGACGATTCCCAACTCGATTCTGACGTCGGTGAAGTTTCGCCACCGCGAGCTGGGCATCCGTGCGCTTAACGAGGTCGTCGCAGGTCTGGAAGCCCCGAGCTCCAGAAGCCGTACGCTCGTCTCGGGTGTGTTGGTCGAGCGCGCGAGCGTGCGGGATTTGCGGGCGTAGACGTGCTCGGCCTGCTCGTCTAAGTCTGTAACAGGTGGGACCCGAAAACTCGGCTAGATGTTACAGATTGAGATGAACAGGAGGACGGGTGCGGTCTAAACAAAATGGCCCGCGCATCACACATCGATGCACGGGCCATTTATTGTCTGCGAGCGGCAGGTGGTGTCAGCGTCTTATGCCTCGAGGTTTTCCTCGATCCAGGCGACGGCACCCTTGGGATCCTTAGTGAGGTCGATGTACTGTTTGCCCTTGGGCGACAGCAGCGTGATGCCCAGGCGGTCGGTGTCGGCCTTCATCTCGTTGTAATAGGTGCGAACCTGCGGAGCCAGGACGATGACGTTGTACTGGTCCATGATGGCGTAGTGACTGCCGTAGGCACCGGCGTTGGCGGTAATGTCGATGCCCAGCTCGTCGGCGCCTTCCTTAAGCGCGTTGGCGAGCAGTGCAGAGGTGCCGGCGCCAGCGCACAGAACCAGAACCCTCAGATCCTTGCCCTTAAGGGCGGACGGAGCTGCGGAGGCCTCAGTGGCAGAAGCGGTCTCGACAACAGGAGCCTCAACGGCGGGGGCGTCAGCGGTCTTGACGGTCTTGGTCTCCTCGGCCTCTTCTTCGGCCAGGGTCTCGGCCTCCTGCTTGCACAGGACGTTGTCGTAGGCCTTGCAGAACGGGTAGTAGATCAAGAAGTCAACGACCAGCAGGACGACAACCAGGACCAGAGAGATCGGCTGGAAGTTGGTGTCGATGAAGGTGCCGATCGGTCCGGGGAGTGCCCACGGCATGGCATAGATAAAGCCGTTCATGCCCAAAAAGTCGATGAAGAACTTACCAATGAGGACGTTGGCCACGGGGGCAAACAGGAACGGGATCAGGAAGTACGGGTTGAGGATGATGGGCGCGGCGAACAGCAGCGGCTCGTTGACGGCGAACATCACGGGTACGACAGAGGCTTTGCCGACGGCCTTGAGCTGCTTGGAGCGCATAAAGAGCAGGAAGATGATCGGGACAATGAACGTGGCGCCGGTGCCGCCGAGTTCGCCGATGTAGTTACCGAAGTTCTCGGTCAGGGCGAGGGCGGGGTGACCGCCGGCCTGCAGCGTGGCGAGGTTGGTGGTGATGTTGCCAAACAGCGCGGCGTTGAGGGCAGGCTTAACGACCGAGGGGCCGTGGATGCCCATGAACCAGAACAGCGGGATCATGAACCAGATGAGGGCGAGGCCGGCGTAGGAATCGGCAGCGGCGAACAGCGGGCTCACCAGCGTGGAGATGACGTTGGCAAACGGGACGGCCAAGCAGGTGCGGCAGATAACGTCGATGACGGCGACAAACAGGATGGAGAAGCTGAAGGCGAAGATGTCGCGGAAGTTCTGGGCGATGGCGCCGGGGACTTCTTTGGGCAGCTTGATGGTGATGTCTCGCTTAATGCAGAAGGCATAGATGTTGACCGTGGCAAATGCGGCGACAAAGGAGCTCAGCAGGCCCTTGGTGCCCATGTTGTCGGTAAAGAACACCGAGACATCGGCGCCGTCGATCTTGGCACTCGTCTGGGTAACGGCCAAGATGAGCATAGCGCACATGGCGGCGACCATGGTGCTCGTGGCGTTGATGGCCTTGCCGGCAGGCATGCGGCGGTTCTTGGAGCCGGTCAGCGCGCTTGCGGTGGTGCCGGCGACCATGATGCCCACGACGCCCATCGTGAAGTTGTAAACCTTGTTGCAGAAGTTCACGACGTCGACGTTCCACCAGTCGGGCAGCGTAAAGCCGCCGACCGTGGCGACAACGCCCGGCAGGGTCGAAATAAGCAGGAAGACAGAAGAAGACAGGATGATGGGCATTGCTGCCAAAAAGCCGTCTTTAATGGCCTGAAGGTAGATGTTCTTAGAGACCTTGTCGAAGTACGGCTGACCTTTCTCCAAGAACTTAACGATCGATTCCATAGTTCACGCTCCTCTTTGCATGAAATCTTAATGGCATGGACGTTGAAAACCTATATGGTCTCCCGCTTGCTAAAAGCCCGGGTGCAGGCGGGGTCGGTCCCAGGGGGAGAGAGGGGAGCGGCTGGGTTTGTATCGCATGGGGCCGCTCCCCCTCGGGGGAAAGCGAGGCGATGCGCTACTGCGCGTCCGCCATAGTGTCGGCGAGCTCCTTGTACCAGAGTGCCGACTGCTTGATGTAGCGTTTTTGCGTGTCGAAGTCGATGTAGAACAGGCCGTAGCGCTTGTTATAGCCATTGGCCCACGAGAACTGGTCCTGCAGGCTCCAGATAAAGTAGCCCTGGACGTCGACGCCCTCGGCACGCGCCTGGAGCACCTTCTCCATGTGCTGGTCGACAAAGTCGATGCGCTCGGGATCGGCGACGATGCCGTTTGCGTCGGGCTCGGGGTCCTTGTGGCCCAGGCCGTTTTCGGTGATATAGATGACGGGGAGGTTGGGATAGGTGGCGCTGATGTGCTTGAGCGTGTCGTAGAGGCCTTGCGGGTAGATGAGCCAATCCCAGTCGGTGGTGGGGATACCCGGCATATCGACCTGCTGCCCGACGCCCTTAAACTTAAAGCACGAGGTGCCCTTGTCTCCGGTGCCGTTAAAGCTGTTGGTGGACTCGCCATCGTAGGCGGCGATAAACGCCGACTGATAGTAGTTGAGGCCGAACATATCGTTGCGGGGCGCCGCCTTGGCGAGCTCCTCCATGTCGCTGTCCTCAACCGTAAGCGTGGCGTTGTTGGCACGCAGAATCTCGTTGATGAGTGAGAGGGTGCGCGCGGAGTAGTGACCCAGGAAGGCGCCGTCCATGATGAAGTCGGTGTAGAAGGCGTTGTACAGGTCGGCGGCGTGCTGGTCGGCGGGCGAGTCTGTGGCAGGATATGCCGGCGTCAGGACGTTGACCATGCCAATGCGTCCGCCCAGGTGCTCGGTCTCGTCAAGATCCTTATACAGGTTGACGGCGCGGGCGTGGGCAACGAGCTCGTTGTGCTGGCTCTGGATGCCGCTCGTCACATCAAAGTGATGGTTGGGCGGGAAGTTGCCTTGGATGTATTGGGAGTGCGAGAGGCTGATGAGCTCGTTGATGGTGAACCAATTCTTGACCTCGCGGAACTCGCGGAAGCAGAACTCGGCATAGCGCACATAGGCGTCGACGGTCTTGCGGTTGAGCCAGTCGCCCTGGTTGAACAGGGCGGCGGGGGAGTCAAAGTGATGCAGGGACACATAGGGCTCGACGCCATACTTTTTGCAGCAGGCGAACAGCTCGTGGTAGTGCTTAACGCCCTCGGCGAGGGGCTCGGCATCGTCGCCGTTGGGGAAGATGCGGGTCCAGGCGATGGACACACGGATGGCGTTGAGTCCATGCTCGGCAGAAAGGCGGATATCCTCCTCGTAGCGGTTGTAGAAATCACTGGCCGGGTCGGGCAAAAAGCGACCCTGGGCGACAAGGTAATCGTCCCACATGGTCTTACCCTTGCCTGCCACCTTCGTGGAACCTTCCGTTTGGTACGCGGCGGTTGCGGCGCCCCAAACAAAGCCCTTCGGCAGCTGCTGTACGCGGTTTAGCAAAGACATATGCATACACCCTCTCGTCTCGCTGTTCGATATTGTGCGTTTGCGCTCAGGAGGCTCCCTGGTTAGCGTTCAGCGGTGAAAAAGCCCGATAAACACTATCTTAAAATGATTAGAACCAAAATGAGCACGTGAACATTTGACAATGAGCACGTTAACATCCGGCTGGGATGTATAGAAACAAAACAACTTCAAACAGCCGCGAACGGTTGTATTTGTTCGGTAAGCGGTTTTGATTGACAGAAGTTTTCATGTTGTGGTATATGGCTCGGGTATCATGAGCACGTTATCAATGTATGTACGATGCGCCATGGGCGCGGGGAATAGTTGGGAAGCAGGTTAGCGTGGAAGGCATGGCTCAGCAGACAAGGAATGGTCATTCGGCGAGCGCGGCAGAGGTTGCGGCGCTCGCTGGCGTGAGCCGCCAGACTGTGTCTCGCGTGGTTAACGGTATGCCTAACGTGACGGAAAAGACGCGCAAGCGTGTGCTGGCCGCCATGGAAGAGCTGGGCTTTCGTCCCAATTTTGCTGGAGCGGCGTTGCGCGGCGGGTCGTATCGTTCTATTGGCCTGTGCATGTACAACATCACACGTGTCGGTAACCTGGCGACGCTCGAGGGTATCATGCAAGCGGCGCGCGAGCACGATTTTGCCGTCACTATGATCGAGATGGGCGGCGACAAGCCCTATACACTTGCCGATGCCTCGCGCCGCATGGTCGAGCGACCCGTCGACGGCATGATTCTCAACATGAACCGCATGGCTCCCGATTTTGAGGAGTTTGTTCCCCAGCCGGGAGTGCGAACGGTCATCCTGTCCATGTATGCGCATCCGCGCTGCACGACGATCGACTCCGACCAGTATGGTTCGTGCGAGCTGTTGACCAATTATCTGCTGGAACATGGTCACTCGAATATGCGGTTTGTGGCGGGTCCGGAAAACTCGATTTCCTCGCGTTTTCGTGAGGCCGGTTGGCGCGATACGCTGGGTCGTGCTCATGTCGATGCCGCTCCGATGCTGCGTGGCGATTGGAGTGCGGACAGTGGGTACGCCATGGGCGAGCGGATTGCGGCCGAGGTGCTTGCCGGCGGGTCGCAGGCGCCGACTGCCGTGCTTGCGGCAAATGACCAGATGGCGCTGGGCGTTATCGCCGCGCTCGAGAACGCGGGCCTGTCCGTGCCCGACGACGTGAGCGTGGTTGGTATCGACGACGCACTCGAGGGACTTGTTCCTCACAATCGGCTGACGACGCTGCGATTTGATTTGCGCGGTGTCGGTAAGCTTGCGTTTGAGGCGGCGATTGGAGAGAGCTCGTCTATCGAGGCGATTCATGTGCCGAGTACGCTGGTCGAACGCTCGACTGTTAGGGACATACGGGGTTAGGTCCTACTCCGTTTGTCTCGATTTGTAACAGGTAGACGGTCAAAAGCGGGCTACGTGTTACAGATTTAGATTCTTCGGAAAGAGTAATCCTGTTCGTCTCAATTTGTAACAGCTAGGACCAAAAAACTCGGCTAGATGTTACAGATCGAGACAAACGGCTCCCGACCAGCCCAAAAACAAAAAGACCGGGGGCGGCGCGCCGTGTGACGTGCCGCCCCCGGCTGAGAAATGGGGACAGGTTGTGTGAGCGGGCAACCCCGCCAGCCACTAGTCCAGACGACGGGTCTGCGCCACGTGCTTGTACCAGTAGGCGCTTGCCTTGGGCGTGCGCTTCTGGGTTTCAAAGTCAACGTAAAAGAAGCCGTAACGCTTGTTGTAGCCATTGGTCCAGGAGAACTGATCCTGCAGGCTCCACAGGAAGTAGCCGCCCACGTTGACGCCCACCTCCATGGCCTTGAGCAGCCAACGCAGGTGCTGCTCGATGTAGTCGATGCGCGGCTGGTCGTCCACAAAACCGTTCTTGTAGGGGTCCTTGTAGCCCATGCCGTTCTCGGTGATGAAGATCTGCTTGTAGTTGGGGTAGCGCTGCTTAATGTAGACGAGCAGATCGAACAGACCCTCGGGATAGATGATCCAGTCCCAGTCGGTGGTGGGGATGCCGGGCTTGTTCACATGCTCGCCAATGCCCTTGACGCGCCAGCGACCGGTGCCCTTCTCGCCCGTACCGTTGTGGTGCAGGTCGTTCTCGCCATCGTAAGCCTTCAAAAAACGGCACTGATAGTTGTTAACGCCCAGGTAGTCGTTGTAGAGCGCTGCCTCGCGCATAATCTCGAGGTCCTCGTCCAAGATCTCGATGGTGCCGCCCGAGACGGCAGCCAGGCGGTTGGCGCACTCGAGGGTGTCGGGGGCATACTCGCCGCGGAACGTCGCGTCGAGCAAAAACTGGTTTTGCAGCACGTGCTCGTTGTTGGCGGCTTTGATGTCGGCGGGGTCGTTCTCGTTGAGCGGGTACTTAAACTCCAGCGACTGGATGACGCCGATTTTGCCCTTAAAGCCGCCGTTGTGGAAGGCCAGCACTGCCTTGGCGTGGGCGAGCATCATGTTGTGCTCGCACTGGAAGGCCTCGGCCAGATGCGCCTTGACGCCACCGGGGAAGGTGCCCTCGATGTAGGTGTTGGAGGCGTCGGCCCAAATCTCGTTAAAGGTGAACCAGTAGGTCACCTGGTCGGCGTACTCCTTAAAGCAGAAGGTGGCAAAGTCCACAAAGGCATCGATGGTCTCGCGGCTGAGGAAGTCGCCCTTCTCAAAGAGGGGAAGCGGCGTGTCAAAGTGATGCAGCGTGACGAACGGCTCAACATGGTGCTTATGGCACTCGGCGAAGAGGTCGTGGTAGAACTGGACACCCTCGGGGTTGATCTTGCCGGTGCCGTTGGGGAAGATGCGGCTCCAGGCAATGGAGAGGCGAATGCCGTTGATGCCAAACTCCTCGCACAGCTCCAGATCGACGGGGTACTGGTTGTAGAAGTCGGAAGCGGGATCGGGGGAGAAGCGCCCCTGGGCCTCCAGGAATTCGTCCCAGGCAACCTTGCCCTTACCGTGAGTACGGGTCTCGCCCTCTACCTGGTAGGCAGCGGTGGCGCCGCCAAAGACAAAGTCCTCGGGAAACTGCGCGGGCGGGTTGGTGACGCTAGCAGGGTTAACGGACATGATGAAATATCCAATCGTCTAATTCGAAGGGCCAGCCGGCTGCTGATGGTCGGCTGGCCCTGAGCGTTACTTACTTCGAGAGTTGCTCGGAGACGAAGGCGAGAGACTTATCGCCGTTCTGGGAGAGCTCGATGTACTGCTTGCCACGGCAGGCGACGCACTTGTTGCCCACGCGCTCGCAGTCCTTTTGCAGGTCGGCCAGGTAGCTGGCGGCCTGCGGGGCCAGGACGACCAGGTCAAAGTCGGGGAGCATGTCGACATGGTTGCCATATGCCTCGGCAGCGGTCTCAAGATCGATGCCGCGCTCCTTGGCAGCCTTGGCCAGTGCGTTGGCGAGCAGGCCCGAGGTTCCGCCGCCCTGGCAGAGCACGAGCACGCGCTTGCCGTTGAGGTCGCTGGCGGTCGTTGCCTCGGCAGCGGGTGCTGCGGAGGCGGCGGGGACGTCGGCCTTCACGGCATCGGCAGCAGCGCCGGCGGCAACGCTCTTGGCATCAGCCTTGCCCTGGAAGGCATCGTTGAGCTTGGCAGCCTTCTCGGCGTTCTTGGCGGCTAGCTCCTCCTGGGAGATTTCGGCCTCCTCGGCGCACTTCTGGGCGTCATAGGCACGGAAGAACGGGTAGTACAGGACGAAGTCGACGACCAGGATAAGGGCGAGCATCACAAAGGCGAGCGGCTGGAAGCCCAGGCCCATGATGGTGCCGATGGGGCCGGGGACGGTCCAAGGCAGGGTGTACATAAAGCCGTTCATGCCCAAGAAGTCGATAAAGATCTTGAGGATCCAGATGTTGGCGATCGGGGCAAAGACAAACGGGACAAAGAAGACGGGGTTGAGCACGATGGGTGCGGCGAACAGCAGCGGCTCGTTGACGGCAAAGCAGACCGGGACGATGGCAGCCTTACCGACGGCGCGCATCTCCTGAGACTTGGCCAGGAAGCAGAACATAAAGACCAGGACGAGCGTGGCGCCGGTGCCGCCCATGCAGACGACGAAGTACTGGGCACCCTGGGTCAGGACAGCGGAAGCGTGCTGGCCAGCCTGGAACGCAGCCAGGTTGTCGGTCATGTTGGCAACGAGAGCGGCGGCGATGGCGGGCTCGACGATCGAGGGGCCGTGGACGCCCACGAACCAGAACAGGCTCATGGCGCCGTAGATCACAGCGAGGCCGATGTAGCCGTCGGCAGCGGTGAACAGGGGCTGGAACACCTGGATGACGCCCTGGGCAAAGCAGAAGCCAAAAGCAGCGCGGAAGGCGATGTCAAAGACCCAAAAGACGGTGATGCAGACGGAGAAGGGGATGATGTCCTTAAAGGTCTGCGAAATGTTGGGCGGAACCTGCTCGGGCATCTTGACGGTGATGTTGCGCTTAATGAAGAACTTGTAGATGATGCCGGTCACAAACGCAGCGATGAAGGCGGTCAGCAGGCCCTTGGAACCAAGGTAAGTGGTGTTGAAGCCGCTGGCAGCGTCCGTGGCGATCGTGTCGCTCGAAAGGAGCAAGAAGCCGATGATGGCCGCGCACATGCACGAGATAAAGTTGATCTGGTTGTTCTTGGGCAGGTCGCGGTTCTGAGCGTCGGCGAAGTGCTTGGCCGTGGTGGCGGCGCAGGCGATGGCCAGGATGCCCATGGAGTAGTTGTAGCACTTCCACAGGGCGTTGTTGATGTCATCAGGCCAGTAGAAACCCCAGATGTTGGGGACCGAGGCTACCAGGCAGAAGATGGACGAGAAGATGATGATGGGGATGACGGAGATAAAGCCGTCGCGGATCGCCTTGAGGTACTTGTTGCGGGCGATCGCGTTGAAAAAGGGCTGGCCTTTTTCGATGGTGGCGATGAGTTGCTCCATGCAATGCTCCTAAGAGTCGGTGGGTTAGCAACGATGGTAGCTTTTGGCGTTCGGTTGCCAAAATGTTGACGTTGCCATTTTGCGACACAAAAAAAGACGCGAACCGGTGGTTCCTGTGCCTGCGAACCGTCGATTCCTTATGCGTAAACGTTTGAGCCGCCCGGTGGCTCTGTGTTTGCACAATGGCAACGTTAACATTTGGGCGCCAAAAGCCGTTTGGGGAAGCAAAAATGTCGGTGAACGGTAGGTTTTGGGTGGTGAGCGTATGGTGGGGGAGGCGTTGGATATACTTGAAGGCGTTAAAAATGACTGCGTAGGGTGCCACCAATGGCATCGTCGACATAGAAAGATCGACCTATGGCCGCTGTTAAAAAATCGGTTTCCGTTAAGGATGTGGCGCGTCTCGCGGGCGTCTCGGAGCAGACAGTCTCGCGTACGGTGCACGATTCGCCCAGCGTGCGCCCCGAGACCAAGGAGCGCGTGCGTGCCGCCATGCGCGAGCTGGGGTATCGCCCCAATTTTGCCGGTCGATCGCTGCGCCGCGGTAAGTTTAAGACCGTCGGCGTCGCCATGTTCAACATTACCGGCACCGGCAACCTCGACCGTATGGAGGGCTTTGCCGCCGCGGCCGACAAACACGGCTATGCCATCACCCTCACTAAAGTAGATGGACACCCCTATACCCTCGAGGGCGCATCGTCGCGCATGAGCGCACTGCCGGTGGACGGCATGGTTGTGATTATGAACCGCATGCCGGCGGACTTTGGCACCTTTGAGCCGCTGCCCGGTATGCAGACGGTGCTCGTTACCATGCTGGAGCACCCGCTCTGTTCAACGGTCGATAACGACCAGTTCGATTGCTCGCGCCAAGTGGTCGAGTACTTGCTGGGGCAGGGGCACAAGACCGTGCACTTTATCTCGTGTCCCGAGCGCTCGCTTTCGGGCATGCGGCGCGAGGAAGGCTGGCGCGAGACATTGCGTGCGCATGGCATCGAGCCACCGCAGCTCGTGCGCGGCGACTGGACAGCGCAGAGTGGATATGCTGCCGGTCAGGCTCTGGCGGACGATCCGACCTGTACGGCCATTTATGCTTCCAACGATGCCATGGCATATGGCTGCATCCGTGGGCTCGAGTCGCGCGGGAAGCGCGTGCCCCAGGACGTAAGCGTGGTGGGTGTTGACGATAGTTTGGGCGATATCGTGCCCGATCGTCGCCTGACCACGGTGCGCTTTGACAACAAACGCGTCGGCATGTGGGCGGTCGACAAGATTGCCGGCGCCGAGGGCGCTGCACCCGGTGTGGAGCACATGCTGTTTCCGGGCGTGCTCGTCGAGGGCGATACGGTGCGCGATGTACGCTAGGGCGCGGGTCTGTTTGGGTTGCCGCTAATTGTGTTCGATATTGTTCAGATTGGTTTAAAAACCGTTCACGGGCGAATAGTGACCGTTCATAGCTCAAAATTACGTTTTGCGCTGTTCTTTTTTGTTTGAATGTTATTGTTTCTGTCATACACAACGCAGCGCGTATGCCCGGACGCGATGCTCTCCATTGGTTCATATGTGAAAGGAACGCAATATGGCAACCAAAGAAGAAATCTCGATGGTTGGATTCGAGATTGTCGCATACGCAGGTGACGCCCAGACCGATCTGCTTGCAGCGCTCGATGCTGCTCGCGAGGGTGACTTTGAGAAGGCCGAACAGCTGCACAAGGATGCCAGCGATGCACTTATCGGCGCCCACGACACGCAGACCAAGCTGCTTTCGCAGGAGGCCGGCGGTGGCGAGATGGAGATGACCTTCATCATGGCTCACGCTCAGGACACTCTCATGACCACTATGATCCTGGAGAAGCAGGCCCGCTTTACCATCGATGCCTACAAGCGCATCGCTGAGCTCGAGGCCAAGCTCGCCTAACGAGCCCTCACAACCAAGTTCCCTTCCAAAAGCCCTGCCGCACCCGCGACAGGGCTTTTTCTGTCCTCCTCCAAGTTGCGGTGAAATAAGGACTGAATAGGGGCCGGCGGGCGCAAAACAATCCCTATTCCACCGCAACTCATCCCGAGATAGTCATTGGGGACGTTCTTAAACGACTGGTCATTGGGGACAGTCTTGGTGCGCTCCGTTGGTCCTCCCGTTCGATTTTTGCTCGGTGGGTATACTTTCTTTCGCATTAAACGCCGGAATGAGGAGGTATCCAAATGCCGGATAACGGGTCAATACAAAAAAGAGACGCGCACGAGATGGCTCATGGGCGTCCTGTCCAGATAACCGAGCACACGACAGTAACCGAGCTGCAGCCCAGCCTGTCCGATGTCGTGTGCGCAAACAAAAAGCTGCAGATCGGTATCATCGTTGCGCTCGTGGTGCTGGCGTTGCTGTCGGGCTTTGTAGCTCGTCCGCATTTCGCCGATACCAAAACTTGGGACTCCACCATCGAGGTTATCGACCAAAAGAAAGGCAACGTTTTGGCGCTCACGGCTTCATGCGTTGCTCTATCTGCGGGTATTACGGCGCTGCCGGGTGATACGGGAACGCCGGTTGCCGAGGAGCTCGCGCAGCTTTCAGGCAACCTTGGTATCGTGCTTGCCGTGCTATACCTAGAGAAATATTTGCTCACGATTTTGTGGTCGGTTGGCTTGGGCATCTTAATCCCGTTTGCGTTGGTGCTCTTTGCGGTGTCGCTCGGCATTCACGGGCGCTGGAGCACGAGTGCTGTCCTGGGCCGTGTGGCGACACGCGTGCTGGTGGTTGCCGTGATCGGCATGGCGTTGGTGCCTGCAAGCGTTTGGGTGTCGCAGAAGGTCGATGAAACGTATCGCGTAAGTATTGAGCAAGCTGAGCAAAAGGCTGCGGACGCTGCGGTTGCGGCCGACACCACGAACAAGTCAGCCGAGACCAGCTCGAAATCGAACAAGAAAAAATCCGAGGCCACGGAGTCCAAAAACGTGCTCGAGCAGTTGACTGACGGGGCCTCGAGCCTGGTCACGTCGGTAACCAGCGGTGCCAAGCAGATGACCGATGAGATCGTGCAGCAGGTGACCGATCTGATCGAAGGCGTCATCGTGATGATCGTGACCTCGTGTGTGATTCCTCTGCTGGTGCTCGTGGCGTTCCTATGGCTAGGACACGTGCTGCTGGGGATCGATATCTCCGGTCCCGCGAACTATCTGACGGGTCGTTTCTTGAGCGCTCCGTCCAGACATGCCAAGAAGAGCGGGCAGTCTGAGTAGGCGGCAAAGCGATCTTTGGAAGATCAACCGTGTGAAGGGCGGCCGAGACACGTTCTCGGTCGCCCTTTTGTTTGTTGAACACATGGTCGCTACGTTCGCGCCCAGTCCAAACGGTCAGCAATCATCTGTGAACGGTATTTGTTCAAAAAAGAACAAAGATAAACAAATAGTTGTTGCAGTTACTGTTCGAATGTGTTCAAATAAACATGAACAGTGAAGAACCGCACATTCAGATGCCCGGACCTGAGCGCGATTCAACACTTCCAAACAGAAACTACGCACCTGCGTATCTCTCAAGGAGGATGTCATGAGGGTTGTAATCGCTTCCGATGCCGACGGTATGTCGATGAAGGAGTCCATCAAGGAGATGCTCATCGCCGACGGTCACGAGGTCGTCGACTATTCCGAGACCCCTGCCGCGGACTTTGTCGATTCCGCGACCGCCGTTGCCAAGGACCTGCTGGAGCACAAGGATTCCCAGGGCTTCGCATTCGATAAGTACGGCGTCGGCTCCTATATGGCCGCCGTCAAGATCAAGGGCATGGTCGTCGCCAACATTTCCGACGAGCGTTCCGCCTACATGACCCGCGAGCACAACGGCTCGCGCATGGTCACCATGGGCCCGGGCGTTGTGGGCACCGAGGTCGCCAAGAAGATCGCCCGCGAGTTCCTGCGTGCACAGTACGCCGGCGGCCGTCACCAGATCCGTGTCGACATGCTCAACAAGATGGCCTAACGAAAGCCACCGAGAACTCGAACTTCTACCTCAACTTGTGAATTCAGACGAAAGGACGTTCTGATGAAGAAGACCATCGCAATCGGTTGCGACCATATCGTTACGGACGAGAAGATCTATCTGGCCGACCGCCTGGAGCAGGCTGGCTACAAGGTGCTTGACTGCGGCACCTACAGCCACACCCGTACGCACTATCCCATCTACGGTAAGGCCGTGGGCGAGGCTGTTGCCAGCGGCAAGGCCGACTTTGGCGTGGCCCTGTGCGGTACCGGCATCGGCATCACCAACGCCGTCAACAAGGTTCCCGGCGCCCGCTGCGCCCTGGTCCGCGACATGACCTCTGCCCTGTATGCCCGTCGCGAGCTCAACGCCAACATCGTAGGCTTTGGCGGCAAGATCACCGGCGAGTTCCTGATGGCCGACATCATGCTTGCCTTCCTGGAGGAGCCCTACGAGAAGACCTCCGAGCACGATGCCCTGATTGCCAAGATCGATGCTTGCAATAAGGCTGACGCCGAGGCTCAGGCCGACCCGCACTTCTTTGACGAGTTCCTGGAGAAGTGGGACCGCGGCGAATACCATGACTAGCGGGTATCCGGCGTAATTAACTAGTCCGTTGACGGCTCGCGTTTCTGTGATGGGGCGCGGGCCGGTTTTCTAAACAGGAGTTCAATATGATTCTGACCGTTACCATGAACCCGTCGATTGATACGCGCTATCAGCTCGACAAGCTGATCATCGACGATGTTAACCGTGTGACGCCCGAAAAGACCGCTGGCGGCAAGGGCCTCAACGTGAGCCGTGTGCTGCTGCAGTTGGGCGACGATGTGCTCGCGACCGGTCTGCTCGGCGGCCACATGGGTGCCTATATGGCCGAGCTTATGGATGCCGACGGCGTCAAGAACGACTTTGTGCCCATCGCCGGTGAGACGCGCATTTGCCTGAATATTCTGCACGAGGGTAATCAGACCGAGCTGCTGGAGAGCGGCCCGCAGATCGCCCCGGCCGAGCTCGAGGCCTTTACGGCCAAGTTCGCCGAGCTTGCAGCGAAGGCGGACGTTGTGACGCTTTCGGGCTCGCTGCCGCGTGGCGTCGATGCTGGCTACTATGCCGAGCTCGTCAAGATCGCCGAGAAGGCGGGCGCCAAGGTGCTGCTCGACACCTCGGGTGCATCGCTGGAGGCCGCGCTGGAGTCCGACGCAAAGCCTGAGCTCGTAAAGCCCAATCTGACCGAGATTAACGGCCTGCTGGGTACGTCCTTTACGACCGATGATGTCGATGCCCTGCGCGAGGCGCTTGCCGCCGATGACCGCTTTGCCGGTATCCCCTGGGTTGTCGTTTCGATGGGCGCTGCCGGTTCGGTGGGCTTCCATGAGGGCCGTGCGTTCCGTGCCAAGACGCCCGCGATTGCGGCTGTGAACGCGACGGGTTCCGGCGACTCGACCATCGCCGGCTTTGCGCATGCCATTGCTGCTGGTGCCGACGACGTCACGGTGCTCAAGACCGCCAATACCTGCGGCAAGCTCAACGCCATGGATCCCAAGACCGGCCACCTGGTCATGGACCGCTGGGACGAGATCTACAACAACGTTGAAGTAACGGAGCTTTAAAGTTACGGCGTTTTACCAAACGCCGTAACCAGCCGACGCTGCGCGGGCCGCATTTGGACAATCTGACGTTCAACTTCAAGGGCGCGACCAGAAGGTCAGCGCCCTTTC
>UQLF01000010.1 GCA_900541875.1 uncultured Collinsella sp. | reverse complement strand
ACACACATTCTGTCCGAGCGGTTAAAAGCGGGCACGGAATTTAAACGGCTGAAAAAGGGGCATCGACCTGCGCCGATGCCCCTAAAGTAGACACACATTTTGTCCTATAAGCCTATCTTGTCGGCACGCTCAAGTGTTAAAAGGAAACCCCGCAGCCCATGCGAGCTGCGGGGTTTCCTTAGTGCCTCCGATGCGAAATAAATCGCTCAGATATTACTGATAATCGACGACGTCGATCCAGTTCTTCAGGAACTCATCGTTCACGTTGCGCTTACGAGCGAGCTCGGAAGCGGCGACGATGCTCGTCCACTGACGCACGACCTGCATGGGCATGTCGGCGCGGTCGCAGTAGAGCTCCAGGTAGGCCTCGGCCTGGTCCTTGCTGTTGAGGGCGAAGAGCAGGTAGGTGGTGGCAACGTCGGCAGCAGGGGAGCCCTGGGTGGCGTGTGCCCAGTCGCACACATAGAGCTGGCCGTCGTCGCCGACGATGACGTTGGAGGGGTTGAAGTCGCCGTGGCAGACCTTGAACTCCTTGGTCATGCCGTCCAGACGCTCCTGAAGGTTGTAGCGCGTGGTGGCATTGAGCTGATCAAGGCTGTCGATCATGCGGGCGAACTTGTCGCGCTGACGGTTGAGCAGCGGGGAGGTGTAGCCGTGGATCTCGATCTGGAGATCGACGAACATCTCGAGGTACTCACCAAAGCGCTGAGGCTCGGCAGTCATCTTCTCGGCAAGGGTGGTGCCCGGAACCTTCTCGGTCACGAGCGCCCAGCCGTTGGCGTTCTCGAGCTGGGAAACCTCGAGAGCCTTGGGGCTGCGGATGCCGCACTCATTGATGCGGGCAAGATTCAAAGCCTCGTTGAACACGTCGGAGACGGGCTTGGTCTCGTTAAAGACCTTGACGATCTTGTCGCCCAGGTCGTAAACGACCTTGTTGCCGCGACGGACGAGCTCGGTCTTGGAATCGGGGAGCAGCATGATTGCATCCTTTCAACGATGCGATAGAAGCAACGGCGGGGGCGTGCGTACACCCGTGCACCCCCGCCGCAAATAACCGTGCTAAAACTAGCAGACGGCGTAGTCCTGGGGCTCGCGGCCGTAGTAGGCGTCCAGGTAGAGCTCCTTGATCTCGCTCATGAGCGGGTAGCGCGGGTTAGCGCCGGTGCACTGGTCGTTGAATGCCTGCTCGGTCATCTCGTCGAGGGTGTCGAGGAAGTACTGCTCGTCAACACCGTAGTCGGCGATGGTCTTCTTGACGCCGATGAAGTCCTTGAGCTCCTCGAGCTTCGTGATGAAGTTCTCGAAGACCTCCTTGTCGTCCTTGCCCTCGATGCCGCAGTACTTGGCCATCTCGGCGTAGTTGTGCAGTGCGTTGGGGTAAGGATACTGGGAGAAGGTACCCATCTTGACGGGAGCCTCGGCGGCGTTGTAGCGCATGACGCGAGTCAGGATGACGGCGTTGGCGAGGCCGTGGGGCAGGTGATGGAAAGCGCCGAGCTTGTGGGCCATGGAGTGGTTGAGGCCCAGGAAGGCGTTGGCGAAGGCCATACCGGCCATGCAGGAGGCGTTGTGCATCTCCTCGCGGGCGTGCGGGTCCTTGGCGCCGTTCGTGAAGCTGGAGGGCAGGTTCTCGAAGACGAGCTTAGCAGCGCGCTCGGAGAGGCCCTTGGTGTAGTCGGAAGCCATGATGGAGACGTAGGACTCGATGGCGTGGGTCATGACGTCGATGCCGGAGGCAGCGGTCAGGCCGCGCGGGGCGGTCATGCAGTTGTCGGCGTCGACGATAGCCATGTTGGGGAGCAGCGCGTAGTCGGCGAGCGGCCACTTGATGCCGGTCTCCTTGTCGGTGATGATGGCGAACGGCGTGCACTCGGAGCCGGTACCCGAAGAGGTCGGGACGGCGACGAAGTAGGCCTTCTTGCCCATCTCGGGGAAGGTGAAGATACGCTTGCGGATGTCCATGAAGTCCATGGCCATGTCCTCAAACTTGCACTCGGGGTGCTCGTACATCATCCACATGATCTTGCCGGCGTCCATAGCGGAGCCACCGCCGACGGCGATGATGACGTCCGGCTCAAAGAGAGCCATCTGCTTGGCGCCGCGACGTGCGCACTGCAGCGACGGATCGGGCTCGACGTCGTAGAAGCAGTCGTGGGCGATGCCCATCTCGTCGAGCTTGGCCTCGATGGCGCGGGTGTTGCCATTCTTGAAGAGGAACTGGTCGGTGACGATGAAGGCGCGCTTCTTGCCCATGACGTTGCCAAGCTCGTCGAGGGCGACGGGCGTGGAACCCTTCTTGAAGTAGACCTTCTCGGGAGCGCGGAACCACAGCATGTTCTCACGGCGCTCGGCCACAGTCTTAACGTTGATCAAGTGCTTCACCCCAACGTTCTCGGAGACGGAGTTGCCGCCCCAGGAGCCGCAGCCCAGGGTCAGAGACGGCTTCATGCCAAAGTTGTACAGGTCACCGATGCCACCGTGCGAGGACGGGGTGTTGATGACGATACGGCAGGCCTTCATGACGTGCTCGAACAGGCTGATCTTCTCGGCCTGGGCGGGGTGCACGTACAGAGAGGCGGTGTGGCCCGGGCCACCGGCGAGCACCAGGTGCTCAGCCTTGTCGACGGCCTCCTGGAAGTCCTTGGCGTGGTACATGGCCAGGACCGGGGAGAGCTTCTCGTGGGAGAACTCCTCCTTGGCGGGGTCGGTGGAGGTGACCTCGGCGATCAGGATCTTGGTCTTGGCGGGAACCTCGATGCCGGCGAGCTCGGCGATCTTGGCGGCAGCCATGCCGGGGATGCGGTGATCGAGGGCGCCGTTCTTGAACATGGCGGCACGCAGGGCCTCCATCTCGGCACCCTGCTTGACGAAGTAGCAGCCGCGCTTCTGGAACTCGGCCTTAACCTGGTCATAGATGGTGTCGATGACGGTCACGGACTGCTCGGAAGCGCAGATCATGCCGTTGTCGAAGGTCTTGGAGTGAATGATGGAGTTGACGGCGAGCAGCACGTCGGCGGTGTCGTCAATGACGACCGGGGTGTTACCGGCGCCAACGCCCAGGGCGGGCTTGCCCGAGGAGTAGGCGGCCTTGACCATGCCCGGGCCACCGGTGGCGAGGATGATGTCGACGTCGCGCATGACCATGTTGGTCAGCTCGATGGAGGGGACATCGACCCAGCCGATGATGCCCTCGGGGGCGCCGGCCTTGACGGCGGCGTCAAGCACGAGCTTGGCGGCGGCGATGGTGCACTTGGCGGCAGCCGGGTGCGGGGAGATGATGATGGCATTGCGGGTCTTCAGGCTGATCAGCGTCTTGAAGATCGCGGTGGAGGTGGGGTTGGTCGTCGGGATGACGGCGCCCACGATGCCGATGGGCTCGGCGATCTTGGTGATGCCGTAAGCCTCGTCGCGCTCCAGAACGCCACAGGTCTTGGTGTTCTTGTAAGCGTTGTAGATGTACTCTGCGGCGTAGTGGTTCTTGATGACCTTGTCCTCAAGAACGCCGCGGCCGGTCTCCTCGATGGCCATCTTCGCCAACGGGATACGAGCCTTGTTGGCGGCCATGGCGGCCTCATAGAAGATCTTGTCGACCTGCTCCTGCGTGTACGTAGCAAAAAGCGCCTGGGCCTCTCGCATCTGAGCGAGCTTAGCCTCAAGCGCCTCTACGTTGTCCACAATTGCGGGAGTAGTGTTTTCCGGTGACTTTTTCACCATTTGTGTCTCCTTGCGATCGGAGATTTACCCTACGTCTTGCATGATAGCAAGAAATTATTCGGCGAACGGTAAGATTCCCGTAAAAGGCACACTAAAACGCTTCAACCAAATGAAACGATTCAACTAAATCTATCTGCCTGCTGCATCGCCCCGCTCATTGGGGACAGACTTACATGAGTGCTTTCACTCATTTGGGACAGACATCGTTTTGCCATTTTGTCGTTCTGGTCCTGTTCTTGCCACTCATTGGATATAAATAGGTTGCAGGCTCAGCATTTCGCGTTGCTTCTCTCCTTTTAGGTGTTGCCTGAACAGTTTTGAAAGGAGAGATTATGCCCCGATGCGCCCGCCCCGTTTCGATCACCGGCTATTACCACGTCTTTGACCGCGGCAACTCCAAACAGATTATTTTTGAAGATGACTCCGACCGTTATCGTTTCTTATCGGATATCTCGGACAGGTTTGCGCGCCATGACGTGGCGGTGTTAGCTTGGTGCCTTATGGACAACCACTTTCATTTGATGGTTGATGACCCATTTGACAACCTTTCAAAGGCAATGCAGTGCGCGCTGACGGCATATGCTAAGTATTTCAATGGGAAAACGGGGAGAACGGGACATCTGTTTGACAATCGCTATTCGCGGGTCGCGGTTGAGTCGGACACGCAGGCGGTGCAGCTGCTCGACTATATTCATCTCAATCCCGTGAAAGGTGCGCTTGACTCGCTCGAGGCGTACCGCTGGTCAAGCTATAAGGCGTATCAGCTGGGCTATGATCCCTTTGACATCTGTGATGCGGCCCCTATGCTCGATATTGTCGGAGGCTCCCGTTGCTATTGCGAGCATCTCGAGGAAGTTGCCGGGCGCATCTGGTCAATGGAGGTTCTTCCACGCCGGCGGATCCCCGATGAGGAGGCCCTTTCCGTTGCGCGCGAAGTTTTGCCGAGCATAGATCCTGCGCTGCTCAAGGCCCTGCCACGCCCCGAACGCGATGCCTTTCTGCTGAGGCTCAGGCGGGCACATCTCACGGTCAAGCAAATTGCCCGTATCACCGGTATCGGCGCCACGAGCGTTACCAAGGCAACTGCAGCTTGGAAGGATGCTGCGTGAGGCAGGGGCCGGAGCCAGTCGGTGCGCCGCATGCGTGCTTCATGTCTGTCCCCAATGCGTGAAAACACTCATCTATGTCTGTCCCCAATGAGTGGTCCCCAATGAGTGCAAAAAGGCGCCCTCCGTAGGGGAGGGCGCCTTTGGTAAGTTCTATGTGAACGCGAGGTCTTTGACCCGGAGAGTCCGAGGTACTTGTTGCTAAGACCTTATTTAGGAGCGCGCAACCTTGCCAGACTTGAGGCAGGTGGAGCAAACGTTCATCTTGCGACGGTGACCATCGACGACAACGTAGACGCGCTGGATGTTGGGGCGGAACTTACGGTTGGTGACGCGGTGAGAGTGGCTGATGGAGCGACCGGCAACGGGGTGCTTACCGCAAACTTCGCAAACTTTGGACATAACTGACCCTCCTTGGGCGACAAACGAACATGTCGCGTTAACAAACAAGCCTGAACTATAGCACAGAAGCAGCTCCCTGTGCGTAATCTACACAGAGATATTCCTCTTTGGCGATAGTGCTCACGCCACGGCCCTGGACGTAGATCCGATTTGCGTGCAGCAGAGGGGATTATGCCAGCTCGTGCGTGCGTTTTCAAGCTCGTCCCACAAATATATATAGGTTTATGGAGCATTGGGCTCCGTTTACGGATTGCTCTGTATTTATGCTCGCAATTAAGCTCGAGGTTGGCTACACTATCCCTTGACCATTAAAGGGGTACGAGATACCCACATGGAATTACATAGCTGCCAAAGAGCAGCCCTTCCTTGTGGGTGTCTGGTCCGCTTTGAGCGGTCGGGCATCTATTTTTTTTGACTGTGTCAGCAGTCAAGACATGTGAGGAAGGAGATCGATGGGCACGACTTCCCCCAAGGCGGTCATCATGGACGAGACCGCCGTCAATCGAGCGATGACCCGCATCGCGCACGAGATTCTCGAGCGCAACGAGGGCTGTGAAGACCTCGCTCTGGTCGGCATCGTCACGCGCGGCGACCTTCTGGCAAAGAAGCTCGCCGAGGAGATCAAGGAGATCGAGGGCGTCGACGTTCCGCTCGGCAGCCTGGACATCAGCTTCTACCGCGATGACTATGCGACCAATTTCGCTCCCGCGATCCACGCTACCAACATTCCCTTCAGCGTCGACGGCAAGCGCGTCGTGCTGGTGGACGACATCCTGTATACGGGCCGTACCATCCGCGCCGCTCTCGACGCCGTCATGGACCTGGGCCGTCCGAGCCGCATCGAGCTGGCAGTCCTCGTTGACCGCGGCCACCGCGAGCTCCCCATCTCGCCGGACTTTGTCGGCAAGAACGTTCCCTCGTCGCATGAGGAGAACGTGCACCTATATATGAAGGAAGTCGACGGCCACACCGCTGTCGAGATTAACGACGTCGCGCCGGGTTCCCACGTGGGCTCCGCGCCGCTGGGAGGTGAGTAGTACCGTGGCGTTCAACCATAAGCACCTGATCGACATTACCGAGTACTCCGAAGAGGACATCAAGCTCATCCTCGAGACCGCCAAGGCGTTCTCCGAGGTCAACGAGCGTGCCATCAAGAAGGTCCCCACGCTCAAGGGCAAGACCATCGTCAACATGTTCAACGAGCCCTCGACGCGCACCCGCAGCTCTTTCGAGCTCGCCGAGAAGCGTCTTTCGGCCGACAGCCTTAACTTTGGCGGCTCCTCGACCTCCACGGTCAAGGGCGAGAGCCTTGTCGACACCGTCGAGACCCTCAACGCCTATAAGATCGACTGCATTGTCGTACGCGATAAGCACGCCGGTGCTCCCTACATCGTCACCCAGAACTCGCCCGCGAGCGTCATCTGCGCCGGTGACGGCAAGCACAACCATCCCACGCAGGCCCTGCTCGACCTGTACACCATCTGGGAGCACAAGGGTGACTTCCACGGTCTGAAGGTCGCCGTCGTCGGCGATATCGCCCACTCTCGCGTTTGCGGCTCGCTGATCCCCGCCCTTAAGATCATGGGCTGCGAGACCTATGCCGTCGCCCCCGGCACGCTGCTGCCGCCGGCGCCCGAGGTCCTGGGCTGCGACCACGTGACGAGCGACCTCGATTCCGTCCTGCCCGAGCTGGACGTCGTCTACATGCTGCGCGTGCAGCAGGAGCGCCTCGAGGGTGCCCCGTTCCCGACCATTCGCGAGTACCACAAGCTCTTCGGCCTGACCAAGGACCGCGAGAAGCTCATGAAGCCCGACGCGATCATCTGCCACCCGGGCCCCATCAACCGCGGCGTCGAGTTCGACTCCTATATGGCCGACCACCCGCAACGCTCCGTCATCCTGGAGCAGGTCTACGCCGGTATCTGCGTGCGTATGGCTATCCTGTATCTGCTGCTTGGAGGTGCCGATAATGGCCTTGCTTCTTAAGAATGCCCACGTCGTCGACCCGTCCGTCGAGCTTGACGGTGTCGTTGACGTCCTGATTGACGGCGACAAGATCGCCGAGGTCGGCGAGAATCTCGCCGTCGAGGGAGCCGAGGTCCGCGACCTTTCCGGCAAGTACCTCGTCCCCGGCCTGGTGGATATGCACGTTCACCTTCGCGAGCCCGGCTACGAGGTCAAAGAGGACATCGAGAGCGGCACCCGCGCAGCTGCCAAGGGCGGCTTTACCGGCGTGTGCGCCATGCCCAACACCGATCCCGTCACCGATAACGGCACCGTCGTGGAGTTCGTCAAGTCCCGCGCTGCCGAGGTCGGCCACTGCCGCGTCTATCCGTCGGGCGCCATGACCCGCGGTCTTAAGGGCGAGGCCATGTCCGAGATGGGCGATATGGTCGCCCACGGCGCCGTCGCCTTCACCGATGACGGTCGCGGCGTGCAGGGCGCGGGCATGCTCCGTCGCTGCATGGACTACGGCAAGATGTTCGGCAAGGTCTTCATGAGCCACTGCCAGGACGAGGACCTGGTCGGCCACGGCCAGATCAACGAGGGCAAGGTCTCGACCCGTCTGGCTCTCGAGGGCTGGCCGGCTGCCGGCGAGGAGCTCCAGATCGCCCGCGACATCGAGATCGCCAAGCTGACTGGTGCCAAGTTGCACATCCAGCACATCTCCACCGCCCATGGCTTGGAGATCGTGCGTGCAGGTAAGGCCGCTGGCGTTCAGGTTACCTGCGAGGCCACCCCGCACCACATGTTCCTGACCGAGAACGACCTGGATGAGACCTACAACACCTCGCTCAAGGTCAATCCGCCGCTGCGTACCGAGGAGGATGCCGAGGCCATCCGTCAGGGTGTCATCGACGGCACCGTCGACGCTATCGTCACCGATCACGCTCCCCACACCCCGTGGGAGAAGGCCCGCGAGTTTGAGCTTGCGCCCTTTGGCATGATTGGCCTCGAGACCTCCCTGTCGCTCGTGCTCACCGAGCTGGTCAACACGGGCAAGATGAGCGTGGGCCGCATGGTCGAGCTCATGGCCATCAAGCCGCGTGAGATCCTGGGCCTCGACCAGGTTCAGGTCAAGGCGGGCTCCGTTGCCGACCTGACCGTGTTCGACCCCTCTGCCACCTGGACGGTCGGCGAGGACGGTTATGAGTCGCGCGCCGAGAACTCTGGTTTTGCCGGCCGCACGCTCACTGGTCGTGCCACCGATGTATTTGTCGGCGGTAAACAGACGCTTGCCGACGGCTGCATCTGCTAGCATAGCCTTATCGCTTTTGTGCGCGGCGCCCTTGCGGTGCCGCGCTTTCTATTCGTTTGGACCATGCAACCGCATGGGGGATTGGAGCGTCTATGCCCACACCTTCCACTGCACGCATGCACGACTTCGAGGTCGTCTCGAACCGGGAGATTGCCGACGGCATCTTCTCGCTCGTCATCTTGGCCCCTAAGCTTGCAAGTGCGCTCAAGCCCGGTCAGTTTGTGAATATCGCCGTACCCGGCGATGCGTCCTCTCTGCTTCGCGTGCCCCTGAGCTTCTATCGCGCTGACGCCGAGGCCGGCACCGTCGAGCTGTGGTACGCCGTCGTGGGTGACGACACCCGTCGTCTGTCGCAGATGGGTCCCGGCTCCAAGTCCAACCTGTTGGGCCCTGGCGGCCGCGGCTGGCTTGTTCCCGGGGGCACCAGGAAGGCCCTGCTCGTCGCCGGTGGCATCGGCGTTCCGCCTGTGCTGTGTCTTGCCGGTATGCTTGCCGAGCAGGGCGTGGATGTTGACGTGTGCCTGGGCTTTGGCACCGCTTCCAAGGCCGTGGGTGTCGATGAGTTCCGCGCGCTGGGCGCCACGGTCAACGTTTGCACCGACGACGGCTCGCTCGGCACGCACGGTTTTTGCACCGATCCTGCCGCCGAGCTGCTCGGCGAGGGCGGCTACGACTACGTCGCCAGCTGCGGCCCCGCTGTCATGATGAAGAAAGTCGCCGCTGCTGCCGCCGAGGCCGGTGCGTACTGCGAGGTGTCGCTTGAGCGCATGATGAGCTGTGGCTTTGGCGCCTGCAACACCTGCAATGTCGAGACGGTCGACGGTATGAAGGGCGCTTGCATGTGCGGCCCCGTGTTCGATGCTTCCAAGGTGGTGGTCTTCTAGTGGGTACCGTGAACATGGCCGTCGATTTCGGCGGCGTCAAGATGCAAAACCCCATCAACACCGCAGCCGGTACCTTTGGCTACGGCTGGCAGTTCCAGAACTTCTTTGATGTTTCCCAACTGGGCGCCATCACCACCAAGGGTTGCGCAGCCGAGCCCTGGCCCGGTAACCCCGCGCCCCGCATGGCCGAGATCCCCGGCGGTATGATCAACTCCGTGGGCCTTCAGAACCCCGGCGTGGCCGCCTTTGCTCGCGAGTCCGGTCCGTGGCTCGAGCAGCTCTCCAAGGACGGCTGCCAGGTCATCTGTCAGGTTGCCGGCCACTCCGTTGACGAGTTTGTCCGCGCACTCGAGATGTATGTCGAGCTGTGCCCCTGGGCTGCCGGCTACGAGATCAACGTGAGCTGCCCCAATATCGCCGCCGGCGGTGCCGCCATGGGCTCCACGCCCGAGGGCGCCTCTTCCGTTATGGCTGCCTGCCGCAAGGTGACCGATAAGCCGCTGTTCGTGAAGATGGCGCCGGTCAACGTCGCCGAGATCGCCAAGGCCCTCGAGGCTGCCGGCGCCGACGGCCTTTCGGTCATCAACTCCATCCAGGGCATGGCTATCGACGTCCATACCCGCAAGTCCCGCGTGGCCAAGCCCAAGGGCGGCCTTTCGGGCCCGCTGTGCCACCACATCGCCGTGCGCATGGTCTGGGAGGTCGCCCAGGCCGTCGATATCCCCATCAACGGCGTCGGCGGTGTCATGACTGGCGAGGATGCGGCCGAGTTTATCCTGGCCGGCGCCACCTGCGTGTCGGTCGGTATGGCCAACTTCATCGATCCGTGCGCTTCGCTCAAGATCGCGCGCGAGCTCGAGGCCTGGGCCGAGTCCCAGGGTGTAAAGGACATCAACGAGCTGGTAGGTGCTTTCGAATGCTAGAGACCGATGCCCGCGACCGCGTGATCGTCGCCCTCGACTGCGACCGTGAGCGTGCGCTCGAGCTCGCCCACGAGCTTTCTGGTCATGCCGCTTGGCTCAAAGTTGGCATGACGCTCTATTACGCTGAGGGTCCCCAGATCGTCAAGACCTTTAAGGACCTGGGCTTTAAGGTCTTCCTCGACCTCAAGTTCCATGACATTCCGCATCAGGTGCGCGGTGCCGCCCGTTCTGCCTCGCTTGCCGGTGCCGACCTGCTTTCGGTCCACGGTTTGGGTTCGGGCGCCATGCTCGCTGCCTGCCGCGAGGGTGCCGAGGAGGCGCGCGAGGACCGCGCCAAGCTTGTCGCCATCACCGTGCTCACGAGTATGAATCAGGATTCCTTGAGCGAGATCGGCGTCGAGTCGCCCGTGGCCGAGGAGGCCGCCCGCCTGGCAAAGCTCGCTCAGGCTAACGGCATCGATGGCATCGTGTGCTCGCCGATGGAGGCTCACGACATGCGTGAGCTGCTGGGTCCCGATGCCCTGATCGTGACTCCGGGTGTGCGTCCGGTGGGTGCCGCCCTTGGTGACCAGTCTCGTGTGGCGACGCCTTCCCAGGCTATCGAGCGCGGCGCAAGCCACATTGTGGTGGGCCGTCCCATCACCGGTGCCGACGATCCGGTTGCCGCCTTTGACGCCATCGTCGCCGAGCTGGTCGAAAACGTCGCGTAAAAGATTCCCCTAAGTCACCACTTTTGGGTCTCATTAGCACAAAATAGCCCCTGTGCCTGCGTAAACTTTCCCATCCTTTGTGTGGAATCGCAGGTCAGGGGCTTAACTTTGGGCGCAGTATATTGCACTTTTTGCGGGTATCGTCTAACCTATGGACCCGCGATTGGGCATTTTGTACGTTCTACGTGCTAAAATGCCAATTATTGAATCAGATATAACCCAACTATTTGGAGGTACGAATGGCACTCCCTCAGCTTACCGACGAGCAGCGCAAGCAGGCTCTTGAGAAGGCTGCTGCCGCACGTCACGCCCGCGCTGAGCTTCGCGAGCAGATCAAGAAGGGCGAGAAGTCCCTCGAGTCCGTGCTTAACTCCGATGACCCCATCGCTTCCCGCATGAAGGTTTCCACCCTCATCGAGTCTCTCCCTGGTTATGGCAAGGCCAAGGCCGCCAAGATCATGGAGGAGCTCGGTATCTCCGCTACCCGTCGCGTCCAGGGCCTCGGCGTCCGTCAGCGCGAGCAGCTCCTCGAGCAGCTGACCAAATAAGTGAGCGCTCAGGATTCCAAGCTCTTTGTGATTTCTGGACCGTCAGGTGCAGGCAAGGGTACGCTCGTCACTCGTGTGCGCGAGCGCCGCTCGAACCTGGGCCTGACGGTTTCGGCTACCACGCGAGCACCACGCAAAGGTGAGGTCGACGGCGTCAACTACTTTTTTCTGACGCGCGAGGAGTTCGACCGCCGCGTGGCAAACGGTGAGTTTGTTGAGTGGGCCGAGGTCCACGGTAACTGCTACGGCACGTTGGTGAGCGAGGTCACATCCAAGCTCGCCTCGGGCGCGTCTCTGATTTTGGAGATCGATGTCCAGGGCGCCCTGCAGGTGAAGGAGCGTTTCCCCGAGGCCGTGCTGATCTTTATCAAGCCGCCTTCGCTTGAGGTACTCCGCGAGCGTCTAGTCGGTCGCGGTACCGAGACGCCCGAGACGATTGAGCTGCGTATGGCAAACGCCGCCGATGAGCTTGCCCTTGCCGACCGCTACGACGACGTCGTGGTGAATGACGATCTCGACCGCGCGACCGATGAGCTCGTTCGCGTTCTCGATATTCATGAAAGGATCTGAGGTCCGTGTCCGTTGTAAAGCCTTGCATTGACGATCTTCTGGAGAAGACCGATCACAACCGCTTCCTGCTCGCTTCGCTTGCCTCCAAGCGCGCCTGCGACATCAATAGCATGCTGCGTGGCCAGCACAACCGCGTGCTTGCCGTCCAGGACGTCGATGACATCACCATCGGGCTTTCCGGTGCCGATACCATCTCGATGGCTATGGACGAGATTGTCGACGGCGACATCTCTTACGATGAGGCCCGTTACGAGAAGGCGCTCGGCCACAAGGTTGCTGAAGCCTAAATGGCGGCTCGCGTCTGCCTGGTCCACTATCACGAGGTTGGACTGAAGGGCAAGAACCGCGCACATTTTGAGCATATCCTCATGGATAACATCAAGGCGGCCTTGGCCGCCTTTTCCGTGAATGCCGTGTCTCGAATTTCCGGTTATATCCTCGTGACCTTTAACGAGCATCAGGCCGACGAGGCGGCGCGTGTCATTCGCACCGTTCCCGGCGTTGCTCGTGTGTCTTTGGCGTATCACACCAACCGCGACCCGCAGGAGTACTGCGCCGCTGCCGTGAAGGCGCTGCGCGAGTTTGGTTCCTTCGATTCGTTTAAGGTGCACGCCAAGCGCTCCAATACTGACTATGAGCTCACCTCGATTGACATCAATCGTCAGGTGGGCGAGGTGTTGTGCGAGGCGTTTCCTGATAAAAAGGTTCAGATGCACGATCCTGACGCTATGGTGCACGTACTGGTGGTCCAGGGTAGCGTCTACGTGTATGCGCGCTCCGAGCGCGGCGTGGGCGGTCTGCCGGTGGGTTCTGCCGGCAAGGTCGTGACGCTGCTCTCGTCGGGTATCGATTCTCCGGTGGCGACCTGGATGCTCGCGCGTCGCGGCGCGGTGTGCGTGCCGGTACATTTCTCCGGTCGTCCGCAGACGCCCGATGCGAGCGAGTATTTGGTGCAGGACATTATCCATGCGCTTGAGCCGGGTGTTCAGATCGGCCGCCTGTACGTGGTGCCGTTTGGCGACTGCCAGCGTGAGATTTCGGTCACCTGTCCCAGCAACCTGCGCGTGATCATGTATCGCCGCATTATGTATTCGGTTGCCGAGCGCATTGCACATATCGAGGGTGCCAAGGCCATTGTTACGGGCGAATCACTTGGGCAGGTTGCCTCCCAAACGCTTGAGAACATCATGGCCGTCAACGAGGCCGTGAAGATCCCCGTGTTCCGTCCGCTCATCGGTTCGGACAAGCAGGAGATCATCGCACGCGCCGAGGAGATCGGTACGTTCGATATCTCGACTGAGGCCGCTCCTGACTGCTGCACGCTGTTTATGCCGCGCCGTCCCGAGACGCACGCTAAACTCGATGCCGTGCATGAGGCCTGGGAGTTGTTCGATCACGAGGAGATGATCGAGCGCTTGCTCAAGCAGACCGAGTACATCGACTTCGAGAGCAACACGTATAAGGCCCCTAAGACCTTAAAACGCAAACATTCGGAGCTTGCTCCGCGTGAGATTTACCAAGATCACGAGTAATTTTGTGCATAGACCGACGATGCGCCTGCATCGTCGGTCTTTTGCTATCTGGGCATTTTGCGGCTATGTGTCCATTGGCTGACGTGTCCCTGAATAAATGGACAGATTTGTGCAAGGTTTTGGTCAGCTTTTGGTTTGACCGCAAAAACCGGTTTTGGAGCGTGGCTGTTGCGGAACTCCTTTCCTGACACGATGGTGTTGGGAGGTTTTGCTATGGCGCAGCGCGAACAACACGAACGGGTCAAAAAGATGGACCGCTGGGCGGGCAAGCTGCTCGGTCATAAGGCAGTGGTGATGGCGATCCTGGTTGTCATTGCGATGGCGAGCGGCTTGGCGATGGCGAACCTCGGCGGCGGTACCGGCGGCGTGTCGTTTGAGCGCACTGATGGTTCGGGCTCGTTGGTGGAGCCAGGATCCGGCGATGCCTCGAGCGGAAAGACATCCGAAGGTTCTTCGCCTAAGGCGTCTGCCGCAGCAGAGGTCTATGTCGATGTCGATGGCGCCGTTGTGTCGCCCGGTGTATATCGTCTCAAGGACGGCGCGCGGGTTGCTCAGGCGATTGATGCCGCCGGCGGGCTGGCGCCCGAGGCAGACGTTACGGGGCTCAATCGGGCATCTAAGGTCACTGATGGACAAAAAATCCACGTTCCAACGGTAGGGGAGCAGCAGGCGTCCATTGCGGAAGCTGGTGTTGATGGTGGGGCTTTCGCATCATCGGGCGTGAGTGGCGCAACAGGCCTAGTAAACATCAATACGGCAAGCGCGGCAGAGCTACAGACGCTTTCGGGCATCGGCCCCTCCATGGCCCAGTCGATTATCGATGAGCGGACAAAGAACGGTGCTTTTGCCTCGGTTGACGATCTGATGCGTGTGTCGGGAATCGGTGAGAAAAAGCTTGCCAAAATCAAAGATAGCATCTGCGTATGAGTGCGATCGAGCGCGAGCATGTGATGCCTCCGCGGCCCCTGATGCCGTGGACGATGGCCCTGTGTGCCGGCATGTGCATGAGCTGCGCCTTGGTGCTCAACGTGGCCGCAGATGCGCTGCTGAGGGAGCGGGCTTCGGCGGTCGGGCCGCTATGGACCATTCCTGTTATGGCGGCGGTACTCGTTGTGCTGGCTCAATCTTGTGCGCGGCTTGCCCCTTGGAAGCGGTGGCTGTATGCCGCGTCCGTCGGTCTCGTGGCGGGAGCGGTCGTCTCGGCGTGGTGGGCCGTGGGCGTGCTAAGCGCCTCGAAGGCGCTCGATGGTCGAGCGGCAAGAAGCCTCGAGTTTGTCGTGCAGGGTGATCCATCCATAAACGACGACGTGTATTCCTATACCTGTGAGGCACGCGCGGACGGCAAGAACTTGGCAACGGTTCGCCTATCGTGTGACCGCGAGCTCAGGGTCGGGGCGCACGTGTGTGTTATCGGTCGCGTTTCACGTTTTGAGAACGATGCGTATGGACGATCGCGCGTGCTCCGAGGCGAGGTGCGCAAGGTTAAAGCCGTTCGGATTGTGCCGGTCGATGAGGGCTCTCCGGGCCCGCTGCTTCGGCTGCGAAATGGGCTGCTTGCGTCCATCGCGCCTGCGACCGACCCGGCGCGTGCGCTTATAGCCGGTGTCGTCTGCGGGAGCTCGGCCGAGCTGCGCGCCCAGTCGGCGGGCGACTGGTTTTCGGTGACGGGAACGGCGCATCTTATCGCCGTCTCGGGCAGCCATTTGGCTATCGTGGGGTTTGTAATCGAGGGTGTATTGCAAAAGACTCGGTGCTCACGTGGTCTTCAGCGGGCGATATTGGCGATAACGCTTGTGGGCTACGTTGCCTTTACGGGCGCGTCTCCCTCGGCCGTGCGCGCGTGCTGCATGGTGTTCGCGACGCTTGTCGTAAACGGCGCGGGGCGTCGCCGGCACGGCGCATCGGCACTCTTCGTAACCATGTCCATCTTTGTGCTGCTGCGGCCGACGGTGCTGTTCGAGATGGGCTTTCAGCTTTCATGTGCTAGCGTCTTAGCCATTCTGTGCTTTTGCCCCTATGCGACCTACGCTTTGGGTGAGCTTAGTGTTCCGTCGGGCGTTGCCGGCATGCTTTCCGTCACGCTGTGCTCGCAACTGGCGACACTTCCCATTACCATTCCTGCCTTTGGTACGTTCTCGCTCATTGCTCCGCTGGCAAATGCGGTCCTCGGTCCGGTGGTGAGCGTACTGCTCGTCGTGTCGATCGTGCTGGTTCCCTTTTCGCTCGTGGCGCCGTTGCGGACTTGGGCGCTCGTTGTGCCCATGATTGCCGCCCGTTGCGCGCTGTTCTTTGAGCAGCTGTTTGCCGCCGTGCCGGGTGCATCCGTGAGCGTGCCGCCCGATAGCATGTGGATTTACCTAGTGCCGTGTTTGCTGGCGGTTCTGCTGGTCTGGTGGCCGCGTCCCCGTGTACGTTCTATGGCGGTGGGGCTTGCATGCCTGGTGCTCTTGGCTGCGATTCCGTACGCCTACTGGGATCGATTCGCACCGCCTTCGGTGACGGTGCTCGATGTGGGCCAGGCCGATGCGATTCTTATTCGCCAGGGCGGCGCAGTGGCGCTCGTCGACTGCGGGCTCGACGAGCGCGTGGTGGCGGCGTTGGTTCGCAATAACGTGCACCATATCGATGCCGTCTTTGTGACGCATTGGGATGAGGACCACTGGGGTGGTCTGCCTGCCGTGCTCGAACAGTTTTCGGTCGGAACGATTGCCGTGGCGGCGGATGCGCTGGAGGATGCTCCTGCCGAGGTATTGAACCGACCTGGCGTGGAGTATCGGCAGGTGCGCCGTGGGGATACGGTCGACATCGGCTCATTTTGCGCCCGGGTGATGTGGCCATTCGAGTCCGTGGATGGCGAGGGAAATGAGGACTCGCTTGTCCTGCTGCTTTCTTATGTTCAGGAAGGCAAGAGCCTGCGCATACTCCTCACCGGTGATGCCGAGGTCGACCAAGAACGGGAATTCGTGCAGGAGGTGGGGGATATCGATGTACTTAAACTTGGGCATCACGGCTCCAAGGTTTCAGTCGATGGTGATTTGCTGGACGTCCTGAAGCCCGAGCTTTCCCTCGCGAGTGCGGGCGAGGGGAATCGATACGGCCATCCGTCCGATGTCTGCATCGATGCCGTTAAGGAAGCGGGCGGCGCGTTCGCATGCACGATCGAGCACGGCGACATTACCGTCACGCCGAGTGCGAATGGCTTTGCGATGCGATGCCAGCGACCGTGATGACATCGTTGGCGCGCGGTGGGCCCCTGGGCTAAAATGGCACGGTACGAATTCGAGAGTCTGCGGGAGGGGAGCGCAATGTCCGAAACCGGTCTGCTGCCGGCATATCTGATCGTCGGTACCGACGGAGTCAAGCGCGATCACGCCGTCTCGCGTATGAAAGCGCGTCTGGAAAAGACGGGCATGGTCGAGTTCAACCTCGACGAGCGCGACATGACCAAGGACCCCGATATCGAGTCCATTATCGGATCGCTTAACACCTTTCCGATGGGTAGTGAGTTTCGCCTGGTAATCCTTGACGGCTGTTCAAAGCTCGCCAAGGCGGTCTCGGAGCCGCTCGTTGAGTATCTGGCAAGTCCCAACCCCACAACGGTCTGCCTCATCATCGCCGACTCGCTTGCCAAGAACACGCGCCTGTATAAGGCGATCGCCAAAATCGACAAGAAGGCCGTGATCGATTGCTCCGGCACCAAGCGCTGGGAGTTACCGCGCCGCGTGCAACAGATGGCGACGCAGCACGGCAAGTCGATCTCGACGGCGGCCGCCGAGGAACTCGTCTCGCGTTCGGGTGAAAACACTCGCATGCTCGATAACGACTTGGCCAAGCTTGCACAGATGGTCGAGGCGCCGCAGATTGAGCTTGCCGACGTTGAGCGCTGGATTGTACGTACGGCCGAAGTCCAGCCCTGGGACTTTCTCAATGCGGTCTCGGCCCGTGACATGCGACGCTCGCTCGAGCTCTTCAATCTACTGCCCGCCAAGAGCTACGTGTGGACTTACACATTGCTGTGCGGCCGCATCCGCGAGCTTATCGTCGCCAAGGCGCTCGATGCGCGCGGACAGGGTCGTGAGTTGGCCGCAACACTTAAGCTCCAGTCCTGGCAGGTCAAGAATCACCTGACCTGGGCACGTCGCTTTTCGATGGCAGAGCTCGTTGCCGCGCTCGAGGGCGCGGTCGATGTGGAGCTCGCGCTGAAGGGTTCGGCCGATTCTCAGACCGCGCTTTTGCTCTGGATTACGAACATCTTGAGAAAATCGTGATGATACCTGCCTATTTGACAAATTCGTTCTATCCCTTTGAGGGGGAGCGTGCTATAGTAGGCGCTTGCATGACCTCACCGTGTCTCAGAGGTGTCATACATTTTTTGCAAGGAACTCGAAAGGAACTCCAGAAGTGGCAAACATCAAGTCTCAGAAGAAGCGTATCCGCACCAATGAGGCAGCTCGCATGCGTAACAAGGCTGTCAAGTCCGAGCTCAAGACGCTGACCAAGCACGTCCAGTCCGCCGTCGCCGAGGGCGACGCCGAGAAGGCCCAGGCTGCCCTCAAGACCGTCACCAAGCGTCTCGACATGGCTGCCGCCAAGCATGTTATCCACAAGAACCAGGCTTCCAACCGCAAGTCCGGTCTTGCCAAGCTCGTGAACAGCATCAACGCCTAAGTTGTAAATTTCACACCACACAGATTACGCGCATAAATGGAGCCTGTTTTATGGAACAGGCTCCATTTTTTGTATCGCTCGGGTAAGATAGTCCACATGAATACTTCAATTGACATTTCCCACATCCGCAACTTCTCAATTGTTGCGCACATCGACCATGGCAAGTCCACGATCAGTGATCGTATCCTCGAGCTCACCCATACCGTCGACGAGCGCGACATGGAGTCGCAGCTGCTCGACACCATGGATATCGAGCGCGAGCGCGGCATCACGATCAAGTCCAACGCCGTCCGCGTGTCCTATGACGCCGACGACGGCGAGACGTATCAGTTCAATCTGATCGATACGCCGGGCCACGTGGACTTTACCTATGAGGTCTCGCGTTCGCTGGCCGCCTGCGAGGGCGCGGTGCTCGTCGTCGATGCCACCCAGGGTGTCGAGGCGCAGACCGTCTCCAATGCGACGCTCGCCATGAACGCCAATCTGGACATTGTGCCGGCCATCAACAAGATCGACCTGCCCTCGGCCCATCCCGATGAGGTCAAGACCGAGATCGAGGATGACTTGGCGATCCCTGCCGATGATGCCGTGTGCGTCTCGGGCAAGACCGGAGAGGGCATCCACGATCTGCTGGAGTCCATTGTCTTTTTGATCTCTCCGCCCAAGGGCGATGCAAACGCGCCGCTCAAGGCACTCATCCTGGATTCGTACTTCGACGAGTATCGTGGTGTCGTCGCCACGGTGCGCATCTTTGACGGTTCCATCAAAAAGGGCGATACCCTGCGCATGATGCAGGCAAAGGGTGACTTTTTGGTCGATGGCGTGGGCGTCAAGCGTCCTGCCGAGACCCCGGTTGATGCGCTGACGGTCGGCGAGGTGGGCTACGTGGTCACGGGCCTGAAGGACCCCGAGGCCGTGCGCGTGGGCGATACCCTCACGTGGGCGTCGAATCCCTGTCCCGAGCCGCTTCCCGGCTACCGCGAGGCTAAGCCCATGGTCTATACGGGCCTGTTCCCGATCGATAACAAGGACTACGAGAACCTGCGTGACGCGCTCGATAAGCTGCACGTCAACGACCCGTCGTTGGTGTGGGAGCCCGAGACCTCGGTGGCGCTCGGCTTTGGCTTCCGCGTGGGCTTCCTGGGCCTGCTGCACATGGAAGTCGTTAAGGAACGCCTGGAGCGCGAGTTCAACTTGGACCTCATTGCCACGAGTCCCTCGGTCGACTATCACGTCTACAAGACCGACGGCGAGATGATCGATGTCCGCAGCCCGCAGGACCTTCCCGAGGCCACGCGCATCGAGCGTATCGAGGAACCCTACCTCAAGGCAAAGATCATCTGCCCGCCTGAGTACACGGGCGCCGTCATGCAGCTCGCCATCGAGCACCGCGGCGTTACGACCGACATGATCCATCTCACGAGCAAATCGGTCGAGATGCGCTTCGATATGCCGCTTGCCGAGCTCATCTTGGACTTCTTTGACCAGCTCAAGAGCCGCACTAAGGGCTATGCCTCGCTCGACTACGAGTTCAACGAGTATCGTCCTTCCGAGCTTGTGAAGCTCGATATCTTGCTTTCGGGCGATGAGGTGGACGCGCTGTCGTTTATCGTGCACAAGGACAAGGCCTATGGCCTGGCCCGCGGTCTGTGCGACAAGCTCAAGGAGATCATCCCGCGTCAGCTGTTTGAGGTGCCCATCCAGGGTGCTATCGGCAACAAGATCATTGCCCGCTCCACCGTCAAGGCGCGTCGCAAGGACGTGCTTGCCAAGTGCTACGGCGGCGATATTTCGCGTAAGCGCAAACTGCTCGAGAAGCAGAAAGAGGGCAAGAAGCGCATGAAGGCCATCGGCTCGGTCGAGGTCCCTCAGGAGGCCTTCATGGCGATCCTCAAGGTGGACGAGTAGGTCTATGGCGCTTTCCGAATACAGCAAGCGGCTGCTGGGCGCCTATGCCGAGCAGCCGTTCCTTATGGCTCCCATGGCGGGCGTGACCGACCCTGCCTACCGCATCATGTGCCGCCGCCGCGGTGCCAACCTTGCCTACAGCGAGATGGTGAGCGTGGCGGGCCTTGCCTATGCCAGCAACAAAACGTGGCGCCTGGTGCTGCCGGCCGACGAGGAACAGCAGATTTGCGTGCAGCTCTTTGGCTCCAAGCCCGATCAGTTTGCGAGTGCCGTCGCCGCCGTCGAGGAGCGTGTGGGCGATCGCCTGTCGCTCATCGATATCAACATGGCCTGTCCTGCCCGCAAGGTTGTCACCAAGGGCGAGGGCTCGGCGCTCATGCGCACGCCCGACCTGGCGGAGAAGATCGTCGAGGCCACGGTGGGCGCGGCGCACGTGCCCGTGACCGTAAAGATCCGCAAGGGCTTTTACGCCGAGGACCGTAATGCCGCGACGTTTGCCCAGATGCTCGAAGGCGCCGGTGCCGCAGTGTTTTTTTTTAATGTTAGGGGGTCCACGGAGATCTACACAGGGCAGGCCGATTGGTCGGTCGTCGATGAGGTGGCCGACGCCGTCGAGATTCCCGTGATCGGTTCGGGCGATGTGTTCTCGGCCGAGGACGCTGCTGAGTATCTGCAAGGCTCGGGTGCCAGCGCGGTGTTTATCGCGCGCGGCATCTACGGCAATCCATGGGTGTTCGGTGATGCTCGCGCCCTTGCGCTCGATGGCACGTCGGTGCCGGCGCGCAGCTCCGTCGAGCGCCTGGACGCCCTGCGTGAGCACCTAACGCTGACGCATGAGCTCCTGCCGCTCATGTCGCGTGCCCGCACGTACGCAAGCTGGTACTTAAAAGGCATGCCCCATGCCGCCGCTTGGCGTGCCCATGTGGTGCGCTGTTCCAGTTACGAGGAGTTTATGGCGCTGGTCGATGAGATCGAGCGCGATGTGGTGGCCTGCGAGGCTGCCCTTGCCGACGGCGAATCGGTGCCCCCTCATCCGCTGGAGGCTTAAGGGTGGCCGTTACCGCGCTGTACGTGCACGTGCCGTTCTGTGCCCAAAAGTGCCGCTACTGTGACTTCGACTCGCGCAGCTTTGCTTCGTGTGATTTGGATGCCGCGCTCGATTCCTATTTTGAGCAGTTGTACGCGCGCCTCGATGCTTTTGGCAAAGCTGGGGCCTTTGACCAGATCCGCACCGTCTATGTTGGCGGCGGTACGCCGTCGCTGGCGGGGGAGCGCTTGGTGGAGCTGGCGCGGCATATTCGTGCGTCGTGTGCCCCCGTTGAGTTTACCTGCGAGGCCAATCCCGAATCGCTGACCGCCGAGCTTGCCGCTGCGCTTGCCAAGGTTGGTGTCACACGCATCTCTCTGGGCGTGCAAACGCTCGATAACGCCGAACTTACCGCCATCGGCCGCATTCACGATGCCGATCGGGCGCTCGCTGCCATCACGACGGTTAAGGACGCTGGGCTCGATGTGTCGTGTGACCTGATGTGTGGCCTTCCCGGGCAGACCGCCGTAAGCTGGCAGCGCACGCTCGATGGCGTGCTGGCGGCGGCTCCGCATCATGTGTCGGTCTATCCGCTCACGCTCGAGGAGGGGACGCCCCTTTATCGCATGGCGTGCCGTGACGAGTCGCTCGAGCCTGATGAGGATTTTCAGGCCGCATGCATGGACGTGGCACGCGAGCTCCTGGGTGCCGCCGGCTATCACCCGTATGAGGTGGCGAGCTACGCGCTCGACGGCCATGAGTGCGCCCATAACATTGCCTACTGGACCGGACGGGGCTACCTGGGCCTGGGGCGTTCTGCCGCGGGCATGCTCGACGCCGCGGATTTCGACCGTCTTGCAGGTTTGTTCCCCGGTGTTTCTTCTCGAGGCGATGCGTACCGCGTGCGTCTGGTGCAACGTGACGATGACGCGACGGCGTTCGAGGCCGAATATCTCTCGCAGCGCGAGGCTGCGGCCGAAGACCTGATGCTTGCTTGTCGCATGACGCGCGGTATCGCGTCCGACCTGTTGGTTCGCGCGGCTCGTGTCATCCCGGTCGATGGGCTTACAGCCGCTTGCGATCGCGCGCTCGAATTGGGTCTTGCCACTTGGGTGCCCGAGACGCTCGGGGTCCATGAGGGACCCTTCACTTCGGCAGATGTCATCGCGGGCCATGTTCGAGCTCGTCTGGCGCCGACACACCTGGGCTGGCTCGATGGAAATGTTCTGTTCGAGCTGTTTTGGGATCTAGCTTAGGCCGCTCGGGTAGAATTACCGGAATATATACGCTGCTGTGAGCAGGAGGTTGCCGCGCATGGCGACGATGAACGAAAAAGATTACTACGAGATTTTGGGTGTCTCCAAGGACGCCACCTCGCGTGATATTCAAAAGGCCTTCCAGCAAAAGGCCCGCAAGCTCCATCCGGACGTCAACAAAGAGCCGGATGCCGAGGAAAAGTTTAAAGAGGTTTCCGAGGCCTACGCCGTGCTTTCGGATGAGCAAAAACGTGCGCGCTACGACGCCATGCGTTCTGGCAATCCCTTTGCCGGTGCTCCTACGGCTTCGCCCTATGGTGGCGGCTACGCCGGTAACACGGGTTATGGCAATCCCTTTGAGGGCGGCTTTCCTTTTGGCGGTGCCTGGGGCCAGCAGCGTCGTGGGCAGGCTGCCTACAATCCCGAGAACGGCGCCAATGTGGTCGTCGATATCAAACTCGACGCCAAGGAGGCCAAGGGCGGTGCCCGCAAGACCGTCCGCTACACGCGTTTCGATACTTGCGGACATTGCGGCGGTTCGGGTTCTGTCTCCTCCGAGCATGCCCATACCTGCCCGAGCTGCGGTGGCCGCGGCCACATCGACGTCGACCTGTCCTTCCTGTTTGGTGCGGGCACGTTCCAGTCGGTCTGCCCCGAGTGCGGCGGTTCCGGTAAGGTCGTGGCCGACCCCTGCCCCGATTGCGGCGGCAGCGGTCGTACTCGCGTAACCTCCGAGCAGACGATTGAGTTTCCTGCCGGCACGCACGATGGCGATGAGGTCCGCATTGGCGGCATGGGTCATGCTGGCACCAACGGTGCCGCGGGCGGCGACCTGGTCGGCCGCGCCCATGTTGAGGCCGAGCGCTTGGAAGGCAAAGCTCGTACCGGTTTTTACCTGATGGGCATCGTGGCGCCGTTTTTGGTGCTGTCGGCCATCTCGGGCGTGTTCTCGGCCTTTGCCGTGATGTGCTTTATTCCGTTTACCATGGGCCTGTTCATGGTGCTTTCGGACGGTGTGCTTCATCGCAGCCTGCTGTGGTGGAAGCGCGGCGCGATGCAGTTTGCCAACGGTTTTGCCAACGGCTTCATGTTCGCGCTCGTGTCGGTTTGGTTTGCGAGCTGCTCGCAACGGGCCATGCTTTCGCCGTATCAAATGCAATAACATCAAACCCTCTGTTTGCGGTCGGCCCAGCTTGGGTATAGGACGCACTGTGACAATAATGAAAGTCGGAAGGATTCGGTCGTGTCGGAAAATAGGGATTACTACGAGGTGCTTGGCGTCGACAGGGATGCCGACGCGCGGACGATTAAGCGTGCGTTTCTAAAGAAGGCCCGTACCGTACATCCGGATGTTTCGGACGACCCCGAGGCCGAGGCCAAGTTCAAGGAGCTTAACGAGGCCTATTCCGTTCTTTCCGACGAGCAGAAGCGTGCTAACTACGACCGTTACGGCACTGCCGACGGCCCTGGTGGTTCGGGCTACGTCGATATCAACGATATCTTTGGTGGCATGGGCATGGACGACTTGTTCTCGTCGTTCTTTGGCGGCGGTGCCGGCGGTGGCGCCCGCAGCCGTCGTGAGCGTCGTCGCGGACGTGATATGGCCATCTCGCTTTCGGTGACGCTCGAGGAGGCGGCGCTCGGCTGCAAAAAGACGATCAGCTATGACCGCCTTGCTCCTTGCGAGGACTGCAATGGAACCGGTAGGGCAGAGGGCGCACAGGAAAAGCAGTGCGGCCGCTGCCACGGTACGGGCTACGTCACGACGGTTCAGCGTTCGTTCCTGGGCCAGGTTCAGTCTTCCTCGCCTTGCCCCGACTGCCATGGCGAGGGCACGGTTATCGACCATCCCTGCGAGACCTGCGACGGCCAGGGCCGCACGCCTTCGCATGAAAAGATCGACATCGATATTCCCGCCGGCGTTTCGACCGGTCGCCAGCTGCGTGTGAGCGGCTTTGGCGAGGCCGGCCTTCGCGGCGAGCCCTCGGGTGACCTGATTGTCAACGTGCACGTTGCCGACCACGAGCGCTTTAAGCGCAACGGCGACGACCTGTACCTGGTGAGCGATATCTCGATTGCGCAGGCTGCGCTCGGCTGCGAGATCGAGGTCGAGGGCATTATGCCCGACGAGGTCGTTAAGGTGACGGTTCCCGCCGGCGCCCAGTACGGTGACACCGTGAGCGTCAATAACTACGGCATGCCGCGCATTGGCGGTGGCGGTTCGCGTGGCCGCCTGATCGTGCAACTGCGCGTTGTCGTTCCCACCAATCTTTCCAATAAGCAGCGCGAGCTGCTTCGCGCCTTTGCCGACGAGATGGGCGATGACGTCGCATCCGGTAAGAAGTCGGTGACCGACCGTATCAAGAGTGCCCTCGACGACATCCTCGATTAAGGAGCCCGTGTGCTTGCACCCCATATTTCCGTCCTCAACCTCGGTTGCCGTGTCAACCGGGTTGAGTCCGACCGTATCACTGCCGATCTTATGCGCCTGGGCTTTGCGATGGTGGAGCCACAGGACGCTGATCTGATCGTCATTAACACCTGTGCCGTGACGGGAGAGGCCGAGGCCAAGACCCGTAAGGCCGTCCGTCATGCGCTGGCCCATCCAAACGAGCCCTATGTGGTCGTGACCGGATGCGTGGTCAATTTGCATCCCGAGGAGCTGTTGGAACTTTCGGATCGCGTGATCGCCGAGCCGTCCAAGATCGATGTCGCCGAACGTGTCTGTGAGGTGCTGGGCGTTGAGTCCGATAGCGTTCCCGCCTGCAGCGATGGCGAGGTGGTCGATGCGCTCGGCCGCTCTCGCCTGGGCGTGAAGATTCAGGACGGCTGCAACCATCGCTGCACCTATTGCATTGTGTGGAAGGCACGCGGCCCCGAGCGCTCCGTGCCCGTCGAGTCCGTGCTCGAGCAAGTTCGCGAAGCCCAGGAGGCCGGCGTGCCCGAGGTGGTGTTGACCGGTGTGAACCTGGGTGCCTACGATGGCAAGAGCGCGACAGACGAACACGTTGAGATCGATGAGCTTCTCGAGGCCATCATGGAGCGCACGTTTATTCCGCATGTGCGCATTTCCTCGGTCGAGCCCATGGATATCTCTGAGCGCCTGCTTAAGGTTATGGCGCGCTATCCGCAGCGTATTGCCCCGTTTTTGCACCTGCCTGTGCAGTCCGGCTGTACGGCGACCCTGCATCGCATGGGCCGTCCCTATAGCGCCGAGGCCTTCGAGGACACGGTGCGTATGATTCGCGCCAACTTGCCTCAGGCGTCCCTTTCGTGCGATGTCATCGTCGGTTTTCCCGGTGAGACGGATGAGGAGTTCGAGGAGTCGCTGGCGCTGTGCCGCCGTGTGGGTTTCTCGCGTATGCACGTGTTCCGCTACAGCAAGCGTCCCGGTACCCTTGCTGCCGACATGCCCGACCAGGTACCGCCCGAGGTTATGGCCGAGCGCAGCCGCCGTATGCGGGCCGCCGCACAGGAGCTCGCTATTGCCGACGCTCGTCGTCGCGTGGGCACGGTCGAGCGTGCCGTGCTCGAGTATGGTGACAACCTGACGCTCGGCTCGTTCCATCATGCCCGTCTTGACGATACCTGTGGACTCACAGCCCCGTGCCTGCTCGATGTTGCTATCATCGGAGTCGATGATTCCGGCCTGGTCCATGCACGCAGGGAGGTTCATGGAAGCCTCGAAGATTAGACTTACCGTTCCCGAGGGAATTGATCCCTCGCGCGTTTTGGGCGCCGGCGACGGCGTCCTTCGTGCGCTCGAGAGCTTGGTTCGCGCTCACGTGGTCGCCCGTGGCGATAGCATCTCCGTGAGCGGCGACCCGGACGAGGTCGAACTCGTTGCGCGCTTTTTCGAGCACGCTTTTCGCGAGGCGGCCGCCGGGCGCACGCTGTCTGCCGACGATGTCTCTCGCTGCCTGGCCGTCTTGCGCGACGGTGAACATGATGCCTCGTCGCTGCGCGATGACGTACTGCTGTCGTATCGTGGTCGCGTCATCCGCCCTAAGACGCTCGGTCAAAAGCGCTATGTGGATGCCATTCGCTCTCATACCATCACGTTTGGCCTGGGTCCTGCCGGTACCGGTAAGACCTATCTGGCCATGGCGCTCGCCGTTGCCGCGCTCAAGCGTCACGTGGTGGGCCGTCTAATCTTGACGCGTCCGGTTGTCGAGGCGGGGGAGAACCTGGGCTTTTTGCCCGGTACCCTCGAGGAAAAGATCGATCCGTACATGCGTCCGCTCTACGACGCCCTCTTTGACATGATGGATCGCGAACGCACGGATGAGCTTATGGAGCGCGGCGTGATCGAGATCGCCCCGCTCGCCTACATGCGCGGTCGAACGCTGAGTGATGCCTTCGTGGTACTCGACGAGGCGCAAAACACGACGCCCGAGCAGATGAAGATGTTCCTGACGCGCCTGGGCTTTAATTCCAAGTTCGTGATTACCGGCGACCTGAGCCAGCGCGACCTAGTGGGTCGTCGCGGCGGTCTGGCCGATGTCGAGAGTATTTTGGGCTGCGTCGACGATGTGGCGTTTTCGCACCTCGAGCGCGCCGATGTGGTGCGCCATGCCCTGGTGGGTCGTATCGTCGAGGCATATGATGCTTATGATGACGTGCGCGAGAAACGCGTGCGTGACCGAAAGGAGCCCCGTTGAGTGTATTGATCAGCAACGATGCCGAGCTCGATACGCTGCTCGACGCGCAGGAAGTGGAGCACATATGCGAGGTTGTGCTTGACGCCGAGGGCGTTGAACGTGAAGTCGAGATTTCCCTTTCGTATGTCGATGAGGACGAGATGCATGAGCTCAACCACGAGTGGCGCGGTATCGACCGTACCACCGATGTGCTCTCGTTTGAGTGCGATTCGGCCTTTGACGATGACATTCCCGCCGACGAGACGCTCGAGCTCGGCGATATCATTTTGGCCCCTCAAGTTATTGCCCGTCAGGCCCCTGGTTTTGGCAATAGCCCCGCTGACGAGTGTCGTCTGATGCTCGTTCACGGCATGCTGCACCTGCTGGGCTATGACCACATCGAGGACGACGAGGCCGAGGTCATGGAGGCCCGCGAGGACGCCATCCTGCGCGATCTGGCGCTCGAGCGCGGCGAGGACCCCAAGCTGGTCCACGTCGGCCCCATCACCAACCACGCCCACGACTAGGAGCCGTCTATGATTCCCGGATCGAACAAGGACCATCCTTCCTTCTTAAAGTCGTTTTCCTACGCCATGGAGGGCTTCGTCACCGCCGTCAAGACCGAGCGCAACATTAAGGTCATGCTCGTGGCGGGCGTGTGCACCGTCATTGCCGGCTGCATCGTGGGGCTCGACATTGCCGAGTGGGCCACGATTATCATCTGTTGCGGCCTGGTGATTCACGGCGAGCTGTGCAACACCGCCATGGAGGCCATCGTCGACCTGGCGACCCAGGAGCTTCAGCCGCTGGCCAAGCGTGCGAAGGACATCGCCGCCGCCTCCGTATACGTTCTTTCCATCACCGCCGCGATTGTGGGCTTGCTGGTATTTGCCCACGCGCTCGGCTTTATTTAGAAAGGGATTCCCATGTCCGACAATATGCAGCCTACCGATGAGATTTTGGACGACGAGTCCCTGGACGCGGTGGATACCGAGGAGCTCGAGGAAGTCGAGGAGTTCGACCCGTTTGAGGGCATGAGCGATGAGGAGCTCGACGCCCTGTGCGACGAGGACGACAACCTCGCGGGCTTTGGCGACGTGGAGCCCGGTTTCCGCAGCGGCTTTGTGGCCCTGGTCGGTCGTCCCAACGCCGGCAAGTCCACGCTGCTCAACGCCTGTTACGGCAAGAAGGTCGCCATCACCTCGCCGGTGGCCCAGACGACTCGTCGCCGCATGCGCGCCGTTGTCAACCGCCCCGGCTACCAGCTGGTCTTTGTCGATACCCCGGGTATTCATAAGCCTAAGGACGGCCTGGGTTCCGAGCTCAACAAGAGTGCGTTGTTCGAGCTGAACGATGTCGATGTCGTCGCGTTTTTGATTGATGCCACCAAGCCCATCGGCAGGGGAGACGCCTGGGTTGCCGAGCGTGTCAGATGCGCTCGTTGCAAGAAGGTCCTGGTGCTCACTAAGGCCGATGAAGCCGACCCTGCACAGGTTATGGAGCAGCTTAAGGCCGCCCACGAGCTCATGGAATATGACGACGAGATCGTGACGTCGTCGGTCAAGAACTTCAACGTCGATGCCTTTATCGAGACCGTTGCGCACTTTTTGCCTGAGGGTCCGCGTTGGTTCCCCGAGGACATGGGTACCGACGCTTCCGATGAGACGCTCGTTGCCGAGTTTGTGCGCGAGAAGGTCTTGCGCCGCACCCGTGATGAGATTCCGCACTCCGTTGGCGTGATCTGCGATGCGCTCGAGCAGACCAAGAAGGTGCTGCGCGTGCACGCCACCATTTACGTCGAGCGTGAGGGCCAGAAGGGCATCATCATCGGCAAGGGCGGCGAGATGATCAAGCATATCGGTATTGACGCCCGTCGCGATCTTGAGCGCATCTTTGGCACGCAGGTCTTTTTGGAGCTGGACGTGAAGGTCAAGGCCGGCTGGCGTGACGACGAGGCCCAGATTCGCCGCTTTGGGTACAACGCGGAAGATTAGTTCGCGTCAATGGCAGGCTCTCGGACATACCGCACGAAGGTGCTCGTCCTCGACAAGACGAAGCTCAAAGAGACCGACTTGATCTTGACGATGCTTGACGAGCGGGGGCGGCAGGTTCGTGCCGTGGCAAAGGGCGCCCGCAAACCCGGCGGACGCCTGGCTGCGCGCTGCGAGCTGTTCTGTACGGTTGATATGCTGCTCGCACATGGACGGTCACTCGACGTGGTTTCTCAGGCCGAGCTTATGGAGGCGCCGCTCGGAGCTGCGCCCGATTACGAGACGACCTGCGCCGCAAGCGCGATCGCCGAGGTCGCGCGCGTGTGCTCGTTCGAGGACGCCGAGGACCCGTTTACCTTTGCCATAACGCAGCGAGCGCTTGCCCTGGTGGGCAGCGGGCTTGACACGGCACATATGGACCTACTTGTGGCGGCATATGTCTTTAAGCTGCTGTCGCACGTTGGATATCGACCAGATTTTTCGGCCTGCGTGCTGTGCGGAGACCCCATGCTGTCGTATTTTTCGCCCCAGGCGGGCGGGCTCATGTGCGGATCGTGCGCGTCGAGCGTTCCGGGTGCCGAGCTGGTATCGACTGGTGAGGTCGCATGGCTGCGCGCCCTCATGTCCATGACCTTCGATGCGCTCATGGCCGAGCGAATCGACCCGCATACGGCGGCATTCTTGCTTGGGCTTTCGCATGTTTGGGCTGCGACGCACACCGATCAGCGCCTCCGTGCGATGGAATTCATGTTGGGTCGGTGATGATGCGCAGGGGCGGGCTGCTTGTGGTAACATATCGGCCTGTTGGTACCTCGACCTTGGTTGCTCGCTCCACCGGCGGCTTCCCAGTCCGAGGCGAATCGAGTCGCCCGTGGGCGACGTTAAACGAAAGGTGAAACAATGACTGTTTCCAAAGAGCGCAAGGCTGAGCTGACTGCCCAGTTCGGTAACACCCCGGTCGACACCGGCAACCCCAAGGTTCAGGTCGCCATCCTGTCCGAGCGCATCAAGGAGCTGACCGAGCACATGAAGTCCCACCAGAAGGACTTCCACACCCGTCGTGGCCTGCTCATGCTCGTCGGCCGTCGTCGTCGTCTTCTCTCCTACATCAAGAAGAACGACATCGTCGAGTATCGTGAGCTCATCAAGGCTCTGGGCATCCGCGACAACATCCAGTAGGATTTGTACATGCTAAGAGCGTCCTGCGCAGCGGGGCGCTCTTTTTGTGTAAGGGCGCGAACAATCACGCTCTGAAGCGTGGCGGGGGCAGGGGGCCCGCGTCACATGAGAAGCCCGCAGACAAGGGGTCTGCGGGGTTAAGGAGAACAATGACACTCGTATCCAAGACCTTTGAGCTGTACGGCAAGACCTACACCTTTGAGTCGGGCGAGCTTGCCAAGCAGGCCACCGGCGCTTGCCTGGTCAAGCAGGGCGACACCACGATGCTCGACACCGTGGTCGTCTCCAAGAAGCGCAAGAACTACGACTTCTTCCCGCTGACCGTCGACTTCAACGAGAAGATGTACGCAGCCGGCCGCATCCCGGGTGGCTACCTCAAGCGTGAGGGCCGTCCCAGCGAGAAGGCCACGCTCACGGCCCGCATGATCGATCGCCCGATTCGCCCGAGCTTCCCGGATGGCTTCCGCAACGAGGTGCACATCGTCGCCACCTCGCTCGTCGCCGACCAGGTCAACCCCTTCGATGTCATCAACGTCATGGGTGCATCCCTGGCCATGACGCTTGGCGGCGTGCCCTTCGAGGGCCCGCTTGCCTGCGTGCGCATCGGCCGTAACGTGGAGACAGGCGAGTTTATCGTCAACCCCACCTACGAGGAGCGCGAGAACTCGGATCTGGACCTGGAGCTGGGCGGATCCGCCGACTTTATCTCGATGGTCGAGGCCGGCGCCGAGGAGATCTCCGAGGACGACATGCTCGCCGCCATGAAGTTTGGCCAGGAGGCCCTTGCCGCTTTCTGCCAGGCTCAGGACGAGTTCGTCGCCGAGTGGGAGCAGGTTAACGGCCCCATCGTCAAGAAGGAGTACCCGCTCGACCAGCCCGTCGAGGAGGTCCAGGAGCGCATCTTCGCCCACTACGACGAGATGGCAGCCGCCCTTCGCGACGCCGACAAGCTCTCCCGTATCGGTAAGGTCGAGGCTCTGAAGGAGTCCATCCGCGCCGAGTTCACCGAGGAGGAGCAGGCCGCTTGGGAGCGCGAGATCCCCGTGGTGCTCAAGAAGCTCGAGAAGAAGGCCATGCGCACCATGGTCGTTGAGACCGGCGAGCGCGTCGACGGCCGTGCCGCCGACGAGATCCGTCCCATCATGGTGAAGGACAACTACCTGCCGCTCGTTCACGGCTCCGGCCTGTTCCAGCGTGGCCAGACCCAGGTGCTCTCCGTCCTGTCGCTCGGCATGCTCAACGAGGGCCAGCGTCTGGATACCATCGAGCCCACCGAGGGCAAGCGCTACATGCACCACTACAACTTCCCGCCTTTCTGCACCGGCGAGACCGGCCGCATGGGCAGCCCCAAGCGCCGCGAGATCGGCCATGGCAATCTGGCCGAGCGCGCTCTGCTTCCGGTGCTTCCCGACGAGAACGAGTTCCCCTACGCCATCCGCGTCGTCTCCGAGGTCATGGAGTCCAACGGCTCCTCTTCGATGGCTTCGACCTGCGGCTCCACGCTCGCCCTTATGGACGGCGGCGTGCCCATTAAGCGCCCGGTCTCCGGTATCGCCATGGGCCTGATCCAGGAGGAGGGCAAGACCGTGGTCCTGTCCGACATCCAGGGTCTCGAGGACTTCCTGGGCGACATGGACTTTAAGGTCACCGGCACCACCGAGGGCATCACCGCCCTGCAGATGGACAACAAGGCCACCGGCCTCACTTTCGACATCCTGGCCCGCGCTCTGCAACAGGCCAAGGAGGGTCGCGCCTTCATCCTGCAGAAGATGCTCGATGTGATTCCCGAGCCGCGCCACACCACGCGCAGCACCGCTCCGCGCATCGTCTCCATCCAGGTTCCGACCGACAAGATCCGCGACGTCATCGGTTCCGGCGGTAAGGTCATCCGCGGCATCCAGGACGAGACCGGCGCTTCGGTCGACATCCAGGAGGACGGCACCGTCTTTGTCGGCGGCACCGGCGAGTCCGTCGACCAGGCCGTCGAGCGCATCAAGCTCATCATCAAGGTTCCCGAGCCGGGCGAGGAGTACACCGGCCGTGTGGTTTCCATCCAGCCCTTCGGCGCCTTCGTCAACCTGCTGCCCGGCAAGGATGGCCTGCTGCACATCTCCCGCGTTGCCAAGGGCCGCGTGGAGAAGGTCGAGGACGTCCTCAACGTGGGCGACGAAGTCAAGGTCGTCGTCATCGAGGTCGACGATCGTGGCAAGATCTCGCTCGATCGTCTGGACAAGCCCGAGGCCCCGGCTCGCGCCGAGGGTGCCTCCGAGGGCGACGGCGAGCACTTCCAGCGCCGTGAGCGTCCGCGTCGCGAGCGCTCCGAGCGCAGCGACCGTCCGCGCCGTCCCGGCGACAACGGAGGCCGCAAGCCCCGCCGTCACCACGACGCCGAGTAACAGCTATACATAAGCAGCTCAACAAGGGCGACTCCGGACAGGGGTCGCCCTTTTGCTTGCTATTCAGTAGTCAGATTTCGGATCTGTAGAGAGACGCAGCAGCATTTCCCCAGCTAAAACCTACCAAAATAAACCTGTCCCTTATTGGCAGGTTTCCCGTGGGGCGGGCACTGATGAAGTTTATCGCGAGTTCCGCACGAACAGGAGGCCACTTAATGTGGCCTCCGTCGTGAGCAGGACTGTAGAGCAGGAAACTTCATCAGTGCCCGCCCCACGGGAAACCGGCGGGATAGACCGGTTCAGATGGGGCTTTGATGCATGGGTGGTCTGTTGGTGGGCAAATGGGTATCATACTGTGGTTCTTGCATCGACTCTGTGATGCACGCTTGTACGTTCCCGGCGGTCGGTTTGCCAGAAGCGCCCCGTCGGTTGTTCCAGACCCGTTTCGAAGAAAGGAAACCACACTAACCTATGGCAGCTAAAAAATCATCTCCCTTGAAGATCATCCCGCTCGGCGGCCTTGACGGCATCGGCAAGAACATGACGGTCTTCGAGTGCGGCGACGACATGGTGCTCGTCGACGCCGGTCTCATGTTCCCGGATGACTCCCAGCCCGGTATCGACCTGGTGCTTCCCGACTACACTTATGTTCTGGAGAACGAGGAGAAGCTTCGCGGTATCGTCGTCACCCACGGCCACGAGGACCACACCGGTTCGCTTCCGTACCTGCTGCAGGACCTCAACAATAAGGTGCCCATCTTCTCGAGCAAGCTGACGCTTGGCTTTATCGAGGGTAAGCTCTCTGAGTTCCGCATCCGCGCGCCCAAGTTCCGCGAGGTCAAGGGCGGCAGCCATGTCAACCTCGGCGGCATCTCGCTCGATTTCTTCTCGATGACGCACTCTATCCCCGGCGCTCTGGGCGTGTTCATCCGCACCAATCAGGGCACCGTTATGCACACCGGTGACTTTAAGCTCGACCAGACGCCCATCGACGGCGTCACGCCCGACTATGCCGCTATCAGCCGCTTTGCCAAGCAGGGCATCGACCTGCTGCTTTCTGACTCCACCAACGCCACGGTTCCCGGCTTTACCAAGTCTGAGGCCGAGGTTGGTCCCAACCTGCTGCACGCCATCAAGAACGCCCCGGGTCGCGTGTTCGTCGCATCGTTCTCGAGCCACATCCATCGTTTGCAGCAGATCTGCGATGCCGCCCGCAAGTGCGGCCGTAAGGTCGTTGTGACCGGTCGCTCCATGCTCACTAACACCCGCGTGGCGCGCGAGCTTGGCTACCTCAACATCGACGACGCCGATATCATCGATGCCTTTGACATTGATAACCTGCCTGACGACAAGATTGTCGTCATGTGCACCGGTTCGCAGGGCGAGCCGCTGTCGGCCCTGTCCCGCATGGCCAATGGCGAGCACAAGACGCTTTCCATCCACGAGGGCGATACCGTTATCCTCTCGGCAACTCCTGTTCCCGGCAATGAGAAAGCCGTCCAGCAGGTCGTCAACAGCCTGGCCAAGCTCGGCTGCGACGTGTGGGATAAGAACCGCGCTCTCGTTCACGTTTCCGGTCACGGTAGCCAGGAGGAGCTCAAGCTCCTGATGGCCATGGCCAAGCCCACGTACTTTATGCCGGTTCACGGTGAAGCCGTGCATCTGCGCGCCCATGCCCAGCTGGCCCGCAAGATGGGTCTCAAGGACGATCATATCTTTATTCTCGACAACGGCGACACGCTCGAGATGCGCGGCGGTATCGTTAAGCGCGGTACGCCCGTCGAGTCCGGCGTCGTTTACGTCGATGGCCTGCGCATCGGCGATACCGACCCCATCGTCTTGCGTGATCGTCAGAAGCTCGCCAACGACGGTATGGTTACCGCTGTTGCCATCGTCTCGCTCAAGCACAAGAAGATCGAGGCCATCGAGTTCTCGGGCCGCGGCGTCTCGTTTGCCATCGACGACCAGTTCTCCGAGGATGCCTCCGCGTCCATTATGAAGACGATCGAGAAGGGCAAGTTCAGCTTTACGAGCAGCGGTTCCGATGCCATTCGCAAGGCCGTGCGCGACTCGCTCTCCAACTTTATCTGGAGCCGTACGCGCACTCGTCCGATGATCATCCCGGTCGTCATGGAGGTTTAGTTTGGCGCGCGGATCTGCACAAAACGCCAAAGGCAATAAGGCCAACAACCAACCGGCATCTGCTAAGGGTGCCGGTTCCCATCTGCGTGCCAATAAGGGCCACGAGGCGGACTTTGACGATTTTGAGCCCTTGGTCGAGCCCTCGGCCAACCGCGATATCGCCGGCGTGGTCATTGCCGTTTTGGCGATTGCGTCCTTTATTGCCGTGATTTCGCCGGCGACTGCGCCCGTTACGGCTGCGGTTGCCGGTTTCTACCACTTGGGCTTTGGTCTGGGCGCCTACGTGCTGCCGATCGTCATTTTGCTGTTTGCCGCCACGCTCTTTTTAGGCGAGGACTCGCCGCTCAACGCGCGCTCTGTTGCGGGCGGCGCCGTGGTCTTTATCGCCGTCGTCTCCATTCTTTCGTTGATGGTGCCGGGTACGAGCGACTCGTGCGACCTTATGTTCACGCCGCAAAATCTGTCCGCCTCGGGTGGCTACATTGGTGCGTTTATTGCGAGTGCGCTGCAGAATGCCCTGGGTAAGCCTATCGCGATGGTGGTCCTGTTGGGCCTTGTCGTCGTGGGCCTGGTCATCATCGGCTTTTCGGTGGGCGGCGTTTTGCGCTCTGCTCGCGACCGTGCGGCCGATTTTGCCGAGCGCCGTCGTGCCGATGTTAACGCGAGTCCGTGGGGTGACGATGAGGCCCTGTCGGTGCCCGGCGTTGCCCGTCCTCACCTGAGCATTCTTCGTCAAAAGGGCTCCGATGCTGCCGTGACCACGGTCATGGGCAACGATGTGGACCCGGTTTTGGACGATGACGACGAGGACGATGATCCGTTTGTCGACGTGTCCGATGCCGTGGAAGCTGAGCGCGCTAAGACGACGCTGCTGCCGCGCCGTCATGCCAAGAAGAGCAAGGCCACACCCAAGTTGAATACAAGTGAGCCCGATCCGTCCTGGTCCGAGAGTGAGATTGAGCTCACCGAGGGCGATGACGAGGACGACGAGGCTCCGATTGAGACCGCAAAGACGACTTTGCTGCCGCGTCGCCATGCAAAGCGCGACCAGGTAGCCGGCCAGCTTTCGATGGAAGACGACCCCGATAAGATCGACGACTCCGAGCCGCCGTTTGCCGTGAATCCTGTCTCGGCGGCACCTCAGATTCCCGACTTCTTGAAGCATCCCAAGGTTGCCGATGCGCCTGCCTCGAGTGCTGTCGAATCGGCTGCGGCTAGCGATGGGGGAGCGAACGGCGGCGCCGCAGATAACGAGGGCGAAGAAGAGGACGGCCTCAAGCTTCCGCCGCTCGAAATCCTGCATGCCAATCCGCAGTCGGCTTCTGCTGCGTCTTCGGACAAGGAGCTTGAGCAGACTGCCGAGTCACTTCAGTCCACGCTGCTTGAGTTTGGCCGCAGTGCCCGCGTGGTCGGCTGGATCGCCGGCCCCACGGTGACGACCTTTAAGCTGCAGCCTGGCGAGGGCGAGCGCGTGAGCAAGATTTCGAGCCTCGAGGACGATATCGCGCTTTCGCTCGCCGCCCAATCGGTGCGTATCTTTGCCCCGATCCCCGGCACCTCGCTCGTGGGCATCGAGATTCCCAACCGCAAGCGCCAGAACGTCAACCTGGGCGACGTGTTGCCCTATGTGAAGGGCGGTCCGCTCGAGCTTGCCATCGGCCGCGATGCCGAGGGTACGCCGGTCGTCGCCGACCTCGCCAAGATGCCCCACCTGCTTATCGCCGGTACCACGGGTTCTGGTAAGTCGGTCATGATCAACTCCATCATCACGACTCTGCTCATGCGCGCTCTCCCCGAGGACGTTCGCCTGATCATGGTCGACCCCAAGCGCGTCGAGCTTGCGGGCTATAACGGTCTGCCGCATCTCTATGTGCCCGTGGTGACCGAGCCCAAGCAGGCCGCGAGCGCTCTGCAATGGGCCGTGTCCGAGATGGAGCGACGCCTGAAGGTCTTCGAGCGTCTCAACGTGCGTAAGATCTCGACCTACAACGAAAAGCAGGCCGCCGGCGAGTTTGAGCATTACGACAACCCGCCGCAAAAGATGCCCTACCTGGTCATCATCATTGACGAGCTCTCGGACCTGATGATGGTCGCCGGTAAGGATGTCGAGGCCTCGATCGTGCGTATTGCACAGCTGGGCCGTGCCGCCGGTATTCATCTTATTGTGGCCACCCAGCGCCCCAGCTCTAACGTGGTGACGGGCCTCATCAAGGCCAACATCACCAACCGCATCGCCTTTAACGTCGCCACGGGCATCGACTCGCGCGTCATCATCGACCAGATGGGTGCCGAAAAGCTCACCGGTTTGGGCGATATGCTGTTCTCCAAGGTCGACTGGGGCAAGCCTCGCCGTATCCAGGGCTGCTTTGTCTCGGATGACGAAATCAACGAGATTGTCGAGTTCGTCAAGTCGCAGAGCGAGCCCGACTACCACGAGGAGATCCTGTCTGCCGTGGCGCCCGCTTCCATGTCCATGGCGGGTGGCGGCGGCATTGTCCGCACCGGAGTCGCCGAGCCGCAAGACGATGATCCGCTCATTTGGGAAGCCGCCCATATTGTGGTGGAATCGCAGCTTGGCTCCACATCTGGCCTGCAACGCCGTCTGAAGGTTGGCTATGCACGTGCCGGGCGTATTATGGACATGCTGGAAGAAAAGGGTGTCGTCGGACCGCCCGACGGTTCCAAGCCGCGCGAGGTCCTGTTGGACGAGGAGGGGCTTGCCGCGCTGGAGTCTGTCGACGCCGAGATGGCACGTGAAGATCGTGAGTTTGGAGGATTCTGATGGCTGCACGCTTTGGTGACATGCTGCTCGAGCAGCGTCGCCGAATGGGCCTTTCCATTCAGCAGGTCGCCAACACCATCAAAATCAGGCCGCAGATCATCGAGTTTTTCGAGACCGGTAACTTTGCTTCGATGCCGCCGCGCGGCTATGCGCAGGGCATGATTTCGAGCTATGCTCGCTTTTTGGGCCTCAATCCGCGCGAGGTCGTCAATGCCTACTTTGACGACCTGATGGCATACGAACGCGAGACGTCGCAGCAGGGCGGTCGTTTTCAGGACGCCGCCGGCTACGTCAATTCGCGTTCCTCGGTCGATAACGGGCGCTTCCTGATGGTTCAGGGCGGTCGTTCGACCCGCTATGGACAGCGTCCTCAGCAGGCCGGTTATATTACCGAGACGGGTTCGGGCGAGGAGATTCGCTCACAGCGTGACCGGTTCCGCAGTACGCCGATGCCCGAGGACCGTGCACTTCCCGCTGCCCGCGGCGTGGCGCGTGACCCTCGTGCCGGCTACGGCGACGGCGGCTATTCCGATCGCGGTTACCGTGGTACCTCTACGGGACGCTCTCGCGGTGGCTATGCGGATGCCGATACCACGCAGGTGACGCCGCGTCTTCGCTCTCAATCGCAGCCGTATGGCCAGCGCTCCTCGGTTCCGCGTTCGGGCCAGCGTGGCTATCAAGGCCGCGGTGAACTTGCGCCCCGCTCGGGTCAGCGCAGCTTTCAGGGCCAGGGTGGCTATCGCGGCCGTTCCGATAGTAATCGTGGTCGTATCCCTCAGGGAGGCGGCCGCAGCAGTTCCAGTCGTGGACGCGGCGGTGGGCGTGCTTCCCAGAACAACGGTCTAGATCCTCGTATCGTTTACGCCGGCATCGGTGCCGTTGCGCTGCTGTTGATTGTGCTCATCGTGGTGCTTCTGCGCGGCTGCGCATCTTCGGCGCCCGAGAACACGCCCGAGACGCCCACTGCTACCAAGACGACGACCAAGAAGTCTTCTAAGAAGACCGAAACGGTCGACGAGGACGAAGACACCGATGAGGCGACGGATGAGTCGACTGATTCGGACGCTACCAAGACGACGGCCAAGGAGGAAGAGAACGAGGTCACGAAGGTCAAAGTCTCCGTTGCCAAGGGAAAGACCGCGTGGATTGAGGTCAAGGTCGACGGCAAGTCGGTCTATGGCGCCCAGGCGACTGGTCCCTTTGAGCAGGAGTACACGCCCGAGTCCTCGATTGAGATCACCACATCCAAGCCTTCCGATGTCACCGTTACCAAGAACGGCGAAAAGGTCCGTTACGATACCAAGACCTCGGGCGTTGCGCGTGTGACGATCACCGTTCCCAAGAAGGAAACGACTGATTCCGAGAATGGTGAAAGTTCTGATGGTACCGACACCACCGATGGTACCGATACCACCGACGGTACCGATGCCCAGTCCACGGATGGCGCCGATACCGCAACTGACGGTCAGACGCCCACCGATTCTACCGACTATTCGTACGATAGCTACTAAGCCGCTCGTACGCGAAAGGAAACATCATGGCTAAAGATTCCAGCTTCGACGTCGTGTCCGAGGTCAACATGCAAGAGGTCGACAACGCCTTTCAGCAGACCACGCGCGAGATTTCCCAGCGCTATGACCTTAAGGATTCCGGCGCCACGATCGAGCTTTCGAAGGGCGACAAGCTCTTTACGATCAACGCCCCGGCCGACTTTGTCTCCAAGCAGATTATCGACGTGCTGAGTTCCAAGCTCATCAAGCGCGGCATTGACCTCAAAGCTGTCTCGTGGGATGCTCCTCAGGCGGCATCGGGCGGCACCGTGCGCGTGCTCGGCCATATCGTCGAGGGTATCGACCAGGCGACCGCCAAGAAGATCAACAAGGACATTAAGGACCAAAAGCTCAAGGTCAAGGTGACCATCGAGGCCGACAAGCTGCGTGTTTCCTCTGCTTCGAAGGATGCGTTGCAGACCGTGATCCAGTTCCTGCGCGACCAGGACTACGGCCAGCCGCTACAGTTCACCAACTACCGCTAATATCATTCGAAAGGACCGCTCTCCAACATGGATACACCGTTGGGCTCCGTGCTCTACATCACCCTCGGGTGCGCTAAGAACGAGGTCGACACCGACCGCATGCGTTCTCTTTTGACCGCTGCGGGCTACGAGGAGGCATTCGACCCGCAGGATGCCGATATCGCCATCGTCAATACATGCTCGTTCCTCGCCTCCGCAACGTCCGAGAGCATCGAGACCACGCTCGAGCTCGCTAACGAGGTTCAGGACGGCGTTCGTTCTTGCCCCATCGTCATGTGCGGCTGTGTGCCGTCGCGCTATGGCGACGACCTGCCCGACGAGCTGCCCGAGGTCGCTGCCTTTGTGAAGGCCGACGAGGAGGACGGCATCGTGGCGGTCATCGATGGCGTGTTGGGTGTCGAGCGTGAGATCGCTGCCTATATCCCTCAGGTCAAGCGTACCGTCGAGGGTGCCGTTGCCTACGTCAAGATTTCCGATGGCTGCAACCGTTTCTGCAGCTTCTGCATGATCCCCTACATCCGCGGTCGCTATCACTCGCGTAATGCCGAGAGCATTATCTCCGAGGTGCGCGACCTGGTTGCCGGCGGTGTGCGCGAGATCGTGCTGATCGGCCAGGACACGGGTATTTGGGGTAACGACTTTGCCGACGAGGACGTCGCCGAGGGCTCGCCGCGCAATCTGGCGCAGCTGCTGCGTGCCGTCGCCGAGACCGTGCGCCCGCAGAACGTCTGGGTCCGCGTGCTCTACCTGCAGCCCGAGGGCATGACTGACGAACTCATCGAGACGATTCGCGACACGCCCGAGGTGCTGCCCTATATCGATATCCCCGTGCAGCACTGCGACGCGCGCATCCTCAAGGCCATGCGTCGCTCCGGTTCGCGCCAGGAGCTCGAGGATCTGTTCCGCGACCTTCGCGAGCGCATCCCCGGCATCGTGATCCGTTCCACGGCCATGGTCGGCTTCCCGACCGAGACCGACGACGAGTTCCGCGACCTTATCGACTTTATGGACACCGTCGGCTTTGACTACACGAGTGTCTTTGCCTACTCGCGTGAGGAAGGCAGCCTGGCCGCCAAGATGGAGGGTCAGGTCGATGAGGAGGTTAAGCTCGAGCGCGCCCAGGAGGCCATGGACCTGGCTGAGTCGCTCGGTTTTGCCGCCACCGCCGCACATGTGGGCGAGCGCGCCCAGGTGATCGTCGACGGTATCGAAGAGACCGAGGATGGCGCCGAGCTGATCGGCCATGCCTGGTTCCAGGCGCCCGATTCCGATGGCGCGGTTCACTTGGACGCCAGCGAGGCGTCCGTGGGCGATATTCTGACGGTCGAGTTTACCGATAGCTTCTGCTATGAGCTTATCGGTCATGTTGTGGAGTAGGAGAGCGTCGTGGCTAACGAGAGCAATAAGGAACTGACGAGTGTTTGGACGCCCGCCAACATCGTGACGTGCGTTCGCATCGTCTTTATCCCGGTGTTCATGATCGTGTCGGCGCTTTCTCACACGAGTGTTGCCGGTACGGATTGGAGCACCTTCGACGGCCCGCTCGCCGCCGCTGCCTTTATTCTGTACGTGATCCTGTCGTGCACCGATAAGGTCGACGGTTATCTGGCGCGTTCGCGCAACGAGATCACCGACTTCGGTAAATTCTTGGACCCCATCGCCGATAAGCTGCTCGTGTTCTCGGCCCTGCTGCTGTTCTTGGATTTTGGCGCGGTGACCGTGTGGTCCGTGTTCATTATCCTGTTCCGTGAGCTTCTGGTGAGCGCCCTTCGCATGGTTGCGAGTGCGGCCGGTGTGGTCGTTGCGGCCGATAAGCTCGGCAAGTACAAGACGGCAACCACGATGGTCTCCATCTGCGGTTACCTGTGCGTTTTTGCTATGGCCGGCTTGCACCTTGGCCCGGTGGCGCTGACGCTCGGCATCTACTCGGTGTCGCGCTTCCTGTATGCCGTTGCCGTTGTCTTGACCGTTATCTCGGGCGCCCAGTACTTCTGGAACTGCCGCAAGATCGTCTTTTCGGTCTAGGTCCTGGTAGGCATGACGGAATCATTTGAGCAGATTGCCGCGCATAACGAAGAGCTCGCACGCGATATTGTCGAGCGCGCGAGCGCTCGGGGCGTGACGGTTTCGACGGCAGAGTCGCTGACGGCGGGTATGATCGCCTCGACGATTGCGGATATCCCGGGCGCCTCGGCGGTGCTGCGTGGCGGTGCGGTGACCTACTGCGACGAGATTAAGCATCGCGTGCTGGGTGTTGAGCAGGAGACGCTCGACCGCTATACCGCGGTGTCGCATCAGACCGCGCGCGAGATGGCGGTGGGTTCGCTGGAGCTGTGCCAGAGCGATATTGCCGTGAGCGCGACTGGCTATGCCGGTCCCGGCGGAGGGACCGAGGACGATCCGGCGGGCACTTTCTATATTGGCTGGGCGTATCGCGCGGCTGATGGGAAAGTGCCAGTCGTGGACTCTGTGCGCTGCCATTATGAGGGCGATCGTTCGTGTGTTCGTGCCCATGCGGTCGCGGAGGCACTGGGTCGCATTGTCTGCGTGCTCGATTCTATGGAATAGACGTGTTTTAAGGGGCCTCCGGGCCCCTTAATTGTGGAGATAGGGACCTTATGCTAATTTGGCGTTTGTGCTGGTTGTAGACGTATTTCCGCCTTCCTTGTTCTTATTTGGCCCTGTGTGGTCAAGCATTTGGCCAGTGTTTGGTCGGCGTTTGGTTGGGTTTTGGAAAGGTCGGCTGCATATGATTTATCTGAACGGTTGACCACGAACAGCCGTTCGTTTATTATCGATGCAGGTTGTTAAGAGGAGGGCTATTCATGGCCAAGAATTCAGGTCCCGTACGTACCGTTCATGCTCGCACGACGGGTAAAGAGCGCGATGAGATGATCGCCACCACCAAGGCCGAGATCGAGAAGAAATTCGGCCAGGGTTCCATCATGAGGTACGGCGACGGTGGCCCCGAGCTCGAGGTCGAGGCCATTCCCACGGGCGCTCTGGCCCTCGATGCCGCGCTGGGTATCGGCGGCGTGCCGCGCGGCCGTATCGTCGAGATTTACGGTCCCGAGTCCTCCGGTAAGACGACGCTTTCGCTCGAGATCCTGGCCGAGGCCCAGGCAATGGGTGGCGTTGTGGCATTTATCGATGCCGAGCATGCGCTCGATCCCACGTATGCCGCGCGCATCGGCGTGGATATCGACGAGGTGCTCATTTCTCAGCCCGATACGGGCGAGCAGGCGCTCGAGATTGTTGACATGCTCGTTCGTTCCGGCGCCATCGATGCCATCGTCGTCGACTCCGTCGCCGCGCTGACCCCGCGTGCCGAGATCGAGGGAGAAATCGGCGATACTACGGTTGGTCTTCAGGCTCGCCTGATGAGCCAGGCGCTCCGCAAGCTCGCCGGCTCGCTGTCCAAGTCCAACACGACGTGCATCTTCATTAACCAGCTGCGTGAGAAGATCGGCGTCATGTTCGGCAACCCCGAGACTACGACGGGCGGCCGCGCCCTTAAGTTCTTCTCTTCGGTGCGTATCGACATTCGCCGTATCGACAGCATTAAGCTTAAGGACGAGGTTATCGGTAACCGCGTGCGCGCCAAGGTCGTTAAGAACAAGGTGGCGGCTCCGTTCCGTTCTGCTGAGTTCGACATCATGTACGGTACGGGCATCTCTAAGGAGGGCTCAATTCTGGACATGGCTGTCGAGTGCGGCATCTGCAAGAAGATGGGCTCCTGGTTTGCCTATGGCGAGGACAAGCTCGGCAACGGTCGCGAGGCCGCCAAGGCTTTCCTGCGCGAACACCCCGATTGCGCCGACGAGATTGAGCATAAGGTCCGCCTTGCCTGCGGACTTGAGTTTGATGACGATGCTCCGTCCGAGGTCGAGCTGACCGATCAGCCTGCGCCTGAGGAGTTTGACGAGCTTTACGCCATCGATGGTTCCGCCATGCTCGATGATGACGACGAGTAGCGGTTACGCTCATGTCGTATACGGTGACCGAGGCCACGGTCGTCTTTCCCGATAAGAAGGCGGCCTCATCGTTCTCGAGCGGGTATGCGTCCAAAAAGCCTAGCGCACATATCGATTGTGAGCTTGAGAACGGTTTTGAGCGTACTATTTGGATTCCCGTGCGGGTCGCGCGCCTGTATGTCAAAAACCGTCCAGATCTTCCCTGTGATTGGGACAACTTTCGTGAGGCGGTGCAGCTCATCGAGCGTAAATGTGCACTTACCATGGTGACCGAGATGTTATCGCGCCGCGACCATGCGACGGGCGAGGTGCGCGATAAGTTGGCGCGCTACGGCTTTCACCAGACCGCGATCGATTTCGCCGTCGAGCGCGCCACCGAGTATCGCTTTTTAGACGAGAGCCGCTTTTGCTCGTATTTTATCGAGGAACGCAAACGGCGTGGTTGGGGACAGCGTAAAATCGAGACCGAGCTCAAGCGCCGTCATGTCGTGCTCGATGACATTCCCGGTTATCCCGAGGATTATTTTGCCGTCGAAGACGATTTGGCGCGTGCGTCAGCCCTGCTCGCTAAGCGGCGTGTTCCAGAGACGCGCGGATTCGAAAAACTGGTTCGGTTTTTGATGGGCAAGGGCTTCTCGTATCACATCGCCGCCGATGCCGTTAAGGCACGTCTCGATTTTGAACGCGAGGAATGTTCGGTTTAGGCGTATGCGTTTTGTGGCCCTGCCGTTTACCGCGTTTTAACCGCCGTACTGGGGCCATTTATTTGACAGTTGTTGTGGTTCAACGTACGATAAACACTGTCATTTGCTTTGTGATATGTGCTCATCTGTGATGAGTTTGTTTATATGTTTATCTGTATCCGACCCGCATAAGCTGCGCCCATATTACTCAAATGTCGCGAGCCGTTCGTAAGGACGGTTCGCTTTGTTGTGTAACGAATCCATAAAAAGGAGTGAGCATGCCTATCATTGCAGCGCTCGTTGGCATCGTTTTGGGTGCCATCGCCGCCATTGCCTACATGCGCACCGCCAAGCAGGGTAGTCTTCACGAGGCCGACGAAAAGATCCAGTCGGCACACGCACAGGCTGAGTCCCTGATCGGTGATGCAAAGCGTCAGGCCGAGACCCTCAAAAAAGAGGCTCTGCTTGAGGCTAAAGAGGAGATCATCAAGAACAAGCAGGCCGCCGAGGCCGAGGACAAGCAGCGTAAGAACGAGATTCGTTCGCTCGAGAACCGCGTGATGCAGCGCGAGGAATCCCTCGATCGCCGCAACGACGCTCTCGACAAGCGCGAGCATCAGCTGTCCAGTCAGGCCGGTCAGGTCGAGAAGCGCTCCCGTGAGCTCGAGGAGCTCTGCGCAAAGCAGACCTCCGAGCTCGAGCGTATCGCCGACCTTACCCGCGAGGACGCTCACAAGGAGCTCCTCGATAAGGTGCGCGGCGAGGTCACCCACGAGGCCGCCACGATCATTCGCGAGTCCGAGCAGCAGGTTCGCGCTGAGTGCCACAAGACCGCCCAGGAGATTCTGTCCCTGGCGATTCAGCGCTGCGCTGCCGACCACACTGCCGAGGTCACCGTTACCTCCGTGCACATTCCCTCCGATGACCTCAAGGGCCGTATCATCGGTCGCGAGGGTCGCAACATCCGCACCTTCGAGCAGGTTTCCGGCGTCAATCTCGTGATCGACGACACGCCCGAGACCGTCGTTCTTTCGAGCTTCGACCCGGTCCGTCGTGAGACTGCCCGTGTCGCCCTCGAGAACCTCATCGCCGACGGCCGCATTCACCCTGCCCGCATCGAGGAGATGTATCACAAGGCTGCCGACCTGGTTCAGCAGCGCGTGCGCGAGGCTGGCGAGCAGGCTGCCTTCGATACCGGCATCCACGACTTGCACCCCGAGATCGTCAAGACCCTTGGTGCTTTGCGCTACCGTACCTCGTTTGGTCAGAACGTGCTTCAGCACTCCCTAGAGGTCTCTGACCTGTGCGGCGTGATGGCTTCCGAGCTTGGCCTGGACGTTGTGACCGCCAAGCGCGCCGGCCTGCTGCACGACCTGGGCAAGGCAATTGACCACGACGTCGAGGGCCCGCATGCCGTCATCGGCGCCGAGCTTGCCCGTCGTTATGGCGAGAAGCCCGTTATCGTCCACGCTATCGAGGCTCACCATGCCGATGTCGACCCCAACACGGTGCTCGATGTCTTGGTACAGGCCGCCGATGCTGTCTCTGCCTCTCGCCCCGGTGCCCGTCGCGAGTCTGCCGAGAACTACATCAAGCGTCTTGAGAAGCTCGAGGAGATCGCCAACTCCCATGACGGCGTCGAGCGTACCTATGCCATGCAGGCTGGTCGCGAGGTCCACGTCATGGTTCAGCCGGACAAGATCTCCGATGCCCAGTCCACGGTTCTGGCTCACGATATCGCCCATCAGATCGAGGAAGAGATGGAGTATCCCGGTCAGGTGCGCGTCGTCGTGATTCGCGAGAGCCGCGCTGTCGATATCGCTAAATAACATGAGCGACGCGAACGAGCTCATCTCATTTATCGCGTCGATGTCGGGGGAGGGCAACCTTCGCGTCGAGGAGAACCTTGGCGAGGGGTATGTCCGCCTCCGCGTTTCGGAGGCCGAGCGGCGCCAGGCAAAGCACGACATTCAGCATGTCGAGGATATCGTCATCGAAATGCTCCGTAATGCTCGCGATGCCGGCGCCGACAAGGTCTATCTCGCCACGACCAAGGAAGATGGCGTCCGCACGCTTGTCTTTCTGGATAACGGCTCGGGTGTTCCGCAGGATATGCAAGAGCGAATCTTCGATGCTCGCGTTACCTCAAAGCTCGAGAGCATGAAGATGGACCGTTGGGGCGTTCACGGTCGTGGCATGGCATTGTTTTCGATCAAGCAGAACACCGACGAGGCCCGTGTGGTCACGTCCGGCGTCGATCTTGGTTCAGCCTTTAAGGTGAGCGTTGCGGCCGACCGCCTTAGTGAGCGTGCTGATCAGTCCAGCTGGCCCCAGGCCGTCAAGGATGAGGACGGACGTTATGTCTGTGCTCGCGGTCCGCATAATATTATTCGCGCTGCTTGTGAGTTTGCGCTCGAGGAGTTGCGTGGTTGCGATGTCTATCTGGGCTCTCCGTCTGAGATTGCCGCTACCCTCTACGCTCAGGCATCTACCCGGCTCGATACGTCGCGTCTTCTGTTCATCGATGATGAATGCGAGCTTCCGGTTGTCGATCGTTTAGGCCTTGCCTCCGATGCCGAGGACTTTATCCGTATCTGCTCGGGTTTGGGTCTTGAGATGTCTGAGCGCACGGCACATCGCATTTTGGCAGGGCAGATTAAGCCCGTTCGCGGTGTGACCGCGCGTCTGCTGCGCGAACGTGATTCGTCCTCGCATGCGCCGGCTCCTGTCGATCTCGCGAAGGATCGTCGCGGGCTACGTATTGCCATGGATGACATGGCACAGTTTTCGCGTGCTGTGGAGCGCGACTTTAATGACCTTGCCGCCCGGTACTATCTCAACCTTTGCGGCGACCCAAAGATTCGCGTTTCGCGTGATCGAATCACCGTGACCTTCGATCTTGCCAAAGAGGAATAGTGCCTTTACCGAGTCCACTCGGTACGATAAAGTTATTGCAGTTAAAACGTACTTTTAAACGCAGGAGTTTCTTCATGGATTGCCTGAAGGTATCAAGCAAATCATCGCCCGCGTCCGTTGCCGGCGCCATCGCCGGCATGGTCAAGGATGGTGTACCCGTCAACATCCAGTGTGTCGGTGCCGGTGCTGTCAACCAGGCCATTAAGGCCGTGGCTATCGCGCGCGGTTTTTTGATTCCAACCGGTTTTGATATTTCCTGCGCGCCTGTGTTCTCCGACATTCTCATTAACGGGGAGTCGCGCACAGCCATCCGCCTTTCTATCTACGTTCACCAGATCAATCGAGCTGCTATGGATAACGTCGTCATGGATGATGTTAAGCCTGTGGCATAGCTTCTGCTTGCCTCGATTCGCCTCCCCCTCTCTCCATCGTTAGGACTTATGCACATGGACCAGCGTTCCGTACGCGATATTGTTGCCGGTAAAACCTACTTTATCCGCACCTTTGGCTGCCAGATGAATCAGCACGACTCTGAGCGCGTGAGCGGTCTGCTCGATTCGTATGGTTGCCTCATGGCGCTCGATCCCGAGCATGCCGATATTGTTGTCTTCATGACATGCTGCGTGCGCGAGGCCGCCGATACTCGCCTGTACGGTCAGTGCAATTCCTGCAAAAGCCTGCCGCCTTCGCCTTCGGGCAAGCGCGTGGTTGCCGTGGGTGGCTGTATCGCGCAGCGTGATGGTGAGGGCCTGCTCACCAACGTCGATAACGTCAATGTCATCTTTGGCACGCATTCCATCGCACATGTGGCCGAGCTCATTGCCGAGGCGTTCCTGGACGGTAAGCGTCATATCCGCACCAATGAGCATGAGAATACGGATGCCATGAGCATGCCGTGGCATCGCGAGACCCAGTATCACGCCTGGGTGCCCATCATGACGGGCTGCAATAATTTCTGCACCTATTGCATCGTGCCGTACGTGCGCGGTCGCGAAAAGAGCCGCCCCTTCGAGGAGATTGTCGACGAGGTGACCGGTTTGGTGCGCCAGGGCGTGCGCGAGATCACACTGTTGGGCCAAAACGTTAACTCATATGGTCGCGATCTGTTTGGCAAGCCGCGTTTTGCCGATTTGCTGCGTGCCGTGGGCGATACGGGTGTGGAACGCATCTTCTTTACGTCTTCGCATCCCAAGGACCTGCTGCCCGAGACCATCGACGCCATGGCCGAGACGCCTGCCGTTATGCCGCAGCTGCACCTGGCCGTCCAGTCAGGTTCGACGCGCATTCTTAAAGAGATGAATCGCCGCTATACGCGCGAGGATTATCTGGGCCTGGTCGATCGCATCCGCAACCGCATGCCCGATATCGCGCTCTCGACCGACATTATCGTTGGCTTTCCGGGCGAGACTGAAGAAGACTTCGAGCAGACGCTCTCACTTGCCGAGACGGTCCGCTATGCTCAGGCCTATACCTTTATCTATTCCAAGCGCGCCGGTACTCCGGCCGCAGAGATTGACGATCCCACGCCGCATGAGGTTATTCTCGAGCGTTTCAACCGCCTGGTTAAGGTTATCGAGACTACGGCTCACGAGTATAACCAGGGTGAGCTTCATACTGTGGTGCCGGCGCTCATTGAGGGAACGAGTAAAAAGAACGACGCGGTCCTGCTGGGCAAGAGTCCCAAGAATCAGACCGTGCATGCGCCTATCCCCGAGGGTTACAGCATTGATCAGCTTGTTGGCAAGATCGTTGATGTTGACGTTGACATTGCCAAGACCTGGTATTTGTCCGGCTCCGTTGTGGGCGAGCCGCGCTAATGGTTTCTCCCAGGGCAGGTCTTTCCGCCGTTGCGATCGTCGGTCCGACAGCGGTTGGTAAGAGTGATGTTGCCGACCGTTTGGCAGCTCGTCTTTCGTCCGAAGTGCTGTCGTGCGATGCGATGCAAATCTATCGCGGCATGGACATCGGTACCGCAAAGATGGCGCCCGATGAGTGTACGGCGCCGCTGCGTCTTGTCGACATTGTAGAGCCGGGTGTGGCATATTCTGCTGCGCTTTATCAGGCTGACGCTCGCGCGCATGTTGAGCGCTTGTTTGGCGAGGGCCGCCTGCCGGTGTTTTGCGGGGGTACGGGGCTGTATCTCAAGGCCGCCCTCGATGAGATGGACTTTCCCTCGGGTGAACTTGAGGACGATCGCCGTGCGGGCTATCAGGAGCTTGTCGAGCGTATTGGCGAGGAAGAACTGCATGCCCTGCTTGCCGAGCGCGACCCAGAATCTGCTGCTGTTATTCATCCCCATAACGTGCGCCGTGTGATTCGTGCGCTCGAGATGCATGATGATGGTATCTCCTACGCGCAGCAAAAGTCGCAGTTTAGTGTTCCGCGCGAGCATTATCACGCTCTGTGGTTTGGTCTGACGCGTAATCGCGAGGTGCTCTACGAGCGCATTAATCTGCGCGTCGATCTGATGTTTGAGCAGGGTCTTGTCGATGAGGTCCGCGGTCTTATGGGCCAGGGGCTGGTAGATGCCCTGACGTCGATGCAGGCAATTGGCTATAAAGAGATCATCGATGCTTTCAATGGTGTGATGAGCATGGATGAGGCTCGCGAACTCATCAAGATGCGTTCGCGTCGTTATGCCAAGCGTCAGCTTTCGTGGTTTAAGCGCGATGACCGTATCGTGTGGTTTGATATGGATGAATGTACGATCGATGAGGTCGTTGCTGATATCCTGCATCGTATTGAGGCTGCCTAATGGCCCGTTTTCCCCTTGTTCCCACGTCGCCCGAGCCCGAGCGTGCCATTTTGGTTGGTGTTGAGTGGCGCGACAATGCATGGCCACTCGATCGATCGCTCGATGAGCTGGAGCGCCTTGCCCATACGGCTGGTGCCCAGTGCGTGGCTCGCTTGTCTCAGCGTTTGGTAAAGCCGTATCCTAAATCGTTTATCGGTTCCGGTAAGGTTGAAGAGCTGTGCGGCCTGGTGCATCGCATGGATGCCGATGTCGTTATTTTTGACGACGACCTGACGCCCTCGCAGCAATCCTATTTGGAGAAAGCGGTGGGCGAGCCGGTAAAGATCATCGATCGTACGGCACTGATCTTGGATATCTTTGGCCTGCATGCTCAGACGCGTGAGGGACGCCTACAGGTACAGCTGGCACAGCTTCAATATCTGTTGCCTCGTCTGCGTGGCATGTGGAGCCATCTCGCCAAAGAGCAGACGCGCGGCGGCATCGGCTCACGCTTTGGTCAGGGTGAAAGTCAGCTCGAGGTCGACCGTCGCCTCATTCGTAATAAGATTGCCGCGCTTCGTCGTGAGCTTAAGCAGGTTGAACAGCGTCGCGATGTCCAGTCCAAGAGCCGCATTGAGTCACCGGCGTTTCGCGTCGCGTTAGCCGGTTATACCAATGCCGGTAAATCGACGTTGCTCAATCGCCTGACCGGCTCTACGGTACTTTCGCAGGACAAGTTGTTTGCTACGCTCGACCCGACGACGCGTTCGTATCGCCTGCCCGGCGGTCGCGGCATGACGATCACCGATACCGTCGGCTTTATTCAAAAGCTGCCGCATGGTCTGGTCGATGCCTTTAAATCGACACTGTCCGAGGTGTTGGGTGCCGATCTAATTCTCAAAGTCGTAGATGCGTCTGACGAGGACTATGAGCGGCAGCTGGAGGCTGTCGACCGTGTGCTTGATGAGATCGGTGCCGGCGAGCGTTTGACGCTTACGGTGTTCAATAAAATCGATCTTCTCGATAGCGTTGATCGATTGAGTTTCCGTCGTCGTTATCCCGAAGCTGTTCTGTTCTCGGCCCAAACGGGCGAGGGGCTCGACGATCTCGTCGATCGCATCGCCCGCGAGGCAGCTGCCACCGATGTACTGCTTTCAGCCGACATTCCGTATCGTGAAGGTGCGCTCATCACGCTCGTGCATGAACAGGGAACCCTCCTGCATGAGGAATACCTTGAGGACGGCGTTCGTATTGTGGCAAAGCTTCCGGCTCGTATCGCACCGCGTCTCCAGCGTTATCGAACAGAGTAAATCAGCTCCAGCACGCCCAAGATAATGGGCTGATGCAGCAGGTAGAACGGCAGCGCATGGCGTCCGAGGCTTGCGAGCGCCGGAACGGGATTCTCATAGGACCATGCTGGCGCCTCGCGGCTTGATTTCTGTGCGGCGTGGGCGGCAAAGAAGCCTGTGAGGTACATAAAAAAGAATGGGATGAGTGGATAGTAATCACCGGAGACAAAGTCTGGACTTGGGAACCCCAGCCAAGCTAGATAGGGGATAGGGTAGACCGCTTTAGGAATGCTCCAGGTACAGGCAAAGAGTATGAGGCAAATCGTTATACCCCATACTGTCGGCACCCTATCGAGAACCGTGCGCGCGAGCGCAATAATGGCAGTGCACGCCGCCATGCAATAAATGATGCCAAAGTTCACTGAATCGTCGACTGATACGAGCGTTGTTGCAATCCAGACGACCAAAGCTGCGGCAGCGTACTTGGCCGCTCGTTTAGCATTGTTGCGTGAGAGCGTGCACATCCAACCCGCGATAAACAAAAATACCCAGCTGATGCTGGCGCGCCAGATGTCTTGAAAGACAGTCTGGGTAAACCAGGGCATATCCCAGTCGTACATGTAGGCGAGATCGTAGCAAGCGTGAAAACCTGCCATTGAAATCATCGTAAACCCGCGGACGGTATCAAAGATGGTGATGCGTTTTTGCATTACGAGAACCGGCGCATCAAGCCGACGACTTTGCCCAAGATAACGGGATTCGTTGCATAGATAGGCTCCATGGTGTCATTCTCAGGCTGCAGGCGTACGCGTCCCTGCTCCTTGTAGAACGTCTTGACGGTCGCTGAACCATCAATCATGGCCACGACGATTTCGCCGTTCATGGCACTCTTTTGTTCACGGACGATGATGTAATCGCCATTGAAGATGCCGACATTGATCATTGAGCTCCCATGCACCTCAAGGATAAAGGAACCCTGATCGGTAGCGATTTCGGTCGGGATAGTAAAAGTGTCTTCGATATTCTGCTCGGCCAGAATGGGAATCCCGGCCGCTACGCGACCAACGAGCGGTAGCGAGACCGTTCCGCGAGGTGCGGTGGGCTCGTCAGATTTAGAAATTGAGACAGAGGAACCGTCCTCGTTAAAGAGTTCCAGGGCGCGCGGTTTGGTGGCATCGCGCTTGAGTAGCCCGCGCGCCTCCAGGGCAGATAGATGGGCGTGCACGGTGCTGGGGGAGGAAAGGCCCACGGCAGAAGCCATCTCGCGCACGCTGGGCGGATAACCCTTCTCCTGCTGATATTCCTTGATGAAGTCGTAAATTTGCTGCTGACGCTTGGTAATTTTGCGAGCCATCAGGGCATCCTCTCTACCCATGTCAAACAAATGTTCGAATTTTGCTTGACAGGAACAACTGTTCGAAGATAATAATAACCGAACATTCGTTCTCGCGCTAGACATTTTTGTCCGCGCGGCTTGATAAAACTGTTCTCAGCAAAACACGCGAGAGGAGAACATGATGAACGCAACGAATATGGTCCAGGGAAACCTCGCCCTTAAGCTCGAGACGCCTGCAGAACCCACTTTTACGGTTGTTCGGGGTGGCCGCTCCGGCTTTCAGCCTTTGACCGTAAAGTCTGCTCGCAATCAGCAGGCTGTAGTCGCGCCGGCCCGCGTTGCCCTGAAGGTTCCGACGATTGTCGCCGTTGCCGTTGCGCTTACGCTCTTCTTTGTCCTCGCTACGTCGGTCTTTAGCGCTCGTCACGCCGCGTATGCCGAGTCTGTTTCCAACGTTACCTACGAGACCATTCGCGTTCAGTCTGGTGATTCTCTTTGGTCGCTTGCCGAGGAATATCCAATCGAAGGCCTTTCCACGCAAGAGACTTCCGACATGATCCGTAACGTCAATCATCTGGAGCATGGTTCGCTCGCCGCCGGTGCGCATCTTAAGGTTCCTGCTCGTTCGTAATCATTATCGCGCTGCGCATGGTACCCTTGTTATCGTTTAAGAGGAGGTACCATGCGCTGTCCCAAATGCGGCAAGGCACATACCCGCGTCGTTGATTCCCGTATGCAGGAGTCAAATAACACCATTAAGCGCCGTCGCGAATGTTGCTCGTGTAACTACCGCTTTACAACGTTCGAGCGATGCGAAGACCCAATTGAGGTCATTAAGTCGGACGGAACCAAGCAGCGGTTCGATCGCAATAAGCTGCTCGTCGGCTTGATGCGCGCCACCATCAAGCGCGATATCGACACTAAGAAGCTCAATGAGATTATCGACGACATCGAGGTCGAGCTGCGCTCTCGCACGCTGACGGCCGTCACGTCCCATGAGTTGGGTGACATGGTGCTCAAGCGCTTGGCCAAGATCGACAAGGTGGCTTACATCCGCTTTGCCTCGGTCTACCGCGATTTCAAAGACGTCGATGAGTTTCTGCAAGAGCTCGACAAGCTAAGGTGATTCCATGTCCAACATTACCGTCAACATAAAGCGTCTCGACCCCACCGTCGAGCTTCCCAAATACGCCCATCCCGCCGATGCCGGCTTGGATTTGCGCTCCAACGAGGACTGCGTTCTGAAGCCCTTCGAACGTCGTCTGGTCTCTACTGGGCTGGCCATCGCCCTGCCCGACGGCTACGCCGGCTTCGTCCAGCCGCGCAGCGGTTTGGCCATCAAGCAGGGCCTGTCTATAGTCAACACGCCGGGCCTCATCGACGCCCACTACCGAGGAGAACTCAGGGTTATCCTCATCAACCTGGATCCCTCCAACAATATCCAAATCAACAAAGGCGACCGCATAGCCCAACTCGTCATCCAAGAAGTCCCTACGGTCAACCTCGTAGAAGTAGAAGAACTAGACGAAACCGACCGAGGCAACGGAGGCTTCGGCTCCAGCGGCGTAGCCTAGTCATTTACGTACTGTCCGCTGACCGGCCCGACCGCCTATATATCATCCCATGCTCAAACATTCTCGCTTCGCTGCGAAACTGCGCGTGGGACGATATATAGGCGGTCGGGCCGGTCAGCTGCGTTTACGCACTGCCAGCTGCGCCGGATCCTCATATTAGAAGCTGCAAAGGTGAACCAAAGTAATTAATTGCAGTTAGCAGATGCGGCAAAGGGATTGCTTCTTTGTCGCATCTGCATATCAGAAAGATTGATTATTGTTTTCAAGCGAGTAGACGCCCGCCCGCTTCTCACACATATCGTTCCACGCGCAGTTTCGCAGCGAGCGAAGCGAGAATGTTTGAGCATGGAATGATATGTGTGAGAGGTGGGCGGGAGGGATGCGAGCGCCCCGCGAGAATGTTTGAGCATGGAATGATATATGGGCGGCTCCCACTGAGCAGCGGACTTTCGTCTACCTGATATGAGCAGGTTTTCCGCCCCAGTAGAAGCGGCAGAAGGCTCGTTTGCGCTTTTGGGGCTTGCCCGTAAGCTCCATGGTTGCGATGGCTATGTCTTCGGCTGCGTGGGGGCGGCGCAGGACTTCGCCGTTGATGAGTAGGGCTTTGAGTGATTCGGGATGGTCGTGCAAGTGACGTAGGGTTACGATGAGTTCTCGTGCGGTGGTGACATGCATGCTGGCGCCCATGCCGGTGAGCATCGTGGTGTTGGCCTTTTCCTGACCGTATGATTTGCCCAGCAGGATCATCGGCAGATGCGCGCATAGGCACTCGGTGACTGTGAGTCCGCCCGATTTGAGGATTGCCAGGTCGCAGCCGTGCATGAGGGCTGCCATGTCGTCCACGTAGTCCAGAACTGTGACGTTTTCGAGCTTCATGGCATCGAAGAGCGTCTTGAGGCGGGTGGCGTATTCCTCATCCTTGCCCGGCAAAAAGACAAAGTGCATGTCCTCGAAGCTGCGCAGGAAGGGGAGAGTGCGATCCATCTCCGCGCGAAAGCGAACGTACGGTTGAGGCAAACTGGCACCGGCCATCACCAACACAACGGTCTTGTCAGCGGGGAGATTGAACTTCTCGAGTTCTTCCTCGCGATTGTAGTCCGTATCAAACCCGGCGCGAATGGGGATGCCTGTAATGCGGATTTTGGTCTCGGGAACTTTACGGGGGCGAAGTGTCTCGGCCATAAATTCGTTGGCTACGCAGAACAGGTCGGTGTCCTTGTGGGGCCAAAAGCCTTCGACTTCATAGTCTGTTGGTACGCAGATGACCGGGTAATCGATACCCGTGATGACGCGGGCGCCGACGGCAACGTTGGCTGCCGTGATATGCGTGGCGACCACGGCAATGGGCCTACGAGTCCGAACGTATTCGTTAAATGCGGGAAACATGATGCGTGACCATGCCGTGCCGCCGCCCCAGAGCAGATGTCCCGTAAACGTATATCGCCAGGTTAGGTCATATATGGGGCGCGTGGCGCCGGTAAACGAAGCTGCTGTTTTATTACCATCGAACCTAATGCGTCCAAAATCGAGGATATCCAGGACTTCGATCTCAACATCCTCAGGGATTCCCTTGGTGCCGCGGATAAGATCAAATGCTTGTGCAATCGCGTTGGCGGCGGCTTTGTGGCCCGATCCAACCGATGCGTGCACAATGGTTACTAGGGGTTTTTGTGCAGGTGAAACGGTCATTTGCTTCGGTTGGGGAGTGCTTTGCGTGGGCAGGGGAGCGTCGTTGCTCGTCTGCGTTTGATCCATCGATAACTCCCCTTCATCTTTGTTTCGCAATGAATCATTGTAGTGCATGAGTGTCACGTTCGCCTAAATTTGGGTATGAGCGCAAAGAACGCCAATCTTTCGACAGGAGGTCTCTTCATGACTACCCATCAGCCGATCGATGTTGCGATTATCGGTGGCGGCCCTGCGGGCTATGCTGCAGCCATTTACGCGGCGCGCGCCAACCTAACGACGACTGTGATTGAGCAGGGCATGTCGGGAGGACAGATCGCCACAACCAATGAGGTCGAGAACTATCCGGGCATTCCGCTCTTGAGTGGCGCCGAACTCGGCGAGCGTTTTCAGCAGCATGCAGAGGGCCTGGGAGCACAGGTTACATGGAGCATGGTTACGGGTATCGATTACGATGCCGATACAGCGCTGTTTACGGTGCATCACGATTTGGGCGATATGTTGGCCTCGAGCGTTATCGCTTGCATGGGTGCCACGCCGCGATCTGCTGGTTTTGTTGGCGAGGATACGTATCGCGGTCGCGGCGTTTCGTATTGCGCGACGTGCGACGGCATGTTCTTTCGCGGTAAGCAGGTCTTTGTCATCGGCGGCGGCAATGCTGCCTGTGAGGAAGCTCTGTTCTTGTCAGAAATTGCCAGCAGCGTGACCATCGTTTTGCGCCGCGATCAGTTCCGTGCCCCCGATGGTGTTGTTCAAAAAGTTCTTGCAAAAGACAATATTTCAGTTAGGTACCAAACTAGTATTGTGGAGCTATTGGGCGAAGCCATGCCAACGACGATTTCCTTTAAGGACAATGCATCCGGCGAGACTCATACCGAGTCATTTGAGCCCGGCTCGTTTGGCATCTTTGTCTTTACCGGAACGCAGCCCCATACCGAGCTTGTTGAGCATTTAGTCGATCTGGCGCCTGATGGCGGCATTCTGACTGATGAATCCATGGCGACCCGCACGCCAGGTCTATTTGCCGCTGGCGACATCCGTTCCAAGCGTTTACGCCAGGTTGTGACCGCCGTTTCTGACGGAGCCATAGCAGCAACTAGCGCATACGCGTTTCTTCGTGGATAAGTACGATAATATATCTTATGTAAGGTTGCTATCTTTAAACAAAGTGGTTGGACGGTGCATCAATGTGCTATCCAACCACTTTTACTTGCTGGCTATGTGGTATGCAAAACTAGATAATCTAGAATACAATATAGAAAATGAACGGAGGACCTTTATGAACCACGTTAAACACGTTATTCCGATGTCTGATTCGTCGGTCAGCATTAAGCCTGAGGATATTCAGCCCACTGTGCTGCCCGATGCATTTATTGAGTCCGATATCGTTCGCAAACTCAATACGTTGAGTCTGCCGCGCTATAATCAGTTGCCCACTGTGACGCTCTACCGCGACCAGGTCATTGAGTATGTTGCGCTGTGGATGGAGCCGCTGTCCATTTGCGTTGAGCAGCCCGTCATTACGCCATCGATGATCAATAACTACGTGAAGGTCGGCCTGGTGCCTGCTCCGTTCAAAAAGCAATATGGCCGCGAGCAGATTGCCCGCCTGATTGCTATCTGCATCTTTAAGCAGGTGCTACCTATTGCTGCGGTGCAGGCACTCTTTAACATTCAGCGTTTGAGCTACGATGCCCCGACGGCCTTTGATTATGTGGTCGATCAGCTCGAGGCATCGATTCGTTCGGCGTTTTCCGTCGAGCAGACGCCGGTTCCCGATACGGCGCATCAGGTAACGCGTGAGTCGCTGCTTGTGCGCAGCGCGGTTTCATCCTTTGTTTCGAAGGCTTACTTGATGAGCTATCTCAAGTTCAACGGGTTTAATAGCTAGCCGACGTATAAAACGGGCGGGACAAAGAGCCATCTGTCGCTTTGTCCCGCCCGTTTTTTGCATGGTTGGACTTTATTTGCCCGAAGCTACGCCCATGCCGTAGCCGATGATCAGGCCGTGCATCTCGGCGTAATAGGAATCCAGGCCGTTGCAGGGCATAATGATGGTCTTGGAGCCGGGCCAATGCTCGACTATGCGGTCAGTAAGCGCCTGGGCTCCAGCTTCGTTCTCAACGTGATCGATGACGACCTCACCGCCCGTAAAGCCCTCGGCTTCCATAGTGTCGATGATCTTGTTGAGCATCTTCTTTTCGCCACGCGTGTGCCCGACGAGTTCGATTTTACCGGCCTCACTCGCTGTGCCCAAAATGCGGATATTGAGCTTGTTGGCAATGACGCCGGCTGCCTTAGGGATACGTCCGGCTTTGGCGAGGTTTTCGTAATTGCACAAACTGAAGAGGATTTTGCTGTTCTGCTCAAGGCTATCGAAGTATGCGCAAGCATCCTCGAATGAGATATTCGGATTGCTTGCAAGATAGCGGTCGAACAGTAAGAAAATGAGGTCCATTTTGCCGCCAGCTGCGCGTGAATTGACTAGATGAATCTGTCGGTCGGGCTCATCGGCAAGAACCATATCGCGAGCCGTGGCTGCTGCGTTGTAGCTGCCCGACACGCCCTCGGAGATCGGCATGCAGATGGTCTTGTCTGCCAATTTGAAGAGCTCGGCCCACTCCCCTACGCTGGGACAAGCGCTCGAAGAAGCGTTCGTCTCCGCCTGAACAGCGCAGTTGAGCTCATGAACATCGAGTGAAAGGTCATCGACGAATTCACGCTCCCCCACTCGAATTTTGAGGGGCGCAAATGCAAAGGTGGTATGGGGCGCGGTCGGTTGCCAATCGCGGAGGTTGCAGCTTGAATCTGAGATAAGTGCCCAGCTCATAGAGGGTCCTTTCTAATTGTTCCAAAACAATTATAGCTTTCTTGCTGACAGATTGGGCCGCTATCTAGTATTCAAAACTAGATAGCGGCCTGCACGAAAGGCAAAAGAATGGACCCCATGACTCAAAAGCCACGAGGTCCATATCCGTTTGCTTTATTTGAATACTTAGTAGCGAACGAAGATATAGTTGTTGTTCATGCCGGCGGCAACGGAGCTGATGATAACACCCGTGTTGTAGTCGGAAGCATGAATCATCTGTCCACCACCGATGTAAATGCCGGTGTGGTACGAATTGACCACAACGTCACCGGGCTGCGGATCGGACACACGCGTCCAGCCCATAAAGGTGCCCGTGGTGCCGAGGCGGCAATAGCGACCAGTGAGGCAATAGCTAACAAAACCAGAGCAGTCGAAGCTGTTCGGGCCAATTCCACCCCAGGAATAAGCACAACCAAGCTTGCTGTATGCACGCGAGACAACAGAACCGCCATCGACTGACTGGCTCGGAGCAGAAGGCGTCGGAGCCGGGGCAGGCGTGGAGGGCTGCGGCGTCGGAGCAGGTGCCGGCGTAGGAGCCGGAGTGTTGCCGCCCTGGTTGTTGTTATTGCTGGTCTGGCCACCGTTGTTGGTGTTCTCGGTCGTACCGGCAGTCTCGTTGCTCACCGTGGCTTTCTCGGCGGTACTGGCGTTGATGCCGGCCTGCAGCGCGGCGTTGGCCTCGGCCTCTGCGGCAAGCTCGGCCTGCAGCTGCGAATCCAGGGAGTTTACGACGTTCTGGGCTTCAGCCTGCTGGGCGTTAAGCTCGTCGACCTTCTTTTGCGTGGCGGCGACGTTCTTTTCCTGCTCGGACTGCTTATCGGTGAGCTGCTGCTTAAGCTCCTTGACCTCTTGAATGGTCTGAGCCTGCTTATCGGAAACTTTGCCGTAGTAGAACAGACGGTTGAGCATATCGCTCAGGTCGTCGACGCCCGTCAGAACCTGAAGTAGGCTCAGGCCACCGGTCTTGTACTCGCCTGCCACGTAGGTGGAAAGCTTGGCCTGGCCATCGGCGATCTCCTGCTGCTTTTGCGTGATCTCGCCGGCAGTCTGATCGAGTGCCTGCGTCTGCGTGGCAAGCTCATCGTAAATCTGCTGGGTTTGGGTACCGATCTGCTCGAGCTTCGTACGAGCAGCGGCAAGGTCGGATGCGGTATCGGCGTAGGCAGGAGCCGCGAGGCCCAAGCCCAAAACACAAGCGAGGGTTGCCGTAGCAGCGCAGCGTGCCATGTTTTTGTGCGTGTTTGCTGTGCGCATGTAGCTTCCTTTCCAGTAACTAAGGGTAACGGCTAGTCCACCGTCACCAGGCTAAAGAGCTCCACATCGTCATCAGGCGGCGTGAGCTTCTCGCGCGGGTTGAGAAACGCAAGCTCTAGGATACAACCGTAACCGACAAGCTTTGCGCCCATATCTCGCACCAGTTTACCTGTTGCCTCGACGGTTCCGCCCGTCGCGACCAAGTCGTCCAGAATCAACACGGTATCTTTAGAGCTGATAGCGTCGGCATGGATCTCAATTGAATCGGTGCCGTACTCGAGCTCGTAGCTCTGGCTCACGGTCTCGCGCGGCAGCTTGCCCGGTTTACGTGCGGGAACAAAGCCGGCGCCAAGGGCTACAGCCACCGGTACGCCAACCATAAAGCCGCGAGCCTCGGGACCCACGACCTTGGTGATTCCCATGTCGGCAAAGTGCTCGGCGAGGGCATCGGTCATGGCTTTGAGCGCCTCGGGATTGCCAAAGAGTGGCGTGATGTCCTTAAAGATGACTCCGGGCTCGGGATAGTCGGGGATATCGACGATTTGAGATTCGAAGTCGTACATTGCATGACCTTTCAATGGGTTGCCGAAATTTCAGCAGCGGTTATTTGGCCGCGTTGGCGGTGCCGGATTGCGAAGAGGCGACGACCTTGAGCGGCTTGACGAGAGAATCCTCGTGCGAAGCCGGCGCGGCTATCTCTTCGTTTTTGGCCTTGGTGGACTCGGAGCGAGTGATTTCCTCATCGAGTGCATCGATGTCGGCGTCCTCGACCACGGCGTTGAGCGACTCAAAAACGCGGTTCTTGAGTAGCGCAGTGTGCACACCTTCCGTCAGGTCGTGAAGCTTCTTAAACGCACGCTCGAGCTTGGCATCGCGCTCGTCATCGGAGGTATCCATTCCGAGCATGCTCACGAGCACCTGCTCAAACATCGAGGACTCGCGGTTGGCGGAAGACACGTACTGACGCAGGTTGCGCGGCTCGATATGGAAGCGTGACAGCTCAGAGCAGTAGCGGATGATCGGAAAATCGCGGCCATCGACAAGCTCGCGATTCTGCGGACTCTTGATGATGCGAATGAGGTCGTTCTCGGCGAGCGAGCGGATAAACGAAATCTCAACGCCCAGCATATCGGGAATGGTCTCGATGGGATGCAACTTTTGCTTAGTCTCCTTGGGCTCCGTCTTGAGCGGAACATCGGACAGCAAGCCCACCTCGTAGGCGAGCGTCGACAGGTCCGTGGCGTTTTCCAAGCGCTGCTTAATCACGTTGAGCGGCATATAGCGAGTCTTCTGCAAGTGCAGAATGACCTCCAGGCGATCAACGTCCTCCTTGGAGTACTGACGGTAGCCCTTTGGCGTACGATGAGGGGTAATGAGCCCCTCATCCTCTAGAAATCTAATTTTTGAGTTCGAAAGATCGGGGTATGCGCCTCGAAGTAGGTTGACGACTTGGCCGATACTCAGATAGTTGCGTTCGGCCATGCCCTACTCACCGGTTTCGATGCGCTCCGGCGTGCTCTCGTGGTAGATGAGCGTAAACGTACCGATCTGGACGGAAGAACCGTCGTGCAGCGGGGCTGCATTGACGATGGCACCGTCGACCCAGGTGCCATTGAGCGAGCCCAAGTCCTCGATGCGAGCGCCGAGGCCCTCGCGAATAATGCGCGCGTGGCTGCGCGAAACAGTCATGTCATTGAGGAAGATGCCGTTTGCAGGATCGCGGCCGATGGTGGTCACGTCGTCCTCGAGCTCAAAGGCGGCACCAGTCTGCGGACCCTTGACGATGGACAGAACGGGGGCGGTGATGCGCACGTTGGCCATGAGGTCGGGAACGGTGACGTCGCTTGAAGGCACGCGGAATACGCAGGTAGCGTCAGCAGTCTTATCATTCTGAGGCATATTGTTAACCATGTTGTCCATGACAACCCCTAACTTATCGCGGACGTGCCGCAAATAATGAACCGTACGTAATCATACCCCAACGAATCAGTCTTCGATTTCAGGGTTCAGAAAGTCGATGTCCTCGTCCTCGGGATGCGTGAGAGCCTGTTTAATGGCCGCTCCGCCCTTAATGGAGTAGATGACAGCCGTGAGCATGGAGAAGATCACGCCGCCGTACACAAAGAAGATGCCGAGGGGCACCGAGCTTCCGTTGAGGCCCGGGAAGGCCGTAAGGGTTGAAGGTAAAAGATGCAGACCGTCAATAACGGGGAACCCGAGCAGCATAAGCGAGAAGCCGGTCATGAGCAGCGCAGTGGCAATCTTTCCGGGGAAGACGACATCGATGGGGCGACGGTGATAATGACGAACGATAAGTGTGCCGATGCCCAGATAGATGTCGCGGCCGATAATGAGCACGCAGACCCAGATGGGCAGCTCTCCGCGGACTACCAGTCCCAAGACGCCGGTGAACAGCAGCGCACGGTCGCAGATGGGATCCATGACCTTGCCGAGCCACGAGACCGTCTTAGTCATGCGGGCGATCTGACCGTCCATCCAGTCGGTGGAGGCGGCAACGGCGTAGATAACGATGGCGATGACGCGGTTGTTGTCCGTCACAAACAGGTACAGAAATACCAGGGTGAGGATCAGGCGCGTAAAGGTGATGAAATTGGAGATCGTAAAGATCTTATTCGACGGGTAATCGGAAGTACCGATAAGCTCCTTTTTGATCTTCTTTTTGATGCCCACAGGACTCCCCCGCTGGTTAACGACAAAACTTTCGATACTATACCCGTTCCGGCGATGTCTATCCAGCGCAGCCATAGAGAGTCCAGACATGTGGAGGGCACTTTTGGGCGGCGGGGGATTTCGCATTCGTGTACATCTGCCTCCAAACATGTCGAAAAATGTCGATTTTGGAGGGTGATGTACACGTTTTTGTTGCGCGTGTGCATCATCTCATATGTTGCCAACGCTAACGGTGAACCTGAGCACCAGGGCACATTCTTTGTTGGCTGAAACCGGCATAGCAACTAGCGGAAGGCATCATCGAAGGAGTGTGCTGGAAAGCACCCGTCTCCTTAACTGTTAGAAATGCAAGTTAAAAATCTATGTGGCCAATGTGATACCGTTGAACCCGCATATCGATACCGCTCAGCCATTCGCCTCGCCCCCGTCGCACGTATCTTCATCCGGTCTGTTACTTTTAATCTAACAATTCTTTGAGGAACGTAGGTGCTTCTAAATGTACTGTCGACTTCTTCTCAAACTAATCCTAAGAGACAAGGCCGTATGGATTTGTACGCTCGTTCTCGCTGCAGCCTTTTCCGTCCCCATTGCGTTCAATTCACCCATCTACGGGCCCTTCTTTATGAAGCAGGGCATGCAGAGCTTTGTCGACGCATTCAATACGCGCGCGCCCCAGGCCAGCGGCACAGACCTATCGCCAGAGCAGCAAGTCGACGCGGAGCTTGCAAGATACGCGAACGCCGCCCTCGCCGCTCAAACCGACGCCGCCTTTCTCGATTCTGCCGAGAGCTACTACGCGCTCATGGGCGAAGGCTTCCAATCCGGGTCCATCGTGGGAGACCGAGAGACCAATGACGCAGCGCTCGCATATTGCCGTGCCCTGAGCAGCTCCGGCATCACGGATATCCCGGCCTCCGCAAGCGATCTGTCGTTCCTTTCCTTCCTGCCTTACGCCATTGCCATGGCGCCGTCTTTCCTTCCCTTCATCCCCTTCCTTCTCTCGTCGATACTCGTGCTCGGCGCCACAAGGCCTGCGACCCTGGCGGCAAAGGCACCCGTGCCCAAATTCCGGCGCCTTATCCAGATCGTGTTTTCGATAATCGTCGCGGGGACCGCGATGCTCCTCGCCGGCCTCGCACCCGGGGGCATTTACGCCTTGGCCCTAAACGGCTTCGGGCAAATCGGGTACCCGATCGCCTTCTTCCATGACGGCGCGCTTACCACCACGACCGCGGGAAACGTCTTCACAGCCCTGCTTCTCGCGCTGCTTGCGGGCGGAACCTTGATATCCGTTTGCTCCGCCGTCCTATCGACCGCAACGAGGCGCGTCCTCGCGGGCCCCCTTACCTCCGCGCTGCTTGTCGCGGCCCCGGCATTCCCGTTACTGTCCGATTCGGCGCTGGAGCATAATGCCGTGCTCGGGCTCCTGCCGCTGGCCGTATTCTCGCCTATCGAGGCAACGGGCTACGTGGGATGCTTCCCGACGGAATTCATTGGCTCCGGTTCAGGCAGCGCATCGATGCTTGCCGTGGCCCTGGCATACGTCGCGGTCCTTTTTACGGTCGGCGCCGTTGCGACACGTTCCCCCAAACAGCCTGGACCCGCGAAAAAGCACCATGGGCTCGAGCTTCTGGACGCGAGCGTGGGATACGGAAGCACGACGACACTTTCAATCGGGTCGCTTTTCCTGAGCCCGGGAACAGCGGCGGGCCTCGTTGCTCCCAACGGCTCGGGGAAAACCACCTTTCTTGAAGCGCTGTCGGGCCAATTTCCCACCCGCATCCGCTCGGGAAGCCTGGCGGCAGACGGAATCAGCCAACGTCGATCAGCCGAATTTGCAGAACTCGTCTACCTGAGCTCTTCGGGCAGCGCGGATCTCTATCCCACGCTATCGGCCATCGAGCACCTTGCTTTCGTTAGGGAGGCGTGGAAATCGGCCGCCGACATCGACTCGCTCTGCGACTCCCTCGGAATCTCCCCATATCTCGACAAGCCGACCCGTAAACTCTCGACAGGAATGAAGCAGCAGGTAAAGCTTGCCATGGCGATATCGACCGGTTGCCCGTACCTCATCCTCGATGAACCGCTGAACGGCCTCGATCCGGGAAAGCGGAAAACCTCCTGCGACGCGATGCGCAGCGAGGTGGCGCGGGGACGAAGCGTGCTCATCTCAAGCCACCTGCTCGACGACCTGGCAGACCTCACCAACTCGTTCTACTTCATCGAGGCCGGCACGCTCGTGGAAAAGATCAAGTCGTCCTCGCAGACGCTCAAGCAGGAATACCTCGATACATACGAAGGAGGAGAATGACATGATAGGCAAGAGCTATGCAAAGATAGCGATTGTTGGCTTTGTACTTTGTCTTGCAATGGTGCTATGTGCATCATTTGCGAAGTATAGGGCCGAGCAGTCGTTCATCGATGGCGCTGAAAATGGGTTTGGCATAGACGGGATGTATGTCAACGATGGCGCGACCAGGACGTCTATGGCGATTCTTGCAGGCGAAGACATGGAATGGCAAATCTGTAATGACGATGGCTCTTGTCTGAGTGGTCGTTTGGCCGCAACGAGCGATCCGAATTCGTTCGATCTTCTCGACGATGATGGAGCGGATTGCGGTTCTGTTCACCTTTCATATGCATCGCGAGACGGGATGGACGGCATCCTCTACGTCTCCCACGAGACTGGCGATTTCAAGATGCGCAGGACTAACCGGGTGCCGGCTTTTATCGAGGAGTGAGAGTTCCCGGCGGCCTGCCGATCAGGCCGCCGGGCTATCGAGCCCCGCATTCATCCGTACACACACGGATGAATGCGGAAGGTGTCCGGATGAAGTTGATAATCAAGGAAACAAAGCCGTTCTGCCTGGGACGGCTTTGGCCTGGACTTTAACTACAACATCGCAATCGACACTTATCAGCTCGCGCAACGCGCATGGCCAGATCTCGGACGCTGGTGCATGGAGGACCTTCGAGATTTGCTGGACATCAAAAACGACGACGCACACCGCGTGCTCGCCGACTGCGAAGACGAGATGGCTGTCTACAATGCGATCAGAAACGGCGTGAAGTCCGGAGAGCTTTCTGTGGAACCGCCGCGCCGTTGCGCGAGCCGACCGGGCAACCCGGGCAATCTGGTCCCGGCTCTCCCGGTCGTATTCCTACGATATCGCCCCTAGATCACCAATGTGTCAGATAAAGAATGAGGCAATGGCTATGATCACGCCTACGGCAGATGCAACGACTGCGCCTTTTTTCCTCTCCTTTAGTCCGACGAATAGGGTTGCCGTAAAGTAAAGGGCGGAAATGCAGGCTATGGCAAGCGAAACGAGTTCCTTGGGCGGTTTCAGCAAAAGGTCGCTAGCAAAGAGTAATGTAAGCAGGGCAAAGCCGATTGTGTTCAAGTATCTCGATTGATTTTGCGACAACATGGCAACTTCCTTTCAGAACATGCAAGTGAAAAGTCGGTACGATGTCATTGCGGTTGCAAAAAAGCCGCCGCCAGGACCGGTTGTCACGAGACCGGCGATAACTTCAGCGGTGCCAGCAAGGTAGGGATCGCGCAGGCAAGCCTCCTCCTTCGCGTTCAGCTTGACCTTGTGAGGGACGGTGCGGTTATTTGCAGATCCGTGAGAATCGCACCACGCCTTGGAATATGAATCCGTGCAGCGTCCGCGCTCAAAAAGGGATATATCGTAATTTTCGTCGTAGTTGACTCAGACGTAGATATCGCTGCTCTCGGCGGGAGATCCCTCGTCGGCATAGGCTGCCGCAACGGGTACAAATGGTGTCATGACAAGGGAGAGGCAAAGAGCTGCTGAGACGATGGAGGGCGGGCATTTCTTCATGGCTGGCTCCTTAATCTGGCCTTTGATAGTTACTCGATGTCGCCTCCTTCCGCTTTATATCCGTTGTATTCGGCGTATTTCTTTAATAAGGCAAGAGGTTCTTCCTCTCCTTCGGATAAGCCGATGATGTTTCCTTGATCATCCAGTATGAATACGGACGGAATATGCTCAAGTTCATATTGGTCATACACGGTCTTATCTTAATCTATGTATATGGGTAAGTCTCCTTCATGGACCGAGGCTTCTTCAATTGTGCTGTCCTCGGAAACAGTGAAAAGGTTCTTCCTTAAGGCTGCGAAATTATCAAGTTGTTGCATATCCTCTATGAGAGATTCGCAGTGCTGACACCACGATGCCCAGAACATCAAGATGTTTTCCTCATTAGGTTTTAGCTTGTTAAAATAATTGACGTTTCGGCCGAGGCTGAAATCTTGGCCCATTTTAATGGACAAAGATGGGGGATAAGCATCGTGTTGCGGTTTGATATTGACGGCGATTAAGGCGGCGAAACACGTCAGAGTCGCCAAAGTCAGTAAGGCGATAACGCATTTTCTCGGTTTCCAGCTCATGACAGATCCCTCTCTCATGGTGAAACGCATGCGTTTTGAGACCGGCAAGCTGATGCCGGCTCGAGGACAGCGGCCCGGTGCACCGGGCCGATCGATAGCGGTCTCAGGTTCACAGCGCAGTTTCTCAGGGCTCGCATATATAGGAAGACTTGATTGGCAATCGAATTTAATGAAGTCGGCAGCGCATGTCAGAGTTTTCAACAAATTTAACATGCCACCCTTTATATCCGCACGCGCGTAATTCAACTCATAAGGACCGGCTATCCCTTGCCTGTGACACAATCTCAAACGCACAGAACAGAATTATCAGTCCAATCATCGCATAAGAGGCAGCCGAACCTTCAAGCACTATTCCACAAAGAACAATCTCCGCGCCGCCAATAAGAACTGTTATCAGGCGCTCTGCCTTTTTGCTCTCGCCGCTCGCATAAAAAGGCGGCAAAGCGCACAAGATCACATATAGCCCGGGAAGGGAATACAGGATCGATAGTCCAAGCCTCCCATCAACCGCAGTGTTTTGCGTAAGAATCAACTGAACCCAAACGGCAATTATCACTGAGCAGGTTGTCGATAAAAGAAGACTTGAAATATAGCACGCAACAAAGTCCCGTCGCATTCGAACAGAGAAATCCGCGAACTCTCTTCGCCGCGTGGAAACAATAAGGTACACAGAAATTGCAATAGAACCAATCAGAGAAAACAGCGGAACAACCAGCAATTCAAGCTTATTACCCCATCGATCAACCACACCCCCACTCCAATGAGCGGGAATTGTATCAGGGAGGACTGACCAAGCCGCCCATAGAATCAGAAATGGAAGAATAGAGAGGACGAAAGATGATAACACTGCAGTAATTTTTTTTGAGGCTCTCATCGATTCCGCATCTCCTTGCGCGCCCACATTCCACTCCGCCTTAAATCAAGTATACGTTTTGGAACGGGATGTCACTCCGAACGCCTTACCCTCTTAGTGTGAATGCCGCTGCGGCATTGTTGACTCATCCTTAGTAATCGCGTCTATCCTCTGCAGCATCAGCCAAAGCAATCCGAGAGGAGCCGCACATGCATGCAGCGGAAATTCCTTTCGGGGGGGGGTATCTCCCAGATTTACCCGCCGCCCGAAGGGGCAGTCGACAGTCGAGTACGTACTGATCATCGCGATCATCGTCCTGGTGGTGCTGATCGCGGGACCGTGGGTCTCGTCGGCGATCACAAACCAGTTCAACACGGTGGCGGGGACGCTCGGCAACGGAATCTCAAAGGGGAGCTGGGAGTCGGGCGGCACGGGCGGCGGCAACGGGTCGTTGACCGACGCCGACATCGTGGACCCCGTTCACGGGATAGCGTTCGCCGTGTACTCGGAGGACGACCACAGCCTCATGTTCTACAAGCGCCGCGGGGTCCCCAGAGTCGGTGACATGCTCAACAGCCGCCGCGTGACGGCGGTGTATACGGGGTTCGAAAATGGATACGCCACCGCGACCGTGGGAAACGACGGCAAGACGACTGCCCCCTGGTGGCCTAACAGAATTAATATCGTGGCCGTAAAGGCCATTGACGATGGCATAGAAATCCACTCGTTGGCATTTTGCTTTCAGTACATGGAGAACTTCAAGAGCTTTGATCTGGCAAAGTTCGACATGTCGAACTGCACAAATCTGCAGCACGCATTCGCGTATTGCGGCAATGCGACTTCCTTCAGTATTTCAAGCTGGGATACGTCTTCGGTCGTCGAATTCGACTCGGCGCTCAAAAACCTTTACAAGGTCGAGGAGATTGACATCTCCGGATGGTCGACGCGAAAGCCGGCGATTTACGTCTCCTTTTTCCACCGACAGCTCGCTGAAAAGCGTGAAATTTGGACAAGGGTGGAAGACCTCAGATGTTATGAATATGCTCGGCATGTTTAGCTATTGCAAAAATCTAAACCTCGACTGTTCCGATTGGAATGTCCCAACCTATGCCAATCATAGTGACTTCAATCACTGCGCCCCCGGCGTTATCCTCCCGAAGGCGTGGCAGTAGGTCTGAAGAAACAAAACGGCAAGCAGTTTATGTGGCGCGGGCACCCGTGCCGCCGTTGCCTCAGCGGCACGTTACGGGCTAGTCGGTTCGCTTTAACGTACGCTCTGCATGCAATATCAATCCCCATGCGAAGGGAGTGTCGCATATGCATGCAGCGGCAATTAACCTTCGGGGGGGGGGTATCTCCTAGGAATACCCGCCTCCGAGGCCAAGGAGCCATCGAGTACGTTCTGGTCATCGCGATTATCGTCCTGGTTGTGATGATAGCCGGCCCTTGGGTCTCGTCGGCAATCAGGAACCAGTTCAACATGGTGGCGGGAGTATTGGTAAACGGGACAGCAGGTGGGACTTGGGAACCGAGCGGTTCCGGCAGCGGTAACGGCGCGGGTTCCGCGACCGTCCAGGCGGCGCTCGCCAAGGACGCGAAGGACTGGACCCTCGGTGAGCAGAAGGCAGTTGCCGAGGACATCGCCGCCAAGGGCGAGGCGTCGCCCGCCTACGCCAAGGCGAAGGCCGCGATGGATGCCGGCACCGAGTTCTCGATGAAGCTCACCGATGGCAAGACGCTGACTTACCGCATTATCGGCATCAATCATGATGACCTTGCAGGCGGATCCGGCAAGGCGGGCCTCACGTTCCTCACCACCACGACGGACATTTGGTCCCCCATGAACGCGATTGACACCAACGCCGGCGGTTGGGAGAAGTCTGAACTCCGTCAGAAAATGAACTCCGGCAAGATCTGGAATCTGATGCCCTCCGATTTCCTGTCCAAGGTGAAGGCCGTCAAGAAGCTATCGAACAATGTCGGGGGCGGTGATGAGAACAAAAACGCCGCCGTGACGGCTACCTCGGACAAGCTGTTCCTGCTCAGCTACTCTGAGATCGCCCCCACCTCCTATTGGGCATCCTATCCCTGGACTTCCTCCGAGGGCACCCAGTACGAGGCCTTCAAAGGCAAGGTGACGGAGAACTATAATCCCAACTCTGCCATTGCCATTGGCAGCGGTTGGTGGGAGCGTTCGGTGTTTCCGAACGCCTCGAAGGGCTTCCTCCATGTCGACAGCAGCGGCAATCCGTCGGACAGCAACTCCGCGCCGGGCTGGTTTTGCGTCTCCCCCGCCTGGTGCTTCTAGCTTGTCTAGCGCAAAGCCCGCGTTACCCCGCGCGTGCTTTCTTTTGGCGACCGAACGAACGGCTTCAGGTTCGCGGCACAGGTATTCGGGTTGAGGAGAAATAGGGTCATACAGCGGCTCTCAGAGCGCCAGCCGCACTCCTCCGCCATTACCTCTGCGGCGTCCTCGTATAGAGCCCGTCCTGCTTTGCGTTTCGTTGCAACAGCCCACTTGTCCACCGATCAAGTGGACTACTGGACTAAATACAGCGACACGCTTGTTCGTTAATGTCGCTATATCTATGTAAATCGCCGCGATAAATGCAGCCCGTTTTCGGCGTGTATCTGCTGCGCGTATATAGAATCATTTCGCGTTAATAAATCGGCTCAAGCGTGTGCAAAACGCGCAAGTAGCCGCAAAAGGCGAATATCGCGCAGGTAGATTTTTGGCACCCTGTTGCTTAATCAAAATTAAGCAATTGCTTAAAACAAAAAAGGCCAGGCACTAGGTGCCTGACCTGCAAACTTCTGGTCGGGACGACTGGATTCGAACCAGCGACCCCTTGACCCCCAGTCAAGTGCGCTACCAAGCTGCGCCACGTCCCGAAGCTTTTGTTTGTTGCTCTGCTCTCGCTCGCAACAGGGAGTATATTAACCCGAAACTTTACCCTTGTGCAAGAACTTTTTTACAATTTTTGAAGCAAGTCCAAAATTGTATCTGCGAGCTGGGGTTTTGTTAGCACGGGAAGTTCCTGCGTACCCGCTGTGCTCGCAATCCAGGCCTTGTTAGTGTCGGTCCCAAAGCCCGAATCGGCGCGCGAGACATCGTTGGCGATAATGGCATCGCAACCCTTGCGGGCCAATTTGCGCTCGGCATACTCGACAACGTTATCGGTCTCGGCCGCAAATCCGATCACGCACCGCTCTCCCTTTTGGCGCGAGAGCTCGGCCAAGATATCAACCGTCTCGACCAGTTCGATGCGATCCAGGCGTTCGTTGGCCTTTTTGAGCTTATGGTCGGCAGGGGCCGCGGGCGTGTAGTCGGCGACGGCAGCCGCGCAAATGGCCGCATCGGCCGTCTGAAAGGCGCTCAGAGCCGCCTGCAGCATTTCAGCGGCGGTCTGCACGCGCACGCACTCCACGCCGCGGGGAACATCGAGCGATGTCGGTCCCAGTACGAGCGTGACGGAGGCACCGCGGCGTGCGGCCTCCCCCGCCAGAGCGATACCCATCTTGCCCGACGACCGGTTGCCAATGAAGCGCACGGGGTCGATCGGTTCGTGCGTGGGACCGGCGGTAATTACGATGCGCTTACCTGCCAGGTCCTGTGGCGCGGGGTTGAGCACCTCACAGATGACTTCGACGATGTCCTCGGGCTCGCTCATGCGTCCTGTGTCCACGTCGCCGCAGGCAAGGTAGCCGTTGCCGGGTCCCACCACATGCACGCCGCGGTTGCGCAACGTGGCCATGTTGGCCTGCGTCGCCGGCGCCTTCCACATGCCGTTGTTCATAGCGGGTGCGACCACGATGGGTCGCTGCGTTGCAAGCAGCGTGGTGGAAATAAGGTCATCGGCGATGCCGTTGGCCATCTTGGCGATGATATTGGCCGTCGCGGGCGCCACGACCACCAGATCGGGCTCCTGCGCCAGCGAAATGTGGTGGATGGGGTCGGAGGGATCGTCGAATAGGCCCACGGCAACGGGCTCGTTGGTGAGCGCACGGAAGGTGAGCGGGCCCACAAACTCGGTGGCATGCTCGCTCATAACGACTTTGACGCGCGCGCCGCGCTTTTGCAGCAGGCGCACGATATTGCACGACTTATAGGCGGCGATCCCGCCGGTAACGCCCAGCAGGATCGTTTTTCCCTCAAGTTGCATTGAATTGTTGCATGCCGCCGTCATCGCTAGGCTTCCTTGCTCGGGAGTACCAGGAGGCGGTGGCAGTACGGGCAGTGCGTAATCTCGCTGCCGTCGTGGTTGAGGTCGCTCATGGACGATGCCTGCAGCGCAGTGTGGCAAACCGTGGGGATGTTGCCCTGGATGGTCTCGACGGCCAGGCCGCGGAACTGCTTAAGCAGACGCTCGTAGTCGGTGAGCACGTCGGCCGGCAGCGTAGCGGCAAGCGCGGTGCGCTCCTTGGTGGCGGCGTCAATCTGAGCCTGCAGGTCGGCAGCCTTGGCGCGGGCGGCCTTGGTATCGGCCTTCACGCCCTCCTCGAACTTGGCGATGATGGCCTGCGCGCGGGTCTCGCGGTCGAGCGCCTCTTTGTGGGCGACAACGACGTCCTTGCGGGTGTGCTCAATCTTGTCCAGACGCTTGGCCAGGGTGGCGAGCTCGTTTTCCAGGTCCTGAACCTCGCGGTAGTCGGAACCGTCGACGTGGCGCTTCTTGGCAGCCTCGATGGCGTTGTTGGTCTGAATCTCGGTGGTGTTGAGATCGTCGAGCTCAATGTCCAGATCCTTACGCTGGGCGTAGAGCTTGGTCATCTCGGACTTGAGCTTCACATAGGTCTTGCGCTTGGAAGCGAGCTCCTTGAGCTCCGGCATATTGGCAAGTTCGCTCTTGTTGCGGGCGAGCTCCAAATCGATCTGTTGCAGCCTGAGTAGCGTATCGCCGGCGCTCATAAGTTCTCTCCTTTTGTCACAGTCCACCATTGGCAAGGGTTCAGTATTTTAATCGCATGACGGGGGTCGACCCCGGCGTCAACTGCAGAGTTCATCAATATATCAACGAACGGCTCCTCGGAGCGGTCGTGGCCGAGCAAGATCACCGGCAGCCCGCGCAAGGCAAGGTCTTGTGCCACGTGATAGCCCGCCTCGCCCGTCACGACGACGTCCGCGCACGCGGCGATGGCAAGCTCTCCAAAGTCGCCTAGGGAACCGCCCAAAATGGCGACGGTGCGGCACGGGCGATCGGCTTCGCCCCACACACGCGGGTCGCTGCCGAAGGCCGTGGCAGCACGGGTGGCAAGATCGCGCAGCGTGCACGGGTCGTTGAGCGTTGCAAGCGCGCCCAGGCCGGTGGCCTCGGGGTCGTCCACATGCTCCAGCGAGCTCACGGGTGCGGCACCCAGCAGCTCGCTCAGACAGACACGCGCCTCGTGCGAGCGGTCCAGGTTGGTGTGGAGCGAGATAATGCTCACGCCGCAACGGGCCGCCTCGTAGAGCGCCGCGCTGCATTGGGGGCGGGTGGCATCCGCCGGACAAAAGGCCTCGGGCGCCTTGATGTATATGGGATGATGCGTCAGCAGCACGTTGGCGCCGGCTTCTTGGGCGCGGCGAACATTAGCTTCGGTTGCATCGAGCGCGCAGGCAACACCGGTAATCTGCGCGGCAGGGTCGCCGACGGAGAGTCCTACATGATCCCAGCCCTCGGCGTCCGCCTTGGGATAGCGCGCCAGCAGCGCACGTTCAAGCTCGGCGACGATCATGCGGCACCTACGATCGAGAGCAGCGTCTGGGCAAACTCATCCAGGTCGGCAGGGTTCACGCGGTCATCGAAGGAGATGCGCAGTGCACCCAGCGCCTGTTCGCGGCCAATACCCATGGCGCTGAGCACATGGCTGGGGTCCATGCTGCCGCTCGAGCAGGCAGAACCGGCCGAAACCTCAAAGCCGGCCGCGTCGAGCTTGATGATGAGCTCCTCGGAGTCCATGCCGTCGACGTAGATCGAAACCATACCCGGCAGACGATCGGCCTGCGCGTAGTCGCCCATCGTGGCGTGAATGCGCGGGTGGGCCGTAAGTGTGGCGTAGAGCTTATCGGATAAGGCCTGCAACGTTGTGCGCTCCTGGGAAACATTCGGCAACAGTGCGGAAGTGGCAGCGGCAAAGGCCAGCTGCGTGCGCAGGTCCTGCGTGCCGGCACGACGACCGGCCTCCTGTCCGCCGCCAAAGATGCGCGGACGCAGCGGCGTGCGGTTCTTAAGGTAGAGTGCGCCGGATGCTACGGGGCCGCCGATCTTGTGCGCGGCAACGGTCATAGCATCGACGCCCAGCTCGGTGACATCGAGCGGAATATGCAGATAGCCCTGGATGGCATCGGTGTGGATCAGGGCGCCGGCGGCGTGTGCAGCAGCGGCAAGCTCGCGGATGGGCTGCACTACGCCGGTCTCGTTGTTGGCAACCATGATGCTCACGAGCGCCACGTCGTCGCCCAGCAGCTCGACAAGCGTGGCAGGCTCAATGTAGCCCGCGCGGCAGGGCTGCACCAGGTCGACGGTAAAGCCGGCGGCACGCAGCAGCGGCAGGTTGTCCAGAATCGAATCGTGCTCGATGGCAGATACGATCACGCGGCTGCGCTTGCGGTCGCGCTGACGAGCACCTTCGGCAAGTCCGAGCAGCGCCAGCTGGTTAGCCTCGGTGCCGCCGTTGGTGAGGATGATCTCGGACGGGCGAACGCGTGCGCCAAAGCTTCGGGCGATCTCGCGACGGGCGACTTCCAGGCGTGCAGCGGCCTTGCGGCCGAGCGAATGCAGCGAGTTGGGGTTGACGCCGGCAAGCTCGCTGTCGTCGTACTCGCGCTGCGCAAGGAGCGCCTCGGCGCGCATGGGCGTCGAGGCGGCATAGTCAAGATTCACGGGTATGCGGTTTTGACCTGCGGTCATAAGGGTTTATGCCTCCTGTGCGGCCTCGTTGCCCAGCTTTTGCAGCAGCGCAACCTCGGCGGCGGGATCTTCGGACTTAAATACGGCAGAGCCGGCTACGAGCACGTTGGCGCCGGCCTTGACGACCTCGGCGATGTTCTTGGAAGAGATGCCGCCGTCGACCTCGATCATGGGCGACACGCCGTGGCGCTCGCACATGGCTTTGAGCTCTTGGAGCTTAGCGATGGTGCCCGGGATAAAGCTCTGGCCGCCAAAGCCCGGGTTCACGCTCATGAGCAGCACCATATCGACGACGTCGATGATGCTCTCGAGCACGCACACGGGGGTGGCGGGGTTGAGCACCACGCCGGCCTTGACGCCGCGCTGCTGCAGATGGGTAAGCGTGCGGTGCAGGTGCGTGGAGGCCTCGTAGTGGACGGTGATCATATCGGCACCGGCGTCGGCGTACCAATCGACCGTCTCATCGGGGTTCGACACCATCAGGTGCGCGTCGACCGGTACATCGGTGGAGCGCTTGACGGCCTTAAGGATGTCGACGCCAAAGGTGAGGTTGCCGGTAAAGTGGCCGTCCATGACGTCGAAGTGCACGTAGTCGGCACCGGCGATCTTGTCGAGTTCGCCCTTGAGGTTGGCCATGTCGGCCGAAAGGACAGACGGAGCGATTTTGATGGAACCCATGGTAGAAGCCTTTCTGCGCTAGTCGGTGAGTCCGTAGAACTCTTGAGAAGGGACGCGATCGGTAAGAATCTCGAGCGCCCTATCCAAAGTAACACCGTTGTAGAGCGTTTGCTCCACGGCGAAGGTGAGCGGAATGTCTACGCCCAGTGAACGGGCAAGCTCGCTCACGCTGCGGGCCGCGACGGCGCCCTCGACAACCATATGCGTGCGCGTCTGGTACTCGTCGAGCGACACGCCGTGGGCAAACTCGTAGCCAAAGGTGCGGTTGCGCGAATGCTCCGAGGTGCAGGTGGCAATGAGGTCGCCCATGCCGGCAAGTCCCATGCAGGTCATAGCTTGACCGCCGCGGGCGTGTACCAGACGGCTGATCTCGGCCAGACCACGCGTCATGATGAGGGCAAGCGTGTTGTCGCCCGCACCAGAACCGGCGGAAATGCCGCACACGATGGCGATGACGTTTTTCATAGCGCCGCAAACCTCGACACCGGTCATGTCTTGCGACAGATAGATGCGGAAGGCTGTGGATAGGAGCAGGTCCTTAAAGGTCTCCCCTATCTGCGGATCTTTGCTGGCGATGACGGCGGCAGAAAGTCCACCGCGGCAGATCTCCTCGGCATGGTTGGGGCCCGAGAGCGCCGCTACGCGCGTCTCGTTGCCAATCTCGCTGGCGATGACCTCGCTCATGAGCAGGCCGGACTCGGGCTCAATGCCCTTGGTGAGGCAGAGCACCGGGGTATCGGCGACGATAAAGGGCGCGGCCTGGTGGCACACGCTGCGAAGGTGCGTCGAAGGAACGGCAAAGATGATGGCCTCGGCGCCTTCGATCGCCTGCACGAGCTCCGTCGTAGCGACGACGTTGTCGGGCAGCTCGTAGCCCACAAGGTAGCGTGGGTTGCGGTGCTCGCCATTGATGCCGGTGGCCGTCTGCTCGCTGTGGGCCCACATGGTCACGCGCTCGGCTCGCGCTGCAGCAAGGCCGGCGACGGCGGTTCCCCAGGAGCCGGAGCCAATCAGCGCAACATTCATGACTCTCTCCTACTTATCGTCGGGCTCGGTGACGCGCTTGGTAAACGAGAGCTTGGACTCCTTACCGGTCATGAGCTTTTTGATGTTCGCACGATGGGCCCACACCACAGTGATGCCGATCAGTGCCATGCAAAATTTGAGACCCAGGCTGCTGTACGGAAAGACCGCGCAGGCAGCGATGGGAAGACCGATGGCAGCGGCAAGCGAGCCCACCGACACAAACTTGGTGATGGCGACGGCCACGATAAACATGCCCAGCAGCGACAGGCCAATAGGCCAGTACCAGGCGAGGATGACACCCAGACCAACTGCGATACCCTTGCCGCCGTGGAAGTTGAGATAGGGCGAGAAGATATGGCCCCACACGGCTGCCAGGCAAATGACGCCGAGCATCCAATCGCCGGGGGCTCCAGGCGCCATGATGCCCACAGGGAAGCCATAGCCCACGCCCGCGATAAGCGGACGCGCGATAAGGACGCAGATAGCGCCCTTAAGGCAGTCGAGCAGCAGCGTGAGCGCGGCCACCTTGGGGCCGGCTACGCGCAGGGCGTTGGTGGTGCCGATGTTGCCGGAACCCGCCTTGCGAATGTCGGTGTGGTTGAACACACGGCCCAGGATCAAGCCAAACGGAATCGCTCCGATAAAGAACGAGACCACGGCGCAGATGGCGGTCAGCAGAATCGGATTATGCATCCTTTTGCTCCTTCTTCCTAAAGAAGAGTCGAATGGGCGTGCCGGAAAAATCGAAGGTCGAGCGCATACGGTTCTCCACGTAGCGCTGGTAGGTGTCGTTGACCAGGTCGCTGTGGTTGACGAAGAACGTAAACGTCGGCGGGTTGACGCCCGTCTGGGTCACGTAGTGCATGCGCAGGCGGCGCTTGCCGTCCACCACGGTGTGGCCAAACTCGCGCAGGTCGGTGAGGAACGTGTTGAGGCGCGAGGTGGTGATCTTTTGCGAGCGTGTCTTTTCGGCCGCGTCGACCATTGCCCAGATCTTCTCGACGCTGCGGCCGGTCAGGGCCGAAATGCGCAGGTACTGGGCCCAGGGAGCCATGACGCCCAGACGGCGGTCGACGGTCTCCATGCAGGCCTCGCGCTTGCGGTCATCGTCGAGCAGATCCCACTTGTTGAGCAGCACCACGATGGCGCAGCCGCGCTCGATGGCCAAGCCCATGACCTTCTGGTCCTGCTCGGTGACTCCTACGGAGGCGTCGACGACGAGCAGCGCCACGTCGGCGCGGTCGATGGCGCGCAGACCGCGAACCATGGAGTAGTACTCGATGTTCTCGTACACGGTGCTCTTCTTGCGAATGCCCGCGGTGTCGACCATGCGGTAGTGCTTGCCGTCGCGCTCGACGACGGTGTCGATGGCATCGCGCGTGGTGCCGGCGATGTTGGACACGATGGAGCGGTCGGCGCCCAGGATGCGGTTGAAAAGCGAGGACTTACCGGCGTTGGGGCGACCGATGATGGCCACGTTGAGCGCATCGGGGAACTCGTCGGCGATCTCGTCCTCCTCCTCGGGAAGCAGGGCCACGATGTCGTCGAGCAGGTCGCCCGTGCCATGGCCATGCAGGGCCGAGAGCGGCGTGGGCTCGCCGATACCGAGCGAATAGAACTCCCAGATGCTGTCGTTCTCGCGATCGGGGTTGTCGAGCTTGTTCACCAGCAGAAAGACCGGCTTGTCGCAGCGCTTGAGCATGCGGGCGACCGACTCGTCCTCCTCGGTGACGCCGGTGCGGCCGTCGACCACAAACAGGATGACGGCGGCTTCTTCGGCGGCGGCGAGGGCCTGGTCGCGGATGGATGTGGCAAACACGTCATCGCTCTTGAGCGGCTCGATACCGCCCGTGTCGACGATGGTGAACTCGCGGCCGTTCCAATCGGCCGTGTGATACGAGCGGTCGCGCGTGACGCCGCGGGACTCGTGGACGATGGCGTCCGAGGTCTGGGCCAGGCGGTTAACGAGCGTGGACTTGCCCACGTTGGGACGTCCGACGACGGCGACGATAGGTTTCATCTGCTCTCCTTTAATGGGTAGGGTCAGTGGAAGTGTTAGAGTCTGCGGGCACAATGCCAAGGATGCGCTCCAGGGTATCGAGCAGCTCATGCGGCATGGTCGACACCACATGAACCTCGGCGCCGCGACTGGTAAGGCTTGCGAGTAAATCGTCACGATGATACTCGTCAAGCGTCATGCCGTCAGCGTTGAACATGAGCTTAGGCATAAAGAGCATAACCCCCGACAGATCTTGGGGCAGCTGCTCCAGAATGTCACACGCGACGATGAGGCCGGTCACGTCCACGTTGCCGCCAAAGTAGCGGTTCTTGATGGCTGTGACAGTGCCGGCGAGTCCCTTGGGCGATTCCACAAAGCGGGCTACCGTGTCGCGTGCGCTGGCGCCCGAGAGGCACAGCAGGTGCTGGCCTCGGGCGGCGATGGCCTCGCGGACGCGAGCCAGTCGCTCGGCATCGGTAGCCAGCACGTCGTCGGTCTCGTCCAGATACGAGCGGATCATGCCAATGCCGTCGTAGTACTGCGGGTACCCGTCGTAAAAGTCCGCCTCGGGAGGATCGATGCCGGCGTCCAGATAGAACTCGTCGCTCATCTGGAAGGTGTGACGGCCAAAGCGCTCATAGGCGCGGTCCTGGAACGGTCGGATCATGGTAATGGTCTCGCGCGCCAGCTCGGGCTTGTCGCTGTATGACCAGCTAAAGCGGTTTTGGTGCTTGGTAAAACCGAGCGGCACAATGCCCAGGCTTGTGATTTGCTCGTGCTCCTCGCAAAAGCGCAGGGTCTTTTCCAGCTCCTCGCCGTCGTTCATGCCGGGGCACAACACGATCTGCGCGTGAATCTCGATGCCGGCGGCCATGATGGCCTCGAGTACGTCCATGCCGCGCTGGGCGTTGCGGCCCATCATGCGGCGGCGGACGTCGGGGCTCACGGCGTGAACCGACACGTTCATGGGGCTCATGTTGCGTTGGATGACGTTTTGAACATCCTCGTCGGAGAGGTTCGTGAGCGTGACAAAGTTGCCCTGCAAAAAGCTCAGGCGGTAGTCGTCATCGCGAATATAAAGCGTGGAGCGGCCGCCCTTGGGGAGCATCGTCATAAAGCAGAACACGCAGGCGTTCACGCATGTGCGCATGCCGTCGAAGATTGGACCATCGAATTCAAGGCCCCAGTCCTCGCCGGGAAAACGATCGAGCTCAACGGGGGTGACGGTGCCGTCGCGCGGATCGAATACCTCCAGCTCGACGGTGTCGTCGTCGGCCTCCCAGAGCCACACGATCATATCGGTCAGCTGCTCGCCGTTGACCGTAAGCACGCGCATGCCCGGCTCGATACCCACATCCCATGCGGGCGACTCGGGACGCACGTTCTTAACGAGCGCGCCCTCACCCGGCTCGGGGTCGCGGCTGCGCCCGTAATCGGCCACCTCGGCGGCGTATGCGGGTACGGTCTGGTCCATGATTAGTGGCAAAGCTCCTTGATGCGCGCGACGGCGCGCTCGATGTGTTCTTGCGGGGTGGAGGCTCCGGCGGTGATACCGATGTGGTGAGCGTCGGTAAACCACGCGGCCTGGAGCTCGGAAGCTTCCTCGATATGATACGTGCGCTCGCAGGCGTCTGCGCAAATCTGCGCCAGGCGGCGGGTGTTGCCCGAGTTCTTGCCGCCCACCACGACCATACAGTCGCAGCGGTTGGCAAGTGTGGCTGCTGCCTGTTGACGCTCACTCGTGGCGGCGCAGATGGTGTTGATCACACGCAGCTCCTGCACGCGCGGGGTTATGGCGGCCACGACCTCGGCGAGGTTCTGCGCGGTCTGGGTGGTCTGCACGATGAGGCCTACCTTGCCCTTGAGCGGCAGCGCGTCCGCATCGGCAGCGCAACTCACGACCTGCGCGTTATCACCAGCGTGGCCCAGGATGCCCTCCACCTCGGGATGGCCCGGCTCGCCCACGACGAGTACGCGATAGCCCTCGCGCACCAGCCGCTCGGCGGCCACGTGGACCTTCTTGACGTAAGGGCAGGTGGCGTCGACGACGTTAAGGCCACGCTCGCGAGCGGCATCGATGACCTGCGGCACCACGCCGTGGGCGCGGATGATCACGGTGCCGGTTGCGGCGTCGTCCAAGGTGTCGGCCAGGCCAACGCCTGCCTCAGCAAGCTCGCGCACCACGATGGGGTTATGGATGAGCGGCCCTAGGGTGTGGACCTGTGCGCTCTCCCCTGCCTGCGGCGCGGCGGCCAGCGCCATATCGAGCGCACGCTGTACGCCGTAGCAAGTGCCGGCGTGGGCGGCGATCTCGATGGTAAGCGCGGCTGCCTGGTCGGACGCAGCCGCGGCGGTGTTCGTCACGTTCTCGCTCATGGCTAGAACCTACCCGGATGCTCGTCGCACAGATTGTCTCGCATGGCGTAGACGCGGTTCATGGCCTCGGACTCAAACCATTCCAGGCGCTCCGTGCGCTTAAGCCCGGCCGGTGCGTCGGAAAGCGAGACGGCCTTGCCAGCACGGATCCAGCACTTCTTGGGACGCATGATCTTTTTGCCCGCGGGTGTGATATCGGACCAGCCGCAGATGGCGAGCGGGTTCACAGGTGCCTTGCCCATCTGAGCGATGAGCGCAAAACCGCCGTGGACCTCGGGCTTGATCTCGCGCGAGCGGATGCGCGTGCCCTCGGGGAAGATCAGGACGTCTTCGCCGCGCTGTAGCGCATGCTGGGCGGCGCGCAGGCACTTCATATCTGCAGTACCACGCTCCACGGGGATGCCGCCAACGCGGCTAAAGGCCCAGCGTACAATTTTGCTCTTGGCGAACTCGGACTTAAAGATGGGACGAATGCGGCGGCCGCCAAAGAACAGCGCCGTCTCCACGGCCAAGAGCTCGGCCATCGAGGTGTGATTGCAGATGACCACGCTGCCGCGGCCTTCCTGGCGCTCAAACAGCAGATCGGCGTCTTCGACCTTCCAACGCCACATGAGCTTGGAGAAGGCCCAAAGGATGGCCATGACCACGAAGACGGTGCCGCGGATGAGCGCCGGGAACTCGGCGTAGGGGGCGCTGTAATAATCCTCGGGCGTCTGCTTAAACAGGCGCATGGGCTACCTCCTTTGATTGATGAGGTCCTCGATTATCGAGACGACCTCGTCGATGGTGTGGGCGGTGGAGTCGACGTGCACGGCGTCCTCGGCGGGCACGAGCGGGGCGACCTCGCGGCTGCTGTCGAGCTTGTCGCGCTGCTTAAGGGCGTCGAGGGTCTCGTCGACCTCGGCCTCGAGCTGCTCGGACGTGAGCGGCTGGGCATCGTTTTGGTGGCGCTGAAGCACGCGGCGGCGGGCGCGCTCGCGCGGGTCGGCGGTCAGGAAGACCTTGACCTGCGCGTTGGGGAACACGACGGTTCCGATGTCGCGACCCTCGGCGACGATATCGCGGTCCTCGGCGGCGCGGCGCTGGTGGATGAGCATGGCGGCGCGCACGCCCGGATAGGCCGAGACCTTGGACACGTTGGCGTCGACCTGCGGGGTGCGGATGGCGGCCGATGCGTCCTGGCCGTCGATGGTCAGGCGCGTGTCCTCGCCGGTGCCGTTGGTAAAGCGGATCTCGATCTGCTCGGCAAGGGCGTCGATGGCCGCCTCGTCGTCCAGGTCGATGCCGCGGTCGAGCGCGGCGAAGGTGACGGCGCGATACATGGCGCCCGTATCGAGCTTGTTAAAGCCCAGCTGGCGGGCGATCTCCTTGGCGATGGTGGACTTGCCAGAACCGGCGGGGCCGTCGATGGCGACGATCATGCAATGCTTCCTTTCAATGTTTGACGTGCTGGTATGGTTCGCGGGCTTTGGGGCGCGGCGGGTTGCCTAGCCCGTGTAGCGCTCGCGGTAGGTGTTGCGCTTGGGTGCGGAGCCGTGGCTGCCGTGGTGACGCGTGCGGCTGGCGGGCGTGTCTTGGGTCTTGCCACCGCGCATGGCGCTGGCCTGCTTGGGAGGGATGCCACCGCTTTTGAGGATCTGCACCTCGCGGTCGGTGAGCTCGCGCCACGAGCCTTTGGCCACGTCCTTGAGCTCCAGGCCGGCAAAGTTGCAGCGGTGCAGGCGGATCACCGGATGGTGGATCTTGCTCAGCATGCGCTTGACCTGGTTCTTGCGGCCCTCGCGGATGATGACCTCCACGGCGGTGGTGCCGGGCTTTACGCCTTGAGGAGCTACGGCCTCGGCCTCGTGCGCGCTGATGACGCGGCAGATCGCCGGCTGGCACAGGCCGTCATCGAGCTCGATGCCATGGCGGAGCGGGTCTAGATCGCGTTCGGTCAGCTGCCCGTCCACGAGTGCCTGGTAGGTCTTGTAGACGTGTTTGCTCGGGTGCAGCAGGTCCTGAGACAGGTCGCCGTCGGTGGTAAAGAGCAAAAGGCCTGTGGTGTCGCGGTCCAGGCGACCAACCGGGAATAGTCCCGGAAAGCGGTCGCGCGGGACCAGATCAGCCACGCAAGGGCGCTCCTGCGGATCGCTCATGGTGGTAAGGTAGCCGGTCGGCTTGTAGAGCATCAAGTACACGGCGCCCTGGTTGAGCTTGACGGGCATGCCGTCGACCTCGATGTGATCGTGGTCGACATCGACCTTGGTGCCCAGTTCGGTCGCGATCTGGCCGTTGACGGTCACGCGGCCGGCGGTCATCAGGTCCTCCGAGCCGCGGCGGCTTGCCACGCCCGCGCGCGCCAAAAAACGCTGCAGGCGCATGGTGTGCGGGTAAACGGGCTGGGCGTCGGTTGCGGGTACTGCGTTGCCCACGGCGTGCGCCTCCCCTGCTTCGCTAGTCCTCGTCATGCATATCCTCCGAGGTCTCATCGACGACCAGGGTTTCCAAGTCCTCGACTGCATCAACATCTTCAACATCGGTATCGAGCAGTTCGCGCTCTTCGTCCAGGTCCTCGGCCTGCTCCTCGAGCGTGGACTGAATACTGCGGCCGCTCAGGCGCTCACGGATAAACTGGCGCGACTGCTCGTCGGGGGCAAACTGCTCCAGATCGGGCAGATCGCGGGTGGAGCGCAGACCGAACTTTTCCAAGAAGGCGTTGGTCGTGCCGTAGATGATGGCTTGACCGCGCTGGGGGTCGCGGCCGAGCTCGCGCACTAGACCCTTGTCCACGAGCGACGCGATGACGCCGTCGGAGTTGACGCCGCGGATGCCCTTGACCACCTCGCGCGTCACGGGCTGGTGGTATGCGATGACGGCCAGGGTTTCGAGCGCCGCCTGCGACAGCTTTTGCGTGTCCCAGCTCAACACATAGGCCTCGACCACATCGTGGTAGGCGGGATGCGTAAACAAGCGCCAGCCGCCGGCGACCTCGCGCAGCTGAAAGCCGCGGTTGGCCTCCTCGTACTCAACCTTGAGCTCGGCGAGCAGCGACGCGCACTCGCCGGGGGCGATATCCAGTGCGCCGGCCAGCGCGGGCGCACTCACGGGGTCGCTTGACACCAGCAGCAGCGCCTCGAGGGCGCCTTTGAGGCTGTTTGCCTCCAGCGTGGAAAGGGTTGACATGGTTGCGGCTCCTATTCGATGAGCTCGGGGCCCTCGCCGGGCACGTAGGCCTCGGCTCCCTCGACTCGGTTGATGCAGATGGTTCCAAAGATCTCGTCCTGGCTCAACGTGAGCGAGCCGCGCTTGGCAAGCTCAAGCATGGCCAGGAAGGTGACGACGAGCTGCTCGGTGGTGGCATCGCCGTCCAACAGCTCGCGGAAGGTGCAGGTTTGGTGCGCCATGGTAAAGCGGTCAACTGAGGCCACGGTCAGGTCGAGCGGCACGCGATGCGGCGCCACGTGCTCGGCCTCCAGCAGGAAGGTCTGGCGCTTGCCGTCCAGGTCGGCGCAGATGACGGCGAGGCCGCGCAGGGTAATGCCGGCCAGGTAGTCGGGCATAAGGCCTAAAAACTCGGGGTCGGGGCCGGCCACGCGCGGATGCATGCGGCTTTCGGCCTGCATGCGCGCGCCAAGGGCTGCCGCCGCGCCCTTAAACTGCTTATAGGCAATCAGGCGCTGGATCAGGACCTCGCGCAGAGCGTCGCCGTCGAGCGCACTGAGTTCCTCGAGGTCTTCGTCGAACTCGTCATCGTCTTCATCGGCTTTGCGTGGGGCCTCCTGCGGCACCAGAGAGGCAGCCTTGATGTCCAAAAGGGTTGCCGCGACCAACAAAAAGTCGCTCGCCACGTCCAGGTCTAGCGCCTCGATGCGCTCGGCCTCGGCAAGGTACTGCTCGGCCACCTCGCTGATGGAGATGGCGCCGATATCTACTTTTTGGCGGGTTACCAGCTGCAACAGCAGGTCGAACGGTCCGCTGTAGACCTGCGTCGACACGCGATACGACATCTTCGACCTCCTTTGACGGCGCCTTCGCGGCGCGGTTTGGGTGCATGTTACGACCGTTTTGCACGGCCGACCTGAAAGTTTACCTTAGATGCCGACGATTGCGAAGTTGAGCAGCTGTTCAGCAAGCGGATACACGGTAACGTCGAAATAGCGGCCGATCACGTCGATGCCGGTCCACATGGGCAGCAGGTACAGCACTAGGATGAGGATGGGCATAGCGTATTGCTGCAGACGATAATAGTTGTTGAGAGCCTTGCCTTTAAGGAACGGCACAATGATCGACGAGCCATCGAGCGGCGGAATCGGGATGAGGTTAAAGAACGCGAGCGACAGGTTGACCACGATAAACGTAGCGCCGAAGTTCATGATTTGGGAGGCCACGGCAAAGGACATGCTGGTGTAGAGGTTGCCGTATGTCGCGTGCATGAGTGCTGCAGCGAGACACGCGAGTGCAATATTCGACGCGGGGCCGGCCGCGCTCACCAGGACCTCGTCGCGCTTGGGGTGCTTGAGGTTGTTGAGGTAGACGGGCACGGGCTTGGCGAAGGCAAATACCGGGCCGCCGGCCGCGAGCATAAGCAGCGGCAGGAGAATGGTGCCAAACGGGTCGATGTGGTTGAGTGGGTTGAGCGAGACGCGGCCGCGCGAACGGGCCGTCTTGTCGCCGAGCGCCCAGGCTGCGGCGGCGTGCGCGCTCTCGTGGATAACGATGCCCAGGATGACGGCGACTGCGCTGGCGAGCAGGTTCATGAAGTAGCTGCTGGACATGGCGCTCCCCTAGCGGACGCGGCGCGAAGCGCGCGTGAGCAGGTAGTCGGCCACAAACAGGATGACGGCGACGATGGCGTAATCCAAGCGGAACACACCGCCAAAGGGCGACGTGATGACGCCGTAGCCGGCGATGGCGCTCGGCAGTGCGCGCGAAAGCTCAACGACAAAGCCCACGATCTGCAGCTTGGCGGTCAGGCCGCTAAAGCACAGCAGCACGGTCATCGCGCTCATAAAGATGCCGCAGATGCGACAGGCGATGGCGATGACGCTCATCGCCACGGCAGCGGCCTTACGAGAATTCACGCGCGGTCTCCTCTTCGATCTGGGTGGAAAGCTCCAGCCATTCGTCCTCGAGCTTGGGCAGTTCTTGCTTAAGGCCGTTATATTCCCCCAGCGCGGCATTGAACTTGTCCTGATCGGCATAAAGCTCTTCGCTCGCCATCAATTCCATAAGCTCGTCATAGCGGGCGCGCTTTTTGTCGAGCTCGGCCTCGATCTTCTTGAGCTGGTTGCGCACGCCCTTGAGCTTTTTGTTGAGCGCGGCGCGGGCCTGGGCCTCGGCGCGCTTTTGCTCCTTGGTCTTTTTGCCCTCGGCGGGCTTGGAGGCGGTGGCGGGGGTGTCGGGCTGGGCCGCGGTGACCTTAGCGGACTTGGTCGCGGCCGGTGCGCTCTCCCCTGCCGCATCGGCCGCGGCGCGGGCTGCGAGGTCCTCGCGCTTGTAGAGGTAGTAGTCGTAGTCGCCGTCGTAGACCGTGACCTTGCCATCGCGGATGTCAATGATGCGGTTGGCCACAGCGCGTACCAGGTGCTCGTCGTGGCTGATCAGCACGATGGTGCCGGGGAAGTTTTGCAGGGCGTTCTCGAGCATGTCTACCGAGTCGATGTCCAGGTGGTTGGTGGGCTCGTCCAGGCACAGGAGCGCCTCGGGGGCCACGAGCATCTTGGCAAGCGCCAGACGCGCCTTTTCGCCGCCGGAGAGGACACGGACCTGCTTCTCGATGGAGTCGTTGTCGCTAAATAGGAAGGCGCCCAGCAGGCTGCGCTGCTGCGGCACGGTCCACTTGGGCGTGACGGTGTCGATCTCTTGCAGGACGGTGTTGTACTCGGTCATGCCCTCGAGCGCGTGCTGGGCGTAGTAGGCCACACCCACGTTGGTGCCCAGGTCGCGGGTGCCGGTGGTGGGCGGTTCCAGGCCGGCGAGGATCTTCATGAGGGTGGACTTGCCGGCGCCGTTGGGGCCGACGAGCGCCACATGCTCGCCGCGGTAGAGCTTGAAGTCGATGTCACTGTAGATGTGCTTGTCGCCGTAGGACTTGGATACACCCTCGAGGCCCACGACCATGTCGCCGGAGCGCGGCGGATCGGGGAACTTAAAGTCGATGTGCTTGTGGCCCTCGGGCAGGATGACGAGCTCCTTTTTGATCTGCTCGATCTTGCGGATGCGCTCCTGGGCCTGGGCGGCCTTGGTGGGCTTGTAGCGGAACTTGTCGACGAAGACCTGCATGTGGGCAATATCGCGCTCCTGGGCGGCGCGCTTGGCGCGCATCTGCTCCAGGTTGTCCTCGCGCTGCTTGAGGTAGCTGCTGTAGTTGCCGGTGTAGGTGGTCACGCGACGGTTTTCGAGCGCAGCCACGTGGTCGACGCAGGCGTCCATGAAGGCGCGGTCGTGACTAACGATGAGCACGGCGCCGTCGTAGTTGGCGATAAAGCCGCGCAGCCACTGGACGCTCTCGAGGTCTAGGTGGTTGGTGGGCTCGTCCAGCAGCAGCAGATCGGGGTGGCGCAGGAAGAGCTTGGCGAGCGCGATGCGCATCTGCCAGCCGCCCGAGAATTCGGAGCACGGGCGTTCAAAGTCGGTGACCTTAAAGCCCAAGCCGGACAGGATTTTGCGGGCGTTGCTCTCGAGCTCGTAGCCGCCCAGGTGCTCAAAGCGGTCCTGGACCTGGCCATACTCGTTAAGGAGTGCGTCGACGTCCTTCCCTTGTTCGGAGAGCTCGGTGATCTGGGCCTGCAGCTCGTTGGCGCGCTCGCCCATGCGGCGGATTTCCTTGGCAGCGGCCATGACCTCGGCGAGGATGGTGGTGTCCTTTTGCTCCAGGTTGGTTTCCTGCTCTAGGTAGCCCACCTGGCAGTCCTTGGCGTACTGGACCTGGCCGGCGTCGGGGCTGTCGATGCCCATGATGATCTTGAGCATGGTAGTTTTGCCGGCGCCGTTGGGTCCCACGAGCGCGAAGCGCTCGCCGGGGTTGATCTGGAAGGACGCGCCGCTAAAGAGGACGCGCGCGCCGAAGCTTTTTTCGATCTTGTCGACCAGGAGGATCATGGTGCCGCCTTTGACCTTGTGTGCCAATATGAAAAAAGGCCCCAACTTGCGT
>UQLF01000009.1 GCA_900541875.1 uncultured Collinsella sp. | reverse complement strand
ACATCTACACCGTTATTTTGAACTCCACCACCACCGATCAGCGCTTTACCGATACCGCCGCCCTTGCCAATTGGTACTACGGTCACAAGGTGACGGTCGCAATCGCCAACACGCAGGAAAAGACCACCAACGGCAACCCGCTTATGGCACGCATTAGCCAGACAGATTGGACGGACAAGACGATCGACGCCACGCTCGCCGACCCCGCCGCACAGGCAACGGTGTTCTCACTCGCCGGCGAAGTGACCGAAAAAGTTAGCTACGATGACCTTTCGGGCACGGTGCATGTTGGCGACAAGGTAGGCAGCGTTACGCTCAAGCAGGACGGCACCAAGGTCGCCGTCATGGACCTGGTTGCCGACGAGGAAGGCACAGGGCCGAATCCCATTGAATGGCTGCTCGTGAAGCTCGATCGCTTGGGCCGCCGCATCGACAACCGCCCACTTGCGGCAGAGAGCGAGACCGTAGCCAAGGCTCCTGAGATGTAGGGCGCAAGAATAATCAGCCCACTGAAAGGAGGCGTCCGAAAGGATGCCTCTTTTTTTGAGGGTTCGAATCCCCAGCTAACGTGGTTCAACTAAAAAAGGGCCCCAAATGGGACCCTTCTTTCAAGTCATACTGGCGGAGAGCTGGGGATGTCCGGGCATGCTACGCATGCCCTCCGGCTTCAAAGCCTGGCGGCTTTTCGCCCACGGGCTACAAACGCTTTCGCGTTTGCTTAACGCCCGTGCCCTCTCGGGTTCGAATCCCCAGCCGCCATTCTTGATAATAAAAAAGGGCCCCAAATGGGACCCTTCTTCAAATTCGTACTGGCGGAGAGCTGGGGATTCGAACCCCAGATGCCCTTTTGGGGCATACTCGCTTAGCAGGCGAGCACCTTCGGCCTCTCGGTCAGCTCTCCGTAACAGCCGTTCTATAGTAACCAAACAGCCAAGGATGGGCAAGAGGAAATTTTCTAATTGCCTAGCATCCTTTCCTCCCTGGAAGCTTCACCTACCCCAGCGAGCGGTTGAGGGAGCCGAGCTCGTCGTTGCCCATGGTGCGCCACATTTGAAAGATACAACCGCGTGCAAGGAAAAAGAAGCCGTTGTCGACCAGTTGCACAGCGGCATCTGCCAGCTGATTCGTCACGGCGGACACTGGCGGCAGCTCGAGTCCAGCCTTGCGGATGGTCTCGACCGCTTCCTCGAACGTCGGAGGCTCGCTGACGCCCATCTCGTTCATAAGGCCCTGCATTTCTTCCAGCGCGCTACTGCCCGACTCCTCGCCGCGCGGCACCAGACGGTAACAAGCCAGCGCCAGGTCGAGTTGATCGCAATTCCAATAGGCAAACGCCAAGCGATAGAACAGGTAGCCGATTGCAGAACGATCGCTGGCAATACGTAGGCCGTGGCGCGCCACCTCGATAATCTCGTCATAGCGCTCCAGACGCGCAAGCACGTTGATGAGCGCAAAGTGCGATTGCATGGACGAGCGCGCCAGATCGTAAAGATGGCGCACCTCGGGCAGCGCTCGTTCAAAGTCCTCTTGCTCGGCGTAAAAACTGCAGATCTCGTGCTGGGCAAAGTACAGCGCATCGGGCGCACGAAGGATTCGCACCGAGCGGTCTTCTTCCAACACCGGTAGCACCATGCGCACCAGCTGGTTATCACAAAACTGCGTTTGAACCGGACCTGTCGCCAAAAGCTCGGCGACGGCGCACTTAGCCTCCAACTCCTCAACAAGACGGGAAAAGCCTTCAAAAGCACCTGTACGGTCGACTTTTGTCTGCTCGCGCAATTCAACAACACGGGCCACGTATGGGTCGTCGTCCTCTTCCATGACCTCCAACTCGTCGGCCGTATCGGCAAGCAGCAGATCGCACAGCGCCGGCGGCAGCGTGCGATGGTCATCACGCGGACGAGCATGAACCTCCGCAGGCTCAATCGTCTCCGGAGCGGTTGACTCATACGCCTCAAGCACACGCTTGCACGGCATATCGTCCATGTCCATGCTCTCAAGATCCTTGGCGACAGGCACGCAATCGGCCAGATAGGCCGCGCGCCCAAAGAAATACGTTGCGACAACGCGCTCGCCCTGCTCACTGTCGGGAGCAGCAATCTGCACATAGCAGCGCGTGATGCAGGTGCCCGCGGCAAAACACGCTGCCGCAAGCGTGAGTGCCACGCGCGCATCGTGCTCCGCGGCCCAGACCGCGCGCGTGTCCTCGTCCAGCTCGCGCCAGGCGTCATCCTGAGCGTCGTATTCACGTTGCGGCATGGCGTCCACGACAGAGTGCCCAAACCGAACGAGCATAATCCCCTCGGCAACGTTTGCCCGATAGGTATAATCGAGCCGTGTGACCACGTTAAGTGCCTCGACAATACGCGCGAAGCGGGTACGCACATCCCACTCACCGCCCGGCTGGCAAGCCACCGTACCCGGTTTGCCCCACGGGTTATCGCTCGAGGCCGTATCGAGCAGTCGGGGAACATCGTTGGTCGTCTTGGCGATATGCCACGCATCAAAGAGCGCGCAGCCCTCAAGGCTCGGCGAGGATGCCGCAGGGACCAATCCGGCCCCGATGCGCTCAAGGATGCCGGAGAGGCGGTTGAGACGGCACTCGATGGCAAGCAGCATGTCAATCTCGTCCTGGTCCAGCAGGCTACGATCAAAATTGAGATAGAACAGCTTTGACCGGTCGATGCGCGCTAGGCTCATTTCGGACTTGGCGGCAATGGTGCGCAGGCGGGGCAAGTCAATTTCGCTCATAAGGGCGGCGGCATAGCGCTCGATACCGCTCGGATTCTCGGCATGGTCAACGCGGTAAAGCAGCGTCTCGATAGCATCGGGGAGCGGTGCCGTGTTAAAGCCCAAAAACACCTCGACCGGCTCGGGCAACTTTACGAGCTTGATCTTGTCGACAACGTTTTGCATACCCTCGTCGAGTCCGCCGGCGTCCGCCGTGTTCACAATAGCGCTTTCGGAGTTGGCAAATATCACGTAGCGCAAGAACATCGAGGCCATGAACTCGCCGTAAGGAAGGGCGCGGGTCGAATTCCATGTCTCGTGGTCGGACTGCTCGCGCATGGGGCCTTCGGGAGAGCCGGCAGTTTGCGCGCACACGCGCATTGTACCGTTGGCTTCCCTTACCATAATCTCACCAATACTGGAATCCAACTCGTCAAGGACCAGTTCCATGTCGGGATCGTTGGGCAGCGGAGCCTCGCTGACGGGGCGGCCCACCTTGTACACCTCACCCGAAACGCTTACGTAGCCCAAAAGCGACACATGACTTTTGCCAACGAATTCGACGACATAACAAGATTCATGCTGATCCTCGCCAAAGAGTTTCCAGACCACGCCATATGAGCGTCCCGCAGGCTGCTCGGGCATCGCCGGAAAGCGCTTCTTGGGATCGAGAAACCTGAGCTTGTATGTCGGACGCTCTGCCACGAAATATCACCCTGATCGGTCGTTGAGAGAAGGAGTGGTCGCGAATAAGTCGCGACATCTACTCGGAATCTTACACGAGTCGACAGGAAATCGTCCCTTTGGACGAAAGCACTCAAGCCGGCGCAAAAGAAAAGCCCCCGTTGCCGGGAGCTTTAATCTCAAATGGTGCGGCGTATAGGATTCCGCGCATCCGCTGCGCGGATCCGCACCGGCTTCGCCCGCCTGCCGGCGCGCTCGCCCGCGGGCTAAAAACGCTCCGCGTTTTCTTTACGCCCGCGCCTCGACCGAGGTTCGAATCCATGCAGTGCTTACGTAAAAGAAAAGCCCCCATTGCCGGGAGCTTTAATCTCAAATGGTGCGGCGTATAGGATTCGAACCTATGACGTTCTGATTCGTAGTCAGACCCTCTATCCAGCTGAGGTAACGCCGCAACGCACGGATTATTATGCACGTGACCCCTCGATGGGTCAAGCGACAATTTGGAAAAATTTTACGAAGTGATGATTAAGATGCTCGCACCTCGACCGAGGTTCGAATTCGTGCGGTGCCGGCGTAAAAGAAAAGCCCCCGTTGCCGGAGGCTTCAAGTTCAATTGGTGCGGCGTATAGGATTCCGCGCATCCGCTTCGCGGATCCGCATCGGCTTCGCCCGCCTGCCGGCGGACTCGCCCGCGGGCTGAAAACGCTCCGCGTTTTCTTGACGCCCGCGCCTCGACCGAGGTTCGAATCCATGCGGTGCCGGCGTAAAAGAAAAGCCCCCGTTGCCGGAGGCTTCAAGTTCAATTGGTGCGGCGTATAGGATTCGAACCTATGACGTTCTGATTCGTAGTCAGACCCTCTATCCAGCTGAGGTAACGCCGCAGCGCAAGACATATAAAACCACTTTAGCTTATTGGAGTCAAGCTCAATCTCAAACTTTTTTGTGAAACGCAGTTTTGTCATGCTGCTCCGCATATACCGCCGTTCCCCGTACGATCGATTGGCTTTTCGATCACGTCAAACTTGGCATCAAGTTCCCTCAGGAGCGATCTCACCCGCTGGGCACAATCATAATCGGCAAACGAGATGCTCAGCATGCGCGCGACCTGGTTGGAAGTCCCAACTCCATAGAAGTGCTCCAGCGCCACAAGCCCCACGTGCGTCACAAAGGTCTCGACCACATGCGGCGACTCCTCAAAACACCATTGTGTCAACGGACCCTCACTCGTCTGTCGAACCACCAGGCCACCCATGCCAGACGGCTCACACGTTACAAGCAGGTACTCCCCACCCTCGTCGCTCTCAAACAAAACCACCCGATCATCAAACAGCTCCATCGCGTCCCCTTTCTCTCGCTCTTATTTAGCAAAAGCATAACAGGTAGATAGCTGTATACAGAACAGTTGTTCGTGTGTTTTCTATTGAGCTATCCGCACGGCATGGTATGGACCTGCGCACGAAATAGGGCGCCCCCGAAGGAGCGCCCTTGCATATCCCCTATGCAGCCAAGTTACGCGACCGGCTCGATCTTCTCGAGACCGCCCATGTAAGGACGCAGAACCTCGGGGATCGTGATGGTGCCGTCGGCGTTCTGGTAGTTCTCCAGAATGGCAGCCATGGTACGACCAGCCGGCAGGCCGGAACCGTTAAGGGTGTGCAGGTAACGCGAGCCCTTGAAGTTCTCGGGGTCGCGGTACTTGATGTTGGCGCGGCGAGCCTGGAAGTCGCCGCAGTTGGAGCAGGAGCTGATCTCCTTGTAGGCGTTGTAGCTCGGCAGCCAGACCTCAACGTCGTAGGTCTGACGGGCAGAGAAGCCCAAGTCGCCGGTGCACAGGCTAATCACGCGATACGGAAGGCCCAGCTGCTGCAGCAGGTACTCGGCCTCGGCGGTCATGCTCTCGAGCTCATCGTCGGACTCCTCCGGCTTAGCGAACTTGACCATCTCGACCTTGTCGAACTCGTGCTGACGGATGATGCCGCGGGTGTCGCGACCGGCGGAACCGGCCTCCTCGCGGAAGCAGGGGGTGAAGGCGGTGTAGCGACGCGGCAGAGTGTCGGCATCGAGGACCTCGCCGGCGTGCAGGTTGGTAAGCACGACCTCGGCGGTGGGGATCAGGAAGTTGTCGCCCGAGACGTGATAGGCGTCGTCCTCGAACTTGGGCAGCTGACCCGTGCCAAACATGGTCTGACGCTTGACGACGATGGGCGGCCACCACTCCTTAAAACCACGGCTGGTGTGCGTATCGAGGAAGAAGTTGATGAGGGCGCGCTCCAGGCGGGCGCCGGCGCCACCGAGAACGGTAAAGCGGCTGCCGGAGAGCTTGTTGCCACGCTCGAAGTCGAGGATGTCCAGATCGGTGCCCAGATCCCAGTGCGGCTTAAAGTCGAAGTCGAACTCGCGCGGGGTGCCCCAGCGGCGACGCTCGATGTTCTCGTCCTCGTCCTTACCGTACGGCGTGGCCTCGCAAGGAATGTTGGGCAGGTGAGCCATGAAGTCGTACTGCTCCTGCTCGAGGGCGGTACGACGCTCGGCCAGACCGTCAATCTTCTCGTTGACGGCGCGCACGGCCTCCTTGGCGGCCTCGGCCTCGTCCTTCTTGCCCTCCTTCATCAGGGCGCCGATCTTCTTGGACTCGGCATTGCGCGTAGCCTGGAGCTCCTCGACCTCGGTGATGACGGCACGGCGCTCGTCGTCGAGCTCAAAGAACTTCTCGCGATCCCAAGACGTCTGGCGGTTAGCCATGGCGACATCGATGGCATCGGGGTTCTCGCGAACAAACTTGATATCAAGCATTAGATCCTCCGGCGATATACATTCCATTTAGGTTGCAACCTTGTACATGTATGGGCAAGTATATACTTATGAGCGTTTACGACCCAACTCAACTACGCAAGAAGGCACCCAATGGACGCAGTTTTTTCCTTTTTGTTTGGCACCCGCACCGGTTTTGCCATCCTTTTCGCCGGCGGCATCCTGTTATTTGCGATTCTTGCCTTTGTAATGGAGAAGCGCACCCATAAGATGTACGTCGACCGCGGGCCCAAGTCCGAGGATGAGGAAGACAGCTTCTGGGACTAACCTGCCAAAAAGGGCCAGGTTTATTTTGGTCGGTTTTATCTGGGCAAACGCAAGCGCCCCGCAACTGGAATTGAGCCAGTTGCGGGGCGCTTTTCGTACATGCGACAAAACCGCAGGAAAAACCTGCCAAAATAAACCTGTCCCTAAATGGCAGGTTTTACTGGAGAGTTGCGTCGATTGCCTTGACCAGGGCACTGCGCATGCCGGCGTCCTCGAGCGCAACGACGCCCTTGATGGTGGCGCCACCGGGCGAGCATACGGCATCCTTCATCGCCGCAGGATGCTGGCCAGTTGCAAGCTGCAGCTTTGCCGTACCCAGCACCATCTGGCTCACAATGCGATAGGCATCGGCACGCGGGATACCGTGCTTGACCGCCGCATCGCCCAGGGCCTCGATTGCCATAGCGACAAATGCCGGAGCGCAACCACCCACCGTGCCGCCCACGAACAGCAGGCTCGTATCGAGCTCGACCACCGCACCGAGCTTGCCAAGCAGATCAAGCACCACTGCGCTCTGCTCATCACTAAGCGTGGAAGCCTTCTCGCAGGCGATGACGCCCTCGCCCACCGAAACCGGTGTGTTGGGCACCGTCGAGATATGCGCGACGCCCGGCAGGACCTGCTCCCACTTGGCACTGTCCCAAGTCCAGGCAACCGACAGAACGACCTTTTTGGCAAGAGCATCCTTGAGTGGGGCGAATATCTTCTCGATCATGTACGGTTTGACCGCAGCGACCACGATATCGGATGCGGCGACAACCTCGGCGGCATCGTGGCAGGCGACCATGCCGCGCGCCTTGCAGCGCTCAACCAGTGCGTCGTAGCGACCCGCGCAGGCGCACATGTCGCTCGCAGCTACACCGGCAGCGATCCAGCCATCAGCCATAGCGCTCGCCATATTGCCAAAACCGACAAATCCAATCTTCATATCGCATAGTCCTTTCAGACACATTCCTCAAAACGAAAGGTATTGTCCCACGCCATTGTTTCGTATTGCCGACCTATTTGTGATACGGCTCGCCACGGCTGATCTTGCAGGCACGGTAAATCTGCTCTAGCAGCACCACGCGCGCCAAGTTATGCGGCAAGGTAATGCGTCCAAAGCTGAGCATCTCGTCGGCTCGTGCGCGCACGTCATCGCTCACGCCGTCCGATCCGCCAATCACAAAGGCGATGTCGCTGTTACCACGCAGCATAAGATCATCGAGCCGCGCCGAAAACTCCTCGCTCGAGCGCTCTTTACCCTCAATAGCCAGCAGGATCACATGCGCTCGAGACGGCAAGGCAGCAAGAATCGCCGCCCCCTCCTTGTCGCGCGCGGCATCCACGCCGCCCGCCTTAGCCGGGTCGATATCGGCCACCTCGCGGATATCAACCTTGGCATAGGCACCTAGGCGCTTGGTGTACTCAGCGCACGCGTCCTTCCAAAAGCGCTCCTTGAGCTTACCGACGCAAACGACGGTGTATTTCACGCGTGTCTACTCCTTTGACTCGTTCTGAACCTTACCGGCAGCCAGCATCTGCTCGAACATAGAGGCCGACTGCGAAAAGTCGCTCGGCAGCACGACCGTCGAGGTTTTACCCGTGCGAGCGAACTCCGTCATCATCTCGGACCACTGCGTAAACATGAACAGTTGGTTGGCCTCGTCACTGCCGACACCCGTCTCCTGGATGATCTCGAGCGAATCTTTGATACCCAGCGCGATGGCCTTGCGCTGGTTGGCGATGCCCTCGCCCGCCTTTTCCATAGCCTCAGCCTCGGCGGTCGCCTCGGTGACGCGCTTGATGCGGTCTGCCTCAGCGAGCTCCTGTGCCGCAGCGCGCTTGCGCTGGGCGGCGTTGATGTCGTTCATGGAGTTCTCAACCTCGGTCGGCAGTGCAATTTTGGTGATGAGCGTCGACACGAGGGTGAAGCCGTAGGCGGCCATCTGCTCGGACACGGTAGCGTTGACATCCTTGGCGATGTCATCCTTCTTGGCAAAAACCTCATCGAGTGTGTAGACGGGAATCGAAGAGCGCAGGGCGTCGGTGATGAAGTCACGCATCTGGTCGACGGGCTCCTGCAGCATATAGTAGCTCTTGTAGATGCCCGAATCTGCCGGGCCGGCGCCCATGTCATAGCTCACGTGGTACTGAGCAGAGACCTCAAGGCCGATGGTCACGTTGTCCTGAGTCTTAACGTCGATGTCAAAACCGTTTTTCATGGTGCGCAGACTCACCGTAGCGGCCTTGCGGTCGATCACGGGCACCTTCATGTGGAAGCCCGCGTTGACGATGCGGTTAAACTTGCCCAGACGCTCGATGATCACGGCATGCTGTTGTTCAACGACATAGCAGGCGTTGGGGAGCAGCAGCAACAAAATGATGATGGGAAGCAGAAGACTCGTAAGGGCGGCAATGATTCCGGACAACAGCATGGTCTCTCCTCTGATAGGCACACGTTGGCACTAGGATACCCGTCCAAGGAGATCGTGCATATCAAAAAAGCCCCCATTGCTGGGAGCTCTTTCATTTAATGGTGCGGGCGAAAGGACGTCCGCGTATCCGCACCGGCTTCGGCCGCCTGCCGGCGTCCTCGCCAGCTCGCTAAAAACGCTCCGCGTTTTCTTTACGCTCGCTCCTTCGCAGGTTCAAGTCCCTGTGATGGGCCCATAACAAAAAAAGCTCCCATTGCTGGGAGCTCTTTCATTCAATGGTGCGGGCGAAAGGACTTGAACCTTCATGGGGTTGCCCCCATACGGACCTGAACCGTACGCGTCTGCCAATTCCGCCACGCCCGCGTGCAGGAATTAGAATAACGGAGCGCCATCGCGAACGCAAGAACTATTTTTGAAAAAGTTTGCAGGCATTTTCCCAAGCTGCTCGCGCGATTGCCTCAGCATCCTCGCCGGTACGATCGACACGGTCGTTGACCAGCGCGTTTGCCGTAATGGAGATCATTGCGGGCTCGCATTCAAGACCGCGGATGGGCTCCGGAGCCATATACGGGCAATCCGTCTCGAACAAAATTCGATCGAGTGGGGTTGCCGCAAATGCCTCGCGCACGTCGTCGTTGCGCTTAAAGGTGGCCGCACCACCATAGGCGATATAGCAGCCCAGCTCCACAAAGCGCTCCATCGTGGCGCGGTCCTCGCCAAAGCAGTGCAGCACACAACCGGCCTGGGGCACGCCCACCTCACGAAGCACGTTGTAGGCGTCCACGTGCGAGGTACGCTCCTGGTCCGTGTCCTCGTGACGCAGATGTAGCTCCACCGGCACGTTACGGCACACGGCAAGCTCGAGCTGGCGCGCCATGCAGTCAATCTGCACGTTATGGGGTGCCGGCGCGATATCGTCGTCATAGTCCATGTGGTAGTCCAGGCCGATTTCGCCAATACCGGCGCATAAGGGATCATCGAGTGCGGCAACGACCTGTGCGTGAACGTCGTCGGCATAGTCCGGCGCGCCATACGGATGCACGCCGGCAAGATACTTGATCTGCGGGATATCCTGCATCGGCAGAATCTCGCGCGTCAGCCAGTCGCTATAGTCCGTCACACTGCGTTTATCAGCGATGGGGTCGAACATCGTCACCAACAGGTCGACGCCCGCCGCCTTGGCACGCACGAGCGTCTCAGGCACATCCTTGCCCCAGAACGAAAGCAGATGCGCATGCGTGTCGGCAAGCGGTGCCAAGGGCACGGGACAAGCAACCGTCTTCTTTTTCTTGGTAAACGTCACGCGTTCGGCATTAGGCATCATGGATTAGCTCCTGGGCCAGACGGACAAAGTCAGCAACATCAAGCGTCTCGGCGCGCGTGGTGGGTGCGATACCGCAAGCCTCAAAGGCGGCATCGAGCACGTCCTTGGCAAAGCCGTTGGCGCTCATGGAATTGCGGATGGTCTTGCGACGCTGGGCAAATGCAGCATCAATCACGCGGGCCACAAATTCGCGATCGAGTCCTTCGGGTACCACGCCGTCAACGCGGTCAATACGCACGACGGCCGAGTCCACATGCGGCGCCGGCATAAAGCAGCGCGGCGGCACCTCAAAGCGGCCCGTCACCTGCGCATACAGGCCGAGCTTTGCCGTATAGCCGCCATAGGTCTTGTTGCCCGGCACTGCGGCAATGCGATCGGCAACCTCCTTTTGCACCATGACGACGGCACGCTTGAGCGCCGGCATCGTCTGGAAAAATTGCAAAATGATCGTCGCCGCCACGTTATAGGGCAAGTTCGCGACAAATACCGTGGGCTCGCCGCCGGCGGCCTGCTCAATCTGCCCCGGGCCCACCTTGAGCGCATCGCCCATGATAAAGCGGAAGTTGGCATAGTCGGCGGCGTGGGCGTCAAGCACCGGCTCAAGCTCGGGATCGGCCTCGATCGACGTAACGCACGCCGCCTCCTGCAGCAACGCAAGTGTCAACGTGCCGCAACCCGGACCCACCTCGAGTACGCGCTCGTCACCTGCAAGCTCGGCAAGCTCGCAGATACGCTCGATCACATGATTGTCGATTAGAAAGTTCTGGCCCAGGCGATGCTTAGTCGCAAGGCCAAACTCCTCTAGCAGCTCCCTGGTGGCCGTGGGGTTTGCCAAAGGCGAAGTTGTCATGGTTGCCTCCTTAGCATGATGGCGGCGTCTTGAAACAAAAGGGCATGGACCGTGGCGGCCATGCCCTTACAGCTAAACAGCAAATTGCCGATATGGCGCTCGCGCGGTCTCTACGCCAGACGCGGGAACAGCGGATCGCCCTTCTCGACGGGCTGACCACCAGCAAGCAGGCCCCAAGCGCAAATGCCCTTGAGGTCGTCGCTCGCGGCCTCGTCCTCGCAGGACAGGCGGCGCAGAGCCTCGGCAGAAGTCTGGGGCATGAGCGGCATCAGCAGGTGAGCGGCAATGCGGATGGCCTCGAGCAGGTTGTAGATCACAAACGCCAGCTCGTCAGCCTTGGCCTCGTCCTTGGCAAGTGCCCAAGGCTCGGAGTCCTCGATGTAGTGGTTGGCGGCGTGGATGAGCTCCATGACCTCGTCCTTGGCTCCACCGTAATCGAGCACGTCCATCTTGGCCATGTAGCGCTCGACCAAACCGTCGGCAATCTTTGCCAGCGGGTTGTCGAACGCATCGAACGACGCGGGCTTGGCGGGCGCGCAACCGTCAAAGTACTTGCCGCTCATGTTGAGCGAACGCGAGATAAGGTTGCCCCAGCTGTTGGCCAGGTCGGCGTTGTAGACCTGCTCCATGCGATCGAAGCTGATGGCACCGTCGGTGCCGGGGACGACGTCGGTCATGAAGTAGTAGCGATAGCCCTCAACGCCCAACATGTCGATAACGTCCTGCGGAGCGATAGCGTTGCCACGGCTCTTGGACATCTTCTCGGCCTTGCCGGTCTCGGCATTGCGCACGGTCAGGAAGCCGTGGGCAAAGACGTGCTCGGGCAGAGCCTCGCCGATGGCCATGAGCATGGCGGGCCAAATGACGCAGTGGAAGCGGATGATGTCCTTACCCACGATGTGGAACTGCGCGGGCCAGCGATAGGCCAGCTCGGCACGCGCCTCGTCGGTGTCGACACCGTAGCCGACGGCCGTCATATAGTTGAGCAGCGCATCGAACCACACGTAGGTCACGTGACCCTCGTCAAACGGGACCTGAATGCCCCAGTCAAAGCTCGTGCGGCTCACGGAAAGGTCGTTAAGGCCGCCCTCGACAAAGCTGCGCACCTCGTTCATGCGGAACGCGGGCTCGACAAAGTCGGGGTGCTCGTCATAAAGCTTGAGCAGCTTGTCCTGGAAAGCGGAAAGCTTAAAGAAGTAGGACTCCTCCTGCACGCGCTCAAGCGGACGGTGGCAGTCGGGGCACAGGTGCTGGCCGACGCTGCCGTACTCCTCGTCGCCCTTCTGGACCTGCGTATCAGTGAAGTAGGTCTCGTCAGGCACGCAATACCAACCGTCGTAGCTGCCCTTATACAGGTAACCGGACTCCTTCATGCGCTCCCACAGGTACTGCACGGCATGATGCTGGCGCGGCTCGGTGGTGCGGATGAAGTCGTCGTTGGAAATCTCGAGCTTGCTCCAAAGCTCTTTGAAGTGCGGAGCCTGGCTGTCGGTCCACTCCTGCGGCGTCATGCCATGCTTGGCTGCGGCCTCGGCGACCTTCTCGCCGTGCTCGTCCATGCCGGTCAGGAACTTGACGTTATAGCCGGCGGAGCGACGATAGCGAGCCTGAACATCGGCGATGATGGTGGAATAAGCCGTGCCCAGGTGCGGATCGGCGTTGACGTAGTAGATGGGCGTCGTGATAAAGAACGAAGGCTTGCTTTGATCCATGGGGTTTGTCCTCCAGAAAAACGTTGCATACAGGGGATGATTCTAGCGCAAGGGCTGGATATCCTCCATCTATTGCATATCGAGCACCATGGCATAGACATCGCGCTTGCGGCGCGAATACTTCTGAGACAGGCGCTTGGCCACCGCAGACGCGGGCTCCCCCTCCTCGAGCGCGGCGCGGATATCCTCGCGCAGGGCCTCGTCGGGATCCGCTGCCGCGGCGCCAACCGGCACGATACCGGCCTCCTCGTCCTCGCTCGGCGGCGCGATGACCAGCGCAATCTCGCCCTTCACCTCGCCGCGAGCACGCAGCTCCTCGGCGAGCTGGGCGGCGGGCCCGCGCAAGACCTCCTCGTGCAGCTTGGTGAGTTCGCGGCAGACGGCAACCTCACGCTGGGGAAAAACCTCTGCCACAGCCTCGAGCGTCGCCACGATGCGATGTGGAGACTCGTAGAAGATGAGTGCACCGGGAACCACGGCAAGGCGCTGCAAACGGCGCACGCGGTCGCCGCGCTTTCGACCCAAAAAGCCCTCGAAGAAAAAATGTTCGCAGGGAATGCCGGACGAAACGAGCGCCGTGACGCAAGCAGAGGGCCCGGGAACAACTTCGACGGGCACATCGGCCTCACGCGCCGCCTCGACCAGCGCCTGGCCGGGATCGGACACGCTCGGCATGCCGGCGTCCGAGGCAAAGGCGAGGGTCTCCCCCGCCAGCAGACGGTCGACCAGGCCGGTGGCGCGGCTGGCGATCACATTCTCGTCGCAACGGACAAGCGGCTTGGAAATGCCCAGGTGCGTCAGCAGCTTTGACGTCACACGCGTGTCTTCGCAGCAGATGGCATCGGCGGCGGCAAACGCCTCGCCAACGCGTGGGGACAGGTCGCCCAGGTTGCCGATGGGCGTGCCGACCACATAGAGCTTGCCCGTATGGGCGCTGTTTTGCGTCATATCAACCTATTCAATCATGCCGCGCTCGAGCGTACCGAGTGCCGCGCGGGCGTCCCATGCTGCAATGCGCTTCTCGGTCTTCCACGTTTGGAAGAACCAACCGGCAGCCGGCGCAAACGAAGCCAGCTGGTTGGCGATAAACACGCGCTCGTAGGCATTGCGGCCCTCGGGCGTAACCGACGAGTTGGCAAAGATCGCCGCGCCCGACCATTCGCCCACCAGCACGGGGAACCCAGTCGAGATCGCTTCTTTAAGCTCGCGCTTGTTACGCGAAATCGCCGTCGTCAGCCCGCGGGGGCTCGTGATGTCGAGCGCATACTCGTCACGGTAATGGTACAGGTGAAGGTCCATGTAGACGTTCTTGTACTTAGCGCCGCGCATAAAATGCTTCCACTCGCTGGGATGCCCCGACGACGAGAAGACGACGATCTTATCCTCGGGCATATACGAACGGACGAGCTCGTAGGCATCGCGATAGAAGTTGCGCAGGTAGTGGGCCGGAATGCCATCCGTCATGGTAAAGAGGCTCTTGCGGACACTCATCTGCGGCGTATCCAGCAGCTCAATGCCCAGCAGGCTTTCGGCCTCGCCGTAACGATCGGCCAGGCGCTCGAGCACGTCGAGTGCGACATGACGACCGTTGGTGGACGAATGCCACTCGGCAACAGCCTCCGGCGTGGTGGGCGAATCGTTGGAATCGCCCTGGCCACCGGGCACAGTTGCCAGATCGAGCAGCACGCGGATGTCGTACTTGGCAGCCCACTCAATCGCACGGTCAATGTAGTCGACAACCGAGATGTAGGACGCATCGGACTCCTGCGAACCAAAGGCATACCAGGGCACCGGCAGACGCACGGCATTGAGACCGATCTGCGCCATGCGGCGAAAATCGTCCTCACTCACAAACGTCTCGTAATGACGGCGCATGCGCTCGTTATAGGCGGCGGTGCCCATGGCCTCCTGCAGCTCGGCCGCGTTGGATGCACCGGTCGCCGCGTATAGCGACGGGGTCACCCAAGGCTCGGGAATAAACCAGCCAGAGAGATTAACGCCGAGTATCCTCTCCATCACTGCCCCCTTCGGATCGTGCAGGCCGAACCTGCATCGTATTGCATAGGAAAAGTATCGTTTTGAGTATACCCGCGCGTGCGGACAGACGACCGAACGGTCTGTAAAGTGGCGCAAAAGTGGGAGGAATGTCTGGGAGCAGACGGGCTCGGGATGGTGCGACGAGATGTACATATGCGCCGGAAGTAGGCGGCCGGAAAGCGCATCCCGTTCTGAGCGCGGGATCTGGGACGCAGTTTCCGCCAAAGGCCGCAAAAGGAAAGCGCGTCCCATTCTGGCACCGGGATTCCGGGCCGTGCTTTCCCAAGCGGCCTTAAAGCGGAAAACGCATCCCGCTCTGAATCCAAATTCCGGGACGCAGTTTCCGCAGAGCCCTCGATAAAAGAAAAGGACCCCTTTGCAGAGGTCCTAGTCAATTCAAGGTGGCGGGGAAGGGAATCGCGTCCGCGCGCTGCGCGGACGGACCGCTGCGGCGCTTACGCGCCTTGCGAGCTGCGCTGGCAAACGCTTACGCGTTTACTCAGCTCCGCGCCCTCACGGGGTTCGATTCCATGTGGGGGGCTTCATAAAAGAAAAGGACCCCTTTGCAGAGGTCCTAGTCAATTCAAGGTGGCGGGGAAGGGAATCGAACCCCTGACACGAGGATTTTCAGTCCTCTGCTCTACCAACTGAGCTACCCAGCCATTTGAGGTGTGCCTTGTTTCAAGGCTTGATTAGTATAACCAAGGACGCGTTCCGGTCAACCGAGAATTTTAAAAAAGTTTTTGAGCACGGCCTCGGTTCTATAAATCGGCACGTCAGAGGCATCAGCCGGCAGCAAGAAGTTTTTCGCTCAGAGCCGCACGGGCAAACTCACTTGGCGTCATCCCCTCGGCAGCCGCCCGTCGACGAATGGCCTCCTTCATTCCCAGAGGAATCTTGACCGACAGCGTTGCCGTCCCCTCACCTGAGAGCGGGGGCCGTCCATGCACGATCCCACCAACGGTGTGTTCGCCATCCGGTAACTCTCCGCGCTCGTACGACTCGCACCACGCGTCAATCATTTCATCCGTTACAACCTGACCATTAGCGGCCGTATACGTCTTGCCCATCATCGACCCCTTTGTCGAGCCTATTCAATCTCCTGCCAAACTTACCCAATTTTGTATGACGAAAGTCCGCTGTCGCCAATCTCTTACGCCGGCACTTGTTGCAGGGCGGGAGGTGTAGCGAGGATTGAAGGGCGTTCCAATACCGCCCAGGCGCCGGGGCAGGAGCACATACGCCAGGGACGTACGTTTTCGTAGCATACGAGGACATAGCCGCGTGCGTCGATAAAGGCGATGTCGATGGGATAGGCCATAAAACACGTATGGACCGAAGAGCAGCGTGGAAACGCCATGACGAGCGGCAGGCCGTTGGCGGCAACCGGACGCCGTCCCAGCATGCCGCGCAGGCGCACGACAAACGACTCCGCCACCACAAACTCGGCCGGCGTCCAACCCAGCCTGTTGAGTGCCCGCGCGTAGGCGATGTAGGACGAGACCGCGGTCACATGACCACCCCCGGACGCCATGGATCGACCGTCACCGCGCGCTCGTGCGACAACGTTGTCGGCGCCCCCAGCGGAACGCCAGCAATGCTGAGAGAAGTCGGCCACGGCTCATAGTGCATGGTGCAGGTGTAGGTCCTAAACGTACCGGATAGGGAGAGCAGGCCACCATCCGATGCCTCCGCGCCTTGCTCGCTCGACACTTCGATCCGCAAGTCATAGCCTTCCATGGCATTCAGAATTTGAGTCTGGACCATCACCGAGGCATCGGCAGAGTTCTCGTCACCCTCCCCGCCCGGCGCCACAGCGTGCGCCAACACGATGTCGGGCACCACGCGGTCGAAGCGCGCGACAGCGCTGGCAAAGATCATGACGTTGTACACGATGAGTGCCAGCACCAGCAAAACGGGCGTAACCACTGCCATCTCAACCGTCGCTTGGGCGCGCTCCTCGCGCAGACGCATGCGGATACTCATTACGACCCACCGCCCAGAGCGCCAACCAGCGTGGCGACATCGACGGTGAGCGGGATGGAGCCGCCGCCGGGCAGAGGAATCTCCGCAAGTGTGAACACCGTACCGCTAATGGTGCGTTCGACTTGATATTCCAACGCCTCGCAAAGCGCCTTGGGATCGGTCACGCCCAACGGAATACTTCGCAGTTTGTCTTGCGCTTGAGAGAGACCCGCAATGTCAGACCCCGGACTCTTAATGACATTGGCGGAATCGGTCAGCACCGGCTTTCGCAGGCGCAAGTCGCACGGTTCCAAACCCAGCGCCGCCACGGACGCCGAAACGGTATCGCCGAGCCACGATGCGATGGAGCCCAACGCGCCGCTGCCCCCTCCTAGGCCCTTAATCATCTCGTCCATAAGTTCGTCGGCCGAACCTTGAATATCACCGTATCCTACGAGCAGCCGTCCCCAAACATCCATGACGCCGTCGAGCACGCCGGCAACGCCGCCCGAGCGTTCCTTCAATGTCGAGAAAAATCGCGAAAGCACGTTGTTTTGCGCCGTCGCCTCATCGGGCGCCAGCACCGCGGCAGAGATAGCACCGCGATCGCCAAGCCTGACTGCCGTGTTAAACGAGGAGTTAAGTTGATCGGGGCTGGCAATGTCACCCGAAACTGCAAATGCGACCACGCCGTTGCGTCCAGGTGGGGCGATACGCGGGCGCTCGCCGGAAAGCTCCTTGATAGCCTGGTCAAATGCATTGCCTGCACGGTCGGCCTCATCCTCGGTCTGGCGCTCAAGTTCGAGTTCTTTGTTGCGGCATTCGACGTAGTCTTCCAGGGCCTCTTTGAACTTATCGAAGTGGTACTCGAAGCCCCTTTCGACAGAAGTCGTTGCAATCGCAACGTACCCTAAAGACGACACACCGAAATGGCATTCGCTACACGTTTCGTGACCGTCAAAATCTGCGACGGATGCCAGCCCACCTGGCTTTCCTTTTTTGTAATTTGGACAGTCAGTCCCATAATGCAAATAGGTAACTTTATCTACTTCACTCGTGGGCCAACACGCATCGGTATAGAGTTCAGTCGCCCGCGCCTCATCTGGATTTCGCGGAAGGAAAGGAATGTGGGCGGAAACTTTGCCGTCCTTTTCAGTTATATATGCCCGCTCGACTTCTTCGCTCGCATAAGCGAAGAACACCTTTCGTGCAGCAGAATCTGCCTGTTTTTCCGGACCCTCGCCAAGCGGTTTCTCATTTGCCAGGCGCTGGCGATAGTAGGCCTTCGCGCGATCGAGCGCAATTTGCGGCTCCCATGTGATGCTCGACTTTTCATGACGGTTCTGACTGTCAGATAGTTCTGCTAGTTTTTTCGCACGCTCCCACATACACGAGTACTTGCCAATCGAACTCTCGTCCGACCCACCACAATCCGCCAGCCAAGCGCACTCTTTAGCCTTCGCCGTGTCCTCAGAAGCCTTCCGCAGCTCCTCGGCCGCACGCTCTAAATCATCTGATGTGTCTTTAATGGCATCGGTCGAGATCTCGGACCCCTCGAGCGCAGCGAAGTCCGACTCGGATGTCCTGGGCACGGCAAGCGCTGTACCGGTATAGGTCACACTATCGGTATCCTGCGCCGACACCGCCTGCGTGGCACGCGCGGCGATCAGATACGGCAGAGCCGTCTCGATTTTCTGTAAGCCTTCCGATGCGCTTTTGGCAAACTTGTTGCGCGTTTTAATGATCTCAATCCCGGTGTCGACCATATTGCCGGCAACTGGTTCGGCACCCGGGATGAGGATGGCGACCAGGCCCGTCCCGATCGTGGTAAACCCCGCCAGGCCCAAACTCAAGATGCTCGCATCGACCACCGTGGCAGCCGTGTGATAGGACGACACTACGTTGGCACCCGCCAGCGCGCCGCTATCGGCCGCCACCTGGGTATCCCCGGCACGCGACATGCTCCATATCGCCGCGGTCGACGAAAACAACAACGTGAGCACCACTAAGATGACCACGGCAGAAGAAAGCGTGGTATAGGCGCCGTCTTCGATAAACAGATCGACACCGGCGCGGCCCATAAAGCCGCCTCGCTTGCGATGACAGCTCGGACGGCGCGTCAAAACGCGTCTAGACCAGAAACGCTTAATCCCATGCAGCAATCCACGAATCATAATCTCCCTCCAGCCATTCGGGACGTGATTGATACGAGACATCGACCTCGAGCTCAACGTAGCCGCCCTCGGCGGTACCACCCATAGCCTGCGCAAACGCACCGATCACAGGCAACGGCTTGACCTCGCCGGAAACGGACACGGACGAGACGCCACCCGCATCGGCCCGACCAAGCTCGATATCCCACGACAACGGCCCGCCGGCATGAAAGATCGAAACGTTGGGCACTGCGGCAAGCCGGCGGCGGGTGAACTCCTTAAGATCGTCGTCCTCCGCCGTCGTCGTGGTCATGAGCCGCGCGGTCTCGGCGGCGGCAGACTCCATGACCGCGCGCGTATAAAGCAGGCACACCGGTTGCAGTGCGAGAAGGATGAGCGTCAAAAACGTCGGCAGCAAAAAAGCGGCCTCGACCGTAGACTGCGCCCGGTCCTCGCGCGCGATATCAATACAACGCGATGTCCTTAGCACCCGCAGCAGCGTCGACAACCGATGTCGAGGTGACGCCGTGAGATGCCGCCCGCTCGACCAGCGCCGCCAAGCGCCCATCGGTACCGGCACGCCAAAGCCCCGCGATCGCCAGCACGATGGAAAGCAGCGCCACCGTGACGATGGCGTATTCGACCGTTGCCTGGGCAGATTCCTCGCGCAGGACGTCATGCATTTCACGACCCCTCCTTTGAGTTCGTTGTCTGCGGGGTCAGGCGGACCACGCGCAGGCGACACGAAGTATCACCAGCATCCGCGGCAACCGTCACCATATCGACCCAGCCGCGTCCGTCGCGCACGATAGCGCCCCACACGTTGCCCTTGATGTCGAGATAGCCGCCCAGAGCAAGTTGCGCCGTGGGCACCTCGCGATAGGCGCGCAGCATATCTGCCGCCGCTTCGGTCATCGGTCGGCACTCGGACCATGCGAGACGGACAGCGACAGCATTGTTTGCCGATGAACCCGTTGCAGCGCCCGCTCGCTCGTCGAGTGTTTGCAAGAACGTTTGCGCCGTGACGGCGGCATTCGCATCGTCCGCGTCTCGCGCATCGTCTTTTTGAGACGTCGCAGCCGAACCCGAGCCCGCATCCGCGGCAACCCCTAAACGTTGTTGCCGTGCTGCGTTAAGCCCCCAAACCGCCACTGCCACCGCCACGACCGCACAGGCGAGCACCAGCAACGCGCCGACGGGACGGGCGCCCTCTACAGGCTGTTGATGCCCTCGCTGATAGCGCTCCATAGATCTTGGACCTTGCCCTTAAATGCGACGATGGCAATGATGGCGATCACCACGAGCACACCGACCAGGATGGCGTACTCGGTGGTGCCCTGCGCACTCTCCTCCCGCAGCAGTTCCTCGGCACGCCGGCGAACATGTGCCGCCCGGCAATACGCCCAGCCCTGGACCTTGCCAGCAGCGTCAGTCATCGTGTTCATGTATTCCTCCCTACATCATCCCGCCTGCTCCCAGCAGCGGGCCCAATATGGACAGAAGCAACGCCGGCAAGATGAGCGTGCCGGTGGGAATCAGCAGCTTGACCGGCGCACGCTCGATCTCGCGCTCGACCGCGGCGCGATGGGCCGCGCGAATCTCGCGACTTTGGGCCGCCAGCGTCTCGGCAAGCGGGGCACCGAGGGCAAGCGCCTGCCCCGCTGTGATGGCAAAGGTCTCGAGCGCCCGCACATCCAGGTCGCGCGCGGCCGCCAGAAGCTCATCCTCTCGCGTCCCTACGCCCACCTGCCATGCCATGCAGGCTCGCTCAAGGCGGAGCGCCAACGTCGATCGGCGATTGGCGCAAAAAACCTCAAGCGCCGCATCGAACGAAAGGCCAGCCGAAAGCCCCAGACGCACCACGTCGATCATCTCGGACACCTCGCCAAGCGACACCTGCGCCGTATCACCCGTGCCGAGCGCGCCATTCAACCGTGCTGCCAGGGCATTGGTCACCGATCGAGTAGCCGTAACAACCAGCAGCGCTTCACGTTTGCAGGCCTGGACGATCTTGCGTGCGTCCGCGCGCTCCAAACCCGTCACGATAAACACGCTGAACGCGCACAGGCACGCCGCGACCCCGACCAGGGCACTCATAGCTCCACCCGCATAATGCGTCGGATGACCACCAGGGCGACGGCGTTGAGGGCAAGCCCCAGCACCACGGCACCGGCACCCGTCGGCGTTGCAAGGCCGCGGCGAAAGTCGGCCGAAAGCAGCGCCAGCACCGCGCACATACCCGCCGGCATCGCCGAGACCATGTGTGCCGACATACGAGCCTGCGATGTCTTGACGTCCAGGCGGCGCTTGAGCTCAATGCGCTCCCCCACCATGCTCGACGCCTCGGATAACAGGTCGGCAAGCGGGGCACCAGTTCGCTGCGACACCTTGAGCGCCAAGGTGACAAGCGAAAGACCGGGGGCATCGATACGGTCGAGCAGGTCATCCAACGCATCAGTCGCCGAGACGCCGCAGTCGATCGCCGCCGCCACGCGCAAAAACTCGGTATGCACCGGCTCTTGCGCGTGAGTTCCCACAAACCTCATGCCCTGGGCCAGTGAATGACCCGAGGCGAGCGACATGGAGAGCGCCGTAAAGGCCTCGGGCATGGCTTCTTCCACATCGTGTTGCTCGCGGCGACGGTCGAAAGTGTCGCGAGCGGCGCCTACACCAAACGGTGCGAGCAGCCCCAGGACAAAGCCGATAGGCGACAGCGATACGACAGTCAGGGCAATGCCGCAGACGCCACTCGACAGCAGCAAGCATGCCAGGCGCGCCTCGTCGTCCTCGATGACAAGGCCAAGGCGATGTGCTGGAACCAGCGCCGCCCAGGAGCGGGCAATCTTTTTTAGCAGGTCGTTATCTACCAGCTCGCGCGGCAGCTTCTCGGCAACCGATTCAAGCACATGGCTGACCAACGGCGGCACGCGCGGCGCACGAGGCTCCGCCCCGCACGCCACCGCGGCAGAAAGCCCTGTCAAACCCCCTACGACGAGGGGCACAACGATCTCCACTCGTCCACCTCCTCTTGCGTGAGTGTTCCCGAGCGCAGGCCCTCTGCGATAAACGGAGGCTCGCGATCGAGCGTCCAGGTGCGCGTGGCGGCATCGAACGTCACGTAGCGCTCAAGCTCCACGCCGCCCGACGCGCCGCGTCGCACCCCCGAATAGGAGGACACGAAACGCCTGCCGTCCGCATGGCGCTCGGACATCACGATGCCGTCGAGCGCCATGGCGATCTGCTCCTCGATAAGCTCGCTCGGCAGATCGATGCCATAGCGCGCAAGCAGCGTCAAACGCACCACGGTCTCCTGCTCGGTGCCCGCATGAAGCGTGGTGAGCGACCCATCGTGCCCGGTGTTCATGGCCTGCAGCATGTCGCAACATTCCGCACCGCGCACCTCGCCCACCACAATACGGTCGGGACGCATGCGCAGGGCGTTGGTCACCAGGTCGCGGATTGTCACCGCGCCCTCGCCCTCAATTGAAGCCTCACGCGCCTCCAAGCGAACCACATGTGGGTGATGCGCAAACTTGAGCTCGGCGGAGTCCTCGATCGTCACGATGCGCTCGCCGGTGGATATCTCGCACGACAGCGCGTTGAGCAGCGTGGTCTTGCCCGATCCCGTGCCACCTGCAACCGCCAGATCTTGACGCAGCGATACCGCACACGAAAGCAGCTGCGCATACCAAAGCGGTAGCGACCCCAGGCCCACAAGCTCGTCCAACGAACAGATACGGTCTGAGAACTTACGGATGGTGAGGATCGGCCCATCGATCGCCACAGGAGGAATCACCGCGTTGACGCGATAGCCCGTCTTGAGGCGAGCGTTGACGATGGGGCTGCGCTCGTCGATGCGCCTGCCCAGCGGCGAGATGATGCGGTCGATGAGCACGCGGATCTGCTCGTCATCCTCAAACGCATGCTCGATGGGATATAAGACGCCGCCGCGCTCAAAGAAAGCCGAGCGACAACCGTTGACCATAATCTCGGTGACGGTGTCGTCCTCGATGAGCGGCTGCAGTGGGCCCAGGCCCACCACGTCGTCCAAGATCTCATCGATGATGGTCTCACGCTCGGGCGTCGCCAGGTCGGTCGGCTCTTCCACGTTGAGCGCTGCCTCCACCGCAGGACGCAATTCCGAGCGGGCGCGCGCCGAATCGATGTATGCGCTGATACGCGCCACCTCGTCATAGCCCATGCGGTCCATCACGGCGCGTTTGGTGCGGCGCTTGACGGCACGGTGGCGCCCCGCGTCAACAGGCGCTGCTGCCGCGACCGCGCCAGCCGCCTTAATCCTTGTTTGCAAACTCATCGCGAATCACCCTCACGCGACCAGGGAAGACGGATGCGCGGGCGCTCGGTGCGCGTCGCGCGGTCGGTGACCATGTCGCTCCAGGGACCGACGGCGCAGCCCAGCTCCGCGAGCATCTCGCGCGTGGCTTCGCGCACGCTGGTGGCAAAAGCGCTGGTCTGGCCCACCGCCTCGTCGGCACGGCCGAACGCCATGAGCGCCGCCAAGTCCTGCCCGCCGTCGGCGATACGAATCTTGGAGCTCAACGCGCAGGTAATCTCAAAGCGCATGGCGACATCCTCGTCGGCGCCGCGCGCGCCAAACCGGTTGAATACGGCGCTCATGCGCGTGCGTGGCACGCCCACACGGCTCGCCAACTCGATGACGCGTGCCGCGGACGTCGCAGACGACACCGACGGATCGCCCACGACCAGGCAGCGATCGCTTGCCGCCACCGCGGCCGCCACGGCGTCACCCCAAAAGACCGAGGTGTCGACAAGAACCACGTCGGATTCGCGGCGCAAGACGTCGAGCAGCAGCTCCACCGGACGTGCCATGAGCTCGGCCTGTTCGGGCGCGGCAACCGGGCCCCAAAGCGTGACGCCCGGGGCCACGCGCATCGAGGCGGCCACGATGTCCGATTCGGCAAGTGTGCCCGCAGCCGATGGCTCGATAAGCGTCGCCATGTCATGCGGGGCATCGGCACCCAACAGGTCGTAGAGGTTTCCAAACATCAGGTCCAAGTCGAGCACGGCAGCACGCAGACCCAGCAGCGACGCCGCGTGCGCCATGGCGGCGACGATCGTCGACTTGCCGCAACCGCCCGAACCCGAGACGACGCAGACAACCGGGGCTCGATGCGACGGAGTGGCGGCATCCGCCGGCGGCGTGGGGGCAGGCGGCGCTGGCACGGGCGGCAACGTCCCCGTCTCCCCGGCAGCGCTCATATGCTGCGTCCAAGCCGGCATGGCAGGCCGCTCGGCCTGCGAGGCCGAGCCTGGAGACTTCGCGGTCGCATCGGCACGAACACTGTCGCTCCCGGCAAGTCCCTCCACCTCGTCGAGCTCATCGACCAGGCTCACGCCATGCACGTATCCCATATCTACAGCCAGAAGCTCCTCGCCATACGGCACCGGCTCTCCGGGGTCATCGCATGCAAGGGGGTCCCGGGGACGCCGATCATGCTCGGCTTCCGCTTTTCCACAATCATCAACACGCGGGCCTCTTGTAGCGCGAGGCGCCCCGGGTTCCCTATCAACAAAAGCATCGGGCTCAATCGTCAGACACCGGTCGTAATCAACCGTTCCCTCGCCCGCGCGCCCGTTGCCGCATATGCTGCGCGCAGCGATAACCTCGGTCGCCCCTGCGCGAAACAGCCCCTCGATATCCGAAGGATCGAGCGTCTCTATCAGTACGACCACGCGGCTCACGCGGCCCTCGGCCGTCAGGCGCGCAACGGTCTTTCGCACGTCTTCGGCATCGAACAGGGCTGCCGCGATAATCGCCGCCCCGCGACGCGACGGAAACGCCCGCGCCATGGACACCAGCCCATCCAGGTCGCCCACGCGAAGCACCTGTGCGCCTGCATCGCGGCCCTCGACTTCCCGCTGTAGCAATCCGTAATCACCGCACGCACAGCATGCAAGCCAGATCGCCTTCATCACTCGTCGCCTCCGCTCTTTTTGCCGCGCACCGTGGCGGGAATCGTCAAACTGACCGTCCCCTTGCCCGAGGCCCCCAGCAATTCCTTAACGTCTTCGGGGTCGGCCGCCAGCGTCACCCATTCGATCTTGCCTTCGCGTGTGGCGCTGGCCTCTTCGCTGGTATCGATCACGCGCGCGCCGCACAGCCGATCGGTTACGCCGTCCTTTTGCACGTACACGTCCACGTAGCTGCCCACGCCCGTGGCGCCCCCGACCGAATGTTCGGCATCGACCGCTACCGAAACGGCGACCTTGCCTTTGGGCACCTCGAGCGTGTGGCTTTCGGCCTTGGTGTAGACATCGCAAATCACGGCATTTTTAGGGATGCGCGAGGTCGTCACGTCGCCGCGCACCTGGCGCAGCTCGGTCGCCGCATCGCGTGGCAACAGGCTCGTCAGCCATTCCTGGGTTATGACATTAGTCTCGTCGAGGGTCTCACCCGCATCGATATCGCGCGCCGCGACGCACACCTCGACGCGATCGCCGCCGTACTTGGCCAGCGTCTCGGCCTGGGCCTGCTCAGCCTGCGAGCGAATCGACGATGCGTAGACCATGCAGAGCAGCGCGGCGAGCACGCCCGCGATCAGACTGATGGCGATGCGCTTGCTCTTGTTCACGGCCGCTCCTCTCAAGGTAGCACCGGGCGGATGCCCGTACCACCATTGTCCAAGCGGGCAAGCAGCAAAACGGTACGATCGCGATCTTGGTTTTGAGTGTCAAACCAATTGCCGACCAAAAGCTGACCGGTCCGTCAAGCTCGTGGCAAGGTTTTGGTCAGCACGTCGGATAAATGCACGTTTAGGGGCGCATCGGCAATAAAAAACCGCCTCCCGTACCATTGGGAGACGGCTGTCATAGATAGATTCAATTACAGATGAACATCGGGATCGAGCATCTGAGCACTCACGCGCATGGATGACGCCAAGTTTTGGAACGTCTCCAAACGCAGGCTGTCGATCCGCCCGGCACCCTCGGCCTCGCGAACGGCGCAGCCCGGCTCGTGGGTATGCGTACAGTCGCCAAACCGGCACGCACGCGACGCCTCGACGATCTCGGGAAACGTGCGTGCCAAGCCCCGCTCATGACCCACGAGCGGCAAACTGCGCAGGCCCGGGGCGTCGGCAATAACGCCGGCTTCGCCCGGCAGCGCCACCATCACGCGCGCGACCGTGGTGTGGCGACCCTGGTCATCGCGCTCACGCACGCCGCCGGTAGCCAACGTATCGTGGCCCAACAGCGCGTTGAGCAGCGTCGACTTGCCAGCACCCGATTCACCCAAGATCATGGCGCAGCTCCCGGCGGGCACGCAGGCGCGCACCTCGTCCAGGCCACGGCCCTCGGCAGAGGACGTCACGATCACGTGCACGTCCGGACCCACCAAGCGGTGCACGCGGTCCAGATCGCGTTCGAGCTCATCGGCGTCGCAGCGGTCGGCCTTGGTGAGTACCACCACCGGATCGGTATCGCAGTCGAGCGCCAACACCAGCGAGCGCGCCACGCGGTCGAGCAGCACCTCGCCGGCGCCGAGCGCCTGCACGATCAGCACGCTATCCACGTTGGAGCAAAGCACCTGACGCTCGCCGCGAGCGCGTCCGCGCCAGCGCTCAAAACTCGTGCGGCGTGGCAGCACGCACTCGATCACGCCCATGTCGTGCCCGGGCGCACGACGCACCGCCACGCGGTCGCCCACGGCGGGCAGCAGAACCTCATCCTCGCCACGCGACTTGGCAAACCCTACGGCATGCTCGGCACGAAAGGTGTCGTCGGCAGTCGCCACCAGCGGAAACCCGCGATCCAGGCGCACCACGGCACCAAGTTGCATCTGCTCGGGCTCCTCGGCCTGGGCGCAAAAGTCGTCAAATGCCGCTTGCTGAGCATCATCGATCGGCAGGTCGTCGAACGCCGGAACATCCTGCAGCGCGTCGAGCCCCGGCACGCTTGCCAGCAGCTCCTCGGCAGACGCGGGGGCTTCGGTCGCGAGCTTCCGACGACGATCGCGCTTAGCCCGCGCTCCCGTCGTCTTTTTCTTCGCCTTAGCCTTAGCCTTGCCCACAAGCGCCTCCCAGCACCATAAATCACAACTGAGCAGGTATTTTCCCACAAAAAGAGCCGGTCGAGCAAACGCTCGACCGGCTCACACACTTTCCCTCAGCCCTTTATCATCCGCGCGGGAGAAAAGCCAACAAGGATACCGCAGGGCCCGCCCGCCGGGAGGGGTTTCCTAAGGGCACATCCCGCAGCCGCAAAGCGGCGAGGACGTGCCCGTGGAAACCCCGCAGGCGGTCGGGCCCGGACAGGAACGTTACTCTTTTTCGACCGCGCGCATGATCGCCTTGTAGATCTCCATCAGCGGGATGATCAGGAAGGCAAGGCCCAGGGCGGCGACAACGCCCTTGAGCTCAAGCGTCACAGGGCCAAAGAACATCTCGGCAAGCGTCGGCTGAACGGTTACGATTACCGTCAGTACCAGCGCCAGCGCGGCCGAAGCCCACAACCACTTGTTCTGCTTCTTCATGCTAAACAGCGACGCACGACGGCTGCGCATATTGAAGCAGTGGAAAATCTCGACCATGTTGAGCGTGATGAAGGCCATCATCACGCCTTCCTCGTCGGCGTTGCCGGCGATCATATCGGCGATGTGAATGTAGCCCATGTCAAAGTACACGCCCACAAAGAAGCTCGCCAGCACCAGCACGGTGATGATTAGGCCCTGGACCACGCAGTCCAGACCCATGTTGCCGGCAAAGACGCCGTCCTTGGCGTTGCGCGGCTTGCGCTTCATGATGTCGCCCTCGGCGTCCTCCATGCCCAGCGCAAGCGCGGGGAAGCAGTCGGTAACCAGGTTCACCCACAGCAGCTGCACCGGCTGGAAGATGGTAAAGCCGATGAGTGTGGCGATAAACACCGAGAATACCTCGGCAAGGTTGGCCGAAAGCAGGAACTGGATGACCTTGCGGATGTTGTCGTAGATGCGGCGACCCTCTTCGCAGGCGCCGATGATGGTGGCGAAGTTGTCGTCGGCAAGCACCATGTCGGCGACGTTCTTGGTGACGTCGGTGCCGGTGATGCCCATGCCCACGCCGATGTCGGCGCGTTTGATGGACGGGGCGTCGTTGACGCCGTCGCCCGTCATGGCCACGATCTGGTCGCGCGACTTCCATGCCTCGACGATGCGGGTCTTGTGCTCAGGCTGGACGCGAGCGTACACGCCGTAGTCCTCGATGTGCGCGTCGAGCTCCTCGTCGCTCATGCGATCGAGGTCGGCACCGGTGATGGCCTGGCTGCGATCGGTGACGATTCCCAGCTGCTTGGCAATGGCCACGGCGGTGTCGATATGGTCGCCCGTGATCATGACGGTGCGGATACCGGCGTCGTGGGCCTCGCGGATGGCGTCGGCGACCTCGGGGCGGACAGGGTCGATCATGCCGGACAGGCCGCAGAAGACCAGGTCGTGCTCGAGCGCAGCGGGGCTGCAGTCGCTCGGGACCTCGGTGTAGGTGCGGCTTGCCAGCGCCAGCACGCGCAGGGCCTCGTCGGCCATGGCCTTGTTGGCGGCCACGAGCTCGGCACGACGCTCCTCGGTCAGGGGGACGACCTTATCGCCCTCGTAGATGTGGGTGCACAGGCCGATTACCACGTCGGGCGCGCCCTTGGTGTACTGCTCGTACTCGCCGTCCAGGGTCTCGACGACCACGGACATCATCTTGCGGCCCGAGTCGAACGGGGCCTCGCCCACGCGCGGGTGCTCGGCAGTCAGACCGGTGAGACCAGCCTTGCCGGCGTCGTTGACGAGCGCGCACTCGGTCGGCTCGCCCACGGCCTCGCCCAGTTCCTCGTCCCACTGGGCATCGGAGCACAGCGCCATACCGGCCAGGAACTTCTCCTTAGGCGCGGCGAGCTCGTGCTTGACGACGGTCATCTTGTTTTGGGTAAGGGTGCCGGTCTTGTCAGAGCAGATGGTCTGCGTGCAGCCGAGGGTCTCGACGGCAGAGAGCTTGCGGATGATTGCCTGGCGCTTGGCCATCTTGGTCACGCCGAGCGACAGCACGATGGTTACGACGGCGACCAGGCCCTCGGGGATGGCAGCGACGGCGAGCGAGACGGCGACCATAAAGGTGTCGAGCAAGGCGGTCGGGTCGGTAAGGACGTTGCCCACGCCGTGGCGGAGGATATCGACGCCAAAGATCACGACGCAGATGACGATCACCATGATGGTAAGGATGCGGCTGAGCTCGGCAAGCTTCACCTGCAGCGGCGTAAGCTCTTCCTTGGCCTCGGCCAGGGCGCCGGCGATCTTGCCCATCTCGGTATCCATGCCGGTACCGACCACGACGGCGCGGCCGCGGCCGTACACCACGGTAGAGCCCATGTAGCACATGTTCTTGCGGTCGCCGAGCGGCACGTCATCGGTGCCCGCGGCAAGCTCGATCACGTTGGCGTGCTTCTCTACGGGCACGGACTCGCCGGTGAGTGCGGCCTCTTCGATCTTCATCGTGGCGCTCTCGAGCACGCGGCAGTCGGCCGGGACGGAGTCGCCCGCCTCGAGCATGATCACGTCACCGGGGACGAGCTCGGCGCTCGGCAGGTGCACGAGCTTGCCGTCGCGCAGCACCTTGGACTGCGCCGCGCTCATCTCCTGCAGGGCCTCGAGAGCCTCCTCGCTCTTGGCTTCCTGGACCACGCCCAGCACCGAGTTGACGATAACGACGAACATGATGATGGCGACATCGGCAAAGTCCGCCTCGCCCTTGACCAGGCCCGTGAGCGCGCTGATAACCGCGGCTGCGATCAGCATGATGACCATGGGATCTGCCATCTGCTCAAAGAAGCGCTTCCACAGCGGCGTCTTCTCGGCTTCCTCGAGCTTGTTAGGGCCTGTCTTAGCGAGGCGCGACGACGCCTCGTCGTCGCTCAGGCCGAGGTTCTCATCGACACCTTGGTCGCTGAGCACCTCCGCCGCGGCGGACAGGTATTCCTTTTGCATATAGAGTCCCCTCCTGGGATTCGGGCCACTCAGCAGATTGATGCCCGATCATAATTCCCAGGAGAAGGGCAAGGGCTCATCAAGGCTGCCGTGCTGAGCGGCAGTTGATAGTGGAGCTATGGTACCCCAAAGCAACGCGTCTAGCCAAAACAATCCATCTGGAAATATGGTCCATAAGCAACGGTGCAGACCGTGTGATGCTCAATACTGATAAAACGTTTTTTCTTCGACGCATCATCAAATTGAAATATCGCCCAGATAGCAGCGGTTAGAACGGTTGGTAAAGTTTTTGCATATACCGTTTTTTCGCAAAAAATGAACTTCTAATTCGGCATACGGTCGATTTTTTGGGGTATTCGGACGCCATTTCGTTATAATCAACTCGGTTTTATTTCTTATGGTTTATCTATCAGCGCAAGACGATGTCAGATGGAGGTCTGAATGTACAAGCGCACTAAGATTGTATGCACCATGGGTCCCGCCTGCGATAGCGACGAGACCATCCGCGAGATGATCAAGGCGGGCATGAACGTCGCCCGTTTTAACTTCTCGCACGGCTCCTACGACGAGCACCACGGTCGCATCGAGCGCGTCCGTCGTATTTCCAAGGAGCTCGGTATGCCCGTCGGCATCCTGCTCGACACCAAGGGCCCCGAGGTCCGCACCGGTCTTCTGGTCGATGGCAAGAAGGTTGCCGTCAAGACCGGCGACAAGATCGTCGTCACCGCTCAGCCCACGACCGAGGATTTCCACGGCACCGCTGAGCACATCTCCCTCGACTACCTGGTTCTGCCCTCCGAGGTCGAGAAGGGCTCCCTCATCCTGATCGATGACGGCCTGGTTGCCCTCGAGGTCGAGTCCGTCGACGGCCAGGACATGACCTGCGTCGTCAAGAACGACGGCCTGATCGGCGAGCGCAAGGGCGTCAACATGCCCAACGTCAACATCTCGCTGCCCGCTATCACCGAGCGCGATCGTCAGGACATCCTCTTTGGCCTGACCGAGAACATCGACTACATCGCCGCTTCCTTCATCCGCGACGGCGAGTCCGTCCGCGGTATCCGCGAGCTTTGCCGCGAGAACGGTGGCGAGCACGTGACGATCTTCCCGAAGATCGAGTGCGCCCTGGGCGTCGAGAACTTCGATGAGATCCTCGAGGCATCCGACGGCATCATGGTCGCCCGTGGCGACCTGGGCATCGAGATCAAGCCCGAGCTCGTTCCCCACATCCAGAAGGAGATCATCGCCAAGTGCAACGCGGCCTACAAGCCCGTCATCACCGCTACGCAGATGCTCGACTCCATGCAGCAGAACCCGCGCCCGACGCGCGCCGAGGTTGCCGACGTTGCTAACGCCATCTACGACGGCACCGACGCCGTCATGCTGTCCGGCGAGTCCGCTGCCGGTAAGTACCCGGTTGAGGCCGTCAAGATGCAGGCCAGCATTGCTCTCGAGACCGAGAAGTACCTCCCGGCTCACGCTCCGCTCGAGGTTCCGGCTGACGCTCACGGCACCCGCGTTGTCAACAACGTTGTGGGTATGTCCGCTGTGAACATGGCCACCACCGTTGGCGCCAAGTGCATCACCGTGCCGACGACCACCGGCCGTACTGCTCGCCTGATCTCGCACTTCCGTCCCAACATGCCGATCTGCGCGTTCTCCCGCCACGAGTGGGCCGTCCAGCAGATGATCATGTACTGGGGCGTTATCCCGCACCAGGCCGAGATTACCCAGGGCACCGTCAACGGCACGATCGTCAAGGCGATCGAGACCGCCAAGGAGCTCGGCTACGTCGAGGCCGGCGACCTGACCGTCGCTACCGCCGGCGATCCCCGCATGAGCGTCCAGCTCGAGGACAAGGTCTCCTCGACCAACGTCGCTTACGTCGCTCAGGTGCGCTAAATCGCACTTGCAAGCAGATTTGCATTGCAAAGGGCCCGGAAGGCTTTGCCTTCCGGGCCCTTTTTCTGTGCCAATGCCGGCGCACGGCAAAACGCACACTCATTTCTTTACCAAAAGCGCGAAATCCGCCCTTCGAGGCCCAAAGAATAAAGACCCAAGCGCAAAAAATGTTCGCCCGGTGGCAAACCCACACCTTAACCGACGCTGCTAAATCGTTTTAGCAAGAGCCGGATTGACCTGCTTTTCGGAAGTATGCGGCAAATTCTGATACCTCCGAGCACACCCCGTTTTTTCGCAACAAAATGCCTGATAAACTAGCCTCAAAAGCCAGGTCTGCTCACAGGGTTTAGATTTTGCCGCATACTTCCGAATTGACACTGGCATCGCACGGTCCAAAAGCATATTTCGACCAGGAGGACGTCATGGACCTGACGCTATGCGGTCAATCCGCTTTTTACTATCACCGTATCCCGCCGCAGGTATTAGGCCTTTACCCTGCCATTAGCCTTGGCAATATGGATCGCAGATGTTGCGGCCTCGGAAGTCATGCAGTTGTAAAAGACCTGCTTCACGCACCGCTTCACAGGCTTGTATTCACTCGGGCACAATCCGGGTCGCGAAGCCTGTTTAAATCGCACCTCCTGACCCAAGAGCCGCCTCCCGGGTCGTTTAGGCAAACTGAGCATGGGTTTGATGTCACATCGCCCGAGTTCACACTGCTCAACCTTGCTACGCAGGTCTCACGCAACCAGCTGCTTATGGCGTGTTATGAGATGTGCAGCTCGTTTGCTGTGTATACACCCTGCAAACGTACGCAACAGCAACTTGATGAAGCTATTTCGCTTAAGCTCATTCCACCCAACTGCGGCTGGGAGCGGGTTATCGACGTCAACGGCAAGGACACCAACTTGTGGAAGCGCACGCCGCTTTTTTCCGCAGCGGATATCGCCGCGTTCGCCAAGCAGGCCGCAGGCCTGCGCGGTGTTAAGCAGCTCCGCTGGGCCGCCGAACGCATGACAGGACAGACCGCCTCGCCCTTCGAAGTACAGACCTCCATGCTTATCTCGCTCCCCCGCGACGAGGGCGGCATGGGCATCAACATCGCAAACAACGTGCGCATCCCACTCAGCGACGCCGCGCGCTCGCTGTATGACAAAACCTGCTGCTACGCCGATATCTTCATCGAAAGCGCCACCGACAGCATGGGTGTCATCCTTGAATGCCAAGGCCGCTCCGCCCACGGCAGCGAAGCCGCGAGCCTCTCCGATGCCGAGCGCGCCACCGCGCTCACAAGCATGGGCTACGACGTCATCCAAATTACCTTTGGCCAGATTAAGGATAAAAAGAGCTTCGACCACATAGCCGAGCTCATCCATAAAAAGGCTGGACTTTCCTACACCCTAAAGACCAAACAGGAGCGCGCCGCCGAAGTCACCCTGCGGCAAGAGCTACTTGTCAATTGGGTTGAGATATTCACTGCCGGGCCGGCCAGCTAGCAGCTAGCAATCAGGGGCAGCGCGGGCGTGCCGGGAGCGGCCACGCGCTCGGCAAAACCCGTCTCGGTTAGCTCGACGACCTCGGTAAACGTTGTATCGAAAAACTCCTCGGTTAGCAAGCGATACGGCGGATGATCGGGCTCGCCGGGGTTTTCGCGTACAATCTCGTGCATGACGCCAATGGTCTTGAGCACATAATCTTGCGGAATCGAATACTGACCAAACTGGGCCGCCGCGGTATACAGGCGATCGGTCGCACGCGGGATAGAAACAATGCCGAGCGTCTTGCCAAACCAGTCAAAGTCGCCTTGCTTTTTAATGCGGAATTCCTCGCACGGCTTACCGCCGTGCGCCTCCAGGTACTGATTCACGCGCGTATTCCACACGGTATCGGCCACGAGGTGAGACCAAACGCCCAGCGTCAGATCGAGCAGCGACTGTGCCACGTCATCGGGCGCGAGCGAAAGCTCGCTAGCACCGGGACCGGCAACCGGCTCGGCATCCTTGTAGCGTTGGGGATAATGTACCCGATTGAGTCGCTCGCGTTCCTCGGCAATCGAGGTCGCGGCAGCCGGCGTACCAACAGACGCCCCTTTGAGCAGCGGCGCCACATAGGTGTCCCAAAACTCATGCTCGCGCGGCTTAGGGATAGGCTCAGGCTTGGCAAAATGCGTGATGCGATACGGGATGGGATCGGCAATGCCGGGAACCATATAGCCCACGAAGATATCCGGAACCACGCAGCCAAACAAAAAGGCATTGCGGTCGCGCACGCTATTGGCAAGCGCACCGGTGCGCTCCAGCAAACGCTCCGTCTGAGCGATATGAATGTTCCAGCTTGGCATAGCCACCCCCATAAAAACCTGGATAACTATACCATCACGGCAAAGCCGCGCGGGCGGCTACGCACGCTCCACGCAGCAACTATTCCGCAGCGCCGCTCTCGGTTCCATACGACGATACCGGCGCCTCGACCACATGATGATATCGATCGATATAGATGGCGCGGGCACCCAGGCGCCGCACCAAATCCTGATGATGCGTGCTCATCAAGACCGTCTTGCCGGCAGCAACATAGGCCAGTAGAAAGTTGACCACGATGTCGCACGAGTCCTCGTCAAGTCCGTTGGTAGGCTCGTCGAGCACCAGGATATCGGGGTTCATCGACACGACGGCAGCCAGCGCCACGCGCTTCTTTTGCCCGCCCGAAAGCTGATAGGGCGAAGCATCGACCAGATCGGCAACCTGGAACAGCTCCATGGCATCGCGCACGCGGCGCTCGAGCTCGTCTGTCGGAAGTCCCATCTGGGCCGGACCAAACGCAACCTCCTCGCCGACCGTGGCGCAAAAGAGCTGTGCATCGGCGTTTTGGAACACAAAACCCACGCGCTGATGGAACCGCTGGGCCGTCGTGGAATCCTTGAGATATGCTGCATCGACCGCATGCCCGTCGAACAGGTACGCACCCGCGTCCACAAGCTCAAGGCCGTTGATAAGGCGCATGATCGTCGTCTTGCCGCAGCCGTTAGGACCAAGCAGGGCAACGAGCTCCCCACGGTCCACCTGCAGCGAAACGCCGTCGACCACCGTATGACCCGCATAGGAAAACACCACGTCGCGAAACTCGATGAGCGGCGTGACCTCGGTGCCGGCAGCACTGCTCGCACCCATCGCGCCATTTGTATCGTTTGCCAAAACGTCGCCCTTCCCTATTCACATCGTCGGTTCGACCGTCCGCGCTACAACACCGCACACAACACGGCGAGCAACGCCACAACGGCCGCGTAAACCGCATCGCGCCAGCCAAAGCCGCTCCGTGCAGGCGCCGGATACACGCCGGCGAAACCGCGACACAGCATGGCCTCGTCCATCGCGTGGCTGCATTCCATCGCCTTGATAAACGTCATGCCCATGATACCCGCCAGCGAGTCGGTGCGCGAAAAACCCGCAGGCGCGAAACCGACGCTGCGCAGCATGACCGATTCGCACAGATCGTGCGCCGTGCGTCCCAGCACCTCGATATGCTTGAGCGCCATATCAAAGGTAAAGATAACCTCGTCGGGCAGGTGCAGCATCTTAAGCGCTGCCGACATGCGGCTCCAGGTAAGCGTCCACGAAACACCCAGCACCAGCGACACATTAATAAACGTCTTGAGCGCGATCTTGAGCATGGCGCTCGTGGCAGACGCGCCCAGCAGCAGGGCAGGCAGTGCCAGAACCACCGCAAGCCCCGTGGCGCCGAGCGCCGGTACAAAGGTCGCACGCAGCCCGCGTGCGGGGCGCACCGCGACCAGCACCAACGCGATAGCCGCCATCAGCATCAGGTACAGCGGACTCTGCGTCAGACACACGCACAGGACGCAGACGAACATCCCCACCAGGCGCACCGGAGCCGAAACGCAAGAAAGGGCGCGGTCGACCATCGACCCGCCCTCGTGCGCGCCTCCACCCAGGCGAACCCGCTCAAGCAGGCTCGCCAGGTGCAGGACATTCTTTTGCATCACACGATGCCGAGCCCCCGCGGGCTCGTATCGCTCCTCGGTCGCAAGCCAGCTAGGCAGCTCGGCTATTGCCATGAGCACCGCTTTCCTTGACCGTCAGCGAGATCAGACGGAATGCGATGGTGAGCACCGCCACGCCAATCACGCCGGACAGGATATACATGGCAGCCTGACCGGCAAAGCCAAGACCCTGCTCCTCGGAATAGGCCTGCAGGTAATCACCCGTGGGCAGCGCGTCGGCAAAGGTCGGGGTATCGAGGCCGACCGAAGCCTGCAGGCTGTCGTCGCCAGCCTCCTGAACGGCGGTCGCGGCGCCCTCGGCGTCCCACTCACCCCAGGCGTCACCGGTGGCAAGCAAGCCCAGCGGCGTGGCCACCACGAGCACGGCGACCAAAATGAGCGTGGGGACCAGCGAGGTCTTCTTGGCAGCAGCGCCCTCGGCAGCAAGCTGGCCATCGACGGCCTCGGGCCCGACGATAATGCTCGGCGCCGTCTTCTTAATGAAACCGTAGATGGCGGCCGTCGCCACGCCCTCGATCACACCGGCAACCAGCATATGCGGGATCAACATGGCCGGAATAGCCACGGACAGCGGGAAGGGGCAGTACAGCGGAGCGCCCGAAGCGTTGGTGAAGAGCATCGGCTGAATACCGAACTCGACCGCCGCGCACAGGGCCGCCAGGAACAGGCCAACCCAGCCGCTCACGATGGCAGAAACCGAGGTGCCCCAGCTCTTGTCGTGCAGACGGCTGTTGAGCGCACGAAACACGATAGCAGCGACAAACGGCAGCACAAAGGCCATGTTAAAGCAGTTGGCGCCAAACGACAGAACGCCGCCGTCGCCAAATAGCAGCGCCTGCAGCGCCAGCGCGACCGAGACAGCGATAGCCGCGGCCTCGGGGCCCAGCAGCAGCGCGATGAGCGCGCCGCCGACGGCGTGACCTGTGGTGCCGCCGGGCAGCGGCACGTTGAACATCATGAGCAAGAAGGAGAATGCGGCGCAGATGCCCAGGAACGCCATATGCTCGCGATCGAGCGTGGCGCGCACCTTCTTGATGCAGTGAACCCAAACGGGCACCATCGCCACCGCCATGACGGCATCGGTCTGCGGGGACAGATAATTATCTGGAATGTGCATGTACGCCTCCCGGTTGTCGGCGCACAGAATTGCAACGCCGCTTAAATCACCTTGACAGTGTTACGTATTGTCAAATTCGTAACACGACGCGGGCTATCATAGCAAAACGGCGCACTGCCGACAAAGCAGCACGCCGTTATGTAATGCGCGTGTCATATATACAGGCTCAACGGTGCCTCATACCGAGCATAGCGGTCACGTAGGACTCGGCGGCAGCCACCGCCGACCCATATCCCAGTGCAGGACCTAGCCGCGGACCTCGCCGTTTACGCCCTTGCACACCTTGGTGACGATCTTCTGGTGCGCTTTTTCGACCTCTTCGCTGGTGAGCGTGTGGTCGTCGGAGCGATACGTAAGCGCAAAGGCCATGGACTTCTTGCCCGCTCCGATGCGGATGGGATCGCGGTAGACGTCGAACAGGCGCACGCCCTCGAGCAGCTTGCCGCCGGCGCTGGTAATGCGGCGCTCAAGATCCTCGCAGGTCACAGCGTTGTCAACCACAATTGCCAGGTCGTGCTCAACAGCCGGGTACTGCGAGAACTCGCGGTAGTTCTCCTGATTGCGGGCGCCCTTGATCAGCTTGTCCAGATCGAGCTCAAAGGCAACGACGACCTCATCGATGCCCATCGCCTCGCGCGCCTCGGGATGAATCTCGCCGACCCAGCCCAGCACGGTGCCGCCGGACAGAACCTCGGCCGCACGACCCGGCTGCAAGAAAGCGTAGCTCTCGCCCTCGACGGGACGGAAGCGAACCTTCTCGATGCGCAGCTGGGCAAGCAGCTCCTCGACAATGCCCTTGCCAAAGAAGAAACGCAGCTTGCGGTACTTCATATTCCAGGACTGCTCGCTCCACTGGCCCGAGAGCACGCCCGCCACGGACTTGGTCTCCTTGGGCAGGCTGGCATTCTCGCGACCGTGGAACAGGCTGCCGACCTCGTACAGGTGCACGTTGGGCGTGCCGTGGGCCTCGTTATAGGCCACAGACTGCAGCAGACCCGGCAGCAGCGAGCGGCGCATCTCGGTCTGCTCGGCCACCAGCGGGTTCATGAGCACCACGGGGCAGCCGCGGCCCTCGGTGGACATGCCGATCTTCTCCAGGTCGCCCGGGGCGGCAAAGCCAAAGGTCGTGGTCTCGTTGAGGCCGCAGGCGCGCAGGATCTCGCCGACCTTGCGGGTGAGCTTCTGCTCGCGGGTCAGGCCGCCGATGTGGTTCTTGGCAGCCGGGATGGTCGCCGTCACGCGGCCCATGCCCCACAGGCGCAGGACCTCCTCGATCAGATCGATCTCGCGCGGCAGGTCGGGGCGGAAGCTCGGCGGAGTGACCATAAAGTCCTCGCCGTCGCGCTCGACGGTGCAGCCCAGGCGGGTGAGCGAGCGCTCGATAAAGTCGGGCTCGATGTCGGCGCCGCAGATGGCGTGCACGCGGGCCAAGCGCAGCTTGATGCTATCGATGGTCTTGGGCGCGGGGAACACATCCACGTAGCCGGGAGCGACCTCGCCGCCGGCGATCTCCTCGATCAGCGCGCAGGTAACGTTGGCCACATCCACGCAGCCGGTCTCATCGACCTGGCGCTCAAAGCGAATGGAGGCGTCAGAGATCAGCGACAGGTCGCGGCTGGTGTGCGAGGTGCGACCGGCGTTGAAGCAGGCGCTCTCGACCATCACGTCGACGGTGTCGTCCTCGATCTCGGAATCCATGCCGCCCATAACGCCGGCCAGCGCCACGGGACGCTCGCCGTCGGTGATGAGGCCCATGCCGGCGTCGAGCGTGCGCTCCTCGCCGTCGAGGGTCGTAAACTTCTCGTCCTGTTGGGCGGCGCGAACCACCACGCGACGATGGCCATCGCGCTCGGCAAAGGTGTCCAGGTCAAAGGCGTGCAGCGGCTGACCGGTGAGCATCATCACGTAGTTGGTAATGTCGACGATGTTGTTGTGCGGGCGCACGCCCAGGGCGTTGAGGCGCTTGACCATCCAGTCGGGCGAGGGGCCAACCTTCACGTTGCGCACGATGCGGGCGACATAGCGGTCGCACAGGCCCTCGTCGGCAATCTCGACCGAAAGCTCATCGTCGGTCGCGCGGCCGGTCTCGGCCTTGATGGCGGGCAGCTCAACGTGGAAATCGCGGTCGAAGATGGCGCCGGTTTCGCGAGCCATGCCGATCATGGACAGGCAGTCGGGGCGGTTGGGCGTGATCTCGCAGTCGAGCACGGTGTCGCTCGAGCCCACATACTCGGCAAACGGCATGCCGCAGGGCGTGTCCTCGGGCAGAATCATGATGCCGGAGTGGTCGCCGCCCAGGCCGAGCTCGCGCGCGGAGCAGTTCATGCCCATGGACACGACGCCGCGAAGCTTGCTCTTCTTGATCTTGACGTCGCCGGGAAGCACGGCGCCGATCATGGCCGTGACGATGTGGTCGCCAGCCTCGAAGTTCTGCGCGCCGCAGACGATCTGCAGCGGGGCGGGGTTGCCGTCGGCGTCGAGATTCTTGTCGCCCACGTCGACCGAGCACACATACATGTGATCGCTATCGGGGTGCGGGGTCTTGGTGAGCACCTTGGCGGTCACCACGTGGTCGAAGGACTCGCCCACGGTGTCGATCGCCTCGACCTCGGTGCCGGTACGGATATATTCGTCCGAAAGGGTCTTGGGATCCTCCGGAATATCGATCATGGTCTTGAGCCAGTCGTAAGAAACGCGCATCTAACTGGTCTCCTTTCATCTGTAACGTCTGCAATAAACAGACGGAAAACTCCAGCTACGGAGACGGGTTTCCGAGGTGCCGCAGATTGCCTTGAAAGAGGAGGGCCGCGTACTTAGGTACGCAACCGACGATTGAAAGGCAAGGTGCGGTGGCTCGGGAAGCCGCCGGGACAGGTCAACTTAAAATTGGTTCAAGAAGCGCATATCGCCTGTCATGAGCGTTCGCAGGTCGGGCAGGTCGTAGCGCAGGGCCGCGACGCGCTCGGCGCCAATACCAAAGGCGAAGCCGGTGTACTTCTCGGGGTCGATGCCGCAGTTAATCAGAACGTTGGGGTCGACCATGCCGCAGCCCAGGATCTCGATCCAGCCGCTGTGCTTGCAGAAGTTGCAGCCCTTGCCGCCGCAGACGTGGCAGCTCACGTCCACCTCGCAGGAAGGCTCGGTAAAGGGGAAGAAGTGCGGGCGGTAGCGCGTCTTGCGGTCCTCGCCAAACATGCATTTAACAAAGTAATCGAGCGTGCCCTTAAGATCGCCAAAGGTGATGCCCTCGTCGACGACCAGGCCCTCGATCTGGTTGAACTGCGGCAGGTGGCAGGCGTCGGCCGTGTCGGGACGGTAGACGGTGCCCGGGCAGATCATGTAGATGGGCGGCTTTTGCGACTCCATGGTGTGAATCTGCACGCCCGAGGTCTGGGTGCGCAGCAGCACGTCGGACTCGCCATGGGCGTGAGCCTCGGGGTGTGCGACGCTGCCGGGGTTGTTGTCGACCACGTAGAAGGTATCGCGGGCCGAGCGGCTCGGGTGATCCATGGGGGCGTTGAGCGCGGTGAAGTTGTAATAGGAGGTGTCGACCATGGGGCCGGACTCGACGGTGTAGCCGATGCCGCAGAAGATGTCCTCGGCCTCCTCGATGATCTGCTTGATCAGGTGCTGGTGACCGATCTGCGGACGGATGCCCGGCAGCGTGATGTCGACGGCCTCGTGCTCGAGTGCGTGCTTGAGGGCGGCGGCCTTCATCTCGGTGGTGCGCTCGTCGAGCATGCCCTCGATCAGCTGGCGCATCTCGTTGGCGCGCTTGCCCATCACGGGACGATCCTCGGGGGCGAGCTTGCCCATCATGCGCATCAGGCCGGTGATGCGACCCTTGCGACCGAGCAGCTCAACGCGCGCAGCCTCGAGCTTGGCGGCGTCGTCGGCGCCTGCAACGAGCTCCTTGGCCTCTTCCTCGAGTTTGACCAGATCATCAATCAGACTCATGTCTTCCCTTTCGTCTCTCGCGCATTCGCTTGCCGGGGCGACCGATGCCGCCTAGCATTGCGAAAACGTGGCCCGGTTCGGTAACAAAAAACCGTCCTCGGGCATGTACATTGCCCAAGGACGGTTGAATTCCGCGGTACCACCTTGTTTGACCCGGCGGATGTCTGGCCCGCCGCGCCCACTCTGCGCCCCTTATCGCGAGGCTCACGGCTTCCCTACTGGGGACATCGCCGCCGCTGGCCGCGCGCCCGTTGAGGTCGCTGCTCGGGAGTGAACGCTTGGCCCTTGCCACCGCAGGAAGGCTTGCAGCCCATGACCTTCCCTCTCTTACCGGCGACGCGGCGGGCAAAACCCTCTCCGTCAACGCATTGGGCTATAGGATACCACATTGTGCGAGCGTATCGCCGCGTTCCGTTTTGTTCGCGCTGGGTACAAGGCAGGTAGCTGTGCAAACTGGCCGCACGCCCACCCGAGGCGCTCGGCTCACGAGATCAAGGATATAGGTATGGGAAAGAACAAGGATAAGATGGCCAAGCCCGCAGCGGACAAGACGCCCAAAGGCATGAAGGTCGATAAGGCCGTCAAAAAATTCCGCAAGCTCGAGGGCAAGCTGTGGACTTGCGAGTACCTGCTCAAGATTGCCGAGTTTGACGGCGCGACTATTGCTCCCGCCAACGGCGCCGCCGCCCGTGCCGACGCCATGGGCACCCTTGCCGGCGAGCACCATAAGCTCCTGACCAGCAAAAAGTCCGTTGAGCTCGTGCGCTCTCTCACACGCGAGACCGTCGCGGGCGGAAAGATCGACGACCCGCAGCTGCTCGACGAGATCCGCGTGCTCGGCCGCGACCAGCGCGAGGCAAGCGCCATCCCCACCGAGGAGGCCGAGGCCTGGACCAGGCTCACCTGCGAGGCAGACGCCGTGTGGCACAAGGCCAAGACGGCCAATGACTGGGCGAGCTTTGAGCCCTATGTGGATAGAATCGTCGCCCAGCTTAAGCATCAAGCCGAGCTCATGGACCCCAAGCGCGACCCATACGACGTTTGGCTCGACCAGTACGAGCGCGGCCTTTCCACCAAGAGCTTCGACGCGTTTTGTGACGAGGTCAAGGCCACGGTCGTGCCGCTCGTGCACGCCATCGGCGAGCGCGGCCAGCAGCCCGCTGCCGACTTTTTGCATGCCCGCGTGCCCGAGGCCGCCCAGCGCGCCATGAGCTTCGACCTCATGAAGCTCGTCGGCCTGGACCTGGACGACACCACACTTGCCTTTACCGAACATCCGTTTAGCGAGGGATTCTCGGTGGGCGATGCGCGCATCGCAACGCACATCTACGAGAACGACTGCATCTCCAACGTCTACAGCATCATCCACGAGGCGGGACACACCATGTACGAGCTGGGCGTCAATCCCGCCTATGCGCGCACCTGCCTGGAGGGCGGCACCTCCATGGGCATCCACGAGAGCCAGAGCCGCTTCTTTGAGAACACCGTGGGTCGCAGTCGCGCCTTTATGGGACCGCTGCTCGAGGTGCTGCGCCGCCACGCGCCCGAGGTCTACGGCGACGTCGACGAGGACACGCTCTACCGCGCCGTGAACATCGCGCAGCCGTCGCTGATCCGCACCGAGGCCGACGAACTCACCTACCCGCTGCATATTATGGTGCGTTACCAGATTGAGCGCATGCTGTTTGCCGACGAAGCCACGGCCAAGGATATCCCCGCGCTTTGGAATCGCTTTATGGACGAGTACCTGGGCATTCCCGTTCCCGACGACACGCACGGCTGCCTGCAGGATACGCACTGGAGCGGCGGCTCGTTTGGCTACTTCCCCACCTATGCGCTGGGTAGCGCCTACGACGCCATGTTTGTGCCGGCCATGTGCCGCGACGGCGTCGACCTTACCGGCGCCTGCGCGAGCGGCGATCTGGCGCCCGTCCGCGCCTGGCTGGGCGAGCACATTTGGCAGTGGGGCCGCGCCAAGGACGCGCCGGAGCTCATCAAGGGCGCGTGCGGCATGGCGTTCGATGCCCGCTACTACTGCAGCTACCTGCAGGACAAGTTCACCACGCTCTACGAGTTGTAAGGATTGACCAGCACGCCATCGCCAACGCCAACCATGTTGACGTCGATGTCTTGGCAACGTCAGCGAAAACGACCCCAAGCGAGCAAGGTGACGTGAAATGAAAGGGCGCTGACCTTCTGGTCGCGCCCTTGAAATTGAACGTCAGATTGCCGCTTGGGGCCGTTTACAGCGTCGAGCAGTTACGCGGTTTGGTAAAACCGCGTAACTATAAAGCTTCCAGCGCGTTGGCGATGCGCTTCATGGCGGCGTCGGCGGCCGATTGGTCCGGAGCCTCAGCCAGCACGCGGATCACCGACTCGGTTCCACTCTTGCGCACCAGCACGCGGCCCTCACCCGCCAGCGACGCCTCGGCCTCGGCAATGGCGGCCTGCACGCCCATGTTGCCCAGCGCGGCGTCCTTGTCCGCCACGCGCACGGCAACCTGCGCTTGCGGCAACAGCTTGCACGGAGCCGTGAGCTGCGAGAGCGTCTCGCGCTCGGCACGAATCACTTCCATCACGCGCAGCGAGGTCATAATGCCGTCGCCCGTGCGCTCGATATCGCCAAAGATCGTGTGGCCCGTCTGCTCGCCGCCCAGGCTGTAGCCGCCCTCGCGCATCTTGGCATACACATGACGGTCGCCCACGCCGCTGGTCACGGCACTCAGACCGGCAAGCTCCAACGACTTGATCAGGCCAAAGTTACTGGCGATCGTCGGCACCACGGTACCGCCCGAAAGGCGACCGTGCTTGTTCAGGTACACACCGCACACGTACAGGATCTGGTCGCCATCGACCACGCGGCCGCGCTCGTCCACGGCCAGGCAGCGGTCGGCATCGCCGTCATAGGCAAAGCCCACATCCAAGCCCTGCTCCACCACGTGGCGCTGCAGGCGCTCCATATGCGTGGAGCCGCAATCGACGTTGATGTTAAAGCCATCGGGCGCGGCGTTAATCACGCGTACGTCGGCACCCAGCGCGTCGAACACCGGCTTGGCCACCGAGGATGCCGAGCCGTTGGCACAGTCGAGACCGATCTTGACGCCCTGCAGCGAAAAGTTCGCACTTGCAATGAGCGAGGCAATATAGCGGTTGCGACCCTGCATGTAGTCCACCGTGGCACCGATGTGGTTGCCCGTGGCCAGCGGCACTTCGCTCTTGCCATCGATGTAATCCTCGATGAGCTCCAGCACGTCCTCGTCCATCTTATAGCCGTCGCTGTTGACGAGCTTAATGCCGTTATCGCAAAACGGGTTGTGGCTCGCACTGATCATGATGCCGCAATCGAAGCAGCCCTCCACGGTCTGATGCGCCACGCCCGGCGTCGGGATCACGTGCAGCATGTAGGCGTCCGCGCCGCTCGCGACCAAGCCGCTCACCAGCGCCGCCTCGAACATATAGCTCGAGCGACGCGTGTCCTTGCCCACGATCACGCGCGCCTTGGTCCCGCGGTTGGCGCCGTAATACCAGCCCACAAAGCGGCCGATCTTATAAGCGTGCTCTACCGTCAGTCCAACGTTGGCCTCGCCGCGAAAGCCGTCGGTGCCAAAGTACTTCATGCGCTCTCCTTACAAAATAGGGGCGGACAGATTGCCTGTCCGCCCCAAAATGGTACTCGATTATCTGCGCTACCAGAAAAACCCTACGCCGACGCGCTGTCGCGAGCCGCCTGGCATGTAGGAGTCTGACGCAGCGTAAGCGGCTTGTCCCCCGCCTCGGCCGACGTGGTCAGCGTATACGTGATCGTCGTCGTCTCGCCAGCATGCAGGTCAACGGTACCCGAATAGAAGGGGATTCCATGCCACGTAGCGGCGCCAAGACCAAACTGGGTGCCCTCAACCGTAAGGTCACTGATGTTGCCGCCCGTCGGGGCAAACAGTGAGACATTCAGACGCTCGTCGTCGCGCGCGGCATCGGGCACGCTCGCCGCGACGTAGTCGGGCAGCTTGCCGGCCTCCTCCTGCGTCATGATGTTCGTCAGGGTAACGGTGATGCGATACGAGCACGTGCCGTCACCGTTCTTGATGCCCTGGCCAATCTGTGTGTCGGCGTTCAGGTACCAGTCGAGCTTGGAGAAACTCAGGTTGTTAAAGTAAACGCCGGCAACGGGATCGGCACTCGGATCATCCGGATCGGGCAGCGAAGCGTCAATGCCCGTCTCTTTGATGGCATTCTGCTCATCATCGTTTCTCATCCAAGCGATCAGGCGGCCCTCTTCGGCACCGCGCTCAACGGCGCTGACAAGCTTCGTAACATCGACATCGCCAATACCGCCAAGGATCTTGTCGAAGGCAGCGCTGGCGACGGATGCAAAGATGCCGTCAGACTCCTCGACCGGATAGTTCCAGTACACATCGTGCATGAGGACCTTTGCGGCGTTGGTGCCGTCGACAACCGTTCCGTCGGGCAGCGACACGTTACCGACCAGGCCCAGCAGGTACTGCAGGAACACCGGGTCGATACCGATGACGCCATCAACGTCCTGACCATATTGAGATTTCCACAGGGCTGCGACACGCTGCGAGTTGCGGGGCCAATCAGGCGAATAGGTGTTGCCCGAGTTGTACAGGTTACTGTGGTTGCCGAATAGCGCCTCATCCTCTTCGTCGACGCTCTCGACTGCCTCATCCTCGCTGAGTCCAATGCGGGGAACAAACTCGCCAATCGACATCTGGCCGTCAGTGACCGAAATCAGGCCCTGCGAACCGCCAAAGCCGCCGCAGGCACGAATCTCGACGTTGTTCATGGCGTACATAAGGTAGTTGCGCGTCTGGCCGTTGGCGCCGAGCATCTGGGGAAGGACGGGGGCGACCTTCTCCGCCGCGTCAACCGCACCGTTGAGGGTGGCAAAGCCGTCCTTGGCCTTATCGACCAGCTCGGTCACCTGGGAAATATGAGTATCGCCAATGCCCTGGACCTTCTCGTTGGCGCTCTTGAACACCTTCGAGCTGCTGGAAAGCGAATCGGCGACCGCCTGCAGCGCGGACACGTTAATCATGCCGTCCTGGAACAGCTTGCCGGGCGTAGCCTGCGAAAGGTTATCGGCCATGGGAACCAGCGCATTGCTCGAGACATCGGACAGGGCGTCGATCATGGTGCGGGCCGCATTGATATCGCTGCCATACACCGGGATAAACGAAGCCGCCGCCCACAGCGGGCTCGAGGTCTCCGCCTTCATGCTGTTGCAGAGCTCATCGATCTTCTTCGCGTCGTCAGGCAGCGTCGAAAAATCGCCCGACGTGACCTTGTCCTTAAGGCCACCGACGATCTCGACAGCCTCCTTCGCTTCGCTCTTTACGGTCTTTGCCGAGTTAAGCAGCATGAAGCCGCTTGCGCCAAGCGCAACGAGAAGCACCGCGACTACAGCGGCAATAATGGCGCCGGTGTGACGCTTTTTGCGCTCGCCCTTGCGATGGCGATGACGGACCAGACCGTCAGAGGTCGAACTCGACGAAGCGTCGCTACCGTAGTTCAAGCCAAAATCGTAATAATCTTCCTTGGAACCCGAGCCCGCAAACTCGGCACCGCTATCATCCAGGCGGGCGAACGTGCCAGTCTCGGAGGCGCCGGTGTAAATCGTGCCAAGGTTACCCGTAAGCCCCGCGCCACCGGCAGAGGGAGTATTGTTGGCGGCCTTGTCGGCATTAACGTTGCCGGCGGCATTCGCGGCGTTGGCAGCACCTGCGTTGTTCGCGGGTACCGAAGGAGCCCCGCCCGGCTGCGACGTGGAGGTTGCACCGCCCGCAAAGACATTCCCTCTTGCACGGCCGGTCTTTTTTGCCTTTTGAGACTGCTCGTACAGAGCGGTAAACATCGCCGTCTCGCCCGGGGACACGCGCTTACCGGAACCGCCCTGTCCAGCGCCGCCCGGCGTGCCGGCCTTACCAGCACCGTTCGGACGCGGCGGAACTGCAGGACGGCCGCTATCGCTGCCCTTAAAGTGATTACCAGCCATAAAGAAATCCTCGCAATTGAGTCGCAATGAAAAAGTCCATAACGTTACTAGTTTATGGCATTTTGAGCATCGACAGCTAAACTCCAGACACGGACGTCAATTGGCGAAAATGCGGCACAACACCTTTTCTGTCTTGGCGGCGACGCCAGCTACACCGTGAGGAACATCATCACGATGATCATGACAAAGCCGATAAGGTCGGTCGGCAAAAACACCGTGCCCAGCATAACGGCGCTGGTGATGGTCGCCGAAACCGGCTCCACAGTTCCAATGAGGCTCGCGCGCACCGAGCCGATGTCCTTAACGCCCTGCATATAAAGCATGTAAGCAAAAAACGAGCCGATAACCACGAACACCGCGAGCGCCTCGATGCCGGCAGCGTCGAGCGCCGGCATATGCGCCCAGGGCTGCACGAAGACGCACGAGACCACGCCCGCCGTGAGCATTGCCGAGCCCGTGACGATGGGGCTGCCGTATTCGGGCAGGATCTTGGCGGGAATCACCGCCATACACGCGGCGCTGACCGCACACATAAGACCTGCTGCCAGGCCAAGCGGCGAGATATTCAGGCTGGTGGGGTCGCCGCCGGTGGCGATTAAAAAGGTTCCACCCAGAGCCAGGCCAATGCCGATGACTTCGCGAGTACGCGGCATGCGGCGATCGATCGCGCAGGTGTAGCCCATGATGATAACGAGCTGCAGGCACTGGAGCACCGTCGCGGTTCCGGCGTTCGTCAGGCGCACGGCCGAAAGATAGCAAAACTGGTTGAACAGCAGGCCAAAGGCGGTAAAGAGCAGCAGCTGCTTGCGATCGGCGGGTGTGGTCCAGAGCTTAATCAGGCGCTCGCGGTCGCGCGTAACAACCACGGCCATAAAGAGTAGACCGGCGAGAATCTGACGCACGCTCATAAGCCACAAGGTATCGACGTGGTAGGTATCGAACAGAAAGCTCGCGCTGGTGCCCGAGAAGCCCCAAAACGAACCACCCACCAGCGTAGCCAAGACGCCCGTGATCATCTTGCGCGTCGAAGCGCTGTTCAGGCGGTCGCGCCAGGCGCGACGGGTGTTGCGGCTGAGCTCGTCGGTGCCCTCGGGCACATCAATGTTCGATATATCGGTCATCGGCACCGAAGCCCCTGTGCCTTCGACCTGCTCGACACACTCTTTGCTCATTCCACTCCCCCGAAACAGCCTGGAAACAATTCGGCTTACCTTACCACGGCGAAGTCACCAGCTGGAGGCTTGTCCGCTTATCGGTAGGACAATTCCGCAGGCGTCTTTCCATAGCTCGATACCGCAATGGCCTTGCATTATGCGACAGCCAAATCGCGGCAGCAGGCTCTTTTGAGATGGATACGGCAAAGCCCCCGAATTCCACAATGTAAGCGATTTTTAAAAATGTTCTTGCCACCGAGTTCAGGCTCCGTTATATTATCCCTTGCGCGCTTGCGCACCCTTGATCGGGCGTTTAGCTCAGGGGGAGAGCGCTTCCCTGACACGGAAGAGGTCAGAAGTTCAAATCTTCTAACGCCCACCAAATGTTCGCAGCTCAGAGGCTATGTCCTATGGGCTGTTTTGTTTTATGTCGCCAAATCCGCTGGCAACTCCAACCACCCAAACAACCACCCTGTCCATACACAAAACCGCGTCAGCGACCCAGGTGCCTATCCCGGCTGACTCCGCAGTCAATCAAAACCGCCCCAATAGCCACCGAGGCCGAGACCAACGCGTCTCGAACCCATCCGAGCCGCAACTTCTCAGCAAAACGCCGCGATGTCTGCGCCCTGCGGTATCCTTGAGCCACTTGCACCTGCAGCACCAAGGAGCCGCCATGCGCACCGAGCTCAATGTCCCCTTTTCGCACAAAGAAGAAGCCAAGGCGCTGGGCGCCAAATGGGACCGGACCAAGAAGATCTGGTATGTACCCAGCGGCGTCAACCCCGAGCCCTTTGCCGAGTGGCTGCCCGGTGTTGACCGATCCGACCCCTCAGCGCCGTATATATATTTAGTACTGGGCAAGCGCGAGTGCTGGAAGTGCCACAAAGAGACCTCGGTCGCGGCCTTCGGCATTCCCTATCGAACCGATAACGACAAGAGCATCGCCATCGCGCACGCGCCCAACGAAGCCGGGCACATTGCCATCGACACGGCCAACGCCAACGCACTCGCCATCGTGCCCGCTCTTGGCTGCGTGCCGGGCGAGATCCGCGACTACCTTCATAAGCGCTGCGGCTACAAGCCCGTAGGCGCGCGAGCCTCCAAAGCCCCGTCGCTCGGCAACACGTGCACCAGTTGCGACGCGCTGCAAGGCAGCCGCTATCTGTTCGAGGAGCCCTCGTCCCCGTTTGCCCTCACTGCCATCAACAAGCTGCCGGCACTGGAGTTTGTGCGCGTCGAAGTTGCCGGCGTCTTTGGCGTCCCGACCACGCGCACCGACTTTGACCAGGCGCTCTTTACCTGGGCACGCGGCCATCACGCCGAGTTCCATAAGCAGCTTGGTGAGGGGATTTATTTATAGAGGCAAAAGACACTCACAGCCAACCCCTCTGCATCACCTATCCCTCGTCGCCGGCGTCGTACACGATATCGAGGCCACAAACAGGGCATTTCTCCGGATACACCGGCATATGAACGCCCGTACGTTTCCTCACTTCGTCGCTGAGTCTGTCGCGCGCATCGATGAACCGAATGTCGAGACACGGTATTTGCGAGCCGCAGCAAGGGCAGGTGACGACAAACGACCCGCGATCAACCTCTACGCTCGGAAACATATTGTTGTCTATAAGGGCACACGGCAGTTTTCCGTACTTCCCCATCGCAATATCGCCTCGCCAGCTCACGCTCGCTCCCTTCCCGTTATTCAAACCAGGAAGAGCATGCACCAGCAAGTGCGCGCGAGATTGCATCGCCACGCGATCCGATCAAAAGACACGATCGTAAAAGACCGCCAAAGCCAAATACGCTAATACGGCAGAAGCCCCGCCTTTTCACGCTTCTTTTCCGAGCGATCGAACTCGATGCGATGGGCCTCAAGAAACACCGTATTGGGTCGCCACTGACGCTCATTCGGCTGCCTTAGCGTCGCACCCGCAAAGGAAGCGTAGTCGGTCTTATCCAGCAGGTACGATCCGCACAGCCGATATTCGCCGCAAACAGGCTCAAACGAAATCAGATGAGCATCGAATAAAGCATGTAAGTCGCGCCGAAGCAGAATGCCGTTGCTGGCAACCTGCGATTTGGGTCCCGAGTAATTCTCGATATGTGCAGCCTCCAGAGCTTCGCTGACGCCGCAGTCCGACACCGCGCAACGGCCATCATAGGCGGCAACGAGCTGCTTGCGGAACCATTGCTGCCCCAATCGCTCGCGCCTTAACGCATAGCGGACCTTTTCGTCGTCGGTCGTACCCTGTCCGGCAAACTCAATATCGACGGGCATGTGCTTCAGATAACTCATGTCGGGTGCAAAACGAGGGTCCGGTCCGCCTTTATGAACAGGACCGTGCAGAACAAACCATCCGTTTTCGGGCTCGAACCGCTCAACAAACGCAAGGCCGAGCACCTTATAGCCCACCTCGGTTGCAAATATGACTCCGACCGGAACGCCACATTCCATGCAGTTGAGCATTTTACGGTTATAGTCTTGGTCTCGAGAACCAACGGCGCCTGGCGCTTGAACCGAATACTTAATGACCCACGTGCCATCGTCCAAATAGAGCGGAGGCACATCGGTGTAGAAGCTCTTTTTAGAGTTATGGACCGAAAGCGCAAAGATCTTATTGGGATCTTGCTTCACCCGATCCTGGCCCGGCCAGAAGATCCCTGAATCCCGCGTTACGGGAAAGAAGTCCGAGCCAATTCTCAAACGGTACTGATACTGAGGGCTATCTTCCTTGGTGTGGTGCGGAAGGCTGGTCCAAACGCCGCCGCGCTGTTCCTCACCCAGAAACCACTCCCATGCCTCAACGTATTCGGAAGGCACGAGACTGCAGGCGCGGTCATAGCTTGGTCCATCCATCAACGGAACAGCAAGGTCAATGTCGTTCATCGCCAGCACCTACAACCATACGAACGCGAGTCATGCCCCTCAATAATATGGCCGAGAGTCAATTATTACGAGATCTCATTCCGCGATCGGCACATCGTTGATGCTCTCGGTTTGCCGCTGGCGCGCTTGTACCCCGCTACCCCACTTCCCTGTATACTGATGTAGCACGTGTTTCATCCGGGCTTGTTGGGCCGGATTGTTCATGGGAGGGTCTTATGGCTGCTTCGAATCCGCCTAAGGGGAGCGTTTCTTCTTCGTCCATCAAGCCGGTTACGCGCAAGGCCGTGCGTTGCCAGCGCGAGGTCGCTTGGCTTGTCACACAGGCGGCGGGCAGGCTCGTGGCGACCACTCAGGACGTCAATGCGCCTACGCCGAGCTTTGTGTTAGCAGCGGCGCTGGATTTTGTGCGCCAATTGGAGCTTGCCGAACAGGATGTCAACGGCCACCTCGACTACCAGAATGTTATGGCGCCCGACCTGCAAACGTTCTGCCACATGGCCAAGTTGCCCGCCGCGCCCAATGCGCTTTCGGACGCAGGCTACATGTTTACGCTTTCGGGCGCGGACCTTATCCGCGACATCTATGCATACTGCAGCGAGCTCGCCGAGCGTCACGTCTTTGACACGGCTGAAGTCAAACCGGGATATGTCATCAAGCTGGTTCTTAGGCTGTTCTTGATAGACGGGTTCGGGGCCATGCCGGCGTAAGCCGAGTCATTAGCATCACCGTCGACTGAGCAACAACCGCTTTACCTTAGTGGGCGCCAATTGAAGGTCGATTATTGGTTCGCCTCGTCCACTAACGCATTTATTCCACGCGCTCTGACAGTCGATACTTGCGGTTGCGGCTCGTCGCCGGCGCCGTGGGCTCAAGCTCGCCTTGAGCAATGAGCGCGTTGACGCGCGACCTAACCTGGGAAATTGTAAGCCCCGTGCGTTCTGCCAGCTCACGCGTCCCCAGCTCGCCGTAGTGTTTGAGTGCCGTCACAATTAAGCCCCCGCTATGATCGACCGGCTCGATCTTTGAACGGTAAAGTACGACCTTGAACCGATCGAACCCCGGGCAGAACAGGGGCTCGGCCAGACCATGCGCGCGCATGGCATCGATCATCATCGGGATGCCCGAGCCATTGCCCTCAGCCGGCGAACCTGCGCCATCCGGCAGCGGGACAATCGACATGAGTTTCACGAGCGTCGCGTTACGGCATCGGGAGCTGCCGTCAAACAAGTTCTCGCGAGTCTTTCCCCCGTAAAGGCCGCCAGGATTCGTCACCTCGACACGATCGTCAAAGACGTCGACGGCAATCGATTGTCCACAGAACCGATCCCCGTATTCTCGATGGATTACGGCGTTGGCGATTGCCTCGCGCAGAACCTCCTCGGGAATCTCCAGCGAGTCGACACGCGAGACGCCTTGGACGGTCGAGGTTCGCCGCAAATTCTTGGCGACGGCCGCGACAGCATCCGAGATCATCTCGCCCAACGTTCCCTCACAGATTGTGTGGTCCATGAACCTCAGCGACCCCGCCGTGCCTTTCCGGGTCCCCGCATAGACAGCCATGTCGATAAAGAGCTTGGGATAAAACTGCTGAGGGTAGGTGCCCGCAACTAGGAGTCCAGCCTTGGTGACATTGCCCTGGGAATCAAGGAAATTTAGGCGCTCCAGCTTCGTTTGTTTGTCCGGCGCGCCGCGCATTGCCCGGGGCGTCAACGAGAAAGCCCGGTCTATCGTACGGTCGACCAGCGTCTCGTCGAGATCGTCCACGCCCGCGCCCACCACCGCGTCGCGATCGCTCGGAGTCGCTCGACCGTATGACGCCAATGCGAGCACCTCGGTCGATGAAAGCGGCACATCTTTGTCATCGATGCGCTTGTAGCTGCCACCCTGGGCGCCCCGCTCTATGACATAGCAAGGCTTGCTCGACGGGTCGAGCTCCTCAATCGTGATGACCAGAACCACGGTGCCCTGGAGCTCCACGCGCTCAATGGTGTATTTGGGCGGATTGGCCAGCTTTCCGCGACCGCCGGCATCGCCCATGCCCGCCACGAATTGGTTGAGCACTTTCTCGGTCTCAAAGTTTGCAACTGGGACAAAACCCGCGCGCTCGCTCACTCCGAGTACGATGATGCCGCCGGCGGTGTTTGCGAAAGCGCTGACCGTTTCCCATACGTCGCGGGAAAGCGTTGTGGCGCTCTCCTTGACCTCGACGTTAAGATCGTCCGAGCCCATGCGCCTTAAAGACTCGAGCAGACCGGTCAGTTCGTTTTCGTTCATCTGCACGTCCTTTCGCTCGGTTCTGCGAAGAATGCCACGAATGGATTTCCTTCGTCTCTCAGTTATCTCTCGTAATTATCTCTCATCTTTCTGTTATCTCTCATATTAGAGATGAGTGAGAGATAAAAGATAAGATGTCTGCCATCTGTTTCATATAAACATGTTTTTGCTGGTAGAACAATCGGTATTGAGATAATACTATGATTGCTTGTCTCTTTGCTGCTCAGTTATCTCTCATATTTATCTCTCGTCTTTCTGTTATCTCTCGTATTCGTGACGAATGAGAGATGAGAGATGTGCGGGCGGCGGATGAGCGTGGATTTTGGACGGTCGGGAAATGAGGGCGGATATTTGGACGGCTTTTGGACGTTTTGAGGCTGATTCCGTCCGAAAATCCACTCTCATTCGATAGGCGTCCAAGTTTCCACGCTCGCACGGCGGTCACGCGGGGTCTATGCCCAATCCGCTGGCATCGTCTTCAGTTCGCCGCAGAGCCGCGGCCCCATATGGGTATACTCACGAGGATTCGACTCGATTCGCCCCCGCTGGGGCGTCAAAGGAGACTGCATATGTCCACCACCTCAACCGACCCGCGCGCCGCAGCCGCCGCGCTGCTGGTGCCCGACGCCACCTGCCATGGCTTTACCGTCGAGCGCTGCGAGACCGTGCCCGAGCTCGACTCGGACGCTTACGTGCTGCGCCACACTGCCTCGGGCGCTCGCCTGCTGTACCTGGCGTGCGACGACGAGAACAAGGCCTTTGCCATTGGCTTTAAGACGCCTCCGGCCGATTCCACCGGCGTGTTCCATATTCTTGAGCACTCGGTGCTGTGCGGATCGGCCAAGTTTCCCGTCAAGGAGCCGTTTGTCGACTTAATCAAGAGCTCCATGCAGACGTTCCTCAACGCCATGACCTACCCCGACAAGACCATCTACCCCGTTGCCACCACCAACGAGCAGGATCTGTACAACCTAATGGACGTGTACCTGGACGCTGTGTTCAACCCGGCCATCTACACCAAACCCACCATTTTTGAGCAGGAGGGCTGGCACTACGAGTTGGACCTGCCGGAGGGCGCCGAGGGCGAGGGCGACGGCAGCTTCGCGAGCCTGCGCGAGGGCACGCTGCGCTATAACGGCGTGGTGTTCAACGAGATGAAGGGCGCGTTGTCCGACCCCATGAGCGTGCTGGACGACGCCGTCAACGCCGCGCTCTATCCCGACACCGCCTATGCGCACGAGAGCGGCGGTGACCCACGCGCGATCCCTGCGCTCACCTACGAGCAGTTCCTGGATACGCACGCGCGCCACTACAATCCTTCCAACTCCTATATCACGCTCTACGGCGACCTGGACGTGGACCGCGCACTGGCCTTTTTGGACGAGCGCTATCTGTCGCAGCCGAGTGCCGCGAGTCGCCGCATGGACGCTGCCGTCGCCGCCGGCGAGGACCCGTCCACGCTGGCGCCCAATCCGCTGGGCGTGCAAGCGCCCGTGACCTGCGAGTATAAGCGCGTCGAGATGGCAACCACGCCCGAGAACGCCCTGGTTGGCCTGGGCCTGGTGCTGGGCAGCGCGCTCGACCGTAAGCGCACGATCGCGGCGGATATCCTGTTCGAGGCGTTGCTGGGCTCCAACGAAGCGCCGGTTAAGAAGGCCATTCTGGCCGCCGGCCTGGGCGGCAACGTGGTGAGCTACACCGCGGCCGAGAGCCTGCAGCCCTACGAGCTCATCATGCTGCAAAACGCGCAGCCCGGCGTGGCGCGCGATCTGCGCCGCGTGTTCCAGGACTCCTGCCGCGACCTGTGCAAGCACGGCGTTCCGCGCGAGCGCTTGGAAGCCATCATCAGCAGCAACGAATACGACCTGCGCCAGCGCGACTACGGTATCGCCGACGGTGTGGCCATTGCGTGCGACGCGCTGAGCACCTGGCTCTACGATGACGACGCCGCGACGCTGGCACTCAAGTACGGCCCGGTGTACGAGGAGCTGCGTGGCGAGCTGGATGGCAGCTACTTTGAGGACCTGCTGCGCGAGCTGGTGCTGGAAAACGACCACATGGCGCTGGTCGAGCTGGTGCCGGTGGACGCCGCCGAGGGTTCGGAGGGTGCCGAGGCCGCCGAGCTGGCAGCCAAGCGCGATGCCATGACCGATGCCGAGCTGGCCGACGTGGTCGAGCGCACGGCCGCGCTGCGTGCCGCACAGGAGGCGGAAGACACACCCGAGGCCAAGGCTACGCTGCCGCGCCTGCGCGTGTCCGACATTGGCGAGGCGCGCCCCGAGCCGCCGCTGATTGTGGACACGACCGCGCCCATCCCCTGCCTGCGCCACGGCATCCCCACCAACCGTCTGGCCTACGCCATGCAGTATTTCGACCTGAGCTGCGTCGCGTTTGAGGACCTGCCTTATGTGACGCTGCTCTGCCGCCTGCTCAAACAGCTGCCCACGAGCGAGCACTCGGCCGAGGAGCTCGACAACTTGCTCGCCGGCAAGCTGGGCTTTTTGAGCTTTACGACCGAGGTCATGACCCAACCCGACGTGGACGGCGTGCGCCCCTACCTGCTGGTGAGCGCCGGCGCCCTGTCCGAGAAGATCGATGCGCTGGCGAGCCTGCCGCGCGAGGTGTGGTCGAGCACGCTTTTGCTCAATGCCGATGCCGACCGCATGCGCGACGTGCTCACGCAGATTCGCATTGGGCTTGAGCAGGGCTTTATCAACAACGGTCACTCGGCGGCGCTCGGCCGCGCGATGAGCTACAGCTCACCTTCGGCCGTAGTGCGCGAGCAGCTTTCGGGCGTGGATTTCTACCTGTTCCTGCGCGATCTGCTCGAGCACTTTGACGAGCGACTGGACGACCTGCGTGCCAAGCTTGCCGAGCTGGCAGGCCGCATCTTTGTGGCCGACGGCTGCCTGGCGAGCTTTACCGGCAGCAACGAGGACTTTAACGCGTACTGGGCCGCCGCGGGCGACCTGGGGCTGGACGCTGGCGACAGCGCCGATGCCGGCCGCGACGCGCTCGTGGTGCCGACGCCGTGCGACCGCCACGAGGCTTTTGTCATCCCCAGCGACATCTGCTTTGCGGCAAGCGCGTGCGACCCGCGTCGCTTGGGGCTCGACGTGACAGGCGCCTGGGCGGTTGCCGCCAACGCGCTCTCCTACGACTACCTGTGGAACGAGATCCGCGTAAAGGGCGGCGCGTACGGCTGCGGATTCCGCGCGGCAGGCGAGCGTCAGGCGGCGTTCTACACCTACCGCGACCCGGCAATCGATCCCTCGATTGAGCGCGTGGCGCGCGCAGGCAAATGGCTCGGCAGCTTTGAGCCCGACGAGGCCGCCTTTGAGGGCTTTATCGTGAGCTGCGTGAGCGGCATGGATGCGCCGGTGAAGCCCTATGCGCTCACCAAGCGCCGCAACACGACCTACCTGGCCGGGCTCGATCCGCATGCACGCGAGGAGCGCCGCGCCCAGATGCTCGCCGCCACGCCCGGTGAGCTGCGCACTCTCGGCGCCGACGTGACGCGCATTGCGGCCGTCTCGCCCTCCTGCGTCTTTGGCGGCCGAGACGTCATCGCCAAGAGCAACGCCGGCTTCAACGTCATCGACCTGCTGGGCTAAGGCACGGCAAGCAAAACTACCACGAAGGGCGCAGTTCACAGGCGCCCTTCGTGGTAGTTCGAACACTTGTTCTATACGCACACATGTTCTATAGTAGAGGTGCTTGCATCGAACTGAAATTGCAACTAGAATATAGTTGCAGAATGTGAGGCGGGATGACTCGATCCGATAAACTCATCGCCCAGCTGCTTAGCTGTCCTTCAACGTATAGATTTGCTGACTTTCTTAAAGTTATGGCTTCATATGGCTTTGAAATGGACAGCAAAGGCAAGACGTCCGGATCGCGCGTTCGCTTCTACAGGCCATCAGATGGCAGGATGTTCGTAATGCACGCGCCTCATCCATCTGACGAATTGACAGCGGGGACCATTCGAAACATCGTTCGCTTTCTGCAAGATGTCGGAGGTAGTCATGAGTAACGTTTTGGCATACAAGGGTTATTTCGCCCCGGTCGAGTTCGATGCCGAACAGCATGTGCTAACAGGTATGGTCGCCGGCATTAGGGACGCAATCGTATTTGAAGGCTCCACGGCTGAAGAAGTGGAGCAATGCTTCCACGACGCCGTCGACGATTACCTTGAGTTTTGCGCCGAGAAGGGCAAGGAACCCGAGCGGGCTTTTAAGGGCTCGTTCAACGTAAGAACGGGCTCTGAGCTCCACAAGCAAGCAGCGCTGGCAGCGGCAAAGAAGGGTGAGTCACTCAATAAGTTTGTGACTGAAGCGATCGCTGCGGCGCTGTGAAGCCAACGTCGAGTCGAAGCCGCCACACAGGGCGCCTTTGTGGCGGCTTCGACGTTTGCCCAGATAAAACCAGCCAAAATAAGCCTGTCACTTTTTGGCAGGTTTGCTAGAGGAGGTTGGGATGGACAAGGCTGAGTTGCGGCGGGCGGTGATTGCCCAGCGCGATGCTCTTGATTTGGACTTGCGGGCGGCGAAGTCTGCTGATATCTGTGCGCGGCTGGTTGAGCTGCTGGGCCGCTTAGATGCCGCGGCGCCGCGCATCGTTGCCGTCTATGCCGCGATGGGTTCCGAGGCAGACCCTGCCGCGTTTGCCGCTGCGGCCGCCGCGCGCGGCTGGCGCGTGGCCTATCCGTGCATGCTCTCGGCAGCCGAAGCCACAGCTTGTGGCCAGCGCATGTGCATGCGGGCAGTTGCCGCCGGCGATGCGTCCGCGGCCCCGTTTATCGCCCACCCTACGCGGGCCTTCGCGGCCACGGACATCGACAGCAGCCGCTTCCCTATCGTGCCTGCCGAGGCTCTCGACATGATTATCGTGCCACTCGTAGCCTTCGACCGCGCCGGCGCGCGCCTGGGCTACGGCGGCGGCTGTTACGACCGCTACCTGCCCATGCTCTCACCCGCATGTCAAATCATCGGCATAGCCTTTGACGAACAGCGCGTCGACCGCGTTCCCACCGACGCCCACGACCTGCCGCTGCCCCACATCGTCAGCGCCTAACGGCTGGCGCACCTCCCGACGGCCTAGTGCTCCTCGCCGGCGCGGGCCAGGTCGTAGGGCGTGGTCTGGTAGACGTAGTAGTTGAGCCAGTTGGTGTAGAGCAACTGAGCCTGGCTGCGCCAGACGTTGCGCGGCTCGGCCGTGGGGTCGTCATTCGGGAAGTAATGCGCCGGCACCTCCGGGTTGAGTCCGCGCTTCACATCGCGCTCGTACTCCAAGCGCAGCGTGTCGGTATCGTACTCGGGATGGCCAAATACAAAGAAGCGACGGCTGTCGGTCGACTTGACGATGTACAGGCCCACCTCGTCGGACACGGCCACAACCTCAAGCTGCGGCTCGGCCTCCACATCCTCGCGGCGCACATCGGTGTTGCGCGAATGCACGGCATAGAAACGGTCGTCAAAGCCGCGGACCAGCGGGCTTTGCGGCTTCACCAGATAATGCTCGAACACACCGCTCGCCTTTGCCGGCAGATCGTACTTCTGGATACCGTAATGATGGTACAGACCTGCCTGTGCGCCCCAGCAAATGTGCAGCGTAGAGTGCACGTGCGTGGTGGACCAATCCATGATCTGGCAGAGCTCGGGCCAGTAGTCGACCTCCTCGAACGGCATCTGCTCCACCGGGGCGCCCGTGATGATCAGGCCGTCGTAGTGGATGTCGCGGATGTCGTCGAACGTGCGGTAGAACGTCTCCAGGTGGCCGGCGCTCACGTGCGTGGCCTCGTGCGTTTTGGTGCGCAGCAGGTCCACCTCCACCTGCAGCGGTGTGTTGGAGAGCTTGCGCATGATCTGCGTCTCGGTGGCAATCTTGGTGGGCATGAGGTTGAGGATGAGCACGCGCAGCGGACGGATGTCCTGGTGCAGCGCGCGGTACTCGGTCATGACAAAGATGTTCTCGCTCTCGAGCTGCGCGGCGGCAGGGAGGGCGTCGGGAATGCGAATGGGCATGGATGCTCCTTACGAGTCAGTTGCAGCTATGGTACAACGAGCGGCCCCATCCGCGCGAGCACATCGCCCAGCGATGCCGCCAGCGGCCCAAATCACTCCAAAAGTAGAGATTAAGGCATGTCCCAAAAATCTACGGCGCTTTAGCCTAGCAAAGTAGTAGCAGGACGCTACAATGGTTCGACGCGAAAAACTCGGCCGAAAGGATACATATATGTACCAGACGCGTAAGATCGGTGTGGTCGGCCAGGGCCACGTAGGAGCACATGTCGCCAACAGCCTGCTCATGCAGGGCATTGCCGATGAGCTGTACCTGTGCGATATCAACGAGGCCAAGGTGACGTCCGAGGTCCAGGACCTGCGCGACTCCCTTTCGTTTGTCCCGTACAACACCAAGATCGTCAACTGCTACGACCACTACGAGGAGCTTGCCTGCTGCGACGTCATCGTCAACGCCGCCGGCAAGGTCGCGCTGGCCGCCGGCAACCGCGACGGCGAGCTGTTCTTTACCACCGACGCCGCCCGCACCTTTGCCAAACGCATCGTCGACGCCGGCTTTGACGGCATCTTCGTGAGCATCTCCAACCCCTGCGACGTCGTGTGCACCGAGCTGTGGCACCTGACCGGCTATGATCCCAAGAAGATCATCGGCTCGGGCTGCGGCCTGGACTCCGCCCGCCTTCGCACCGAGATCTCCAAGAAGGTCGGCGTGAGCCCCAAGTCCATCGACGCCTACATGATCGGCGAGCACGGTTTTAGCCAGCTTGCCGCCTTTAAAGCCGCAACCATCGCCGGTAAGAGCCTCAACGAACTTCAGGCCGAGAACCCCGACAAGTACGCCTTCGACCACATGGAGATCGAGGAGCTTGCACGCAAGGGCGGCTATGTGACCTACCAGGGCAAGCAGTGCACCGAGTACGCCGTCGCCAACTCCGCCGCGCGCGTCTGCGCCGCCGTGCTGCACAACGAGCACGCCGTGCTTTCGGCATCCACGCTCATGACCGGCCATTATGGCGAGGAGGGTATCTTTACCTCCCTGCCGTGCGTGATCGGCGCCGAGGGCGTCGAGGAGGTCTACACGCTCGACCTGTCCGAGCACGAGCTCGAGGGCTTCCACAAGAGCTGCCAGCACATTCGCGACAACATCGCCCAGCTCGACTGGTGGGATGCCGAGGCCTACGACGCCAAGTAAGCGTCGGTTGCCGCGACACCTCGCGAATCTAAGCGCAATACCAAGCGGGCCGCGCCGGAAATCCCCGGCGCGGCCCGCTTTTTACGCACGCTATTCACTTGCGAATCGAAGGTGAATGCTTTTCCCGTTACCTAGTACTGCTCGATGCCCATGTAGCGACGAACCTCGGGGCTGTGGTCGAACACCTTGCCGCGAGCGGCACGCAGTTCGCAGCTCATGTTGTAGAAGAAGATCGGCTCCAGGTACGAACGCACGCTGGCGGACACCTCGCCCACGCCGTACTCGAGTGCATCGAGCACCATAACCGTATCGGTGTGCGTGTTGAGGAACGCCAGCGCGCGCTCCTCCATGGGGCGGCACTCGCCCGATCCGAGCTGCACAAAGTAGAACACGCCGGGCTCGGTAGCCTCGAAAGGACCGTGGAAATACTCGCCGGAGTGGATGTAGCAGCAGTGCTGCCACTGCATCTCCATGAGCGAGCAGATGGCCATGGCATAGGTCTGGCTAAAGTTGGGACCGGAACCCAGGATATAGAAGAACTTATGCTGCTGGCAGAGCTCGGCAAAGCGATCGCCCAGCTCGGCGTTGACCTTCTCGCGGGCAGCGGGCAGCAGCGCGTCCATCTGCTTAAGGCCTTCATACATGTCGGCGAGCGCCTCGTAACCCTCCTGCTGGTCGAGCAACTCGGCGGCGATCAGAGCGCCGATGCCCTGCGGCACCTCGGCCTGCGGCACGCCCTCGCCCCAGGGGTAGACCCAGGTGGTCCACTTGCCGTTGTCGATCTTGGAGCCCTCGCAGTCGGTGAGGGCAACGACCTCGGCGCCAGCGGCCAGCGCCATCTCGCAGCCGTCGACGACCTCCTGCGTATTGCCGCTGTGGCTGCAGGCGATGACGAGTGACTTCTCGCCAAGACTCTTGGGAGCCATCAGGCAAAACTCGCGTGCCGTGTAGACCGTCGAGGTAAACGTGGTGGCCTCGCGCTTGAGCAGCTCGTTGGCCGGCATCAGGTCGATCATCGAACCGCCGCAGGCGATCCAAAAGACGTTCTCAATCTTGCCCTTGCGCTCGATGATTTCCTGAACCAGATCATGTGCGTTCATCCTGATGTTCCTCCTTGTGGGGCGGCTTTGAGCGACGGCGGCTCGTACCTGCTGTCGTTCTATGTTGTCCTATTTATAACACGTGTAACAAAGCCCGTGAAGTCATCTCGGCAAATTTGTTCTATGTTGTTCTATCTATGGACGTTAGATGTCGAAGACGTAGCGCGAGCCCACGATCTTTTGGCGTCCGAGCAGCAAGGGTCGCTCGTCCTCATCGGTAAAGTACGCCTCCATATAAAAGAGCGGCTCGCCGACCGGCACCTCCAACAGCGGGGCCGTCTGAGCATCGGCAAGCGCAATCTCCACGGTGCAGGGGTCGGACTTGAGCGGCGCGCGGCCCGAATGCCCGGCAACGAGTGCAAAGATGGAATTGTCCGTGAGGTCCTTGTCGGCAAGCGTCTGCAGGTAGGGATGGTCGGCCAGCACAAAGGCGTTGTTCTCGAGCATGACGGGCACGCCGTCTGCCGTGCGCACGCGCTCGACAACGATGAGCTCGCAGCCGGGTTCCACACCAAAAAACGCCGCGTCCTCACGCGTCGCCGCAACCACCGTGCGCGACACCAGGCGTGCTCCGGCCACCATGTCGTTGGCGGCGCAACCCTCGGAAAAGCTCTGAACGTCACCCTTCTGGACAATCTTGCGCTTGAGCTTGGGCGCGCACACAAACGTACCCCTCCCCTGCTGGCGGTTGAGATACCCCGCGCGCGACAGCTCCTCGATGGCGCGGCGCACGGTGACGCGCCCCACGCCGTAAGACTTCGCGAGCTCCATCTCGGAAGGAATGCGCGAGCCGGATGCGTACACACCGCGCGCGATCTCGCCCTTTAGGTCGTCCATAACCTGCTGGTACAGCGGCACGGCGGATACCTCAGAGCGCTCGGTTTTATCGTCGAATGTCATCGTTACGCTCCATCCCGTGCATGCTCGGACTCAAACTCTTCAATCGCCGCCATAAACTGCTCGCCAAAGGCGTCGGCCTTTTTCTCGCCGATGCCGTTGACCTGGATAAGCTCATCGCGCGTCTGAGGGCGCAGGCGGCACAGGCCGCGCAGGGCCTTGTCGGAAAAGACCATGTACGGTGCCATCTCCAGCTCCGTCGAGATCTCCTTGCGGAGGGCACGCAGGCGCTCGAACAGCTCGGCATCGTCGCCCACGCGCGGGCGCTGATCCAGCCCGGCCTCATCGCGCAGCAGATCCACCGCACGGCGGGCGCGGGCCGAGGCCTTGCGCTTGGACGCGCGACGCTTAACGGTAAAGGCAAACGTCTCGTCCTCGACCTCACCGGCACGCGGACCCAGCCCCACGACCGGGTACTGCCCCTGCGAGGTGACCAAATAACCGCGACCGCACAGCTGGCCGATGATGTCCTTGATGCGCCCAACCGATTCGCTCGACAGCTCACCGTAGCCGTGGTCCTCGTCCAGATGCATCTGGCGAATACGCTCGGTGTTGCCGCCGTGGAGCACGTCGGCGATCAGCGACTTGCCAAAGCGCATGGGACGCGTGGCCACATAGCGCACGGCGGCGCGGGCCATATCGGTGACGTCCTCGACCTCGAACTGCGTGAGGCAGTTGCTGCAGTTACCGCAGCCCTCGGCGTCGTCTGCCGTGCCGCCCGCGGCGGCTGCTGTATGATCGGCCGCGGCCTCGTCTCCAAAGTAGCGCAGCATGTATTCGCGCAGGCAGCCGGTGGTATTGCAGTAGCCCTCCATCTGGCTGAGCAGGCGATAACGGTTCTGGAGCGCCCACGCGCGTTGCTCGTCGTCAAGCGCCTCGTCGGCCGCATCGCCGCGGTCGATTAAAAAGCGGCGCATACGGAAATCGTTGCCGTTCCACAGCAAGTAACAGCTGGCCGGATCGCCATCGCGGCCAGCGCGGCCCGCCTCTTGGTAGTATGCCTCGATGCTCTCGGGCACGTTGTTGTGAATCACGTAGCGCACGTTGGGCTTGTCGATGCCCATGCCAAAGGCGTTGGTGGCAACCATCACCTGAATGTCGTCGTCGATAAAGGCACGCTGGCTCTGGCGGCGGGCGTCGTTGCCCATGCCGGCATGGTAACGGCCCACGCGAATGCCGCTGGGTCCCAGCGCCTCGGCAAGCTCGCCCGCCAGCGCATCGACCGTCTTGCGAGTCGAGCAATACACGATGCCGCTCTCGCTCGAATGCGCAATCACGAAGTCGCGCACCCAGGCAGTCTTGACCTTGTCGCCCATCTCCTCGCAACCAAAGTAGAGGTTCTTGCGATCGAAGCCCGTCACCACCGTCGCAGGATTTTGCAGGCCGAGCATCTGCTGAATGTCCGCACGCACGCGCTCGGTCGCCGTAGCGGTAAACGCCGCCACGGTCGGGCGCCGCGGCAACGAATCGATAAACTCGCGAATCTGCAGGTAAGCGGGACGGAAATCCTGGCCCCACTGGCTCACGCAGTGGGCCTCGTCAATAGCCACGAGCGGAACGCCGATGCCGCCTTCGGCCGCAGCTTCCTGCGCAAAGGCCAGAAAGCGCGGCTCGAGCAGGCGCTCGGGTGCCACATACATTAGCTGGTAGCGCCCCTCACGAGCACGCTTGAGCACGGTATTTTGCTGAGCCGGCGTAAGGCTGGAGTTGAGATAGCTGGGGCGCGCACCCGCCGCGAGCAGCGCGCGGGTCTGGTCCTCCATAAGCGACAGCAACGGGCTCACCACAAAGGTGATGCCAGGCAGCATAAGCGCAGGCACCTGGTAGCAAATGGACTTGCCGGCGCCCGTGGGCATAACACCCAGCGCATCGCGACCGGCAAGGATCGCATCGACCATGCGGTCCTGCCCCGGGCGAAACGAGGTGTAGCCAAAATAGGCGCCGAGCGTGTCGAGCGCCATCTGCTGCATGCTATCGGTCATGGTTTCCTAACGTCCAAGTCATCTGCCGCCGATTATACGCCGCCACGCGGACAGCAGCACACGGCCGCCGCCCAGACTAGTCGTTTAAGAGCGTCCCCAATGACTAAGGAGTGTCCCCAGGTGCCGACAGAAAAGGAACGTCCCCAAGTGCCGGCCCGGCAACGTCGATGTTCTGGCAATGTCAGCGAAAGCCCGCCAGAGCGAGCAAGGTGCCTTGAAACGAGGCGGCATTGACCTTCTGGTCATGCCACCGAAGTTGAAAGGCAGATTGCCGCTCTGGCGGGCTTGCAGCGTCGACCGGTCCGTCGTTCGTTAGAACGACGGACCCAAAGGCGCAGCGTCGAGCCGTTACGCGGTTTGGTAAAACCGCGTAACTTACATCACCATAACGTAGCGCGATCCCACGTAGTACTGCTTACCCATCAAAACCGGCTCGTCATCGGGACCGGTAAAGCCGGCACGCAGGTTGAGCAGCGGATCGTGCGGAGCAATGCCCAGCTCGGCCGCCTGCTCGGCGTTAGCTCGAACGGCCTCGACCGTACGGTAGCCAACCGAGACAATCGGCGTTCCGCCAACACGCTCGACCTCGGCAAAAATCGACTTGTCCTCAAGATCGGCCGTCAACAGCTCACGGTAGGCGTCAAACGGCACAAAGATGTTCTCCTCAAAGATGGGCTCGCCGTCGGCCGTACGCACGCGCTTGATATGCAGCAGCAGCGCATCCTTCTGCAGGCCAAAGAACTCCATCTCGTTTTGGCGCGCCGGCACAATCTGGCGATCGACCACATGTGCACCGGCCTTCATGCCGTTGTTGGCACACAGCGCGGTAAACGTCTGCAGCGTCGAGGCGTGGAACTGGCGATTGATGTGCGGCGTGGAAACAAAGGTGCCGCGGCCCTGCTGCTTAACCAGGTAGCCATCGGAGCACAGCTCCTCGACGGCGCGGCGCACCGTGATGCGGCTCACCTCGTACTGCTCGGCTAGCTCAAGCTCGGACGGAATACGCTCCTTGGGTGCATAAACACCTTTCTCGATCGCATCCTTGATTTCGTCATAAATCTGCTGGTAAAGCGGTGCATTTTTGGGTGTAGGCATATCTAATCACTCTTATCGAAATATCGAAATAACTAATACGTATATAACGTCTAGTTTCATGTTACCTCATAATGATAAAACGATACACCCTCCCTACCAAAAAGCGACAGCTTCATTTTGGTAGGTTTTATCTGGGCAAACGAAGGCCTCCCGAAAGCAGCGAGGCTTTCGGGAGGCTCAAGCGGACAGGATTGCGCCGTGCCGGCAAAATACCAACACTCTACCTGCCGTCGTCCTGCTGCAGGCTGTCCTGCTCGCTGAGGCGCGCCTGTCTGCTGGCCATACGCGCGGGCTTGTCGGGATCGGGTACGGCCGTGGGCATGGGCTCGTCGACATGACCGCCCCACCAGCCGCCCACAAAGTTGAGCGTGTGGAACACATTGATCACGGCACCGGGATCAATGTCGCACACCAGCTTGATAATGTCCTGGCTCTCATAGGTCGAGACAACGGCGTGCAGCAGGTACATCTTTTCGCGGCTGTATCCGCCGATGACCTCGGCACAGCTAATGCCGTGCTGAAAATGGTCAACATAGGCGGTCATGACTTCGTCTGCCTTGCGCGTCGTGATTTGCAGCGTCACGCGGTCGTAGCGACGATAGAAACTGTCGATGGTCTTGGTCGAAATAAACTGGAACACGATGGAATACGCCGCCTTGTCCCAGCCAAACATAAAACCAAAGATCGCCAGGATAAAGCAGTTGAAACCAAAGATGACGCCCCAGATGGTCTTGCCCGTGTGGTTGGAAACCCACAGCGCGATAAAGTCGGTGCCGCCGGTGGATGCGCCGGACTTTAGCGCGATGGCAGCGCCCAGACCCGAGACCACGCCGCCAAAAATGATGAGCATGATCTTGTCGCCCAAAAACGGGGCGAAGTGAAAGATGTTGAGAAAGAGCGATGAGAGCACGACCTGCATCATCGAGAAGATGACGAAGCGCTTGCTAATGCCGCTCCAGCATAGGAGCGCCACGGGAATGTTGAGCGCAAGCATGCCGAGCGAGATGTCGATGTGAACGCCGCCCAGCGAGGTAACGCGATCGAGCAGGACCGCGACGCCGGTGAGACCGCTCGGAAGCAGGTCGGCGGGCTGAATGAACGCCTGGATCAGGAATGTTTGGAGGACGGCAGAAATTGTGACCGCCACGGCAGTAATGGCGCGGCGGACGATGGTGAGGCGGCCGAGCACGAGCACGCGGTCCGTGAGCTGGTCGATGGCGTTCGCCACGTAGGCTCCTTTCGAAGGCAGATGTGGTTGTGGGGCATGCCCGCGATTGTAGCATGGAGCGTGCGGGGGCGCTTCAATTCAACCTCCCTCGACAACCAAAATGGGACCAGCAACCCCCACGACCAAAGGGCAAAATTCCAAGTGAGTAGACTTTTTACGATCTGCCGAGCACACCCAAAACCGCCACTCCTGTGACCTGCGGTTTTATAAAGGAAGATATGCATTGTGCTCGGCCTGCGCCAAAAAGTCTACTCACTTAGCCCGAATCGAAGCCAAACGGATCAAAATCGAAACCAAATTGAGCCAGTCCACCGCAAAAAACGTTTGAACCCGTGCTTCTCGCGGCGGATTGACACTACAAAGCGACCAAAATGTCGGTCAGATTATCGATAACGGCATCGGCCCGCGATTGATCGAGGTTGACGCCCTCGTGCGGACGCAGCGCCAGGACGCGGGCGCCGGAACGTTTGCCAGCCTCGATCCCCAAAGGCGAATCCTCGATAACCAGGCACTCGGCCGGCTCCACCCCCAGCGCCTCCATGGCGCGCAGGTAGATCTCGGGGTCGGGCTTAAACGCGCTGCACTCATGGCCGCTGATGGTGTAGTCCAGCACGTCGGCGATACCGGCAATCTCCACCAGTTCGTCGATCAGCTCACGATAGGACGAGCTCGCGATGGCACACTTCAAGCCGCGCTCGTGCAGCTCACGCATCACCGGCTCCGTCTGCTCGTTGAGCAGCTCGGCATACGGAACGGGATGGTCCGGGCTGTAGACCTGCTTGTACTCCACGCGCAGGCGCTCGCGCAGCTCAACATCGTCGGGCACCAGCGCCTCCCAAATGGCGGGCTCGTTAGACCCCGAAAGATCGGGGATCTCGTCAAAGTGGAACCCCTTCTCCTCCATAAACGCCACGCGGCGGCGGTTGTAGAACCACTCGGTATCGACCAGCACACCGTCCATATCAAACAGCACTGCCTTGATCATACGCATCTCCTCTCAAAAGCAAAAAGGGGGACGGGGCGCAAACCCCATCCCCTCTCAATCAACCCGTAAGGTCTACTTACTTGTGATTAGTAGGAAAGCTTCCACATGTAGCGACGCATGGTCAGCGGGTGCTGACGGGCCTCGGCGATCTGGTTGCCGTACTCGCGCATAACGGCGAGGTGCAGCAGCGGGTTGAAGTAGGTGACGACGCTCGCGGGCACGGCGTCAGCCAGGCCGTAGTCCTTGGAGTCGATCAGAGCGACCTTGGCGCCCATGCGCTCAAGGAAGGTGAGGGCGCGGGCGTCCATCGGACGGGTAGCGCCATCAGACATGAAGAAGACGTAGGGCTTACCCTCGGTGGAAACCTCGAACGGGCCGTGGAAGTACTCGCCGGTGTTGTAGGCGGCGGCGTCGATCCACTGCATCTCGGTGAACAGGAAGGCGGCGTGAGAATAAGCCATCTTCTCGGAGGCACCGGAAGCCATGAAGTAGATCATCTTGTCGTCCTTGAAGTCCTCGGCGAACTTCTTGGCGAGCTTCTTGCAGTGCTGAGCGGCGTTCTCGCAGAGATCGAAGACGTTGGTGAGGCCGGTGATCATGTCCTCGTAGTGGTCATAGCCCTCGGTCTGCTGAAGGATCTCGAGAGCAAGAGCGATGGCGTAGCCAGGCTTCTCGCACTTGGCAGCGTAGTTGGCATGGAAGCCGTGAACGATGACGTGGTCGGCGTCGACGGTCAGAGCGGAGCCAGCCTTGTTGGTGAGGGAGACGACCGGGCAGTTGTGCTTCTTGGCGGTCTTGTTGGCCTCGACGGTCTCGGGCGTGGAGCCACCGAGGGAGCAGGTGATCACGAAGGTGTGCTCGTTGACCCAGGAAGGCGTGTCGTAGTTGAACTCGTTAGCGGTGAAGATCTGAACGTTCAGCTTGTCCGTGTTGTTGGCCAGGAAGTACTTGGCAGGGTAAAGGTCGGACATGGAAGCACCGCAGCCGACGAAGGCGACGCTGTGGATCTCGTGGTTGGACAGGACGTCAGCGACGATCTGCTTAGGGAGGTTAAGGTCGATCTCGTACATCTGACACATTCCTTTCGATTTTTTGCGGCGCCACATTGCCGGGCGCTCGCAGGGTTACCGTGGTTTGGGCCGAGTCGCCGGCCCGTTGAGGATGCGACAAAGGGACTGTCCAATTGTCGCATTTTGGGGATGGGAGCCTGCCTGGGGTATGGGATGTCAGGCAGGCCCCCGGGGGAAAGCGGTTAGACGCTTGGTCGCGACTAGGCCAGGATGCCGGCCGCGGAGAGGGCGATGCCGCCCACGATGGCGATCACGAGAAGCCAACCGGTGTTGACGTTCTTCTTGATGAGCCAGTACATAAGGCCGGTGAGGCCAAGGGAGATCATCTGGGGCATCATGCCGTCCAGGATGTCCTGGATAACAACGGTGCCCTCAGCGAACTGCAGCGGGGTGGTGGCGCCGATCAGCGTAGCGATCATGCCGCCCACGGACATAAGACCCACGATGCCGCAGACATACATGAGCTTCTCCATGAGGTCGCCGCCCTGAAGCTTGCTCAGGTACTCGTGGCCGCCCTGATAGCCCATCTTGGCTGCGAACCAAGTGATCAGCACAGAGGGGACGATGGAGATGAGCATGGCCAGGATCGGGCCCATGATGGAGCCCTGCTGAGCCAGCTGAACGCCCAGGCCAAAGGCGATAACGCGGATGGTGCCCTGGAAGAAGGAGTCACCGATGCCGGAAAGCGGACCCATGAGGGAGGTCTTGACCGCGTTGATCGAATCGGGATCGAAGTTCTCGGGATCCTTGGCGTACTCCTCCTCCATGGAGGCGGAGAGACCCAGGATGAAAGCGCTCGTCTGCGGGGTGCAGTTGTAGAACGCCATGTGACGGTGGTAAGCCTCTTTCTTAGCAGCGAGCTGCTTGGGGTCGGACTCGTCCGGATAGAGGCGATCGAGCGTGGGAACCATGCCGTAGAGGAAGCCCATGTTCATCTGACGCTCGTAGTTCCAAGAGGCCTGGATGGCCCAGGAGCGCCAGAAGAACTGGCTGACCTTCTTGTTCAGGGACACGTCCTTGGTTGCGGTTGCCATAGTGTGTTCCTCCTTAGTCTTCGTCGTCTTCGAGCGGATCGTAGTCGGAATCGACACCGGCGGCTGCATGGGAACCGTTGAACTTGAAGCCCATGAAGACGACAGCCAGGCACACACCGATCAGAGCGACCGCGATGACGGACAGGTTGAGGTAAGCGGCGAGCAGGAAACCGATGAACAGGAACGGAGTCATACCCTTCTTGATCATCATGGTGAGCAGCAGGGCCAAGCCGTAGGCGGTCATGATCTTGGTCGAAACGTTAAGACCAGTGGACAGCCACTCGGGAACCATGTTGACGATGGCCTGAACCAGGTCGGTGCCAACAAAGACGGCGAGGAAGATCGGCAGGAAGTACATGACGGCGTACAGACCGGAGCCGGCGCAGATGTGCATACGGTAGGCGGTCTTGAACTTTCCGTTATCGATCGCACTATCTGCCACATGGGTGAGGGCGGCGATGATGGAACGGAACACGATGCCGAGAAGCTGACCCAGGACGGCGACCGGGATGGCGATCGTCATGGCGGTCTCGGCGGAAGCATCGGTCAGGCACGCAAAGGCAGCAGCCACGATGCCGCCCAGGACCATATCGGGCGGAACGGCGGCGCCGACCTGCACCAGGCCCATGGACACGAGCTCGACGGCGGCACCGACGGCAAGGCCGGTGGGCACATCGCCCAGCAGCAGACCGACGAGCGTAGCGCCAACGAGGGGCTGCTCGAAGTTAAGACGACCGAGCAGGCGGGAGTCCCACATGCAGAACACGCCGACGAGGCCGACGAGCACCGCACTGATGAACGTATTCATACCCTTCTCCTTTCAGTCAGGCAAAAGCCTGGTTGATTACAGCTTGGCGTCGATGTCGACGCTCTGATACGTAGGGGTCTGCTGGACGTAGAGCTTGATGCCCATGTCGAGCAGCTGGTTGACGTCGGCCTTCTGGGTGGCGTCGAGGAAGACGGAGCTGTCCTTGCCGCCGACCTGATCGGCACCGTCGTGGTTGGCGGTGGCGCCCAGGTTGATGGCGTCGAGCTTGTAGCCTTGGCAGAACTGCAGCATCTCGGCCGTGTTGCCAAAGACGAACATGACGCGCTCGCCGAGGGTGTTGAGCTTGTCCATCTTGGCGAGGGCGCGCTCGACGGTGAAGACGTTCAGGCGCACGCCCTGGGGCTTGGCCAGCTTAAGAGCGCCCTTCTTGATGTCATCGTTGGCGGCGGCGTTGTCGACGACGATGATGCGCTCGGCCTGAACCTTGGTGGTCCAGGTAAAGACGACCTGGCCGTGCAGCAGACGGTAGTCAAGACGTGCGAGGACGATCTTGGCGGGACCGGAGCTGTGACGGGACGCCTTGGCCTTCTTGGCGGGAGCCGCGGCAGCCTCGACCGGTGCGTTGGGGTTGGTCAGACCGGTGCGGGCCTCGTCGATGAGGGCTGCGAGCTCGGCACCCTTGACGGGGACGGGGCTCATAGCGAGCGTGAGCGCCAGCGGAATGTTGAAACCGCTGACAACCGTGAACTTCGTGCCGTTCTTGGAAAGCTCGACCATGTTGTTGTTGACCGAGCTGCCGAGCATATCGGTCAGCACATAGACGGTGTCGTCCGCGTTAAACGTGGCGATCATGGCGTCCACCTTATTGGTGATGGGCTCCTTGTCGTCACGAGCAAGCGACACGACGTGGACGTTCGACACGTCGCCGAGAACCATCTCGAGCGTGTCTTTGGCGCCTGCGGCCAGGCCGCCATGAGATGCGAGAATGATCTGATTCATCTTGCCTCCTCCTTTTCGTTATGGTCATTATAACGTCTTATACGTTGCTTATATTGCTAATTAGTATAAAGACCGTTCGCGGGTGAAAATCGACCGTTGACGGGTTTAACGTACTTGAAACGTTGGCGCAGGGCAGATCGACACTGGCCAGGCGGTGCCCATTCAAGCGTTCCGCCCATCCCCTATCGCACGAAGTACCAGGGGCTTTCCTGCACGGTGGGCTCCAGCGCGATGCCGGTGCGCTCGCGGAACAGATCCATGTCCTGCGATTTCTCCGTCCACCAAGCGTTGGGCTTAAAGGTCATGCTCTCAACGATATGGCCGACAAAGGCACTGTTGCGCAGCTTGGAGAAGTTGGTGTTCATAATCAGGATGGACGCGAGCACCAGCACGATGCCCAGGACCTTGATCGCGCCGGCGGGCTCGGCGTAGATGCCAATACCGACCAGAACGGTCGCCACGGTTTCGAACGAAGCCACGACCGGCACCTTCGACGTCTCGAGATCCATCGAAAGGCCCTGCATATAGAAGATGTACGCAAGAGCCGTCGGAATAAAGCCAAAGCCCGCGAACAGCAGAATGAGCTGCGGGGACATTGCCGCGGCCACATCGGACCACGGAGCCGAAAGCACTGCCATAAAGCATCCGCCAAAGACAAAGCCCCAAAACGTCACCGCCAGAGGATGCAGCGTCTTGGTGGCCATGCGACTAAACACAGCCAGCAGTGCACCGCAAAGTCCGGCGATCACGCCCGACACGACGCCCCAAGCCGAGAAATGGAAACCGGACAGGTCGCCGCTCGTCACCGCGAGCACGCAACCCACAATGTTAAAGACGATGGCGACGAGCTTGTTGGGGGTCACGTCCTCGCGATAAAGCACGCGGCCGAGCACGACGCCAAACACCGGCGAGGTGTAAAGCAGCACCGAGGCCGTGGACATGCCCACCTCGCCCATGCACTCGTAATAAAGCGTGTTAGCGGTGGCGAGGCCGATAATGCCAAGAAGCGCGCAGGGAACAAGCTCTTTAGGACTTGCCTTGAACAGTGCCATGGGACCCGAGGCTTTTCCCTCACGAGCACCTCCCTGGCAACCCATAAATGCCAAGACCGGAGCCATTAAGACAGCACCCGACAACAGGCGAAAGGCCGCCATGCTCTGAGACGAAACACCCAGGGCCGATATTCCGTTAACAAAGATTCCGATGGTGCCCCACATAAGCGCGGCGATCAGCACCAGCACATAGCCCAGATTGCTTTTCTTCAACGCAGCCTCCTCGGTATTGTTTCCAATATGTTTCACACTACGTTATAGTCGTTATATACATTTTTCAAGACACAAATCGCCGAACGGAAAAATCTGCTTCCCCACATACTCATTGGGGACGTTCCCAAATGACTAGTCATTTAAGAACGTCCCCAACGTCTAAGGCACCGCTGGTTGAGCATAAGTCAGCGAGCGGGCCGCATTTGAGACAAGGTGACGCGAAACGAAAGGGCGCTGACCTTCTGGTCGCGCCCTTGAAGTTGAACGTCAGATTGTCCAAATGCGGTCCGCGCAGCGTCGAGCCGTTACGCGGGTTGGTAAACCCGCGTAACTCTTAGTAGTCCAGCTTCCACATGTAGCGGCGCGTCATGTAGTCCTTGTGCGTGACGGCAGAGAGCGCGCGCATGTACACATTGTTGAGGATCGGGGCGAAGATCAGGTGGTTGAAGTACTCGCTCACGCTGTCCTTGATGTCGTTGAGGCCGAGCTCCTTGGCGTCGAGCTGATAGACGCGCTCGCCACCGTACTGGTTGACGAAGCGGATGCCGCGCTCGTCGTTGCAGCGGCTGCGGCCGACGCTGATGAGCTGGAACAGCGAGGTGCGCTTGTCCAGGATCTCGAAGGGGCCGTGGAAGAAGTCGCAGGTGTTGATGGTGCAGGAGTCGATCTGCAGCATCTCCTGCACGTTGCAGATGCTAAAGACGTAGGCAGCACCAAAGAGCGGGCCCTGGGCCATGACGTTAATGCAGGGCTTGTCGGCGTTCTGCTCGGCCCACTTGGCGGCAAGCGGACGGGTGTACTCGACGGCCTTGCGATAGATGGGGTCGACCAAGTCGAACGCGGCCATAGCGGTCTCGTACTCGGCATAGCCCTCGGTCTGCTGCGTAAGCTCCATGGCGATCATGGTCACGACGGCGGAGTTGGTGCGGCCCATGCAGGACTCGTCGACGGCCAGGCTGTCGTACTGGATCTTGTAGTCGCAGACCTCGGTGAGGCCGGACTCGTCGACATAGATGGCGATGGTGCTGGCGCCGTGGTCCTTGGCGACCTGGGCGGCGACGATGGTCTCCTTGGTGCCGCGCATGGACACGACAACGGCCAGGGTGTTCTCGTTGACGTAGGCAGGCGTGGCGTGCACGAACTCGTTGCTGGTGTAGCTGGAGCTCACGACCTGCGTGGCCTCGTGCTCCATAAAGTACTGGGCAGGATAGTTACCGCCGTTGGATCCGCCGGCGCCAATCCACACGACGCGCTTGATGCCGCCCTTGTCTGCCTTGTCAGCCAAAACCTGGGAGACGACATCCTTAACCTGTTCCTGAGTAGTCATCGTGCATCAGCCTTTCTTCTCGTTTGATGCTCTCGATGGCATACAAGTTACATACATGTTTTGGTTATGTCGACTAGTTGTATGCTATATTTGTCTTAGAAAATTTGCTGGTAAGGTTTTCGGTAGCTCAATACCAGCGGTTTTATTGTTGTGTTGAATACATGCTTGCTTAGATAAGCATACAAGTTAGATATAGGCTGATCGCATGAACGCTTCATCTAAAAAGAAACTGAGCCAATACGAGCGCTTGTCGGGTACGCTTCGCGACCGCATCGCCACCGGCACCTACGCACGCGGAGACAAGCTGCCGTCCGAGATGGAACTCATGGACGAATCGGGGCTGTCGCGCAGCACCGTGCGCCATGCCCTTAAGGTGCTCGTTGATGAGGGTCTGGTTCGAACCGAGCGCGGGCGCGGCGCCTTTGTGGCCGACACGCCGGCGCTCCACGAGAACAACCTGGTGTTTTCGAGCTATACGGCGCAGGTCCAGGATCAGGGCATGAAGCCCACCACGCGCACGGTGGACTCGGGCTTTACCAAGGCGGGCGGCAGCATAGCTAAGTTCTTTGATGCCGCCGTGGGCAGCAAGCTCGTCAAACTTGTCCGCCTGCGTTATCTGGACGATGCGCCACTGTGCCTGGAGACCACCTATCTACCACCGAGCTTTGAGGCACTCATCGATCGCGATATCAACGGTTCACTCTACGCCACGCTGCGTCAAGAATTCCATCGCGCGCCGGCACAGGGGCACAAGACCTTTGAGGTGTGCTATGCCTCGCAAAACGAGGCGTTTTTGCTCAACGTCGAGCGCGGGCAGGCGCTGATCCTGATCACCGATTACGTCTACGACACCGACGGCCGCCCGCTCCATGTCTCCAAGCGCATCCAACGCACCGACCGCGCCAAATACACCGAGCCCATCGGCTAACCTGCCAAAATAGACCTGTCCCTAAATGGTAGGTTTGGGGAGGTCGGGGAACCAGGTTGGCTTAGGTTGGTTAGGGACGCGCTCGGCTAGGACCAACTCCATCCAGCACATGTCGTACCAGCGGCCGAACTTTTGGGCACAGCGGTCAAAGGCGCCCACCAGGCGGTAGCCCATATGGGCATGGAAATCCTGGCTGTTGTGCGTCAGGTACTCGTCGTCCTTATCGTGCGGCACGGCAATGAGCGCGCACATGTTGGTGATGCCCATCGCGACCAGGCATTGCTTGAGCGCGTCGTGCAGCTTGCGGCCCAGCCCGCCGTGGCGCACGTCGCGCGCCAGGTAGATCGATGTCTCGACCGACCAGTCGTATGCCTCGCGGCTGTTGAGCGGACTCACATAGGCATAGCCTACCGGACGCCCGTCCAGCTCCATCACCAGATACGGATAGCGCTTGAGCGTGCGCTCGATGCGCCCGGCGAACTCCTCAACGCTCGGCACCTCGTATTCGCAGGTAATCGCCGTCTGGCGCACATACGGCTCATAGATGGCAAGCAACGCCGGCGCATCATCGGGCGTCGCCAGACGAATCGTCGGATCGGACATCTCGGTCATACAACCCTTCTCCCTCAAAAACAAAGGCCGCCTTGCGCCAAACCTAAGCGCAAGGCGGCCCCTCGTCATTACATCAGGCTACAGAACCGCCGCCAACGCGTCGATATCCTCCTGCGTCGTGGCCCAGCTGGTGCAAAAGCGCACCACCGTGTGGGTCTCGTCGTACTTTTCCCAGTACTCGATCGCCGCATGCTCGCGAATGCGCGCCATGTCCTCGTTGGGCAGAATCACGAACTGCTGGTTAGTCGGCGTCTCCAAGAAGAACCGGTAGCCGTGCTCGTGCAGCACGCGACGAAGCGCCTGCGCGGTTTCAATCGCCTGGCAACCAATCTCAAAATACAAGCCATCGGTAAAGAGTGCCTCAAACTGCACGCCCGTCAGGCGGCCCTTAGCCAACAGCGCGCCGTGCTGCTTAATGCGCGGAATGGGATGTGCCGGAGCGTGCATGCCGCAGAACACCACAGCCTCGCCGCAGAGCGCGCCGCACTTGGTGCCGCCGATGTAGAACACGTCGCACAGCTGCGCCAGCTCGGGCAGGGTAATGTCGCACTCATCGGCCGCCAGTGCATAGGCCAGGCGAGCGCCGTCCACAAACAGCGGAATCTCGCGCTTCTGGCACACCGCGTGAATCGCCGCGAGCTCGGCCTTGGAGTACAGCGTGCCGTACTCGGTCGATAGGCTCACGTACACGGCGCCCGGGAACACCGTGTGCTCGTAGCTCTCGTTTTCGTAGAACACCTGAATATAGTTCTCGAGGTCCTCGGCGTGCATCTTGCCCTCGTAGCCGGGGATGGTGAGCACCTTGTGGCCGCCAAACTCGATGGCGCCCGCCTCGTGGCAGGCGACGTGGCCGGTCTCGGCGGCAACGACGCCCTCGTAGGGCGCAAGCAGCATGTCGATCACCGTCGCGTTGGCCTGCGTGCCGCCCACCAGCAAAAACACGTCGGCATCGGGGGCCTGACAGGCCTCGCGGATGAGCTGCTTGGCACGCTCGGTGTGTGCATCGGTACCGTAGCCGGGCTGCGGCTCCATATTGGTGTCGACGAGTGCCTGCAGCACTGCCGGGTGTGCGCCGTGGGAATAGTCGTTGTTAAACGCGAGCATGGCAATCCTCTCTAGCCGGGCACGGGCCCGATGATTCAAACGGGGCTATTGTACGCCGTTGGGATAGGCAACGCGCGCGGCAAGGCACTCAAGCGCCAGCACCAGGGCAAAGCCGCAGCTCACGTCACTCAAAAAGTGTGCTCCAATCACGATACGGCCAAAGGCGACGAGCGCCGCGACCACAGCCGCCGTCCAAAAGACCACGCGGCGGCGCGACGGCTTTTCCTTAAAGGCCGCTGCGGGAAGCCCGGCGAGCATAAGGCCGATCGCCGCGTGCGCCGTGTGTCCGCTCGCAAACGACTTGAAGCCGTCCTTGATCACGCCAGCGGCAATATAGGCCCACTTGTCGGGGTTGCCGATCACCCACCATGGCTGAAACTCGAGTCCCTGCGTCACCTCGATCACGCGCATGCGCGGGCGCGACCACAGCGGCTTGACAATCACGTTGAGGATAATGGCCTGAGCGACCCACACGGCAAGTACCATCAACGCCCAGCGTGTGAGCTCGTCAGGCGCGGTGTCGTGCGTAAGGCGGTAGGCGATGAAGTTGGCTGCGATGACCAACGCAAACGTCAGTACCAGCTGAAACGCGATGAGCTTACCGCCGACGCGCAACGATCCGATAATCTCGTAGCCGGCCAAGCCGACGTTGACGAGGATGCCGAGCACGGCAAGCCATTTGCTCCCTCTGGAATCGGGACGCACCGCGCGCACGAGCATAACGCCCGCAATGCTCGCCGTCAGCTCAAACGGCAACTCGCCGGCAGCCTCGATAAAGCGACCGTACATGCTGCCGATGTTGAACAGCGCACTCGAGATCTGATAATCGAAGAAGCTGCCCACGCCCAGGCAAAGGGCAAGGATGACCGCGATAGCAGCGGCGTCTTTCTTGTAGATGTACCCGAACATGCTTTCCTTTCGATGGAACCAGATTGCCCAAATGGGGCGTTTGCAGCGTCGACCCGTTAGTCGTCGTCGCTCGCACCCAGCTGTTGCAGCAGTATGAGCGCCGCGGCCACGGGGCCGGTGCCGTCGTTGGCGTCGAGGCCGCGACCCAGGCCGCTGCCCGCGCCGGCACCCGCCTTGTAGGGCACCGACAGCTTGCGGCTCTTGGGGAAGTTCACCGCGCCATAGCGGGTCTTAAGCTCAAAGGCCACCTTCTTAGGCACGTCTACGCCCAGAAACGTGATGCGACCGCCGCTGAGCGTGACGCTCTCGAGCCCCAGACGCTCGCCACGAATGCGGATGCGTGCGCGATTGAACAGGTTGAGTCCCGCCAACGGCAGCTCGCCATGCGCGGCCTCGGTCTCTTCCTGCACCTCATCGATGCTCTCCAGGTCCTCGGCCGCTGCGAGCTTACGGTACACGAGCACGCGCTGGTCCACCGCCGGCAGGTACTCCTCGGACAAGAAGTAGTCGGCCGGCAGGTTAATACCCACGCTCGCCGCCTCCACGCCGGCGTCGTCATCGCCGCGCGCCTCGGCCACGGCCTGGCCCAACATCTGCGTAAACAGGTCAAAGCCCACGCTCGACAGGTTGCCGTGCTGCTCGGCGCCCATAAGCGAGCCGGCACCGCGAATCTCCAGGTCGCGCATGGCGATGCGCATGCCACTGCCCAGGTCCTGGAACTCGGAAAGTGCGGTCAGGCGCGCCGTGGCCTCCTCGGTGAGTGGCAGCTCGCCCGGGAACATAAAGTACGCGTAGGCCTGCGTGGCAGAGCGGCCCACGCGGCCCTTGAGCTGGTAGAGCTGCGCCAGGCCCAGACGCTGCGAATCCTCGATGATGAGCGTGTTGGCGGTCGCGTTGTCGATGCCGCTCTCCACAATGGTCGTGGCGATGAGCACGTCGATCTTTTTGGTCGCGAACTCGATCATCACGTCCTCGACCTCGCGCGGGCTCATCTTGCCGTGCGCCACGCCCACGCGCGCCTCGGGCGCGGCCTCGTGCACGCGTGCCACGGCGTCGTCGATGGTCTTGACGCGGTTGGACACGTAATACACCTGACCGCCGCGGCCCACCTCCAGGCGAATCGCCGCACTCACCACGTCGGGGTCGTACTCTCCCACGTGCACGATCACGGGGCGGCGCCCGGTCGGCGGCGTGGTGATCAGGCTCATGTCGCGCACGCCGCTCGTGGCCATCTGCATGGTTCGCGGAATCGGCGTTGCCGAGAGCGTGAGCACGTCGATTTGCTCGCGCAGGTTTTTGAGCTGCTCCTTGTGCTGCACACCAAAGCGCTGCTCTTCGTCGATGATCACCATGCCCAGGTTCTTGGGGTTCACGTCGGCAGAAAGCAAGCGGTGCGTGCCGATGAGCACATCAATCGTGCCCTCGGCAAACGCCTTAAGTGCGCGCTTCTGCTGCGCCGGGGTGCGGAAGCGGCTGAGCACTTCGACCTCGAGGCCAAACGGGGCAAAGCGCTCAAAGAACGTCTCGTAGTGCTGCTGGGCGAGAATGGTCGTGGGGCAGAGCACCATGACCTGGCGGCCGGAGTCCACGCACTTAAACGCCGCGCGCAGGGCAACCTCGGTCTTGCCAAAGCCCACGTCGCCGCACAGCAGGCGGTCCATGGGCTTGGGCGCCTCCATGTCGGCCTTAATGTCGGCGATGGCCTCCAGCTGGTCGCGCGTCTCGTCGTAAGGGAAGCTTTCCTCCATCTCGATCTGTTCGGGCGTATCGGGCGGGCAGGCGATACCGGTAATCGACGAGCGGCGCGTATACAGATCGACCAGGTCAAACGCCAGCTTTTTGGCGTTCTTGCGTGCCTTGTTGGTGGCACGCGTCCAGTCGGCGGTGTTGAGCCTGGTCAGGCGCGGCTTGTCACCGTCGGGACCGACGTATCGCGTGATGCGGTCGACCTGCTCGAGCGGCACGTAGAGCTTGTCGCCGTCGGCATATTCCAGCAAAAAGTAGTCGCGCTCCTTGCCACCCACTTCCTGGCGCGCGATCTCGCTAAAGAGCGCGATGCCGTGGGTGGCGTGCACCACGTAGTCTCCCGGCTTAAACGGGAAGGTGATCTGCGTAATGTCAACCTTGCGGCGGCTGCGGGCCCGGTTGGCGTCCATGCGGGCGTTGAGGTCGGCGATCGAGAACACGGCTAGGTTGGCATCGGGCACCACCACGCCCTGCGGCAAGGCGGCATCGACAAAGGTCACACGTCCGCGCGAAATAGTGGGCACGGCGGCGCCGGCGGCAGCCTGGGCGGCACCCGCCTCGAGCGAGCGGGCGTTGAGCGCGTCGGTCTTACGCTCGCGAATGGAAGCATGGGCCTCCTGGCGTGCGGCACGGTCGGCGGAATCCGCCGCTGCCACGCGCACGCGCTCGCCGATAGCGCCGGAATTTTCGGGCGCCGCGGTCAGCGATTCCTCAAAGGTAATGCCCTCGTCGCCAAAGGTGAGCTCCATCGACTCGCGCGCACCGCGGTCGGGAATGGCAAACACGCAGGCGTAGCGCTTGCCCACGACTTCCTGAATGCGCGTCATAAAGCGGTTGTCCGAGCCCGCAATGGCCGGCTGCTCAATCTTGAGCTCTGCCGTAACCGCGCCGCCGGCGCGAATCAGGCTCACATAGTTCAGGCGCTGCTGAGCACCAAAATCGAGCTGCTGGGCGCGTACATACAGGCCATCCAGTCGGTCAATCCCTGCCTCGCCGGCACGCGCCTCGATATCCTCGTAGGCGCGCAGACAGTCATCGAACAGCGAGCGCGGCTCGGACAGGACCACGAGCGCCTTGCCGCTCACGTGTGCCAGCGGGCTCACGGTCTGGCCGTACATCACCGGCAAAAAGCGGTCGAGCTCGGGCGTAACAATGCGTGCATCCACCATCTCGAGCAGCGCCGCCAGCTTGCTGTCGTCCTGGCTTGCGCGGTAGAGCGCCACGTGCATGTTGTGAACGGCATCGTCGGTAAGCGCCAGCTCACGGCAGGGGAAGATCTCGATACTGTCCTCGTTGCCGATGGTCTGCCCCGTTGAGCTCACCATGCGGCGGATGCGGTCAATCTCGTCGCCAAAGAACTCAATGCGCACGGGTGCCTTTTCCTGTGCAGGAAACACCTCGACGGTGTCGCCGTGAACGCGGAACAGACCGGGCGCATCAGCGGCACCGGCATTGGTGTAGCCCATGCCCACCAGGCGCTGCGGCACCTCGTCAAAAGGAATCTCCTCGCCCACCGCAAAAGTGGTGGACTCCCAATAGCGACTCTCGACCGGCGGCACGCAGCGCAGCAGCGCACGGGCCGAGGCAACCATGATGCAGTTGTCCCCGCGCACGATGCGTCCCAGGGCCTCGCAGCGCTGCGCTACCACGGCGTCGTCGGGCGCCTGCTCGCGCCACGGATAGTCCTTGCGCTCGGGAAAACGGCACACGTGTGCCAGGCCCACGTAGGCGGCAAGGCTGCGCGCGGCGCGATCGGCCGCGTCCTCGCCGCTCACAATGTAGACCGTGGGGCGCGGACGGCGCGCAAACTGGGCCGCCGCCATAAGCGTGCGGCCCGACTGCGACACGGCCAGCGTCACGTCCTCGCCGGCATCGAGTCCGGCCTCGACGGTCTGCAGCGCCTCGGCAGTGTAGAGCTGCGCGGCTATACGGTGAATGAGCATGCTGTTCCTCCGGCATCGCAACGCCAAAAGCCCGCCGGGGCAAGCTCGGCGGGTCGTACGTCAAATACATTGTCTGTCATGGTAGCGCATGGAGAGGACTCCGGCTCAAGGGCAGACCCAGCCCCGCAAAAAACGCCAGACGAAGATGCGTTCCGCCCTACCCCGCTACGCGCACGCTGGGGCACAAATCTGCCAGCGGACACTCGTCACACTTGGGTTTGCGGGCGTCGCAGATCTCGCGACCGAAGGTGATCCACTGATGGTTGACCGACTCCCAATACTCGTGCGGCAAAATCTTGAGCAAATCCTGCTCGGTCTTGAGCGGCTCCTTTGCATGCGTCTTGGGACTCAGCATCAGGCGGTGCGCAATGCGGTTGACGTGCGTGTCCACCGCAATGCCCTCCACGATGCCATACCCCACGTTGAGCACGATGTTCGCCGTCTTGCGCCCCACGCCCGGCAGCTTCACGAGTTCCTTCATGTCGGCCGGCACCTCGCCGCCATAGTCGGCGACGATCATCTGCGCGGCCTCGACGGCATGCTTGGCTTTGCTCTTGTAGAAGCCGAGTGACTTGATGGTGTCTGCCACGTCAGCCACGCTCGCCCCGGCCATGGCCTCGGGCGTAGGCCACTGGGCAAACAGCCGCGGCGTCACCTTGTTGACCTGCGCATCGGTCGTTTGCGCCGAGAGCAGCACCGCGATCAGTAGGCGGAAGGGATTCTCGTGGTCCAAAAAGCACTCGACCGGGCCATAGCGACGGTTAAGACGCTCGCACACCTCAACGGCGCGCTCGCGCTTGGCAGCATTGGTCTCGCGTGGCATAACGACTCCTCGGCTCAACGGCACAATAAACTTATGGGCACAATTGTCCCACGTCCGAGACGCTTACGCCTCCAAGAATGCGCCGGTCTGACGGCTCCACAGGCTCGCGTACTCGCCACCCGCCTCGACAAGCTGCGCATGCGTGCCGTCCTCGACAATCTCGCCATCGGCCAGCACCACAATGCGGTCGAGCGCCGCCACGGTGGACAGGCGATGTGCCACCACAATGGAGGTGCGGCCGCGCATCAGGTTCTCGAGCGCCTCCTGCACCAACGCCTCGGACTCGCTGTCCAAGGCAGACGTCGCCTCGTCGAGCACTAGAATCGGCGCGTCGGTTAGGATGGCGCGAGCGATAGCCACGCGCTGACGCTGGCCGCCCGAGAGCTTGACGCCGCGCTCACCCACCATGGTGTCAAAGCCACGGGGCAAGCGGTCGATAAACTCGGTCGCATTAGCCAAGCGAGCCGCCTCGCGGATCTGCTCGTCGGTGGCGTCGGGGCGGCCGTAGGCAATATTCTCGCGAATGGAGCGATGGAACAGCAGCGCCTCCTGCGGCACGTAGGCAACCTGGCGGCGCAGGCTCTGCTGCGTGCAGCGCGAGACATCCTGACCGTCCACGAGCACGCGGCCGCCCTGAACATCGTCCAGGCGCAGCAGCAGCTTGGTGAGCGTCGTCTTACCCGAACCCGATTTGCCCACCAGGCCCACGCGCTGGCCCGCCGCCACATGAAGTGTCAGGTTATCGAACACGCTCTCGCCCGCCGCAGCGTCACGGTACGCAAAGCTCAGGTGCTCAAAATCAATCGCGCCCTCGGTCACTTTGAGCTCAGGGGCGTCCGGGTCGTCTGCCACCAAACATGGCTCGTCCAGCACGCGCGTCATCTCGGCCGCATCGCCCAAAGCGCGGTTGATGCGCTGCATCATGGAGCTTACGTAGTTCAGGCGCATGGTAAGGTTATAGGTGTAGGTAAAGATCATGACGAGCGAGCCGGCCGAGATGCCAAACCACGCGTTGCCGCCCGCCACGAACACACTCACCACGGCCATGGTGATGACGATAAGGCCCGAGGTCGTAAAGTTGCGCTGCATCATGGCGTGCATCGAGACCGTCTCGGCGTCGCGCGCGGCACGATCGGCGGCGTCGAACAGATCGCGTTCAAAGTCCTCGCGCCCGCAGGTCTTGACGGCCAAGATGTTCGTGACCGCGTCGGAGAGCACGCCCGAGAGCTTGTTCTGCGCGGCGGACGTCGCGGCCGAAAGCGGCATGATGCGCTTGTACATAAGCCAGACAAACGCGATGTAGACGACCATGATGCCCACCAGGATCACGGTAAACGTCGGCACCACCGGGGCGAGCGCTACCATCGTGCAGACAACCGAGGTGATAGTGGGGATGAGCGAATACACCGTCACGTCCACCAGACCCGTGTAGCCGCTCATAAAACGGCTTGTCTGGCTCACAAGCGATCCGCCAAAGCGGCTGGTGTGGAATGTCATGGATTGATTGGAGAGCGTGTCAAAGCACAGGCGCGCCAAGTGATAGTTGCCCGCAATCTCGAGCTTGTAGACGGTGTAGTCCTGTAGCTTGGAGAGGATCTGACCCACCAGGTTAACGAGCACGAGCGCCAGAATGTAGGGACCAAAGACCTCAAACACCTGGTCGCCCGCCACGGGGCCGGCTTGAACGCGGTCGACAATGAGGGCCATCACATAGGTATTGGCAAACGTCAGCAAAAAGATGTAGCCCGCCGACGAGAACACCGAGAGAAAGACAATCAGCGGCTGCGTGCGCGTGACGTCCCAAAAACGCTGTAGCGTGCGGCGCACGGTGGAGCGTTTCAGCGGACTGGTGCTTCTCTGAGACATGGACTTCCTTTCGCGTCTGATAGGGCGAAACGCCATTGTTGCACACTAAAGCGCACTTCAGGCAAGCGCGATGCGAAAAGCAGCGGGGCACCCGCGTTTACGCCGGCGCCCCACCGTCTTGTTGCAATTAGTCCTCGTCTTTTTGATCTGTGGGAAGGCCCGCGGGCGTGAGTCCCAAGATCTCATCAGCTTGGTCGGCGTCTTCCAGCGCGTCGATATCCTTGAGCTTGCGCTCCATAACGTTGGTGCGCGTGGTGATGATGCCCTCGACCGTTTTACCCGCGGTCTCGATCTGCTGCTGGGCGCGGCGCAGAGCCGCCTGATAGCGCGGCAGCTCGGCCTTGACGGCGGAAAGCACGCGCAGCACGTCATCGGTGCGTTTTTGCAGCCTAAACGTCTGATAGCTCATCTGCAGGCTGTTGAGGATGGCGGCCATGGTGCTGGGGCCGGCAACGTTGACGTGATAGTCGCGGCCCAGGGCCTCGATAAGCCCGGGGCGGCTGACGACCTCGGCGTACAGCCCCTCAAACGGAACGAACATAATGCCAAAGTTGGTGGTCGCGGGCACGCTCAGGTACTTCTCGCAAATGTCCTTGGCCTCGCGTTTCACCATCGCATCGAGCGTCTTGCGCGCAGCGGCGACGGCCTCCGCGTCGCCCGACTCCTGGGCGTCGAGCAGATGCTCGTACGCGTCGCCCGGGAATTTGGAGTCAATCGGCAGCAGCACGGGATCGCCCTCGTCTACCGGCAGCTTGACGGCAAACTCAACGCGCTCCGAGGCGCCGGGCTTGGTGGCAACGTTTTCCAGATACTGGTCGGGCGTAAGGATGTCCGCCAGGATCGCGCCCAGCTGCACCTCACCCAAAATGCCACGCGCCTTGACGTTGCCCAGCACGCGCTTAAGGTCGCCCACGCCGGTGGCGATAGACTGCATGTCGCCCAGGCCCTTGTACACGGCCTCGAGCTGGTCGCTCACCTGCTTAAACGATGCAGACAGACGGTCGTTGAGCGTACGGGAGAGTTTCTCGTCCACCGTCGCGCGCATCTGATCGAGCTGCACGTTGTTATCCTTGCGAATGGCACCCAGTTGGGCATCGACCGTCTCGCGCACCTTGTCCAGGCGGTGCTCGATGCCCTCGCGGTTGGCACCAAGCTGTTGGGCCATCTCGCGGCGCAGGTCATCCATACGGTCGCCAGCCTGCGAGAACTCACGCGCGATGGTCAGGTAGCGTTGCTGCTCCACGGCCGCATCGGTTGTCTGCTGTTGCGCGATGGCATTTGCCGTGCGGCGGGTTTCTGTCAGCGCGACGTTGAGGGCATCGAGCGTGCTGTTGGCCTGCTCGAGCGCTGCAAGCGTCTCCGCGTCGTTGCCGCCACGCTCTCGCAACTCGGCACGAAGGCCTTTAAGCTGCAGGGCGCAAACCACAGCAACCCCCACCGCCACCAAGGCAATCACAACAAGCGCAATATCAATAGCAGACATAGACTCCGCCCAACAAACTCAATCGATCATCAATCAAAACCGCGATCAATCTTACCCCGCCACACGCACCGGGCGCCCGGCCCCTTCTTGGGTGCCCCTCTCCTCCGCATATTCCATAATGCGGCGCGCCGTCTCCCTGCTCACCTTTGAGTCATCGCCGGCTAAGTATGCGTACACGTTTCCCTTATTCAGATTCAAATCGCGGCAGAGACCGTAGCGCGTTACGCCCGATTCCTCTAGCGCTCCCAATGTTCTTTTTCGCATCAGGGCGTTGATTCTTCTGTCCGTCACTGGCTTTTCCTTCACCGCTCTATACGCACGCCAAACGTTGGCATAACGATTAGGGAGTTTGTCCTCGGCGCATAGAGATGCCAGGCTACCCGTTTGGGCGTACAAGGACAAAACGCCTCGGTAACCCTCTTCCATCCACGAACCCTCGGATAAACCCAGAACGTATTCGGCTTTTCCTTGCACCAAAGCGAGCAAAAACAGAGGCTCCGCCACGCGCGGCGCAACCGTCGTCGCCTGCTCAACCAGTTTTCTAAAACTCAGCGACTGCTGTCCGGATAGCTCTCGGCAATAGCCTTTTAAGAATCCCTCAAAGGTCAGATTCAACCGAGCACCTCCGTTCATTTGCTATTATTATTATTTATCTTCAATAATACTATTCAGTTGCACGACAGGACCCACAGGTTGCAAGAATTCTACTCGTGGCGATAATCCCTACACCCTAGAAGTCCTAATGTGACAAACGCTAACTCTCCCAGCCGGCGCGGATGGTTGTTATGACATCGCCTAGGCGCTGGCCGAGGGCTGACAGATGTTGGAGCACTTCGCTAGGCGAAGCACCGTTGAGGATGCAGGTGAGCGCATACGAGACCAGGAAAATCGCCGCAAGTCCTAACGGAATGAGTACAATCATCGCCAACGTGCGCAGACGCTGGCCCACGCGGCGGTGACGTGTGCGGCGCTTGTCGAACGCAAGCTCCTGCGCATATGAATCTTGTTGTACGGAATAGTTCTCTGGCGCCGATCCGCCCGCAGGCGAAACCGCGGGCGTGGCATTTTGCGCAGGGGGCTGGGCGGCTACCCCTTGCATTTGCATCTCCATAAGCCGTTGCTGTTGGCGCAACATGCGCTTGGCTTGCTGCTGTGGGGTCTCAAGAAACAGATCCATGTTGGCCTCCAAAATCGGAGCATTCGACGCTTACGACCAGCATCCCGCACCACCATGACCGCGACAACGCAATCGCCGGCAATAGCCACAAAGTTTCTTTTGCCCAAAAGCTGTAGAAAACCTCAACAACTCCCCTACCAGCACTTTCTATGAGCTTTTTTATGGAATGATCTTTTGCCCTTCCGCCAGCCCGCCAACTAACCAAAACCTAACCAAAAGCTTGACGGAAATTGTGTAGACAGGGACCCCACACAAAACGTGCCGCTCCAAAAAGGGGCGGCACACAAACCAATCTATGAGGCAAAACTCGCTGGCAAGCCCGCGCCGTCAGACCCGCGGCGTATGCCTTTGCCTCGCGCGACTCTGCGAAGCCGTGAGCGAGAGGGAAAGGGATGCGCCGCGGGTCCGACGCCCGGAGCGGTAAGGCCGGCAGTTGCCCTGCGCTCCGTGGTCGGTGAGGACAGTCTACATGCCCGAAAGACCTCGGGCGGCGGTGGCACACAAAAACGCCAAGGCTAGAATCACGAGCGAGCCCGCGATGTCGACCAGCACGCCCATTGCGCGGCGCTCAAACAGCCAGCTCTCAAAGTGCGGGGCAACGTTGCGCCAGACACGCCACAACAAAATGCCCATGCCGATGACGCCGGGAATATTGAGCAGCAAAATCTCGGAGCACAAGAGGCCAATCAGGTTTCCGGCGGCAAAGCCCGCATCGCCCTCGCAGTATTTGCGATAAATCATGTACAGCATGTACGCCACAAACGGCTGTAGGCACGCAGAGATAAACGCAACCACCATCGAGGGGTCCTGAGAAAAGACATCGGTGAGCTTATCCGCGCTCGTAGCATCTTTCGAAGCCAAGAACAAGCTAATGACCACCACGGGCACCACGCCCAACATAACCTCGACCAGAGTAAACAACTTAGCAGTCAGATCCTCGCTAGCCGTATTGAGGTGAGGCGCCCACTCAGGATGAGCATGCGCGCCAACCTTTTTCTCCTTATCGGCACGGGCAACCTTACCGCCCTCATCAACCACGCGATTAGGATCACGACGAGTCCCAGCAGCAGCCACCCGAGCCCGAGACTTCTTACCCATAAAAAAACACCTCATCAGGTAGTAGATAAACAAAAAGTCGCTATCCAGTGTACCCCACCCAAGAACGGTACCGTCCCAACCAGTCCCCACACAAAACGTGCCGCCCCAAAAGGGGCGGCACACAAACTTCTAATCAGCTTTTCAGTAACGAGCACGCGACGACCCGAAGCGGGGCCGGGGGGGGGGGGCGCACGCCAACCCCCCCCCCCCCCCGGCCCCCGGGGGGGGGGGGGGGGGGGGGAGGGCCGCCCCCCCCCCGCCCGGCCGCCCCCCCGAAAAAAGGCC
>UQLF01000008.1 GCA_900541875.1 uncultured Collinsella sp. | reverse complement strand
GTGGGCCCCCCGGCCCATTTCGGGGGGGGGTGCTATTTTTGCCTCCACTCCGTGCTACAAAAATTTGCCCACTCCCCGGCGGCGGCGCGGGGCGCAAACACCGATTCGGGGCCGGACATACGGATCTACCTGCGCATTTACAAATTCGTAAACTTTTTTGAAAAAAGTGCTTGCACAGTTCTCGAATCATAGGTTATTATCTTTCTCGTTGAACGCGCGGGTCCAACAAAACGAACCGCAAATCAACAACATAGCATGTCGGAGTGGCGGAATTGGCAGACGCGCTAGCTTGAGGTGCTAGTGACCGCTTTTTGGTCATGCGGGTTCAAGTCCCGCCTCCGACACCATCGCATTTGAGAAGCCTCTTCGGAGGCTTTTTTGTTACCGATAGACGGTGGGGTCCACGATGGAAACGCTTGAACGCAACGAGTGGGCAGACGTTGCCCAACTAGTCGAGATCACGAGCGATGCTGTCATCATCTGTGAGTTCGACGGAACCATTCTGCATGTGAATAATCGCTTACTTGGTTTGATGTGCGAGGAACGCGCCGACGTCATCGGTGGAGATGTTAAAGACGTCCTGTACTCATCCGCTTTTGAACGTGCGACGGAACATCGTCTGCCATTTGAAACTGATGGCTCCGAGAACGAATTGATGCTCAAGCTGAGTGACGGCTCCTTTATCCCCGTCTTGGTTCGTGCGGGCTCCGTAACGCCTCCACGCATCTTTGGGCGCCGCGCACCACGTGTCCTTGTGGCGCTTCACAGTATCGAGGAACAGTATTCTCACGACCGTCAACTCAAGCGTGCGTTATCGGAGCTTAGAGTGGCGAACAAGCGTCTCTCTGGCACGCTCTCGGTCATTATGAGTACCGTGGGCTCCGATGAGCTACCTAGCCTGCTTGATACCGTTTTGAACCAGCTTGTAGGAACGCTCGGTGCTTCGGGTGCCGCTATCTATTTTTCTGAGAGCGGCGGTTTTAAGCTTCGTGGTGTTTCCAAGGAGCTGTACGACAGCTACCTGCCTGAGTTTTTGCCGTATGGCGCTGGCATTCCGACGTATGTTCTTCGTGAGTCGCGTGCCTGTCGCTTGTCGATTCAACAGGACCTTGAGGGCGATAGGGCCGCCTCCGGTATGTTCATGGACCTGGACAATCGTTCTAAGCACCTATTGCGCGTGCAGGATATGCCTCCGTATCGCAGCGAGATCTGTCTTCCCGTTTTTTACGGTACGCAGATCCTTGGCGTGCTGGAAGTTGGTTGGAAACGCCCTCAGGCACCGCTCGCCTATGACGTTAATGTGCTCGAGGTCATTTGCGATTACCTATCTATCCAGCTGGTCGGCATGGCATCGAGTCTTCGCTCCCGTCGCACGGCCGAGCTTGGCCGCTCGCTCAATGTCTTGCGTGATGAGTTGTTTACCTTTCTAGACGATTCCGCCGCGGCTACCCAGGCGGTATCGTCCGAGATCTGCAATATGCTTAACTGCCATTTTTGCCCTGTTGAGTATGACGCCAGTCTGGATTCCTACGTCATAGATTTTGAAGGCGGTAGTCGCGTTGCTTTGCCGGACGATCCCGAGAGGCTTTTCTTTTCCACGACGGCGCCAGCGGCACGTCTGGGGGCTGGCCCTGATGGCTTTGAGGCATCTGTTTTGGGAGGTACGAGTGCCGAGGACCTTAAACACGTCCGTATAACTCGCGTTGATGAATCGATGCCTATGGGAGGCTGGCTTAGGGCGCATGGCCTGCCTTGTCAAGGTCTCTACGTCGACTCCGGCATCGAGGCGGGGCGCCCGCGCTCTGAGGGTGATGGCAAGCACAGTAACGACGCGATTGTTCCTGCTTCTGTTGCGAAGAGCCCGACGACGCGCGCGCTGCTGCTTCGTGATGGTAGCCAAGAGCCGATTGATGATCTTGAATATGACTACTTGGTGCACTTGGCGCATGACTTTGAACTGATCTACGAAGGCGAATCTCAAAAGCGCGAGGAGCGCCATATCGCTCAGACCCTTCAGATCGGCATGAGAAATTCCCTGGGGGATGTTCCGGGTATCGCAACCGATTCGGTGTACCTGTCAGCCACGAACTCGGCGTTGGTCGGCGGCGATTTCTATACGCTCATCCGTCTTCCCGACGACTGCGCCGTCATGATTCTGGGTGATGTGTCTGGCAAAGGCATTGAGGCCGCATCGATGTCCGCGCTCGTCAAGACGGCCCTGACGGCATATGCGTGGGAGGGCGCTGGACCGGCCCGCATGGCACGCTCTCTTAACAGTATGCTCATGGGCTTTTCGAGGGTCGAGACGTTCGTGACGGCCTTTATCGCCAAGATTGACCTTAAAGCCGGACGCGCAACGTATTGTTCGGCGGGCCATCCTCCGACCATGGTCATTAGGCCAGAGTCGATGCCGCTGGGTGGCGGCGAGGCCCGTGGGGGAGAGGTCGAGCTACTTGGATGCCAATCGGGTGTAATCGGTGCCTTTGAGAGCATGGTGTACGAGACAGGCGTGTTTACGTTCGCCCCCGGCGACATGCTCTTCATGTATACGGATGGAACGATTGAGGCCCGTGACCGCACCGGGGCGTTCTTTGGCGAGCAGCGTTTGCGCGATCTTCTGCTTTCTGTTTCGGGGGAGGGCGTATCGGGAATCTGCGGCAAGGTCTTGGGCGAGCTTGACCGATTTACCGAATCGGCGCTGGACGATGACATTGCATTGGTGTCCCTTGAGTTTTTACGGGGTCGTTCATAGACGACGCTGGGCGGGCTGAATCCGTACGGTTGGGGAAACGAATGCATCGAGTGGGCTTTTTTGGGGAACCATGGTCGTATGAATGAGTGGAATGACATAGCGGTTTTGACGCCACCAGGCGATATCGACATCGCCACGGTGCCTGCGCTGCGTCGGCGGTTGGATGCTTTGATTGGCCGCGGCGTGCGTCGCGTCGTCATCAACTGTCAGGCTGTTGGCTTTATTGATTCGACCGGCTTGGCATTCCTGCTTACGCGCGCTCGTGAGCTCATGAGGCGAGAAGGCCTGCTTTCGCTCGTCAATGCATCAGGTGAAGTTGTTCGCTTTTTGGAGATTGCTCGTCTTGTCGATATCCTTCATGTCGCGGGGCCGGCACGGGAGTCTATTCCCGCTATTCCGGTGGGGGAGCTGCCTCGCTGGAGTAAGAGCGTCGAGGTCCGTCAGGGTATCGAGAATCTTCCATACTACCGACATCGCATCGCCGAACTCCTTGAATCGCTTCCGTTGCGCCGTGACGAGCGCTACGATGTCGCATTGGCGTCGGGGGAGGCGCTGGGTAATGCCTATGACCATGCGGGCGGTATCGGGTGCGTCCTGACGGTTCAGGCCTATGGCGATCGCGTTGTGGTTGAGGTGCTTGATCGAGGTGCCGGCTATTCTATCGATGAAACGAGCGAACCGGTCGCATCTGAGGGGCGCGGCCGTGGTATCAAGCTTATGCGTATGCTCGTCGATAACGTGGAGGTTGCTCGTCGTACGGACGGCGCCGGCACGCGCGTGCAGATGGTGAAACTGTTTAGCGGAGCGCTGGAATCGTGTGCCTAGCCAATCGCTTTAGCGCGTTTAGCTACTAAGAACATGCGGCAGACAAGTTTTTTGAAAAAAGTACTTGCGTCTTTTGGACAACTCGCGTAAATTAATAACCCGCAAGCGGACATGGCTCAGTTGGTAGAGCACAACCTTGCCAAGGTTGGGGTCGCGGGTTCGAGCCCCGTTGTCCGCTCCATTGCATTTCCGGACCGTTTAGGCGGTCCTTTTTCGGCGAAGTGGCCAAGTGGTAAGGCAGAGGCCTGCAAAGCCTTTACCCCCGGTTCGAATCCGGGCTTCGCCTCCAGGCAACATCCGGGCGCTCCGGCGCCCGTTTTGTTTACATATGCGGACATGGCTCAGTTGGTAGAGCACAACCTTGCCAAGGTTGGGGTCGCGGGTTCGAGCCCCGTTGTCCGCTCCAACTATCTTACGCGGTTCTAACGAACCGCGTTTTTTGTTGACGCAGCGCGAGCCCCGGGCACCCCATCTTGCCCCTCAATCGTCGGTCGCGTACATAAAGTACGCTTCCCTCCTCTTTCGCGGCAACCTGGGGCACCCGGAGCCCGCTCGCTGTCGTGGCCGGGGGAGTGGGTCTTCCGTTCTTTTTACTAATCGGTCGATTTGTCCCGGGAGGTTCGAACCCGAGAGGGAGCGAGCGTTTTGGGTCGTGGCTGTGGCGTTGTTTGCCGCGAATATCCGCTTTGGGCGTATCATCGTGGGCATCTCGCATAACCTCGTTGCAAGGGAGATACGCCCCATGGCTACAGAAAAGTCTTCTTCGCGCTCATGGATGTCCGACGCCGCGATCTATCAGATCTACCCGCGCTCGTTTAAGGATTCGACTGGTTCGGGTCTGGGCGATATCGCGGGCATTACCCAGCAGATGGACTATCTTGAGCAGCTGGGTATCGAGGCCATCTGGCTGAGCCCGTTTTACCCATCGCCTCTTGTCGATGGCGGCTATGATGTGGCGGACTACTGCGATGTCGACCCACGTCTCGGCTCGCTTGACGACTTCGATGACATGATCGCCGCGGCTCACGCGCGCGGCATCAAGGTCATTGTCGACATCGTGCCTAACCATTCATCCAACCAGCACCCCTGGTTCAAAGCCGCTCTTGCCGCCGGCCCCGGATCGCCCGAGCGCGCCCGTTATATCTTCCGCGATGGTCGCGGCGAGCACGGCGAGCTGCCTCCCACCAATTGGAATGCCAACTTTGGCGGCCCCGCCTGGACGCGTGTTGCGGACGGTCAGTGGTATCTGCACATGTTTACGCCCGAGCAGCCGGACTTTGACTGGTCATGCCCTGAGGTTCACGCGTTCTTTTGCGACGTCCTGGCGTTTTGGAGCGATCGAGGCGTCGATGGCTTTCGCATTGATGTGGCGCACGGTCTTGCCAAGGATCTCGACCGCGATGACCTCGACCGGTGGCATCTCGCCGAGGGCGATGACATGGTTGACGACGGCACCCATCCGCTGTGGGACCGCAACGAGGTCCACGAGATCTATCGCGAGTGGCGTCGCGTGTTCGACCGCTATAATCCGCCGCGCAGCGCCGTTGCCGAGGCGTGGGTGCTGCCCGAGCGCCAGTATCTCTACGCGCGTCCCAGCGAGCTTGGCCAGACATTTAACTTTGAGTTCGCCAAGGCCACTTGGACCTATGATGACATGCACGCTGCAATCGAGGAGGGCTTGAAGGCGGCCATCGAATCCGATTCCGCCTCGACCTGGGTACTCTCCAACCACGACGTGCCGCGCGTGGCGACACGCTATGCCCTGCCGCAAATCAAGGCGACGCGCTACCACCAGATTGCGCTCGACTGGCTCTTACGCGATGGGTCGTCTTATGACGAGGACCGTGAACTCGGCGAGCGCCGCGCGCGGGCGGCCCTTTTGCTTGAGCTGGCGCTTCCGGGCTCGGCATACGTGTATCAGGGTGAGGAGCTCGGCCTTTTTGAGGTGGCTGACATTCCGTGGGTTGCACTCGAAGATCCCACTGCGACCAATACGCACGGACCGAAGCGCGAGAAGGGGCGCGACGGCTGTCGTGTGCCCCTGCCGTGGGTAGCGGCGGACGATCCCGCGCAGGGCGGATCGTTTGGGTTTTCGCCGGCGGACGCCGATGCGGCGCCCCATCTGCCGCAGCCTGCATGGTTTTCCGATTACGCTGTCGATAGGGAAGAAGCGGACCCGACATCGATGCTTGCGCTCTATCGTGACGCCCTCTGGCTTCGGCGCAAACTGCGCGGGTGCGCCAACGATCTTGCGTGGCTCGATCTTGACGGGCGCACCGGTCTTGCGGATGGTGCCGAGGGCGCCGAGGGCGGCGTCATCGCCTATCGCCGCGACAATGGCTGGGCGTGTGTGACGAACTTCGGTGCAGCACCCGTGGAGCTGCCGGCGGGCAGGGTCCTGCTCACATCATCACCGCTTGCAGACGGCAGGCTCGCGCAGGACAGCTCTGCCTGGATCATGCTCGGTGAGATGTAGGGGTCTCTTGCGGCGAGTTTGCGTTTGCCTGTGCCTTCCGTGGTGGCTGATGTCTTCGCGAGGTTCGCGAGGGCGTTGCAAAACTTTTTAAAAAAAGTTCTTGCATAGGATGCGGGCATCACGTAAGATTAATCTTCGTAAGCGGACATGGCTCAGTTGGTAGAGCACAACCTTGCCAAGGTTGGGGTCGCGGGTTCGAGCCCCGTTGTCCGCTCCATTTGGGCGTTTAGCTCAGGGGGAGAGCGCTTCCCTGACACGGAAGAGGTCAGAAGTTCAAATCTTCTAACGCCCACCAAATGTTCGCAGCCCAGAGGCTATGTCCTCTGGGCTGTTTTGTTTTATGTCGCCAAATGGGTCACCAAATCGCCGGCAAAAGGTGCCTCAATTCATGAAAGAGTGGTTCTGAGCGTCTGTTTAGCCTTGTCATCTCAATCGAGTGGGGGTTGACCATTTTGAACATAACCGTGCATCTCGTTGACGTTTCTGCGATCGATCCCGGCGAGGCCGTTGATATGGTATCAATCGCGGGACGCTATGCCTTACGTGCTTCCAATGGGGATCTCCCAATTGCGTCTCGGAGGGAAGCTGCAGGTGTGGGCCTGCTTCTTCGTGACGCCCTGGGCGTCTTCGACGACACCCAGCTTGCGCGTTCTGCTTTCGGCAAGATCGAGCTTGCGGATGGGGAGGCCCCCTCTATCTCCATTTCACATGGCGGAAGCGTGGCCGTCCTCGCTGTTTCCGATGTTGCTCGGTCGGTCGGAGGATCTATTGGTGTGGATATCGAGACGATCGATGAGATTGCTCCCGTTGCGGTTGGGCGTATGGCAAACGACGACGAGCGCGTGTGGATTAACGCTGCCCCCAATTTGCAAGAACGCAATCTTCGCCTGAGTCAGACGTGGACGCGCATCGAGGCCATCCTCAAGGCTGAGGGCGTCGGGTTTTCGATTGACCCTCGCAAAGATGGTATGCCCGTCGGATGGAATACTTCGTCGGTGACATACGGTCGCAACGTCATCTCTTGTGCGGCGCGCTCTATGCCTCGTATCGTCCTCAAGGAGCATACCTTTCGGGTAGCATAGGAGCCAATCGCCAATAGGGGAGGCCGCTATGCCACTGAACGCTCAAAACGATATTGCTTCACGGATCGAGGATGCCGTCTTTGAACTTATGGCGACAACTCCGGTGCAGTCGATTAAGGTGGCCGAGGTACTTCGCCTTGCCCATACATCCAAATCGACGTTCTATCGCTGTTATCGCTCTGTCGATGATGTGGTTAAACGTTTTGAAGATGAGCTGCTCCAGAATATGCAGGACATCAATGATGTTGCGCTGGAGGCTCGTTTTGGCGATGCGCAGCTGGACCCTACGCCCACGATGATCAAGCGCATGGAGATCCTCAAGGCTAATCGCTCGAAAGTTTTGGCACTTAACAGCGATAACGGCGATCCCGTGTTTGCTCACAAGGCAACGATCTTTATGCATGACTATTTTCGCAATCGGCTTCGCTCGACATTTTCCGATGAAACGGACCTCGATCTGTATCTAGCATTTGCGCTTGCGGGCCACCATAACCTCATTCAGTATTGGCTCGAGGCCCGGCCCGACCTTGAGGCGCGCACCGTTGCCGCCGCCCTCAATCGCATGTTCTATGCACCGCTCTTTGTCGACGATGCATCGCGTCATTGGCACCCACGTATTCCCGATTTTGAAAGGCCAGTCGCGTGAGCGGTCGATATTTGGGGATAAACGGTTGTATTCAGGGCGAGTTTTAGATATCTCTGATCATTAGCTCAAATAATACGAGTCCGTTTATCTGCTATTTGGAACGCCTAGCCCCGATGTGTCCCATATGATGGGACACATCGGGGCTTTTTGTCTCACGTGTCTCGTTTAACCCCTCATAAACTAAAGCTACGTTCAAAAGAACCACTGCAGTAGTTCAACGTGTGACGGCACAGAAAAGCCGCGAGCGCTCTCTCACCTTCGCTCGCGGCCGGACTGCGCCATCACTCCGTACACCTTCACATGATTAGGATGTGATATTCAGTGGTTACGCTCGGAAAGAACATGCGCAGCGTCTCGATTGTAGGCGTGGGCTGCACCCCGTTCAAGGATTTTGAGGAGCATCCCGAGACCCAGGGTATTGGCGAGGGCGAGGCGTTTGGCTATGCGGCCCTCGAGGCAATTGCCGATGCCGGTCTTGAGCCCCGCGATATCGACTTTTTCTATCACGGCAGCGCCAATCCGTATCTCGTTGGCGATTGCATTACCCCCAACATGCAGGTTGCCGATTGGTTTGGCGTTCGTGCCAAGGGCTCCGTCCATCATTCCGAGGCTTGCTGCACGGGTTACGTCGCCCTTGAGCAGGCCGTGATGGCGGTTGCTTCCGGTGCTTACGACGTTGTCCTTACGGGTGCCTGCGATTTGGCTTCGACTCTTCCCGTCGAGCATATGCCCTCCCATATTCGTCAGGACTTTACGCTCGACGTCATGATTCCCTCGCTCGATAAGATCTATGACCGCGCGTATGGTCGCCCGCTTGATGGTGCCTTTGGCGTGTCGTTCGACAACTGGATCAACGAGTATTCGATGCAGTATGACCTTACAGCCGATCAGATTGATGACGCCCTGAACGGCCTTACCAAGAGCCTTCGCCGCGGTGCCGTCCTGAATCCCCTTGCCTGGTACGAGACTACGGTCGAGGAGGACGCGAAGGCAGCCGGGTTCGATACCGCCGACGAGTATCTCAAGAGCATGTATAACCCGCGCGTTACGCAGTACCTGCGTGTTACCGGCTTTGAGAAGAAATGCGACGGTGCCGCAGCTGTTGTCGTGATGCCCACGGAGAAGGCCAAGGCCATGGGCGTGCCATATGCGCCTATTGAGGTTCTGGGTACGGGCGCTTCTGCGGTCGAGGCCGGCCTGCTTCACAACGAGCACTGGGCTACCGAGCTTGCCGCCAAGCAGGTCTACGACCTTACCGGCGTGAGCCCCGACGAGATCGACCTGTTTATGTGCAATGACTTCTTCCTTGCTTCCGAGATCGTCTCGGCTGAGGAGTGCGGCTATATTCCGCGCGGCGAGGCTTGGAAGTACGCGATCGATGGTCGCACCGCTTTTGACGGCGATAAGCCCATCAACCCGCACGGTGGTCGTTGCAACTTCGGTCACGCCCATGGCGCATCCGGCATCGCCGATATCGTTGAGGCCGTCAAGCAGATGCGTGGCGTCGCCGGTGCTACCCAGATGAAGAAGGTTCCCGAGACGGCGTTCCTGCGCGGTTTTGGCGGTTCTCAGAACGTGCGCTGCCAGATTCTTCGTACCGTCGCCTAAGCGACCGCGGTTTTCGATTTCCCATAAGGAGTATTCTCATGCAACTCAAAGATATGGAGCCCGTGGTCAAGAAGTTCTACACGGGTCTTGAAGAGGGCATCTATTGGGCGCGCCAGTGCCCCGAGTGCGGAGCCGTCGAGTTTCCGCCCCACCTTGCCTGCAATGCCTGCGGCTATCACAAGACCGATTGGGTCCAGGTTTCCGGTCACGGCCATCTGATCGATTTTACCTTGCCTGGTCCGCAGAACGACAAGCCCTACCTCAAGGAGTATGGCAAGTACGCCTACGGCGCCGTCGATATCGACGAGGGTTCTCAGTACACCTACGTCATCTACGGCATTACCAAGAAGAAGGCCCCCGAGATTCGCGCCAAGCTCATGGCGGGCCAGACCGTGGGCGTCCACGCCAAGGTCATCGACCGTCCTGGCTACAAGGAGCTTACGTTCGAGCTTGACGACTAGGCTTTCAACCCTTTTAACAATTCGATTCCTCTCTTAGGCCACGGCGGGACCCATGTCTCCAGCCCGTCGTGGCCGCCCCTCTTTTTCGATTGAAAGGCACCATCATGAACGAAGAACTCACTCAGCAGATCTGCGATTTTGCCAAGTCCGCCTACAACTATGACGGCGATGTGACCCCTGAGACGACGTTTGAGACCCTGGGCAAGGGCTCGATGAAGATGATCGCGCTGACCTCCATGATCGAGAACGAACTCGATGCCGAGGTTCCCGTTCGCGAGGTCATGGTCATGAAGACCATCGGCGAGCTTATCGAGCGTACTGCCGAAGAGATGGAGTAACTGCCATGGACCTGATGCAGACCCTGCGCGAGCAGGCTGCCGCCAAGCCTATGCGCGTTGCTTTTCCCGAGGGCGAAAACGAGACCATGATGCAGGCGGTCGCAAAGATCGCTGCCGAGCGTCTCGCCGAATGTGTGCTGGTCGGCGACGGCGGTAAGCTCAAGGAGCTTGCCGATGAGCGCGGCATCTCCCTTGACGGTATCGAGATTGTCGATGTGACCGACGAGGAGGCGAACGCCGCTTGTTGCGAGCGCTACCTTTCGCATCCGGATTGCAAGTTTAAGCCCAAGGGCGCTGCACGCCGTATGACGCGTCCGCTTGAGCGCGCCCTGATTTTGCAGGTGCTCGGCGATGTCGACGTTATGTTCGCCGGCATCGATAACGCCACGGGCGACATCATCCTAGCGGGACAGACCATCGTCGGCCTTGCCGACGGGGTGGACACCGTGAGCTCGTGCGGTATCGCCGACATTCCCAACTGGAACGGCGGCGAAGGCGGCCTTTTGGCTTTTGGCGATTCCGCCGTTTGCGTTGACCCCACGAGCGAAGAGCTTGCCTCGATTGCGATTTCGTCGAGCGAAACGGTGCGCTCGCTGACCGGATGGGATATCCGTTGCGCGCTGCTTTCGCATTCGACTGACGGTTCGATGGATAACGAGCTTGTCGACAAGGTACGTCGCGCCCGCGAGATTGCCAACGATCGCCGTCCCGACCTTGCCATCGACGGCGAGTTCCAGTTTGATTCGGCGATTAACCCCAAGGTTGCGGCCAAGAAGGTACATCGTGAGTCCGTTGTTGCGGGCCAAGCCAACGTGGTCATCTGGCCCGATATCAACGTGGGCAATATCGGCGTCAAGATCATCCAGAATCTGACCGGTGCCAATGCCTACGGCCCCATGCTTCAGGGCTTCAAGAAGATCGTGTGCGATTGCTCGCGCTCTGCGCCCGTCGACGAGATCGTCGGCAACGTGGTGATGAGCTGCGTGCGCGCCCAGGCGCTTAAGGAGGCTTAAGGTATGTCCGATAAAAAGACTCCCTGGCGCGTCCTGGTAATCAACCCGGGTTCCACTTCCACGAAGGTGGGCGTTTTTGAGGGCGATGAGTGCAAGCTCAGTAAGAACGTTGCGCACGATGCGAAGGACCTTGCCCAGTTCGATGGGGTTTCGGCTCAGATGCCGTATCGCTGCGATCTGATTCTTGGAGCACTGGGGGAGGCGAGCCTGAAACTCGAGGACTTTGATGCATTTGTCGGTCGCGGCGGCGGCTTGCTTTCGCTGCCCGGCGGCACGTATGTCATCAATGAGGTCATGCTCGAGCATGCCCGCGTCGGTGCGAACGGCATCCAGCACCCGGCGCAGTTGGGCCCCCAGATTGCTCATGAGTTCGCCTCAAAGACGGGAAAGCCCTCTTTTGTGGTGAATCCTCCCGATACCGACGAGCTGTGCGACCTCGCACGTATGACGGGCATTAAGGGCGTGTATCGAAACGTGCACCTGCACGCCCTTAATCTCAAAGAGACCGCCATCCGCCATGCGGCAAAGCTCGGTCGCCCCTATGATGAGTGCAACTTCATTGTTTGCCATATCGGCGGCGGCATCTCTATCTCGGCTCATCTTAAGGGCAAGATGGTGGACGGCAACGACATCGTTGGCGGCGAGGGTCCCATGGCGCCGACGCGCTGCGGATCGGTTCCCGCGATCGAGGTCGCGAAGTATACGGCAGAGCATGGTCTCGACGTTGCCCGCGCCCATTGCATGAAGACCGGTGGCTTCGTTGACCTTTTGGGTACGTCCGATGCCATCGAGGTGTGCGATCGCGCCGCTGCGGGCGATAAGGCTGCGGCTCGCGCCTGGGATGCAATGGTCTACCAAATCTGCAAGTGGATTGGCGAGATGGCTTGTGTGCTGAAGGGCGACGTCGACGGCATCTTGCTCGGAGGCGGCATGGTCCACAGCAAGGAGCTCGTTGCCTCGATTGAGGAATGCTGCTCTTGGATCGCCCCCGTGTCTGCCTATCCGGGCGAGTTTGAGCTCGAGGCTATGGCCGCTGGTGCCTGTCGCGTGCTCGATGGTGTCGAGGAAGCGCTCGTGTACAGCGGAGAACCCGTGTTCACCGGATTTAACGACTAATAGTGCTGTGTTTGGGGCGGCCGCTGGTGATGCCTGGCCGCTCCGACCCTTTTCTCTAAGTGTAAGGATGGATCATGGATAAAACCAAGATCAAGTACCTGGTGGGCATTTATGCTGCCGCCATGTGCATTATGGGCATGTTGGTGCCCGTCCCCATCGTGGCCTCTGTCGCGGCGGCGTTTCCCGACGAAAACATCGCTGCCGTCCAGATGATCATCGGCATCATCCCGTTGATGATGGCACTGTCCGCCATGCTCGTCTCTTCACAGCTTGCCTCTCGCGTGTCCAAGAAGAAGACGACGCTTGTCGGTCACGTTATCGTGATGCTGGCAGGCGCCTCGGTGCTGGTGTTCCACGACTCGCTCGGCCAGGTCTTAGCGGCATCTGCTGTCATGGGCCTTGGTCTCGGCGCCGTGCAGAATTCAACGGACGCTCTTATCGCGGATTACTTTGGCGGAAAGCAGCGCTCGTTTGTCATGGGCATCTACTCCACCTTTGTCGCACTTGGCGGCATTATCTGGACGATGGTTTCCGGCATCTTGGGTTCTGCCGAGTGGTTCCACAGCTATGCGGCGTACTTCATCATGATCGTGTTTATCGTCATTGAGGCTGTTTGCCTTCCCGAGGGCCATCTTGAGCCCAAGCGCAAAGTCAACGTGTTTGCCAATATGCCTAAAGAGGTCGCGATTATCACGCTCATGAGCTTCGTGTTCGTACTCACGTTCCAGCTCTTCAGCTCCAACGTTTCGCTGCTTGTTGTGGGTCGCGGCTTTGGCGGTACCGTGGAGGCCGGTCTTGCCTCTACCGTTATGACCGTTGCCGGTATTGCGGCTGGTCTTTTGGTCGGTCCGCTGTTTGCCAAGTTTAAGAACCTGGCTATGCCGATCGCGTGGGGCGTGACGCTCGTTGGCCTGGGCCTGACGCTGGTTGCGCCCGCCTTTATGGTGCTGTGCGTTGCGGGTTTTGTCGTTGCGCTGGGCAAGGAGACCTACGTGCCGCTGGAGGGCAATTTTGCCGCCGGCAACTCTGCCCCCGAGGGACGTGCGTTTAACCTCGCCATTGGCATGGCAGGCATCAACTTTGGCATGGCACTGTCTCCCATTGTGTTTGAGGCCGTGACGTCGCCGTTTGGTGCAACGATTGACCAGAAGTTCATTGCCGGCATGATCGTCTGTGCGGCTTGTGTCGTCTTTGGTGCCATTAAGTATCGCAAGCTCACCCCGGCCCAGCTTGCCGAGGCCGAGAAGATGGCGGCCAGCGGCGAGGCGGAGTAGCCGTTCAAGTAGTTGCTTTGCCGCACATCATGTTTTATCGGGGCCGCCGACATATGCCGGCGGCCCTCTTTCTATCAATGGCTTTGAAAGGCTTATGGCTATGAAGTTACCTGTCAGCCGCGTTATCGGTATTCTCAACGGCTTCTTTAACCCGCTATTGCTCTGCGCGTTTCTCCCCATCATTGAAGGGGCGTCTGGCTTGGATCTGACGAGCCCCACGGGCTTTTGGGGGCAACTTATCGTGGCCACGGTAATCGCCGAGGTTCTGAGCGCACTCCCGCTGTTTGGCAAAACAGTTGGTATGTGCCTGGACTTTTTTGGTTTTGAGCAGGGGAACGCATCACACAAGATCGCCGGTACGGTCATCGGTGCCACGCTCCTTTTTATGGTAATCGGTTTTGGCGAGATTGCCTTCCAGGGAGGATTCGGAACGATTGAAGGCCGTACGTTCTTCGCGCGTTGGGCGGGCCTTGTCACAAAGGGATGGGCCTTTGTGGTTATCGCCGGCGTGCTGCTCGATCCCTTTACAGCGGCTCTCGGCCACATGATAGCTCGCGAAGAGAAGTAATAACTCCTCGTCTATCGAATGCCGGCGGACGGGGTGCCGGGGCTACAGTCTTCCGAGCGTTTGCAGTCCCGTCGCTCCGTCCGCCGGCATTCGACCGCAACATGTTGGTCAAGCATAATCTTTTGGATTCTTTTCGCGTGAGCGGCTTGGTCTTGGTAGGATTTGTCAGCGGCTTGACTTAGGGGGTTTTATAACTGCCGTGCAGGTAGCCGTGTTGGTAACGTTTTACCGACTTGCCAAGAACCCCTCATTTTTAATGCGTCTGCAAAATGACTAATTACTTTGACCTGCTGAAACACTATATGTTGTGTTTGACCTAAAAAAAGAATACAGGATATAGATGTGTCTTTGTCGTATGATAGATGGCGGACAGAGAACGAAGACCTTAACTGCCTCTTTCGAACGTGTCCTTGAGCCGCTTGATCGGCTCTAGGGAATGTCCGCATGGAGGCTTATGGTTTATCGAGAACACAGATTGCGCGACGGCGCCGCAAGACAGGGGCAAGCCCTGCCGGGTATCGTTTGGCTCTGAAGCGCGATGAGGCTACGATGCGAAAGAGGCAAGAGGATGAAGATCATCAAGCGCAGCGGCACCGAGGTTGTCTTTGACATCGATAAGATCGTCAATGCCATCCGCGCCGCAAACTTGGAGGTCGAGGAGAGCTCTCGTCTTACCGACCGCCAGGTGGTTTACGCGGCGCAAAACGTCGCCGAGGCATGCGAGAACGCGGGCCACACCGTTTCGGTCGAGGAGATCCAGGATTTGGTCGAGGACGAGATCATGCGTCTCGACTGCTACGAGGTTGCCCGCCACTACATCATCTATCGCTATGTTCAGAGCCTGAAGCGCCAGAAGAACACGACCGATGACAAGATCCTGTCGCTGATCGAGTGCAATAACGAAGAGGTCAAGCAGGAGAACTCCAACAAGAACCCGACCGTCAACTCCGTTCAGCGTGACTACATGGCCGGCGAGATCTCCAAGGACCTGACTCAGCGTGTGCTGCTGCCCCAGGAGATTGTGGATGCTCACAATGAGGGCCTGATTCACTTCCATGATTCGGACTACTTTGCCCAGCACATGCATAACTGCGACCTGGTGAACCTGGAGGATATGCTCCAGAACGGTACTGTTATCTCGGGTACGCTGATTGAGAAGCCGCACAGCTTCTCGACCGCCTGCAACATCGCGACGCAGATCATCGCCCAGGTTGCTTCCTCCCAGTACGGTGGCCAGTCGATTTCGCTGACCCATCTTGCCCCGTTCGTCGAGGTGAGCCGTCAAAAGATTCGCGGCGAGGTCGCCCGCGAGCTCGAGGAGCTCGGCGTTTCCGCATCTCCCGAAAAGGTCCGCGAGGTTGTTGAGGACCGCCTGCGTGACGAGATCCGTCGCGGCGTTCAGACGATTCAGTATCAGGTCGTGACCCTTATGACCACCAACGGCCAGGCGCCGTTCGTGACGGTCTTTATGTATCTTAACGAGGCCCGTACGCCTCAGGAGAAGCACGACCTTGCCATGATCGTGGAGGAGACGCTTCGCCAGCGCTACGAGGGCGTTAAGAACGAGGCCGGCGTGTGGATTACCCCGGCATTCCCCAAGCTTATCTATGTACTCGAGGACGATAACGTTCACGAGGATTCCCCGTACTTCTACCTGACCCAGCTGGCTGCCAAGTGCACCGCCAAGCGCATGGTTCCCGACTACATCTCCGAGAAGAAGATGCGCGAGCTCAAGCTGTCGAAGGGCGAGACCGCCGGCAACGGCGATTGCTATACCTGCATGGGCTGCCGCAGCTTCTTGACGCCCGACCGCTCGGGCAACGGTTTTAACAACGTTGCCAACGCGCTGAACTACGACCCGAACAAGCCCAAGTACTACGGTCGCTTTAACCAGGGCGTCGTGACCATCAACCTGCCTGATGTCGCACTGAGCTCGCATCAGGATATGGACAAGTTCTGGAAGATCTTCGATGAGCGCCTTGAGCTGTGCCACCGTGCCCTGCTGTGCCGTCATGAGCGCCTGATGGGTACGCTTTCTGACGCCGCACCGATTCTGTGGCAGTACGGTGCCCTCGCTCGTCTGAAGAAGGGCGAGACAATCGACAAGCTGCTCGTGGGCGGATACTCCACCATCAGCCTGGGCTATGCCGGCCTGTATGAGTGTGTCAAGTACATGACGGGCCACAGCCACACCGAGAAGGAGGGCACGCCCTTTGCCATGGCCGTCATGCAGCGCATGAACGACAAGTGCGCCGAGTGGAAGGCCGAAAGCGATATTGACTTCTCGCTGTACGGTACCCCGCTTGAGTCGACGACCTACAAGTTCGCCAAGTGCCTGCAGCGTCGTTTTGGCATCATCCCGGGCGTGACGGACAAGGGCTACATCACCAACAGTTACCACGTCCACGTGTCCGAGGAGATCGACGCATTCGACAAGCTCAAGTTCGAGGGTATGTTCCAGCAGCTTTCGCCGGGCGGCGCCATCTCCTACGTCGAAGTTCCCAACATGCAGGACAACCTCAAGGCTGTCATTCGCGTGATGCAGTACATCTACGACAACATCATGTACGCCGAGCTCAACACCAAGAGCGATTATTGCCAGGTGTGCGGTTACGACGGCGAGATCAAGATTGTCGAGGATGACGGCAAGCTGGTGTGGGAGTGCCCCAATTGCGGCAATCGTGACCAGGAGAAGATGAATGTCGCCCGTCGTACGTGCGGCTACATCGGTACCCAGTTCTGGAACCAGGGTCGAACCGAGGAAATCCGCGACCGCGTGCTGCATCTCTAATAGCCATCCCAGGCCGCCCCGTAGCGAGGCCCCGGACCTTTACTCGCTATTTCGGACAGTCCTGGCTCACGACGGAGGCGCCACTGGCGCCTCCTGTTCGTGCGGAACTCATATCGAGCAAAGGTCCGGGGCCTCGCTACGGGGCAGCCAAGTTAATGTAGCTGAGATGCAGTATGCGATCTGTTCACTCCTCGAAGTTCTTAGCGGAAATAATTCGAGCTGCAGCTGCGATTTACTTGCGATGGCGGTTGAGCCGCAACCCAGTTTTTATTGGACCTCGAACCCTATGCTCGATGTTCGCTTCGTTCACCGAGTATCGCTCGCGAGGGGTCTGGAGTATATCGTCCCGCCCGCAGTTTCGCAGGCCAAAGGCCGAGAATGTTTGAGGACGGGATGATATACTCCAGACCCCCAGAAAGGTTACCTATGAACTACGCGAACATTAAGTATTTCGACATTGCTGATGGGGAAGGCGTTCGTACTTCTCTGTTTGTGAGCGGGTGCCGTCGTGGGTGCAAGAATTGCTTTAACTCTGTCGCGTGGGACTTTGCTGCGGGCGAGCCGTTCGATCGCGCCGTCGAGGATAAGATTATCGAGAGTCTTGACCATCCCTTTATCGATGGCCTGACGATTCTGGGCGGCGAGCCCATGGAGCCCGAGAATCAGGCGGGGCTTGTTGACTTTATCGAACGCGTGCGTGCGGCCTATCCTGCGGGGTCGGGCAAGACCATTTGGTGCTTTACCGGCGACGTGCTCGAGGAGCTTATGCCGGGTGGTCGTCACCATACCGAGGCGACGGACCGTATCCTTGCCTGCCTCGATATGTTGGTGGATGGCCCGTTTGTTCAGGATCTGTACGATATCTCATTGCGCTTTAGGGGCTCGAGTAACCAGCGCGTGATCGATATGAACGCTACGCGCGACCGTGCTGAGCGCGAGGGCGTTGCGCTTTGTGATGCGGTTGAACTTTGGCATGATGATCCGGTCTATTCGACCCATACTATGTAGCTTGTGGTCGATGCCGAAGGGCGTGGTACCATAGCGCGAACGTGAAATCGGAAAAGTGAGGCCCAGATGGTCGATCAGGAAAAAGTCGAGGCCGCCATTAAGCTGTTGCTTGAGGGCATAGGCGAGGACCCAACTCGTGAGGGCCTGCTGGAGACCCCGGCGCGCGTTGCCCGTATGTATGGTGAGATCGCCGGCGGTATGGACCAGAGTGCCGAGGAACACCTGTCCAAAACCTTTGCCGTCGCTTCGAACGATTTGGTTATCGAGCGCGACATCACGTTCTACTCGCTGTGTGAACATCATCTGTTGCCGTTTTATGGCAAGGCCGCCATTGGTTATATCCCTAACGGTCGGGTGGCTGGGCTTTCCAAGCTCGCCCGCACGGTTGAGGTTTATGCCCGTCGTCTGCAGCTGCAGGAGCAGCTGTGTGCGCAGGTTGCCGATGCTCTCATGGATTATCTCGCTCCCCAGGGAGCGATTGTGCTCATGGAGGCTGAGCATATGTGCATGACCATGCGCGGCGTGCAGAAGCCCGGCACCAAGACCGTGACGCTCGCTCGCCGCGGCGTCTTCGAGACCGATCCCGCGCTCGAGGAGCGGTTCTTTAGGATGCTGGGCCGCTAACCATGAGGGTCGTCAACGACTTTACATCGAAAACCGATGAGGGGACGCCGCGTCGCGGCTTTATGGCTTCGGGCCTGACTCCCTTTGGTGCCATGCCTCGCATTGATTACATTTGTGCCAACGGGCTGTTCCGGCGGCACCTGGGCAACATTGCACAGTTGGAATCGGGGCGCATCTTCTGCCGTCACGGTATTGACCATCTGCTCGATGTCGCTCGCATTATGTGGATCAAGAATCTCGAGGAACAGCTCGAATTTGACCGCGAGGTCATCTACGCCACGGCACTTCTTCACGATATCGGCAAAGATGAACAGTATGAATCGGGTATATCCCATGATGTTGCAAGCGAACGCGTCGCTGATGCGATCCTCGGCGGCATGTCCGATGATGTGGCGTTTGAGCCGGCCGATGCCGCAGCCATTAAGACGGCCATTCTGGGCCATCGAAAGCTGCGCGTGAACAGCCAACCGCTTGAGCGTCTGCTCTATGCAGCCGACAAAGCGTCGCGCGCCTGCTTTGCATGCCCCGCGCGCAATGCTTGCAACTGGAGCGATGATAAAAAGAACCTGTCGATTCGCGTGTAGTTAGTTGCGCGGTCGGGGTTCTAAACGAAGGAGACGATCGCGATGAGTAACAAGAAACTGCCCGAGAATGCAACCAAGACTGAAGGCGCCGAGCTCGCCCGCCGTGGAAGGGGCGAAATATCCACTGCAACGGCGGTGCCCCACGTGAGCTATGACGATCTTCGCCATGCCGACCGCATTACTATCGACGGTCTCGAGGTCTTTGCCAACCACGGCGTGTATCCCGAAGAGAACGCGCTGGGCCAGAAATTCATCGTGTCCTTGGTGCTCTACGCCGACCTGCGTGCAGCGGGGGAGCACGATAACCTGGACGCCTCGATTGACTACGGCTCGGTGTGCCACGATGTCGATGGCTATCTGCGCGAGCATACGTTTAAGCTCATCGAGGCTGCAGCCGAGGGTGTGGCCCAGATGCTGCTACGTCGTTACCCTTTGCTGCTTGGCGTGCGTGTTAAGCTCGATAAGCCTTGGGCGCCCGTCGGTCTTCCCCTGGCAAGCTGCGGTGTCGAGATCGAGCGCGTGCGCTAGCCGACTCTAAATCTTGCTGGCGGGCGGTTTTTTGAGCCGCTGCGACAGGGCTCTATTGTTGGGGCAGTACGTGTCGAGCAGGGCGTGAAACCGCTGATTGTGGCTTGGCTCGAGCAAGTGGACAAGCTCGTGGGCGACAACCATGTCGAGACATTCGACGGGGTAGGCGGCAAGTTCTCGTGCGATGCGAACGGCGCCGGATTTGGGCGTGCAGGAGCCCCAACGCGTTTTCATGCTGCGTACGGAAACGCGGGAAACGGCGACACCCATTGCGATTTCGTATGCGTGCACCATATCGCGTAGCGCCGATGTGACTTCGGACGTATAAAGCTGGTCGATGTGGGTCTGGAGTTCTTTGGGGGTTAGGCCGTCGAGGGCTGTGCGCTGCATTGCCTGCGTGCACCCACTTGGCTCGTCGGCGCCCATAAAACTTGCGAAGGTGGCCTGCTTGGGCCGCGGTGCGGGTGATACAAAGTTGTGGTCGAGTGCATCCTGAACGGTGATGGGCTTGCCCCAAAGTGCAATGACGGACGAGGGGCTGAGCGGCTCTCGCGCCGTCGCCTGACGTTGCTCGCGCTGGGCAAGTCGGCTGATAATCCAGGCGCTGTTGCGCTTCACAAACGCTTCGATACGCTCGCGGCTGGCGCCGATCGGTGCGCTGGCGTGGACCTCGCCGCTCGATGTGACGCGTAGGTTGAAGTTCTTGACGCGCTTTTTGGTAACGACGACGGGGATGGTCGTCCCATCCGGTCGGGATGCGGAAATCGTAAACTGCTGCGTCAAAAGCGGTCCTTCAGATCGGGGACGGGCCGGCATGTCGACCGTTCGGCATGCCGGCCCGCTCAGGGGATGTGAAATTAATAACGCTCGAAGAAGGCGAGGGCATTATCGCTGCAGAGTTTTTGCATCACGGTCTTGCCAAAATGCTTGGAAAGCATGTTCTGGAACTCGGGCATCTTGCTGGCATCGGAGAGGAAGTCGGGCACCGTGGCGCCGTCCCAGTCGCCACCGAGTGCGATGGCGTCCTCGCCATCCAAGTCGAGCCAATGCTCGATATGTGCCGCCAGCCGATCGAAGGTGACGTCTGCGGCGGTCTCTTTGGTCGCTTCGCTAGAGAGGAACTCGCTGCAGTAATTGAGGCCGACAATGCCGCCCATGTCGCGAATGGTGCGGAACTGGTCGTCGGTGAGGTTGCGCTTGACGCCGCAGACCGCGCGGGAATTGGAATGGCTGGCGACAAAGGGGCGCGTGGCGTGGGCGGCAACTTCGTCAAAGCACTCGTCGTTGAGATGGGAGACATCGAGCACCATGCCGGCGTGCTCCATTTGCGTGAGCGCCTCGATGCCGGCGGCGGTGAGGCCGGCGTGGGAGTCGTGTCCACTTGCGAGCGGCCCCTGGGCGTTCCAGCTGAGCGATGACATGAGCACGCCCAGACTCTTGAGCACCTCGATCAGCGCGGGGTCCTCGGCAAAGAACGTGGCGTTTTCGATGGTGTGGATGCAGGCGACCTTGCCGTCTTTGAGCGCGGGGCGAATGTCTGCCGTGCTGCGTACGTTGACCATGCGGTCGTGGTTGAGCATTGCCTGGCCGCTCATGTGCGCCATGATCTGCGCCTGGAAGCGCGCGGCGTGGGCGGTGGGAATCTCGTCGGGGACAAACGTGGCGAAGCACTGTGCCCACGGCGTGTTGCCGATCTTTGCGAGCGAGATGGCGCAGGCGTTGCCCTCGATGAGGTCGAAATCTTGCGGATGCGTTTCGTCGCCGGGGAAATAACCGTCGGTGCCGGCGGTAAAGCGCAGGTCGAGATCGAGCGTGGCCCAGCCGATGCGGTCGGCGGTGTCGCAGTGTAGATCAAATACGGGATATGCCATGGTTCCTCCGGTTGCAGCGTTTCTTTGCAAACTGTCATTGAATTGTATGACTAGGGTATAGTTAGCGCCATATGTTCATGGCGGCCCGCGTTGTGCGCCGCCCTTATTACGGAGGTTACCATGTCCAACCAGGGCAAGAAGGTCAAGACCCATTATCGCGGCACGCTCGACGACGGCACGCAGTTCGATAGCTCCTACGATCGCGGCGAGCCGCTGGAGTTCACCTGCGGCGCCGGTCAGATGATCAAGGGCTTCGACGCCGCTGTTGTCGACATGCAGGTGGGCGAGAAGAAGACCGTGCACATTCCTGCTGCCGATGCCTACGGCGAGCACAATCCCGAGATGGTCCTGACCTTCCCGGCCGAACAGGTTCCCAACATCGAGCAGATCGAGAAGGGCATGAAGCTTTTCCTGTCCACGCCGAGCGGCATGCCCGTCCCCGCCGTTGTCATCGACGTGACGCCCGAGGCCGTGACGCTCGACGCCAACCACGAGTTGGCCGGCAAGGACCTCAACTTTGATATCGAGCTCGTCGAGGTCGAGGGCTAGAGTATGCCTGAACGCTTGGTTTCGACGACATGCTTGGGAAATCTCAACGATCCGTCCTATGAACTCCTGCTTCGCCGGAAGTTGGGCGGCGTCTTTGAAGTTGACGAGCTATTGCTCGATTGGGACCAGGCCGATGCCCGCACATTTGCGGGCGTAACGGAGCTGGGGCGCACGATCGGTGTTCGGCTGGATACTGCCGACGGCGGTCGTCTTGCCGATGGCGACGTGCTCGCCATTGACCGTTCGGGCGTGGTGCCCGTGGCGGTTGTCGTGCGCCTGCGCAGCGCCGAGGTTTATTTGGTCGAAGTCGACCGCATGGATCCGATTGCACTCGCGCATGCGTGCTGGGAGATTGGCAACATGCATGCGCCGCTCTTCCGAGGCGACTCGGACGAGCATACCGTGCGCATGTATACGCCGGTGCAGCCTGTTTTGGGCCGCATACTCCGGGGTGTCGAGGGTGTTCGGCTCTCGGTGGTCACACGCGAGCTCGATGCCAGCCGACGCTTTGCATCGAGCGCGGCGGATGTCGTCGTGAGTATGGCTCCCGACTTTACGATCGTAAAGAAGGCGCGCGGTTAACGTGCGTATGAGTAAGACGGACTTTGAGAGGCAACTATTCAAAGTCCGTCTTACTGTTGATGAGGTGCTTTGGGGGAAAGCATATGGGTCTTGAGGGAATCAAGCTGATTGCATGCGATTTGGACGGCACGTTGCTGCATCCGGGGGAGCGCGAGCCGCGTTCCGAGGCCTTTGAACTTATCGATGAGCTGCATCGTCGCGGTATCGTGTTTATGCCGGCGAGCGGCCGTCAATATGCGAGCTTGCGCTACCTGTTTGCCCCGGTGGCCGATGAGCTCGCCTATGTATGCGAAAACGGAGCCCTGGTGATGAGCGAGGGGCGTGCCGTTGTCAAGCGTTCCATGGAGCGTAGCCTTGCTATGGATATCGCGAATGCCGTGGTTACGTATCCCCATGCCGACGTGACCCTTTCGTGTGAGGGGCACCTCTACACCATGAGCGGCAACGATGCGTTCGTCGACCATTTGCGCTATGAGGTCCACTGCGATGTGGCGGTGGTCGATCGTCCCGAGGACATCGACGAGGACGTCATTAAGATTGCCTTCCAGACGCCCGAGGTGGATCAGCCGGCGGCCCTGGAGTATTTCGAGCGCCTCTTTAGCGACCGTGTCGATGTGATGACGTCGGGAACCGAATGGACGGACTTTATCGGTTTCGGTTCGGGCAAGGGCTCCGCGCTTGCCGATTACGGTCGTGCCCTGGGGATTTCGCCCGATGAGATGATGGCGTTTGGCGACAATGAGAACGATCGCGACATGCTCAACGTCGTGGGCCATCCCTATCTGATGGAGAGCTGCAACCCCACCATGCGCGGCATCAACGACCGCGTCCGCTACGTGCGCACGGTCGAAGAAGAGCTACGTCGTCTGCTCGCCGAGTAGATATCTGGGACGTGTCTAGAAATCTACTTTTTGCTGCAAAGTGCGGAAAGGTGGATTTAAGGCATGTCCCAAACATCTACCGGCAGTCGGGGCAGAGACCCTCGAAGATGGTGTAGTGCGACGTGACGTGCCAGCCGATTTGCTCGGACGCCTTGGCGTCGAGCTGGGCATCGAAGGGGAGCGGTACGTCGATGACGCGGCTGCACGAGGTGCAGATGATATGCGCATGCGGCTCGATCGTTCGATCGAAGCGGCTGCCGCCCGGCGTCTTGATGGAGAGGATCTCGCCGGCGTCGGCCAAGAGATTGAGATTGCGGTAGACCGTACCGCGGCTGATTTTGTCATCCTGCGTCCGCACGACGTTGTAGATTTCGTCGGCGGTGGGATGGTTATAGCTTTGGCGCACGGCGTCAAGAACCAGCTTTCGCTGCCTGGTATTCCTTCTTTGCACCGCCATGCGCCTCGCCTCTTTTCTATTAACGGTCGTAGGTAAATGATACCGTATTTAGCACACAATACTAATAATGAGGACTGAAACCGTCTTCATTGGCAAGTGGGGTTCGGACCTGGGCGTCTACGAGGCGAAAACGCGTTCCCATGCGCTCGTAGGAGGCATGAAGCGCCTCGAGATGAGATAGGATGCTTGCCGGAGCTCCCTGTATCTCCATCTCGACTGAGCCGTCTTCCATGTTACGCACCCAGCCGGTGAGTGCGCGTGCCTGCGCGAGGTTGGTGTTGGTGAAGCGGAAACCGACGCCCTGGACCTGTCCCTCCCACCGCAGGAAATAGCGCTGCGGGGCGTCTTGAGTGGCCTCGTCGCTTGCGAGCACGGTGAGCCTACGGCGCAGCTCAAGCTCGACGCCAGAGGGCTTTTGGGGTTCGCGGCTGCCGCCGGTGACGCCCGAGAAAAGCTTGTCGAAAAAACCCATCGCTATGCCTGCTTGTTAGAGTCAGCGGGGAAGGCGATACCCGCCTGCTGACGCACGGCATCCATGATGCGCAGTGAGACGAGCGTGACATCGCGGTAGTGGCCAAGCTCGTGACGTCCCGCCGGGGTCTCCCAAATCTCTTCCTTGACGTTATCGATGCCGCCGATGGCGGTGATAAAGTCTGCGAGTTCGTATTCCATGGTGTTGCTCGATTTGGGCAGGTCGAGCACGCGGCCGTTGTCGCTCTGTTCGCGCGGCGCCTCGGTCGCCGAGCCGCGTACGACGTCGCCGCGATAGTCGATGCGGACGTTGCGGGGCGTGGGCAGATGGTCAATCTGGATAGTGCCACGCTCGCCTTCGATCTGCGAGGGCAGTAGGTCATTCGTAATTTTGGAGTGCGCGAGCTCGACGGAGATACGGCCACCGCCGTAGCTGGCGAGGATGGAACCGCAGCCATCGATGGGGCCATGGGTGAGCTCTTGCGTGGTGGGGTCGAGCAGAGTAGCCATGCTCGTAAGGCCGGAGGGCATGCCGAAGATCTCGACCATGGGCTCAACGGTGTAGACACCAATGTCCATGAGGGAACCCGAGGCCATATTGCAGTCGAAGATATTGGTGGCGCGTCCCGCGAGAATCTCGTTGTAGCGCGAGGAATACTTGCCAAAGCGCAATGAGGCGCGGCGGATGGGGGCAATCTCACCCAGGGCGTCCTCGATGGCGTGGAAAGCGGGGTCATGGAGCGGGCGCATGGCCTCGAGGGCTACGACGCCCGCCGCCTCGGCTGCGCGAAAGACCTCGAACGCCTGTGCCTCGGTGGCACAAAAAGGCTTTTCGACGATAACGTGCTTGCCGCCGGCGATACAGGCGAGCGCCTGCTCGTAGTGGAGCGCATTGGGGCTGCCGATGTAGACGGCGTCGACGTCGTCGGCGGACGCAAGCTCGTCAAGTGCGGTGAAGTTACGCTCGCCGCCGCGCTCGGCGGTAAAGGCAGCACCGCGATCTGCATTGCGCGAGAGCGTGCCCACAAACGCGGCTTGGTCGTTGGCGTTGACGACCTGGATAAAGTCGTCGGTAATCATGGATGTGCCGATGGTCGCGATGCGCAGCATACGTCCCCCTTGCGTTGTTTGGTCTACAGGATGAGTGTAGCGCGTGGGGATATAAAGCTGCGCGAAAACGCTATTACAGGTCGCTCTCGTTGAAGCCGGTGTCGATATCGAGGTTGCTGCCGTCGGCCGCCGTGGTGGCGAGCTCATCGCAGCGCTCGTTGAGCTCGTGACCGGCGTGACCCTTAACCCAGATGAACTCCACTTTGTGCTTGCTCTTGGCGGCGAGCAGGCGCTCCCACAGGTCGCGGTTCTTGACGGGCTGCTTGTTGGCGGTTTTCCATCCGCGTTTTTTCCATCCGTCAATCCAGTGCTTGTTGAAGGCGTTGACGACGTACTGCGAATCGGAATGGACCTCGACCTCGCAGGGGCGGTTGAGTGCCTCGAGCGCCACGATGACCGCCATGAGCTCCATGCGGTTGTTGGTGGTCTTGGCGTAACCGCGCGAAAGCTCGGAGGTGAAGGTCTTGCCGGCGGGGTTGGTGTATTTGAGCACGGCGCCGTAGCCGCCGCGTCCCGGATTTGATCGGGCCGAGCCGTCGGTATAGATGATGACCTTCACATGGTTCCTTTCGTTGGGTATGTTTCGTGCGAGTGACCATTGTAGCGCCATGCCCGCCGGGGGCTAGCAATCTATGATTTCTACCCCGTCTTCCGACAGTTAGTTGGCATGGATGATGCGGTTGAGCTCATCGAGGTATTGCTGCAAGAGGGGAGAGGGCTTGCGCTCGTCGTGCATGATATAGCCTACGTGCATCGTTGGGGCGTCTGCTAACGGGATCGATGCCATACCCCATTGCATTTCATTGGAGAGGACGCCGGTCGACAGGGTGTAACCGTTCGACGTGATAAGTAAGTTAGTAAGTGTTCCGCGGTCCGAGATTCGTATGTTGCGGTCGCAAGGGATATAGCTAAAAGGTTCCTCGGCGTAATAGAAGGAGTTTGAGGTTCCCTGCTCAAAGCTGTAGCGCGTATAGGGCGTGAGGTCGGCAAGGGACAGCTGAGGGCGGCGGGCGAGCGGGTGGCGCTCGCTAATGAAGACGTGGACCGTCGCGTCGAATAGGGGGTGGAAGCTTGCGCGGGCATCGGCAAAAGCCTTCTGCAGAACGCGGGCGTTAAAGTCGTCCAGATAGAGGATGCCGATATCGCTGCGAAACGCACGGACGTCATCAATGATCTGCGATGTGGTGGTCTCGCGCATGATGAACTCGAACTTGCTGTCGCGGCAGCGCTCGACTACGTTGACAAAGGCCTCGACCGAAAACGCGTAGTGTTGGGCCGAGATGGCAAGGCGGGCCCGAGGTGTACCGCCGTCCTCGTAGCGGGCCTCGAGCATGTCGGCCTGCTCTACGACCTGGCGTGCATAACCCAAAAGCTCGGTGCCGTCGTTGGTGAGTGCAACACCGCGGCTAGAGCGCGTAAAGATTTCGATATGGAGTTCCTGTTCCAGGCTTTTGACGGCGTTGGAGATATTGGACTGTGCGGTATAGAGGCGCTGAGCTGCGGCGTTGATCGAACCGGACTCTGCCACGGCGATCAAAAAGCGAAGCTGCTGGAGGGTCATCGGCATCCGTCCTTTCGATTGTTATCTAAAAAACCGATAACAGGTTAGCGCTTTTAAGTGATTGACCGAGCGAAGCAATGCCCGTACTATTCAAAACACACAAAGGCGGTAGGTAATTAAGCCAACCACGGAACCGGGATGCGAAAGGAGGCCCGCATATGAATTGCTTGCCAAGACGAATGCCGGGCTCCTGTTTGCGCCCGTTGGCGTGATCAGGAGACAGCGACTTACTTCTCTCTAATTTATTTACTTTTGTTCGATCAAGGAGATCATCATGAGCCAGTTCATCAACAATCCCGAGCACACCTTTGGTTTCGATACCCTGCAGTTGCACGTTGGCCAGGAGGGCGCCGACCCTGCATCCGACTCCCGTGCCGTGCCTATCTACCAGACCACGAGTTATGTGTTCCGCAACTCCCAGCACGCCGCCGACCGCTTTGGTCTTGCCGACGCCGGTAACATCTACGGCCGTCTGACCAACTCCACCCAGGGCGTCTTCGAGGACCGTATCGCCGCACTCGAGGGTGGCGTGGCAGGTCTTGCCGTCGCCTCTGGCGCTGCTGCCATCACCTATACCCTGCAGGCTCTTGCCCAGGCCGGCGACCACGTGGTGGCTCAGAAGACCATTTACGGTGGCTCCTACAACCTGCTGGAGCATACGCTCTCCCAGTTTGGCGTCGAGACCACGTTTGTCGATGCCCATAACCTGGAAGAGGTCGAGGGTGCCATCAAGGACAACACCACGGTCATTTATCTCGAGACGCTCGGCAACCCCAACTCCGACATCCCCAACATCGACGCCATCTCCGAGATCGCCAAGAAGCACGGTCTGCCGGTTGTCGTCGACAACACCTTCGGCACCCCGTATCTGTTCCGTCCGCTGGAGCATGGTGCCAACATCGTCGTCCACTCCGCAACCAAGTTCATCGGCGGCCACGGTACCTCGCTGGGCGGTGTGATTGTCGACGGCGGTAACTTCGATTGGAAGGCGAGCGGAAAGTACGCCCAGATCGCTGAGCCCAACCCCTCCTACCACGGTGTTTCGTTTGCCGAGGCTGCCGGTCCCGCCGCCTTCGCGACCTATGTCCGCGCTATCCTGCTGCGTGACGAGGGCGCCTGCATCAGCCCGTTCAACGCCTGGGTCCTGCTCCTGGGCACCGAGACTCTGTCGTTGCGCGTTGACCGTCATGTCGAGAACACCAAGAAGGTCGTTGAGTTCCTGACTGGTGACAGCCACGTCGCCAAGGTGAACCACCCGAGCCTGCCCGAGCACCCCGACCATGAGCTTTACAAGCAGTATTTCCCCAACGGCGGTGCCTCGATCTTTACCTTTGAGATTAAGGGTGGCCAGGAGGCAGCTTGGAAGTTCATCGATCATCTGCAGGTGTTCTCGCTGCTCGCCAACGTGGCCGACGTCAAGTCGCTCGTCGTGCACCCGGCTACCACCACGCACTCCCAGCTCTCTGCCGAGGAGCTCGCTGAGCAGAACATCACGCCCTCCACGATTCGTCTTTCCATCGGTACCGAGAACGCCGAGGACATCATTTGGGATCTGAAGCAGGCCTTCGCCGCGCTGGACGAGTAAGGCGACTTGTGCAAGGACCCCTTGCGACTCGATAGGTATAACTGCATAAAATGCCTGCTCAAGGCGCCTGTGCGAACAATGGTTGCACAGGCGCCTTTTTTGCATAGGAAGGGCGCTGTTACAGGGTTTTTGGCATGCTTTATGCAATCGAGATGTGGAAAACTCCTGTTGAGAGGATGTGAGTTTTACGCAATTGACGTGCGCCTTTTGAGTAAAACCGCAGGTCGCGATTTGCTCGGGGTACTATGCAGCGCGATCGAATCACACGCAGCTCAAACGCAGCAAAAAACGCACTACGGAGGTTTCCAGCTACATGAGGATCGATTCACGAAAACCGAAAGCCGCCGCCCTTTCCGCCGCTCTGACCGTGGCACTTTTGGCGGGCGCCGGCGCAACTGATGCCCACGCGGCAACACTATCCGATACGGTTGGATCTACGCCGTCCGAGGCGACGCTGGTGCAGCCCGTCGACTACCGCGGCGACGGTTATGGCTCTATGCAGGAGTGGAACGCCTCGATGGGGGCAAAGCGCGATTCCCTGGAGATGCGCGCTCAGATCATTATGAATATGTATGGCGACTATGCTACCGATGACGAGCGCGCTGTGTTGCAGGGCTGCATCGACGGTGCGGGTAGCCTGTTGACGATGGGGGAGGTCGACGCCAAGTCGACCGAGCTCGACGAGCTTCGCTCCACGCTTGAGGATGCCAAGCGCGAGGCGCTCGAGGCTGCCGCAGCCGAAGCCGAGGCCGCTGAGGCCGTTCAGACTTCGTATTACAACGCCGGCTCCGGCTCGTCTTACACGTCCGCTGCGTATTACGCGAACGGCTCGGGCCTGACGCGCTCGAGCGGCGTCAATAACTATAACGGCCGCCGCGAGACTTATTACAGCAGCAACGTGTTGTATCACCACCGCACGGGCGAATGGACGCAGGATTCCGAGGGCTTTTGGCGCGATTCCGATGGCTACTACGTCGTGGCCGCGGGTGATAAAGCTCAGGGCTCCACGTTTACCGGTTCCAAGGGCGAGTGCAAGGTCTATGACTCCGGCTGCGCAGCCGGAACCACCGACTACTACACTGGCTGGTAATTTTTCTGCATCACGGATATTTGGCGGATGGGCGTCTTTACCGAGCTTTAGGGCAACGTAAGGACGCCCGTTCTATGTATGCGTTTGAGCTAACAGAGCCCTTACCGTGACGGTACGTCGCGCATATGGGCGCGGGGCACACTAGTTCATGAGAAATAAGGTCTTTCTCGTGGAGGAAGTGGTCTTGTGAACGCTCGAGATATTGCCATTGCCGCCGTCGCATTGGTGCTTGGCTGCCTTGGTCCTACGGCCGCGCTCGTTGCGGGCATGCAGGGGTCTTGTGGGGCTGCCTCTATCGTGGTCAGTGCGTTGGTCGCGGCCGCACTGCTGGGAAGTGCGGGTGTAGTCCTTTGTCGCGACGATGAGGACCAGGCGTCGGAGTCGCGGATCTAACCGTTGTGAAGCCGATTTTTGGCCAAAGATGAAGAAGGAAGCCGCCGCGAGGGGAGTGCCCCTTGCGGCGGCTTTGCCATTGGGTTTGTTGGCTGCAGTGTGCCGAGCACTACCAGCTGCTTTCTATTTCGCGAATCCTCTGGTAGAGCCAATCGTTTTGCGGCACTTGGATATCGTGTTTGACGGCCAGGCGGCAAATGGTGCCCGCGAACTCCTCGACTTCGGTTTTTCGTTGCGCGATGCGGTCCTGCGCCATCGAGGGCATACCGGTGGGGTCGATTCCCTCGATGAGGTGCACCATCTGCGTCAGGTCTGCCTCGGTCAGCTCAATGCCCTCGGCGTTGGCGACCGCAAGCGTTTCGCGCATGGCAGAAACAAAGCAGCGACGCTGCTCGGAGCCCGGCTCCGTGGCGCTTCCGTAGGTCCCGCCGTAGGCCATGCACGTCTGGTTGATGCCGTCGTTGAGCATGAGTTTGGCCCACATGCGGTGCGCAACGTCGCTCTCGACGGTATGGGCGATGCCGCAGCGCGTGTAGAGCTCGTCGATGGCGGTGACGGTTGCGAGCTCGGTGCCGGCCGCCGCGCCAAAGCGGATTTCGCCCGCATTGGTAAAGGTGAGCTCTCCGTTGAGGAACACGGCGTCCATGCCCTGGCAAATACCAAGAACGGTATGATCCCAGCCAAAGCGCTCGGCAATCTTCTGCTCGCTCGTAATGCCGTTACACAGCGAGGCGATGAGCGTATTGGGTCCCACGACGCGCTCCATAGTCTTGAGTGCTTGGTTGAGTCCAGTCGTCTTGACCGTGAGAATGACCAGATCGGCGGGCGTTGCCTCGCTGGCGCGGACGGACTTGAGCGCACAGGGCTTGCCGTTGACCGTAAGGGCGTCGCCTGCGTGACGCTCGAAACGGGCGTCGTCCATAACGTATTCGACGGCGTCGTTGCCGAGCGCCCTGGCAATCATGCTGCCGTAGAGCAGGCCGACGCCGCCCTTGCCGATAAAGGCGACCTTGTTGATCTGCATGCGAATCATCTCCCCATATAAAAGGCGCCCGCGTAAGGGGCGCCTGATGGATTGTATGTCGCCGGGGCGTTTGGTAAGCGCGTGGGGCTGCTGTTATGAAAAAGAAACTATTGCACTGTGCGCTTATGCCGCGGGACAGATCGCAAAAACACGCGCAGGGTATCCGACGCCATCGCGCACCTTGGGGAAGGTGCAGAAGATGACAGCGCCTGTGGCGGGAAGTTCGTCTAGATGGTCCATGACCTCGATCTGATAGCGGTCGACCGAGAGGATGTACTGCTCGCCGGGGTAGGGGCGTTCTCACGCGTGGTCACGCTTGCCTCCTTTCATCGGGCTTTTTGCTGATGTTAAAGCGGTGTCGTGACGGCTCGATTTCTGCTACGTTACGATACATTCTCGATTGCGATTCCACGATGTTTCGGCTGCGTGACCATTGTGTTTCGCCTTGCCGGGGCGCTGATGGCGAAGGGAGGGGCCGTGCAATACCGTGTTGACCCCAAAAGTGGTAACCGAATATCCGCTCTGGGTCTGGGCTGCATGAGGTTTCCCGGTGCGCCGGGACATCCCGATGCGAAGACGGCCGATGCCATCATTTCCCGTGCGGTGGAGCAAGGGATAACCTATCTGGACACGGCCTATCTCTACCCCGGTAACGAAGCTTGTGTGGGAGCTTCGCTTGAGCGCCTGGGTCTGCGCGACCAGATTTTGCTCGCGACCAAGTTGCCGCACGCTTCGTGCAAATGTGCGGAGGATTTCGACCGCTTTTTTGACGAGCAGCTGCGCCGTTTGCGGACTGACCATATCGACTACTACCTCATGCACAACATCACCTCGCCCGCGCAGTGGGAGCGCGTGGTAGCGTTGGGTATCGAGGACTGGATTGCACGCCAAAAGGCCACGGGGCGTATTCGCCAGATAGGTTTTTCGTACCACGGCGGTGCGGCGGATTTCCTCATGATGCTTGACGCGTATGACTGGGATTTTTGCCAGATCCAGTACAACTATGCCGGAGAGCGCTACCAAGCGGGAACGGCGGGACTCATGGCAGCCGCCGAGCGCGGGCTCGCGGTGTTTGTGATGGAACCGCTTTTGGGTGGACGCCTGGCGGGCAAGCTGCCTCCGCGGGCCCGCGCCGTGCTCGATGACGTACGCGATCCGTACCTGAAGACGCCGGCTGCTTGGGGCCTTTCGTGGGTGTGGAACCATCCTCAAGTCACGATGCTGCTTTCGGGCATGACCGATACCGCGCAGGTGGACGAGAACGCGGCATTGGCGGATCGCGCACTGCCGGATTCGATGACGACAGAGCAGCTCGATACCATCGCACGCGTGCTGGGAGAGTTTGAGAAATCGAATCGCGTGCCCTGTACGGGGTGCGGCTACTGCATGCCGTGCCCCAAGGGTATCAATATTCCCGGCTGCTTTGGCGCCTACAACGCGAGCTATGCGCATAGTTGGTTTACGGGGCTGTCTCAATACTTTACGGCGAGCGCGGTGCGGACGAACGAGCCCAAGCTGGTGAGCAACTGCGTCAAGTGCGGCAAATGCGCGCGTCACTGCCCGCAGCACATCGATATTCCCGAACGTCTCGACGATGTGCGCCGACGTTTCCAGCCTGGCCCCGTAACGGCCGCACTTAAAGCCTTTTGCAAAACGCGCTCCTGATGCCCCTTTTATAACTTGCGGTGGAATAGTTCCTGTTTGCGGCAGAATAGGGGCAAAACAGGAACTATTCCACCGCAACTGAAGGGGGCTGTCGTGGGCCATCGGGATTCATGTGATGATTTGCGTGAGGTTCGTTGGGGCGTTTTGGGCGCTGGGAACATTTCGCATCGATTTGCATCGTCGCTCAAGGAGGTGGACAGGGCACGGCTTGTGGCTGCCGCCGGTCGCACTCCTTCGCATGTTGAGGAGTTTTGCAGGGCGTTTTCGATTGATGCCGCGCACAGTTATGCCACGGCTGACGATAGTGGTGATGCGGCTTATGATGCGCTGATTGCCGACCCCGATGTCGACGCAATCTACTTGGCTCTTCCACATGGCATGCATGCGCATTGGGTCTGTCGGGCGCTGCGCGCGGGAAAGGCCGTGCTGTGCGAAAAGCCGGCCGTTTTGAATGAAGAAGAGGCCCGTGCGATCACCTCCGTTTCCCGCGAGTGCGGTGTGCCGTTTATGGAGGCGATGAAAAATCGGTTTTGTCCGATGCATGCTCGCGTGAAGGACTTGCTTGCGTCGGGCGACCTCGGCCGCATCGTCTCGATCGAAAGCGTGCAAAAACTTGATTATGGTGAGTCCCCTTCGAGTTATCTGCTCGATCCGTTGCAGGGTGGCTGTCTATATGACATGGGCTGCTATGCGGTCGGGTGGTTTGAGGATCTGCTTGCGGGTGCGTGCGATGTTTCGTCTTGTGAAGTTCGCTGGCGTGACGTATCGGGCGGCCGCGTGGATTGGGCCGATGAGATTCATATGAGCGTCGGCGGCATACCCATTCATATGGCGTGCGACGGCAAGGCAGCATATGAAAGCCGCTTAACGATTGTCTGCGAGCGGGGCTCGTTGGAAATCGAGCGCCTCCATCGCCCCGAGCTCGCCCATGTGAAGTATTCCGACGGACGAATGCTCGAAATAAATGCCCCGTTTGAGGTTGATGATTTCTACGGCGAAATCCAGCATGCGACCCAGCTCATCCGGGCGGGGAAACTCGAGAGTCCCGTCATGCCCCTTGCCGCCACACAGCGTTGCGCGCGCATTATCGATGCAATCCGTCTAGCCCTCTAGGACTTGGCGCTGACGCATAGGGGATCATGACGCTGGCGACCGTAGCCGTAGTGCTTGGCGACCCGCATCCCTGATGCCCCTTTTATAAGTTGCGGTGGAATAGTTCCTGTTTGCGGCAGAATAGGGGCCAAACAGGAACTATTTCACCGCAACTGATGAGGGGGAGCTGGAGATGCTGACGATTGGGTGCCATCTTTCGACGACGAAGGGCTATCGGGCGATGGGGGAGACGGCGCTATCCATTGGCGCCAACACCTTTGCATTCTTTACGCGCAACCCGCGCGGCGGCAAGGCGAAAGACCTTGACATGGATGACGTGGCGGCCCTGCGCGAGCTTATGGAGCAAAACGACTTTGGCCCGCTCGTTGCTCATGCCCCGTATACCTACAACCCCTGCTCGGCCAAAGAGCGGGCGCGCGAGTTTGCCCTGGAGGCCATGGCGGAGGACCTGCGGCGCATGGAGGCGCTGCCCGGCAACTACTACAACTTCCACCCCGGCGCGCATGTGGGGCAGGGCTCCGACGCCGGCATTCAGATGATCGTCGACACCCTGTGCCAGGTGATGTTTGAGGGCCAGCAGACGACGGTGCTGCTCGAGACCATGGCCGGTAAGGGTACCGAGGTGGGCCGTACCTTTGAGGAACTGGCGCTCATCATCGAGGGCGTTGCTGCCGAGCGCCCCGAGCTGTCGGCCAAGCTGGGCGTGTGTTTGGACACCTGCCATGTGAGCGATGCCGGCTACGACATCATTCATGATCTGGACGGCGTACTCGACGAGTTCGACCGCGTGGTGGGTATCGGCCGCTTGCATGCCATACATATCAACGATTCGAAGAACCCCTGTGGCGCCCATAAAGATCGTCACGAGTGCATCGGTAAGGGCTATCTGGGTAGTGAAGAGTTTGGCGGCGGTATGCAGGTTATGCAGAATATTGTATCGAATGGCCGCTTGCGCGCATTGCCATTTATTTTGGAGACACCGAACGAACTTGCAGGTTATGCGGCTGAAATCAAACTGTTAAGGTCGTTGCAGCAGTAATGACTGTCACAAAGTGGAGTGTTCCATTCACGTTATGGGTTTGTTTCAATCAGTTTTCTAATTGCAGATTCTCCCAAGCGGGTGCATAATAGCCATCAGTTTTTGCAGACCTCTGAATCAAACGGGGTCACCGGAAGGAGACTGATTATGAAGCTCAAGAAGCTTGGCGCATTTGCCGCCACGGGCGCCATGGCGCTCGCCCTCGCACTGACGGGCTGCGGCTCGTCCAACGCCACCTCTGGTTCTGATGCCGGTTCCAGCAGCTCTGACGACGCTAAGGTCGAGAAGGTCGACGGCTCCAAGGAGTACGCGCTCGTCAAGGACGGTACGCTGACCGTCGGCACCTCTGCCGAGTACGCTCCGTTTGAGTACAAGGATGACAACGGCGATTATCAGGGCTTTGACCTTGAGCTCATCAAGGCTATTGGCGACAAGCTGGGCCTGGATGTCGAGTACGTCAACAACGACTTCGACACGCTCGTCCCCGGCGTTGCTTCGGGCGCCAAGTACGACGTCGCCATCGCGGCTATCACTGACACGCCCGAGCGTGAGAAGGAAGTCACTTTTTCCGATTCCTACTACATGGACGATCAGGCTATCGTGACCAAGGTCGATAACACCGACATCACGGCCGACAACTACAGCGAGAAGCTCAACAGCGCCGACGCTACCATCATCGTCCAGTCTGGCTCGACCGCCGAGGCCTTTGCCCAGGAGAACTTCCCCAAGGCCAAGATCGTCCCCTACAAGGATGCTACCGAGTGCTTCAGCGCCCTGCAGTCCGATAAGGGCGACGCCGTAGTCACCAATCGCTCCGTTGCCAGCCAGCTGACCGCCGAGCAGTTCAACACCTGCCAGACCATCAAGCAGATCAGCACCGGCGAGGAGTACGCCATCGCCATCAACCAGGGCAACACCAAGCTCAAGGACGACATCAACCAGGCCATCAAGGATCTGACCGACGACGGTACCGTCGACGCCCTCATGGCTAAGTACAATATCAAGTAAAATTGCTACTTGATTGCGCGCGGGCCCTTTCCGTTTTGGCGGAGAGGGCCTTTGCGCTTCTCTTGACGGAGAGCGTATCCGTCTCGTTTTGCCGGCAACTTCTACGATAGGAGCCACCTTGTCTCGACTGAACAAAGGGGCCGCTGAGCAGCGTTTTCCACTGCCCTCGATGCTCCAAAAGCTGGCCTGTGCCCTGGCTGTGGCGCTCGCCCTGGTATGCGCGGGGGCCTGCGTGCCCACGACCGCCCAGGCGCTTGAGACCGCAAAGATTACCGCCCGACCCAATACCGGTTCGGGCAGCGCTGTGGTCGGCGGCACCGAGACGCGCATTACCTGGGAGGTTCAGGCCGATGCCGACGAGGAGCTGAGCGGTCTTTCGCTGACGTTTGTCGACGGCACGACGTTTGGTACCGATGACACGCGATTGACGATGCTCTCGGGCGAGGACCTCATGGATCGTACGCCCATGAAGCCCACATGCAAGGCTGACGGCCAGACGCTCAAGATCGACTTTGGCGAGACGGCGCCTGCCGGCGGCTTTTTCCGTGTCGAGGTTTACGGCGTGACGTTTCCCGTCGAGGGCGGCGATGAGGCCTTTAGCGGCACCTATACACTCGCCGACGGTTCGACCAAGAAGATTTCCAAGATTCCTTCCGTCGAGATCAAGGGCGTGACGGCATTCGATAACTTCCTGGCCGATCTTAAGGAGCAACCGTGGGTCGAGGCCTGGAACTCCAATATGTTCCTGCGCCTGTTCTTAAACCCGGTCATTTTGGTCCAAAGCCTGCCGATCGTCTTTAAGGGCTTCCTTATGTCGCTCTCGATCGTGCTCGTGGCATTTCCGCTGGCCATTCCCTTTGGCTTTGCGCTGTCGCTCATGCGCATTTCCAAGTCGCGTATCCTTCGTTGTCTTGCCGGCATCTATGTGAATATCATCCGCGGTACGCCGGCGTTCCTGCAGATCTACATCGCGTTCTTTGGCCTGCCGCTGGCCGGCGTCAAGGTTGACGACTATGTGCTGGGCGTTATCGTCATGGCCATGAACTCGTCTGCGTACCTGTGCGAGATTTTCCGTGCCGGTATTCAGTCGATTCCCAAGGGCCAAAACGAGGCCGCTCGCTCGCTGGGCATGAATGCCTTTCAGACGCTGCTCTACGTTATGATTCCGCAGACGTTCCGCAATGTCCTGCCTACGCTGACCAGCGAGTTTATCCTGCTTTACAAGGATACGTCGCTGCTCGCCGCCGTGGGCGTGGTCGAGATCGTCATGAACGCCCGCACCATCGTTGCCACGACGGGGTCCATCACGCCGTATGTGGTTGCCGCCCTGTTCTACCTGGTCATCACCCTGCCGCTTGCGCGCTTGGTGAGTGGTCTTGAGGCGAGACTTCTGGGGACGGCCGAAGCCAAAAAGAAGCGTCCCACCAAGAGTGCCGGACAGGTCGTCGCGACGCCCGCCGATTATATCGCCGGTCTGTAAGGAGGTTCTATTATGAGCGAAACCAATAACTCGAACGAGGTCGTCGTCAGCATCAAGAATCTCCAGAAGGCCTTTGGCGATAATGTGGTCCTACGCGACATCGACCTTGATGTGCACAAGGGCGAGGTCGTTGTCGTTCTGGGCCCTTCGGGTTCGGGCAAGTCGACGATGCTTCGCTGCATCAATCGTCTAGAGCATCCCACGAGTGGTTCGATTGTCGTCGAGGGCGTGGATGTGTGCGCCAAGGGCGTTGACCTCAATAAGGTGCGTACGCACTTGGGCATGGTGTTTCAGCAGTTCAACCTGTTCCCGCACCTGTCGGTCAAAAAGAACGTCATGCTCGCGCAGCAAAAGGTGCTCAAGCGCAGCAAGGAAGAGGCCGAGAAGATCGCCGTCGAGGAGCTGACCAAGGTCGGCCTTGCCGAGCGTATCGACTTTATGCCGAGCCAGCTGTCGGGCGGTCAGCAGCAGCGCGTGGCGATCGCCCGCGCCCTGTCGATGAACCCGCACGTGATGCTCTTTGATGAGGCCACGTCGGCACTCGACCCCGAGCTTGTCCGCGACGTTCTTGGCGTCATGCGCGACCTGGCACGTGACGGTATGACCATGATCGTGGTGACGCACGAGATGGGCTTTGCCCGCGATGTCGCCGACCGCGTGGTCTTTATGGACGGCTGCGTTATCGTGGAAGAGGGTACGCCGAGCGAGGTCTTCGACCATCCTAAGAGCGAGCGCACCAAGGCGTTCTTGGGCAATATCTCGTAGCCGCTTTATATGACTGACATAGCAGAAAACGGGAGCTGGATGTGATTCAGCTCCCGTTTTTGTTGGGACGCGAATGTGTTTTGGTGCAGAGCGCGTTGCGGGCGGAGCTCATTGCCGCTAGGCGAGCTCGGCTCCAAGGGCGCGGCAGGCCGCCTCGCCCTCATCGTCGGGCGCATCGTAGCAAATGACGGAATCGACGACGTTGACGCCCGCCTCGTCGGCATCGGCCTTCCAGTTGTCCATCCACTCGCCCTCGGCCCACGAGTAGGAGCCAAAGAGGACGACCTTCTTATCGCCGAGGGTCTCCTTGACCTCGTCCCACATAGGCTGGAACTCGTCATACTCAAGCTCCTCGGAACCCATGGCGGGGCAGCCGAAGGCAATGGCGTCATAGCCGGCGGCCTTGTCTGCGGAGAAGTCGGCGCAGGAGATGACCTCTGCCTCGGCGCCGGCATCGGTTGCGCCCTCGGCGACGAGGTTTGCCATGGCCTCGGTGTTGCCCGTGCCACTCCAGTAGACGACTGCGATCTTGCTCATATGTTTTCCTTTCGGTTGTGCGGCGTGCGGCCGCGATTTGTATGCTCTATCGGGTTGCCTGGACAAGTTGTCCCAGGGTGCAACCCTGTTGATAGATGTAGGTAAGGTATTGCGTGCATGCGCGATAGGAATCGAAGGTCGTGAGCGCCTGCTCAACGTTTGTGTATACCTTCCATGCGCCAAAGATCTTATAGTTTTCGCCGTGCTGGACGATAAACTGATGGACATCTTCGTAGGGATAGCCCAAAAAATAGCCAATTTCGTGGGGGAACTCGCACATACACCCCGTATCGCAGTGCCTATTTCGCGCGAGTGCGCAGACACTGCCGTCATAGGCGCTTTCTGCGGCATTGCTGCTTGCCAGCGTGATGCGCGCGGCGAGATGCACCAGGGATGCGGGCAGGTTGTGGACATCGTAGCCTTCGGCGACAAGCGCCGTCGCGGCGCGGGGGTCGGAGAGATATCGCATAAGGTCCGCAGGGCGGTACACATAGATGAGCGCTCCGCAGGGGCGCCAGACCAAAACTCTCATATGGATCCCGAGCGGCTGGAGCTCGCGGTTGCATTGGGCTATGACGGCGAGCAGGCGAGAGCGTCGCTCTTCGATTTGAGCGATGCCGAGTTTTCCGTTTTGGTTGGCGTAAACGCCGGGATAGGTAAAGAGCGAAGCTGGCTTGATACCTGCGAGCGTAGGGGAGCAGTTGCGCACGACCGCTGCCTGAAACGTTGGAATGTCTATGGTTCGAGTCACGGCGATCCTTCTGGTCCTCACTGTTAGCCTAGGAAAACTTATACACGAAAGTAAGCCTTGGTCAACTAAAAAGTTTGAACAGGGAAACTAATTGACCGAACGGACATGTTTTTGGGTTAAGATGGGGACACCCCATGGGGGTATCTAGATAGGGCCACTTGAAAGGGGAACGCATGAGTGACTTGCTCAACCCTGCGAATCTCATTGTGCTTGCCGTGATTGTCGTTGGGATGTTCTTTGGCCTGCGGCGCATTGTCGCTTCGACACACGGGAAGAGTTGTTGCAGCGATGGCGCGAGCGGCAAGAAGGCCAAAAAGGTTGTTGTGACGGATACCGATCCGTCCCACTACCCCTATAGCGATGAGTTGCTCATCGGCGGCATGAGCTGCGATGGCTGTGCTCAAAACGTTGAGAATGCCCTCAATGCGCTGGACGGCGTGTGGGCAACGGTAACGTACGCGGACCACACAGCGCGCGTGCGCTCGAAGCGCCCGGTTGATCGCGACACGCTCGAGACGGCGGTGAGGGGCGCGGGCTATTACGTTATGAAAATGTAGGCGTTCCCCTCTCCGGTGGGTACCGGCCTCCTGCCCATGGTGACTATCGGCATCCAAAAATTTGCGCAAAAAATAACCTTTAGATGCGGCAAAAGTGGAGCTTGGTGACGGTTTGCGCGGAATTCGCTACCAATTGAGCATCCGTTAACCCGTCCAAAAAATTACAGATGTATAGTTACACGTTGATTATTGCTGTGCTCAGATTGCAATTAACCGTGGACAGAAATGAAGAATGCTAAAACTGGGCTTTAGGACAGGGGAGGCTATAACCTTATGAGACGAGTGGGAACACTTGGCTTGGTGGCAGCGCTTGCCGCTATCTTGGTATCGCCGCTGCCGGCGCACGCCGAAGACGCTTCGGGTGCCGTTACCTACAATGCGGGAAATGGGTATTCCTTTGAGAAGCTCTCGCATCCTACGGTAGGAACGTCGCAGCCGGACGGCATCGTCGACTACCAGGGTGACGGTGCCGTTGCCGTTCCGGGCGCCGATGGTAATACGGCCAACAACGAAGGCGATCGCGGCCAGAGCTACACGTGGGCGGCTGCGAGCTATGGTGACTGGCTTTATGTGGGCACCTGCTATGCGGCGATGGGCAACACGCTTACGCTCATGAACGGCACGCTGGGCGATTCCTTTGATGCCGAGACCATGCGTCTGACGCTGGAGGCCATGTTTAACGGCACGTTCTTCTACGGACAGCAGAAGGAGGACGGCACGGCCGACAAGGACAGCGGCGGCATCTTGGTCAAGATCAATACCAAGACTGGTGAGACCAAGCTGCTGCTCTCTGAATCGCTCAACGGCGTCGCTCCTTTGTTCCGCAATGCCGTGAGCTATAAGGGCAAACTCTATTTCTGCGGCAGCGTTAGGACCAATGGCGGCAAAAGCGGTCTGCCTGCTGTATATGAGATCGATCCTAAGACGGATGAGTACAAGGTCGTCTATCAGGGTCTTTCGAGCATGCAGGATTACGGCGCTGCCTACAAACAGGGCATCTCAACCGGTATCCGCGGTATGTGCGTCCATGATGGCCAGCTCGTCATCAGCAACGTGGGTAAAGACGCGGCCGGTAAGTTTGTGTCGACAATCCTGACGTCGTCTGACCCCTCGAAGGGCCAGGAGAGCTTCACCGAGATAGCCAACTCGGAGACGCTGTTTAACTATCCGGCGATTCGCTATCAGGACAGCATCTACGGCGGCGCCATTTGGGATATGGTCTCGTACAATGGCCATCTCTATGCGACCATCTGCACCGGTACGCCCGAGAATGCCCCCGATGATAATTCCATGCAGTCGTTTGCCATGGTCCGTGGCGACAAGAACGCCGACGGCAGCTATTCGTGGACTCCGATTGTCGGTGACCAGGAGGCGGACGGTGCAAAGTATTGCTTTGGCATCGATCCTGCCCGCACCCGTTCTGGTGCTGCCAACCTCATCGTCTACAACGACTACCTCTATATCGGTGAATATAACGACGAGGAGATCGCCCTCGAGCGCATTCTCTTTAATAAGTCCAATTCTGACGAGAGCGGCAAGAGCAGCATGGGCGGCGTTGACTGCTCGTTTGTGAATGCCAATCTTGAGCAGTCGGTCAACATCTATCGCATGGACAAGGACGAGAACATGGAGCTCGTCGTTGGCGATCGCACCGACATGTTCCCCGAGGGCGGTATTTCCGGCCTGACTTCGGGCTTTGGCCGAAACGAGAACCAGTACATTTGGCGCATGCAGAAGTTCGACGGCAAGCTGTATATCGGTACCTTTGATACCGCGAGCCTGCTTGAGCCGATCGGCCAGTTCTCTAATGGTGACATTATCGATATGACGCCCGAGGAGTGGGCCTCTCAGGTTCAGCGCCTTAGGGACCTGCTCAATCACCTGCTCGACAAGAAATCGCCTGACGACCCCATCGTTCCCGTGAACACGCTTGCGGACGATGATTCAAACGAGGCCGCCGAGGTCGATGACGAGAAGGCTGAGGCCGTCGAGGTCGATGGCGAGAAGGCTGAGGCCGTCGAGGTCGACGACGAGAAGACCGAGGTTGCTAAGGGCTTTGGTGACCTGAACGATGCGCTAGAGGATGCCACGGACGATCTTTGCGATCAGACCGCGACGATGTCCGCGGACGTTGAAGACGACGCCGCTTATGTCCAGAAGATCGATAGCGAGATCGCGTACTTCAAGTCCTTTGCCGATCAGTATCAGGACATGCTCGATAGCTACGAGAGCCTGAAGCAGCAGTACGAGGATGCCTATGGCACCGAGCTGCCGGGCGATATTCAGGATGCATTTGATAAGCTGCTGAGCGAGGAGAACCTCAAGAAGCTGCAGAGCGTGCTTACGTGCATGTGTTACCTTCGCGATGCCGAACGTGGCTTTGATATGTATGTGACCGAGGACGGCGTGAACTTTACAACGCTGACGACCAATGGCTTTAACGATCCGTATAACCATGGTCTGCGCACCTTTGCGGTGACCAACCAGGGTCTGTGCCTTGGTACCGCCAACCCGTTCTATGGTTGCCAGGTTTGGATCCAGCGCAAGGAGAATTCGGAGAATCCGATTGATCCCGGTACTCCGGATCCGACGGAACCCACCGATCCTTCGCAGCCGGGTGGCGGCGATCAGCCTGGTGGCAGCCAGACGGGCGGCAACGGCCAGCCGAGCAGCACCGCGACCACCGTCACGATGACCACTAAGAAGACTCCGAAGGACGGCTCGCTGCCTCACGCTGGCGACTCGACCCTCACGCTGGTCTTGGGATTGCTGGTTGCAGCTGCCGCAGTGCTTGGCATTGCCCTCGTCTTGCGCAAGCGTTCTCGTCGCTAGGCTCGACCACGCAGCTCGATGCCTTGGATATCGCCAAAATTGATGGCGATATCCCTGAGTTTGAGCAGCTTGAATGCGGGTAACACTTCGTCGAGAATGCCCGTGCGGCTACGATAGCCGTACATATCGTAATAGGTGACACGCACCAGGTCGCCGCGTTTGAGGCCCTCGAGCTTTTTCGAAAGCTCGAGGGCTTTTTCTTCTGTGAGTTCGCATTTGGGCTCAACAGTGATCTCTTGTTTGCGCACAAGCTCGTAGTATCCCGTGAGGGCGGCAAAGGGCATAAACTGCGCGGCACGGCCGGCGCGGATGGCGCCGTTGGCGGTGAGCTTGGGGTCGGCGGAGCGACGTCTTCCCTCGGGGTCCGCTAGACGTTCAAAAGGCGTCGGTGGCCGCATCGGCTGTTGTTGGGGCTTAGGCACGATGTCCTCCTACCTGATCGTTGCGTTCGCGTGCGGTGGCGCCGGCGGTGAAGCTTAATCCCTTGACGAGCGCGTTCTTGCCGTACTTGCCCTTCACGGCCAGGACGGCGCGCGCCAGGTCGCGCTCGCGCTCATCGGCCTCGATATCGCTAAATAGATCGATGGTGGCAAATTCCTCGGGCATGAGGTTGCCAAAGCCCAGGTTGATGCGTTTGACCGGTCGTTTGGGATCGACGGTCTGCGCCCAGAGCTCATCGAAATAGCCCATGATCTTCTTAAACGAATTGGTACGCTCGGGCAGCTTTCGCGAGGCGTTAGAGTGCGCAAAGAGTGCGGCATAGCCACCACGCGGTTTGCCGCCATGCTCTCCCACAAAGATGCCATCGATTGCCTGCGCCTCACGCACCAAGCGCCGCCGTTCGTCATCGCGCTGGACGGGCTTGGGCGCACGGGGCGCGAGCTCGGGGCCGGCGGTTGCGGTGGGTTCGATACTCGACGTGCTCGAGCGTAGGTGTCCGCATCCGTCCACATATTGCGCTGTACCGCTGGCATCGAGCCGGCGTATGTCGGCTCGTTCGCTCGCGTAGCCCACAAAGAGCGAGATGCTGTCGCAGACCACGCGCTTATCGACTAAGTCCAACACGGCGTTGTCGACCATCTCGCGCAAGACGGTGTAGGCCTGCTCATAGGCATAGCCTTTCGATAGCACTTGCCCCGTGGTTGTTGAGGTTGCCTGCGGGCGATAGGCCTGAATATCGGCGATGGTTGTCGGCTCGCGCCCAAAGGCGTGGTCGATGAGATACTCGGCATTGACGCCGAGCTCGTCGTAAAGCAGGTTTTCGTCGAGCGCCGCGACGCCCATCAGATCGTAGACGCCGTATTTCTCGAGACGGGCCGCCACGCCGGGGCCGATGCCCCAGATGTCGGTGATGGGGCGATGGGGCCAGATCTCCTTGCGAAAGGTCTCGTCGTCGAGTTTTCCGATGCGACTGGGCACGTGCTTGGCGGTGATATCGAGTGCAACCTTGGCCTGGAATAGGTTGGGGCCGATGCCGACCGTCGCCGTGATGCCGGTGCGTGCCAGGACCTCGTCGCGCAACATGCAGGCGAAGCCTTCCGCATCGGTGTGATAGAGGTCCAGATAGGGTGTCACGTCGATAAAGCACTCGTCAATTGAGTAGACGTGAATGTCTTGCGGACTCACGTATTCCAGATAGATGCCGTAGATTTGCGCCGACACCTCCATATAGTGCTGCATGCGCGGTACGGCCTTGATGTAGTCGATGCCGTCGGGAATCTCGAACAAACGGCAGCGGTTATGTATCCCGAGGTCTTTCATGGCCTGCGTGATAGCGAGACAGATGGTCGTGCGCCCGCGCGATTCGTCGGCAACGACCAGGTTGGTGGTGAGCGGGTTAAGCCCACGGTCAACGCACTCGACGCTAGCGTAAAACGTCTTGAGGTCGATGCAGATATAGGTGTGACGCTCGTGCCCCACGCGTCCTCCCATCAAACACATGTTCTTATCGAATACATGTTCGATAATAGCCGCTCGTCCGGACACCGTCAAAACCTGTCCCTTTTTGGCAGGTACGGTCGTGCGGCCGCATCGGGTTTTAACGCAGCTCTAAAGAGTGCGAAACAGCTCGGAAAACCTCGCTTCGTAGCATGAGCCTAACGATCGATACCACCATAAAGCACGGAAGGGTTGTGGGGATAATGGTCAACTATGGGTTTGGTATGCCGACGCGCCTTGTTGCGGATGGAGACGTGGCTCGCTGGTGCGGACGATTGGTCGCTCACTACGGTGGCACCAAGGCGCTGGTCGTGCTGGGCGGTGACAAGCATACGCGCGATGAGCTCGTCTCGGCGGCACTCGGCTCGGTTGATCGAGCTCTGCTCGAGCGCGTGCTTTTCCGCTGCGGCTCGGTTGGCGATGGGGGAGACGAGCTGATCGACGAGGCCGTGGCCCTGGCGACCGACGAAGGCGTGGACTTTGTCCTGGCGATCGGCGATGCCGATACTGCCGGCTTTGCGCGCGAACTCGCGCGTCGCATGGCGGCGCTCGATGCCGGCGAAGACGGTTTTGTTCCTTATGGATGTATTGTCTCGGAGGGCAAGGTGCCTGCCGTCGTGGGAGCCGGCGAGGTTCCCGTTTTTGCCATTATCGCTCCCGAACTGCTTGAGGGCATTGGGTCTCCTCTGCGAGAGTTGCTCGGTAGCGTCTGCGCCGCGGCCTGATATTTGCCATAAAGGGACAGGTTAATTTTTGTAGGTAAAGCGTTTGACCTGCCAAAATAAACCTGTCCCTTTTTGGTCGGTTGCCGTTTGGGGGCCGATTGGCAACGCTCGCTGATTATAGTCTTGACCTGCGCTAGAATAGTGGCATCTGAATGTCCGGGCGCATGGAGGCGTGCGCCCGTATGCTGAGGAGGACTTTATGGCAACTGTTGCCGCACCTATCGACGCTACGTCGACCGCCGCTTGGAAGGCGCTCGAGGCCCATCAGGAGAAGCTCGAGGCCGAGGGTATCGACCTCAAGGCATGGTTCGCTGCCGATGCAGAGCGCGTGAACAAGCTGAGCTTTGACGCCGGCGACCTGCACTTCGACCTGTCCAAGAACCTGGTGACCGATGAGACCGTCAAGCTGCTGTGCGATCTTGCCCGCGAGGTGAAGCTCGAGGAGCGCCGCGACGCCATGTTCTCCGGCGAGCACATCAATACCACCGAGGACCGCGCCGTTCTGCACACCGCGCTGCGCCGCCCGGCAACCGAGAAGGGCCAGCTCATCGTCGACGGCCAGGACGTCGTCGCCGACGTGCACGAGGTCCTCGACCGCATGTATGCCTTCGCCGAGCGCGTTCGCTCCGGTGAGTGGAAGGGCGTTACCGGCAAGAAGATCGAGCACCTGGTGTCCATCGGCATCGGCGGCTCCGACCTGGGCCCGGTCATGGCCTACGAGGCCCTGCGTCCCTATGCCGACGCCGGTATCGACTGCCGCTATATCTCCAACATCGACCCCAACGATCAGGCAGAGAAGCTCAAGGGCCTCGATCCCGAGACCACGCTCGTAATCATCGTCTCCAAGACTTTCACCACGCTCGAGACCCTCACCAACGCCCGCGAGGTCAAGACCTGGATGCTCGAACAGCTCAAGGCTCAGGGTGCCATCGACGGCTCCGATGAGCAGAACGCCGAGGCCGTGGCCAAGCACTTCGTCGCTGTCTCCACCGCACTCGACAAGGTTGAGGCCTTCGGCATCGACCCCGCCAACGCCTTCGGCTTCTGGAACTGGGTCGGCGGCCGCTATTCCGTTGACTCCGCCGTGGGTCTGTCGCTGATCGTCGTGCTCGGTCCCGAGCGCTTCCAGCAGTTCCTTGAGGGCTTCCACGCTATCGATGAGTACTTCTGCAATACCCCGCTCGAGAACAACGCCGTCGCGCTGATGGGCCTGCTCAACGTCTGGTACGTCAACTTCTTCGGCTCCAAGAGCCACGCCGTGCTTCCGTACTGCCAGTATCTGCACCGTTTCCCGGCCTACCTGCAGCAGCTCACCATGGAGTCCAACGGCAAGCACGTCCGCTGGGACGGCAGCGCCGTGACCTCCGACACTGGTGAGATTTTCTGGGGCGAGCCCGGCACCAACGGTCAGCACGCCTTCTACCAGCTGCTGCACCAGGGCACCGTGGTGGTCCCGGCCGACTTTATCGCTTTCGCCAACACTGCCAACCCCGCAACCGACAGCGGCCAGGATGTCCACGAGCTGTTCCTGGGCAACTTCCTGGCCCAGACCAAGGCGCTCGCCTTTGGCAAGACGGCCGACGAGGTTCGTGCCGAGGGCACGCCCGAGCAGATCGTCCCGGCCCGCTGCTTTGAGGGCAACCGTCCGACGACCTCGATCTTCGGCGACACGCTGACTCCGTTCGCGCTCGGCGAGCTCATCGCCCTGTACGAGCACATCACGTTTGTCGAGGGTACGGTCTGGGGCATCGACTCCTACGACCAGTGGGGCGTCGAGCTGGGCAAGCAGCTTGCCAAGCAGATTACCCCGGCCTTCCACGACGATGCCGCCAAGGCCGAGCAGGACGCTTCGACCCAGGCGCTCATCGAGTTCTATCGCGCGCATCGCAAGTAGTCGCTGCTGTTAACGCATCGCGCCTTATAGTCAGGGGCCCCTATACTATCGGATTCGGGCCCCGTTGCTTTTCCGTGGTCCCCGGGCGCCCCGCCGTTGTTGAACAAAGTCGGGGCGCCCCCCCCAGCGAGAACCCAGCGCCTAGATCTCGGCCTCCGCATGGCCTCGCTGCGCCTCGGGCAGCTCCCCGTAGAGCGGATGGTCTTCGAGCCTAAAGCGCTCGACCTGTTCGGGAGTGCGACCGCGTACAAAGAGCCACGAGCGATCAATCGGCGTCGCCATGAGCGTGCTGGGCAGCGCGTCAGCGCGGTCGGAAAACACCCGGGCACTCTCTGGATCCTGGAACGCCAGCACCAGATGCGTGTCGCAGTTGCCCATGATGGAGCGTGCGCGTGCCTCGCCATAGAGCGCATCGAGCTGGTTGGTCGACTGCAGCAGCAGCGTTGCCCAGATGTTGCGGCTTCGGATAATCGAGAGCACGTTGTCGATCTGGGGGATCTGCAGATTTGCGAAGTCATCGAGCATAAAGCGCACGGGCACGGGCAGGCTGCCGTCGGGCTGCCTATCGGCCTCACGAATGAGGCCCATGAACGCCTGCGAAATAAAGAGGCCGGTCAGCGGATCGAGATTGCGGTCAATATCGCTCACGGTTACAAACAGGGCGCAGAGGGTGTGTCCCATGGAAGCGAAGTCCACCTGATGGCACTCACGATAGAGCTGTGCCGCACCGTCGAATCCCAGACACATGACCTTTTCGGCAAGGATGCCGACGATGCTCGCGTGCATGCGCTCGGCATTTTGCGTAATGGCGTAGCGCCGCCATAGCGAGAGGGCATAGCTTTGGGGGTCGGTCGTGATCAGGTCGTCAAACAATCGACCCGTGGCACCGTCCTGCAGGTGCTCGATCAGCTTGATGACCGAGCTGATCGTCTGCTCGTCGGCGGGTAGCTGTTCGGTGACGTAGGCGATAAGACACGACAGCAGGTTTGCCGCCGCATGATCCCAAAAAGGCTGGTTGTTGTCCTCGATGGGGCAGATGGCCTTTGCCACCGAGAGGATGTCCTGCTGGTTGGGCCTGCCGTCCGCCTTGCGGCGAATGTGCCTCAGGGGGTTGTAGCCGCAGCGCTCGATGCCGGGCGCAAGGGCCGGGACGGTGTTGAGGTCGGCGAAGTTGAGACATTGCACGCGGTAACCGTGGGCTGCCAGCACGGGTCCCACTTCGCGACAGAGCGTGCCTTTGGTGTCGAGCACGATGTAGCTTGCGTTCATTTGCAGTAGGTTGGGCTTGAGGAGGTTTCGGGTCTTGCCGGCTCCCGAGGGGCCGATCACAAGTGCGTTGTTGTTGAGTCCCGTTTGGCGGGTGTCGCAGGAAAGCGTTCGATCCTTGGCGAGGATGGTGGACGATGCGGACTCAGATGCGGCGAGGCGGCTGGCGAGGTTAGACATGGGCGACCTCCTTGGTTGTCGAGAGGATTTCGTGGGCAAAGCCGAGTTCGACGGCGCGCTCGGCCGAAAGGTAGGTGTCTTTTGCAGTGAGGGACTGGATGCGCTTGGGCGTGAGGCCGCTGCGGTCCGAGAGGATTTGCGTGAGGGTCTTGCGGGTCTGCATGAGACGCCGGCTGGTTTCCTGCAGCGCAAGTGCCGAGCCGCCTGCCCCCTGGGGGATCAGCGGGTCGTGAATCATGAGCTCTGCATGGGGCGCCATGCGGCGATCGTCGCCGCCCATAAAGATCACGGCACCCATGGACGCGGCGAATTCCAGACAAACGGTGCGGATGGGGCACGATGCGAGGCGCATGGCGTCATAGATCGCAAGACCCGATCGCACGCTTCCGCCGGCGCTGGCGACAAATATGGTGATGGGGCGGCTGGGGTCGGTGGCATCGAGCAGGCGGATCTGCTGGCATAGGTCGTGGGCCATCGGGGTTTCGATGCTTCCCATGACGGAGAGCTCGCGACGGGCGAGCATCTCATCGTAAATGCTGGTGAGCGTGATACCTCGGGCGGATTCACGCATGGTGAGGGGGCTGATGATGGGGGAATGATTGGTGTCCATGAGGACTCCTTTCTGTTGGTTGTGTTGTGGAATAGGATTGTTGCCCGCGGAGGGGCTGGCGGGCTACAGGGTTCGTCCGAGCCTGAGATCGAGCTCGGTTGCGGGGCAGGTTGCCTGTTCGTGCGGCTCGCAAGCGCCAAGGGCTCCAAAGCGATGGAGCGTTGCGACGGGCGTGGTGTAGGCGAGCCGCAGCTGATGCTCGACAGGGGCACATCCGTCATTTTTGTAATGAGCCGCGTAGTACTGCGCGATGCTGGCGTTCATCTCGCTGCCATTGCGATGGCGCTCAAACTGGCGTCTGCAGGTCTCGATGATCTTTGCTACCGACTTGGGTGCCGTCGCGGGAACAAGGGCGAGATAGCCCTCAAATAGCTCGTTGATGTTCAGGAGGCACAGCAGGTCGATCAGCGTCCTTATGGCTGCTCCCTCGGCGGAAAAGTGCGCGGTCATGCGGTTATATCGGTTGCGGTCGACGATGGCCGCATGGGGTCTTGGAGTTTTCTGCCCCGTGGTCCCGGGCTTTTGCCGCGCCTGTGTATTGAGCTCGACGTTGCAGCGCTTGAGGCCGTCCAACGGAAGGAACAGTGCAGTGCGCAGGGTGTTCCGCTTGCTTTCGAGTTCATGACGCTCGTCGGGTTCCCATTCGAGCTTGAGTTTCGTGTCGAGCGCCGTAAGCATATGGGCTAGGCAGCCTACGGTAAGAACGTACGAATCGTTGTCGCGTTTTGGGGCATAGGGGTCTGTCAGTTTGCGAATGTCGGGGTCGCCCATGATCTTTGTGCAGCGCTTCAGCAGTTGAGGGTGGTCGGCCAAGATCGTCGCGAGCGGTAGCGACGCGTAGTTCTTGATGGTCGCGGCGGCAAAGGCGGCGTCATATTCGTTTGCATATGCTCGCTCAATGCGGGCATCCAGAATGCTTTTCTTATCGCCGTTTTCAGCGTGGTGGTTTGTCATAGCTTCTCCAATCGGTTGATGTTCGTGCTGTTTGTTGATGTGTTGGTTGTCGTGAGTGATGTGCTTGCCGTGGGTGATGTGCTGACGTTGGTGTGCTATGCGGTTTTCAATGAGCCCGTGAGGCAGTTGCTGCAGGGGCGGGATGGAACGGCCCATGCAAGGCGGAAGGCATCGTGCTCAAAATCGAGACAGCAATGCCCTGGGTGCCTCACATGTGGCAGTTACCTCATTAAGTTGTCATTGCGTTTGGGGTTGTACTTTGCCGATCTTCTTTCTCTTACACGCTGAAAACTGAAATTTCATATGCTCGATCTACTTAAAACCGCAACGGCGGTCTTTCATCAACTTATATGTCGGAACGTGTCTTTGCAAGTACTTTTTTGCGTTTGTTTCAAATGGGGTGGTTTTGCAACCGTCACGCGCCACGCTATGCGAACGTGCCCCTTTTCTGTTGTCGGTCGGATACGATGAGTCGCGTGACGTCGTCAGAGGTCGAATTCGACCGCTAACGACGTTGTGCAGCTCATCATTTCTGGTCGCAAACAGTAAAGGGGCATGAGGGTGTATTGAGGGGGGATGTCTTGCTGTCGGCATCCGCGTGCGGCGCCATTCGCTGTCCGTAAATATACTTTTACGGCTAATTTCATACCACTTGCCGGAATGCGGACGCTGTCCTTGCATGTCGGACGTACATTGAACGTGGTTTTTTGCGTGAAACCACGAATCGGTTGTCGGCCCTGAACAAGGAGGCTCAGCATGACGCTTGCCAAACCCATCAATAAATACATCGACTATATCGATGCCCCCGAGGACACGTTTGAGCAGTATGTCGATAAGGCGTTAAAGTACAACTTCCGCTGCGTATTTGCGAACCTGCAGGAGTACGAGACGGGCCGCGCCATGCTCGAGGGCTCTGACATCATCCTTGCCGGCGCTATCGACTTTCCCCAGGGCACTATGACGCTTGAGGAGAAGCTTGCGAGGTTTGAGGAATACGTTGCGTGCGGCTTTACCGAGATTGACTACGTTTTGAATCAGGAGTCGGTCGAGAACCGCGATTTTGATGCCATCGAGCGCGAGATGACTACCATTGCTGATTTTTGTCGCGCGCATGGCATCACTGACAAGGTGATCGTCGAGATGTGCAAACTGGACGGCGACGACGCCGCCAAGCGCCGTGTATGCGAGATCGCGCTGGAGGCTAAGCCGGGATTCCTTAAGACATCGACTGGCAGAAGCTTTGGCGGTGCTAAGCTCGAGGACGTGCGGCTGATGCACGAGGTGCTCGGCGATGCCGTGGCAATCAAGGCGGCGGGCGGTATCCATAATTACGAAGAGGCTTGCGCATTCATCGAGGCCGGCGCCAGCGCGTTGGGTGCCTCGGCGGGCATCGCGATCGTCGACGGCGCACCGACGGATGAGCGTCGCTAGCAGACGTATTTGACCTGAGCGATAAAGCTTCACGACTACGCGCCGTTCATGTTCGAGACAATATGACTTTTTGCCCGTTGTAAACGGAGTCGCGATGGGTGTTCTGTATGATGGCTCAGACAAGGTTGTTCAATGACAGGGAGGCATATATGGCAATCAAAGCCATCGCGATGGATATCGACGGTACGCTCACCAACGATCAGAAAGTGATTAGCCCGCGTACGCGCGAGAAGCTGCTCGCGGCGCAGGAGTCGGGCATTAAGCTCATCTTGGCTTCGGGCCGTCCCGCATGGGGACTGCACGCCTTGGCGCAGGAGCTCGACCTTCAAAACCATGACGGTCTGCTAGTCGCTTTCAATGGCGCGCATGTGGTCGACGCTCAGACCGACGAAGTGCTGTTCGATCAGGCTATGCCTGCCGACGAGCTGCACCGTCTGATTGATCATCTGCAAAACTATGATGTGATCCCCATGATCTCGCTCGGTCGCGACTTGCATGTTGAGGACTCGTACCACTGCATGATTACGCTGCCGGATGGCTCGCAGAAAAACATCGTCAAATACGAGCGCGATGCCTGCGACCTTAAGATCCGCGAGGTCGAGAGCTTGCATGAGGTCGTGGACACTTATCCCGTAGACAAGCTGCTGACGGCAGGCGACCCGGCATACCTGCAGGCGCATTACGAGGAGATGTATGCGCCCTTTAAGCAGACGCTTTCGGGCATGTTTACGGCTGACTGGTACTTTGAGTACACGGCGCCCGGTATCGACAAGGCTCGTGCGCTCGAGGGTGCCCTGCCCAAGCTCGGCATCGATGCCAGTGAGGTTGTATCGTTTGGCGACGGCCAGAACGACAAGTCCATGATTGAGTGGGCGGGTACCGGTGTTGCCATGGGTAACGCCGTCGATGAGGTTAAGGCGGTAGCCCAGATGGTGACCGCCAATAACAACGAAGACGGTATTGCGGTGGCGCTGGATAAGCTGCTGGGCTAGAATCGCCGATAATGCATGGTTCGGGCGCCTGCTTACAGGCGCCCTTTTGTTAGGGAGGGTGCCGTGTCCGCATTTCCGTTCGACGCCGTTATCTTTGACATGGACGGTGTCATTGTCGATACCGAGTATTACTACCTGGGCGAGACCGCAGCTTTTGCCAAGGAGCTTGGGTTGAACCTGACTCAAGAGGAGTTGAATGGGCAGGTCGGTACCTCGCATCAGTTCTTCCTGCATATGTTGGTCGATTGGTTTGAGCGCGCCGGTAAGGGGCATTTCACTGGCGAGGAAGCGTTGGCCCGTTGGGACGATTGGGCGCATAAGCGTCCGCGCGACTATCAGGCTTTGATTAACCCAGGCGCCGTGGATACGATTCGAGAGCTGCCGCGCCGCGGCGTTCGCGTGGCGCTTGCCAGCTCGTCTCCCATGGATAGCATCGAGGAAGTGCTCAACGCATGCGGGCTGTCGGATGCCTTTGAGTATGTGGTGAGCGGCGAGCAGTTTAAGGAGAGCAAGCCCGAGCCCGACATCTACCTGCATGCGCTGGACCTGCTGGGGCTGCCCGCGAATCGCTGCTGCTGCGTCGAGGATTCGGTGCCTGGCATCACTGCCGGCAAGCGAGCCGGCCTGACAGTCATTGCCAAGCGCGAGGAGCGCTTTGGCTTTAGCCAGAATGCCGCGGACAAGATTATCGACCAGCTGCCGGAGCTGCTCGCGCTTTCTTAGGAGTGAGGTAGTTGCGCGTTTTTCGGGTCTGATGAGTAAATACCCGACATTTTGGTGCGGCACCTAGCATACTTTATGCTAATGCTGGCTTAAGGGCTTGTTGAATGCCCTTGAGCCCGCTTTTGACTTAATTGGGCTGGGAGAGGGTATATGCCACCGACTGAAGGACTAACTGACGGTAAAGCAGCGATACCGCTGTACCAACAGGTTATCGATATCATTAAAAACGAAATCAATTCCGGTGCCTACAAGGCGGGCGCGCGGATACCCAACGAATTCGAATTGGCTGAGAACTATAAAGTTGGCCGCGTTACCGTGCGACGCGCTATTGAGGAGCTCGTCCAGCAGGGCTATCTAACGAAGCGACAGGGGAAGGGCACGTTTGTCAATGCCCCCAAGCTTAAGCGCAAGATTCGCCAGAAGGATGACGTCCAGAGTTTTTCGGACGCATGCCGCGTTAACGGAATGGAGCCGGGGGCGTGCGTCATTTCGAGAAAGATACTGCCGGCAGATTCTACCGAAGCGCAGTTCTTTGGTGTTCCCGTTGGAACTGATTTGATTTGCGTTGAGCGTGTACGTACTGCCGATGGAGTCCCCGTCATGCTCGAGAACAACATATACGTTTACGAGGACAACGCCTATCTATCAACGGCACCTCTATCTAACCAATCCATTTTTGAGTTCGTGCGCAACCGAACGGGCCGCACGCCCGCGTTTACCGACCCGTGCACACTCGAGATCGCGTGCGCGTCGCCCGAGGTCGCTCGGCTGTTGGCGGTTCCCGTTGGCGAACCCTTGTTTTATATGGAAGCCTTCTTTTTCGATGAGCAGCGGCGGCCGTTTATCATCGGCCGTCAGCGGATCGTTGGGTCTCGCTACGTTTTTGACATCTAGGACATTGCGAATGGAAGCGCCCGGTGGATTATCTCACCGGGCGCTTCCATACCGTTCACGGCGCAAACGCAACCGTTCATCCGCGTTGCGGCAATCAGTTTGAAATTATCTTGATGAAGGAAAAAGCTGCTGGTAACCTATGGGACGTCATAGAACGTTTGCATTGTGCAAACGTTGAAGCGAGATGCGATGCAGTCTCGAGTTCTTTGGAGGTATCTATGTCAGATACGAAGGCGAAGAAGACAAACAGACGTTTTAAGTTCAAATTACCGCATGTCTATACGATCATGTTCTTGCTGATCGTTGTCTTTGCGGTCCTGACTTGGATCGTTCCCTCTGGTCAGTATCAGCGCAAGACGATTTCGACAGCGGCGGGCGAGCGTGAAGTCGCCGTTGCTGGAACCTATGAACAGGTCGATAAGAACTACACCGATTCCGAGACCGGCGAGACCATCAATCTGGGCCAGGATATCTTCGCGGTTCTGCAAGCGCCCACCAAGGGTATCCAAGAGGCTGCCGACGTCGTTGCGTTCGTCTTATTGATTGGCGGATCGTTCGCAATCATCACCAAGACCAACGCTTTGAATGCCGGCATGAGCCGTGTGATTAAAAAGCTCAAGAACAAGGACATCCTCATCATTCCCATCACGATGACGTTGCTGTCCATTTGTGGCACTACGTTTGGTATGTCTGAGGAAGCCCTGCCGTTCTATGCCATCTTCATTCCCATCATGATGGGTATCGGTTATGACTCGATGACGGCATTCATCATCTGCTTCCTTGGTCCTAACCTGGGATATTGTGCTTCGACCATCGACCCGTTTAATGTTTTGATCGCCCAAGGCATCATTGGCATCGAGGGTAATCCGCAACTGTGGCTGCGTGCCGTTTCTTGGGTCATCTTCACTGCCGTCGGTATCGCATGGGCCATGCGCTACGCCATGCGCGTCAAGAAAAACCCCGAGTCGTCCATTGTGTACGAGGACGATAAGCTCAAGCGTATTGAATTTTCCGTGACCGATGCCTCCATCGAGGAAGAGTTCACTATCCGTCAGAAGCTCGTGCTTATCGATTTTGCTTGCGGTATGGGCATTATCGTCTGGGGTCTTGTTACCCAGGGCTGGTACATGAATCAGATTTCCGCCGTGTTCCTTGGCATGGGCTTGCTTGCCGGTATCCTGGGCGGCCTTGACCAGCAGACGATCGCAGAGGAGTTCGTTAAGGGTCTCGCCGACTTTGCGTACGCTGCCGTCGTTATCGGTATCGCTCGCGGTATTCTGGTCATCGCCGAGGGCGGCATGATCATCGACACCATCCTCCAGGCGCTCGCTACCGCGCTCGCCGGTACACCCGCCGCCGTCTACACCACGTTTATGTATGTCGTCCTTGGTCTGCTCTCTTTGCTGGTTCCCTCGAGTTCTGGCCTGGCGGCGCTCACCATGCCCGTTATGGGCCCCCTGACCGAGCTCATGGGCCTCAATCCCGAGGCGGCCGTCACCGCGCTCCAGTTTGCCAACCAGACCATCAACACCATCAGCCCCGTGGCGGGCATGACGGTCGCCGGCCTTGCCGTGGCTAAGATTTCGTTTGGCCAATGGTGGAAGACCATTTGGAAGTTCTTCATCTTCATGGTCGTGTTTGGCTTGGTCATTACTGCCATTTCCGGCATGCTTCCGGCGTAGGTGGTTGTGATGTCTGATCGTTTGACGGTCCTGACGTCTAAGAGCGTCTTTACCGGTACGGGGGACCTGCCGTTTGAAGGTTTCGTAGCGGTCCGTGGCAATCGAATTGAGGCTGTTGGCACCAAGTGTGAGCTAGCTTCGTATTTGACCCAAGCGGACGAGGTAGTTGACCTGGGCGACCGTACCGTCATGCCTGGCCTGATCGATGTGCATACCTTCTATACAGGCTGGGCGCTGCGGACATTGGGGTCTGATCTGTCCGGCATCGCTGATGCCAAAGAGGCCGTGTCGCTCTTGCGTGCATGGAAAGAAGGTCATCCGGATTGCGCGGCGGCTTTTGGCCACAACCTACCCGAAACGTTGGCATCGGATGCCGAGAACGCAAATACAGCAGCTGTGTTTGACGAGTGTTTTGGCGATATCCCTGTCGTCTGCTTTACGCCGGGCGCGGAGACCTGCGTTCTCAATGCTGCCGCCAGTGCGCGATATGGCTTTACACCCCAGGCGTGCTATGCCGAGAAGATCTGGCGCATGATGAGCGATTTCCTTGCGCTGCCCGAGGTACGTGCGGGGTATTCGGACTACATGAGCATGCTTAACGAGCGCGGCGTTACCGCCATCAAGGAAATGGCGTTTGATGACTACTACGGCTTTGCCGACGAAATGGCTCGCCGTGAGGAATCTGGTGAGCTGACGGTTCGCGTCTCTATGATGTCGCAGCCGGTGGGCGCCGGTGCAAATCTGGCATATGCCCGCGAGGCGCGAGAGCGCTTCCGGGGACCGTTCGTTCGTTTTTCTGGCTTCAACCGTATGATCGATCGCGGCGTATGGGCGGGGCTTGCCGAGATGATTGACCCCTATGAGGACACGGCCGATGCGGGCGCTGCTGGCAAGACGGTCGTCGAGGAGCCAGAGTGGGATCTGATTGAGAACGAGCTGCGTGCAATTGATGCTGAGGGCTTCCGATACTCCTTGCATTGCCAGGGCGATGGCGCCGTTCGCCGCACCGTGGCGCTCTGTGCCTCGCTGCCTCGAGACGAGCATGGACGGATGCTTCGCCGCCATGCGATTACCGATCTCGAGAACTCTGACCCGACCGATCTTGTCGAGTTTGGCAAGTTAGGTGGAATTTGCGAGGTCTATCCGCAGATTCTGACGCTGGACCGGCGCGAGGATTGCCTGTCGATGATGCGTCGACAAATTGGCGAGACGCGACTTTTGCACAGCTGGAATCGCCGCGGCATGGAAGATTCTGGATGCACAGTGTGCTGTGGAACGGATTTGCCACTGCTGATTCCGAGCCTAGGTGAGTCAATCTACAGCGCGTGCGGCGGATTCTTCGCCGACGGACTGCCCGTGAATGAGGTCAACACGCTGACGCTTGTCGAGCTCTTGCGCGCTTGGACTGCCGGGGGCGCGTACGATCTGATTCGCGAAGACGAGCTGGGTACGCTTGAGGTTGGCAAGCTTGCTGATATCTGCGTGCTCGATCGGGATGTGTTCGACCTCGATTATCGCGACGCACGCGATCTTGCGGTTGATATGACGATGTCGGACGGACAAATCGTGTTCGATCGAAATAAGGAGGCATAAGATGTCTGAATCCAAACCGACGCTGCGTCGCGAGCAGATTGCGGGCATGAATATCCACTACATCATGTGGTCGCTCGATTACTTCCTTGATGTGCAGCAGCGCTTGGGCTTTGAGTCCATTGAGCTGTGGTGTGCAGAGCCGCATGTGACGCTCGACCATACGGGCTACTTTGAGGCTGAGGTCCTGGCGAAAAAGGCTGCAGACCGTGGGCTTGGGTATCGTACTCTGTGCCCCGAGAATGTTGTCTATCCTTGGCAGTACTGCGCACGCAAGCCGCTGCATGAACAGCGCAGTCTGGCGTACTTTAAACACGGCATTGAGCTTGCCGAGGTACTTGGGTGCGACCGTATGTCCATCAACTCGGGCTGGGGCGACTGGGACGAGGACCGCGAGGAAGCCTGGAAGCGCAGCCGCGAGCACTTGTCCATTCTGGCGGAGTATGCCGGCGAGCACGGTCTGGTGCTTACGATGGAAAGCCTGCGTCCCGAGGAGAGCAACCTTGTGACGACGGTTTCCGATGCGAAGCGCATGATTGACGAGGTCGCGAGCCCGTACTTACAGCCCATGGTTGATACAACCGCGATGGGCGTTGCAGGCGAGACGCTCGAGGACTGGTTTGCCGCCTTTGGTGATGGGGCAATTCACGAGATGCACTTTATCGACGGTGACCCGTATGGCCATCTGGTGTGGGGCGATGGCAAGCACGATATGGACGCCTTTGTCGCCACACTCAACGCCCATGGTTTCGACGGCATGCTGGGCCAGGAAATCACGGACGGTCGTTACTACGATGACCCGGCGGCGGCAGATGCCAAGAACATGGCCGCATTCGAGAAATATCTGATTGACTAAAACAACCATCGGCCACGCAACCAACGTCATTGATTGCGGGCCAAACAAGAAAGGAACTGGATATGAACGCACACGATCTGATCAAAGAGGCAATTGCCGAGAAGGGCAAGTTCGACAGCGTCTACTGGATTGCTTGTGGTGGCTCCATGATCGATTTGATCCCGGCTCATGAGCTTCTGCAGCGCGAGGCAACCACCTTCACTTCGTATATCTATACCGCGCGTGAATTCGACATTATGCGTCCGCGTCGTCTGGGCGAGAAGTCCCTGGTCATCGCTTGCAGCCACAGTGGCAATACCCCGGAGGTCGTCGAGGGCTGCGAGATTGCCCTTGCTGCCGGCGCTACGGTGATCGCCCAGACCGACAACGCTGGATCTAAGATCGACTCCGGCAAGTGGACCACGTGGGTCTACCCATGGGGCGAGGGCGTGCCGCAGGCTGAGGTCCCCGCTGGCATTTCGCTGTCGCTTGCGGCAGAGCTGCTCGATCAGCAGGAGGGCTACGCCGATCTTGCCGATATGTATGCCGGTATCGCCGAGATGGATAAGATTCTTCCCCCGGCACGCGAGAAGGTAAATGCCGAGCTGGGCGATCGCTTTGCCAAGCTTTGCCAGGAGCACGAGTTCTTCTATATTTTGGGCAGCGGTCCCAACTTTAGCCAGACCTACGGTTTCGCTATCTGCTCTCTTATGGAGATGCAGTGGCAGCACTGCAGCTACATCCACTCTGCCGAGTACTTCCATGGCCCCTTCGAGGCTACTCAGGATGGCGTTTTTTACTTCCTGCAGATGGGCTCCAGCGAGTGCCGTGCTATGGACGAGCGCGCCCTGGCGTTCCTTAAGACGCATACCGATACGCTGATGGTGCTCGATGCTAAGGAGTACGGTATGGAAGCCGTGCCGGCGAGCGTCCGTGCCTATCTGGACCCGGTGCTGTTCTACGCCATGAACTGCGAGCTGCGTGCTGCACGCGGCAAGGTGTTTGATCACGATCCCGATTTCCGCCGCTATATGGGTGTTGTCGAGTACTAGAAGGGGCAAAGGCCATGGCATTTAACGTTAACGCGCTCGGATTTGGCGACAACGTCGTCGATCGCTACGAGCATATCCACACCATGTATCCCGGCGGCAATGCGGTGAACTTTGCCGTGTATGCCAAGAAATGCGGAGCCGCGCGCTCCGCGTATATGGGCATCTTTGGTAATGACGCTGCTGCCGAGCACGTGATTGCGAGTCTTGAGGATGAGGACGTTGAACTAGCCAAATGCAAGCAGCTCATCGGTGAGAATGGTGCTGCGCGCGTGACCGTCGTTAACGGCGACCGTGTTTTCCTTGGCTCCAATGAGGGTGGCATCCGTGGTGATGCTCGCTATGTGCTCGATCGCTTTGACCTTGCGTACATGAAGCAGTTCGACGTAGTCCACTCGGGCAACTATTGCTTTACCGAGCGCGAACTTCCCAAGTTGAAGGCCGCGGGCATCACGGTTTCGTTTGACTTCTCGGACGATTCGACCGACGAGTACTACGAGCAGATTGCTCCCTACGTTGACTTCGCATTCTTTAGCGCGGCAGACGCCGCGAGCGAGGATGAGATTCGCGAGCGTCTGGCATGGGTGAAGAGCCTAGGTCCGCGTTTTGTATCGGCAACGGCTGGCGCTGAGGGCTGCATTGCCTATGATGGCGATCGTTATTACCGCCAACTGGCTAAACCGGTAACGGAAATGAAGGACACCATGGGAGCGGGTGACTCGTTCCTGACTTCGTTCTTGATGTGCTATCTCGATTCTGTCAAGCGTGGCGAGGATGGCGCCGAGGCCATCGAGCGCGCACTCGACTTTGCGGCGGGGTTTGCTTCGACCGTATGCGGCATGGAAGGCTCTTGGGGCCATGGGGCGCCGATTTCCGAATAGGCGAGCAGTCCCGGGGAGTCGAATTGTCGCCTCCCCGGGACTCCATGGACAAAAAATGCTAAATATGAGTACTGTCACTAATTTAGTAACAGCGAAATTTAGCTTTTGAGGGCCTAGTTGGGTGTCTGCGAGCGATTAAAACCTGCTAAAAATGACTTTAATCACCTTAAAGTGCCTTGATAATGGATAGCTGTACATTATCAAGGCACTATTTTGCCGTAAAATAATGTGACTGGATTTGCAACAGTACTCATATTTGGCATTTTTTGTCCACCGGGGCTAGCGAAGGTCAAAAACAGAGTGCGCATTTGTTAAAACTGCCGACTCGATGCGCTTTGCGTCACAGTTTTTGAGTGAGGCAATGCGCATCGAGGTCCTTGTGAGCGATCTGATGAGCGACTGTGCGCTTGTTTCTGTGTTTGGCTCGGCTGGCGCATCGGTCTCGAGCAGTAGACGGTCGAGTGGAATCTGTCGGGCATATTCGCGGCCGCGCTTGGTGGCGAGCATACGCTCGTTCACGGAAAAATAGCAGCCTGCGTTTCGCGTGCGGACGAGTTCGTCCGAAGTGCCGCTAAACCAGTGGAAGATGATAACGGGGGAGTCGGGGTTTGGGATGAGTAGTCCATGCGATTCGAGGACGTCCAGTACGGCTCCTGCCGAACGAACGGCGTGAATTGATATCACGCGCCCGGTAAGAGGATGCTGCACGAGTGTATCGCAGAGCCGGTCAAATGCCTGTATTTGTAGCGGCTCACTTCCGGCAAAGCGTGCGGAAAAGTCGAGTCCCACCTCGCCGATGTAGCGCTCTTGGGCAGCAACTTCGCAAAGCAGATCGACTTCGGCAGGACCGCAGCGGCCGTCGGCGAGCCACCAGGGGTGGAGCCCAACGCCAGCGATGATGCCTGGTAGGCGACGGGCGCGCTCGTTTGCGGCCGAAAAGTCGCGTGGGTCGACCCCGCAGTCAAAGAGCCCCAGACCCGACGCCGCCGACTCACTGGCTGCAGCATCGGGGCCGAGCATCAAATCAAGATGACAATGCGTGTCAAAGAATTGCGGTTCCATCGCAGGACATCCTGCTAGTCCAGGCGTTGGCCGTCGGCGCGCACGCGTTCGGTACCACGCCCACTGATCTGGCGGATAACCTCGCCGGCGATCATCTGGCCCATGATGGGCGGCATAAAGCTGGCGGTACCCAACTCGGTACGCTCGTGGATGTTGGACGGGTCGCGGGGTTGGGTCTTAACCGATTCCTCGCAGCTAAACAGCACGTGCAGGCTCTTGATTCCGCGCTTCTTGCATTCTTTGCGCATGATGCGGCTCATGGGGTCACGTACCGTATCGAAGATGTCGGCAAAGCGGAGGCACTCGGGATGGAGCTTGTTGGCCCCGCCCATGGAGCTAACCAAACGGATGTCGTGGTCCTGAGCATATTTGGCAATGGTGAGCTTGGCCGAGATGGTGTCGATGGCGTCGACGACGTAGTCGAGCTTGCCGTCCGTCTGCTCCAAAACGCTCGCAAAGAACCCGTCGATGTTATCGCTCAACAGGTATTCAGTTCGCTTGATGACGGTGACGGCAGGATTGATATCGTGGATCATGGCCTCCATCACGTCAACCTTGCGCTTGCCGACGGTGCTGTGAAAGGCGATGGCCTGGCGATTGATATTGCTGGGCGCGATGATGTCCTTATCCAGAATGACGAAATGTCCGATGCCGCCGCGGGCGAGTGCCTCGCAGCAGTTGGAGCCCACGCCTCCGCAGCCGAGCACCAGTACCGTAGCATCGGCGAGCTTGTCGAGTGCCTCGCGGCCCATGATGATTTCGAGCTTGGTATCGCGCGTCTCGACGAGAGCAGTAGCGTTTTCGGTCATAGACATCCTCCGATGGGGAAGCGAATCGTGTTCTAGCTATCGTCATTATAGGTATTATCGCGATTTCATTTGAGCCCTTAGGGTTTGTTGAAATGGGATCGGGATTCGCATAAGATTGAAGCAGATGGCACCCGTTGCAGCGGGTTGGCCAACTCCGAAACACGTTTATGGCGTGAGAAGTGGCCGTCTTCGCATTACGCGGGGGCGGCTATTTCATTCGACCTCCAATGTGGATGCCGAGCTCCACAGCCGCGATTACAAGCAATAACAACGTCAGGACATCGTCAATACTCATAGTCCATCTCCTTCTTGGGTAGAGGGAGCTGGCCCATCTGCTTCAACTTCCATTGTAACTAAACACGAACGAATGTTCTATAGATGTTACTGTATTAGACAATTAGACAAACATCTAAATATCGAGTATAGTGTGCGCGTCATGAGAGATGATGAGAGGAGGTCTTATGCCGGGAGAGGGTTTTAAGGCGCTTGCCGATCCAACGCGACGGCGCATTTTGGAGTTGCTGCGCGAGGGCAATTGCACGGCGGGGGAGCTTGCCGAGCATTTCGATATCAGTAAGCCGTCGCTAAGCCATCACTTGGCGACGCTCAAAAACGCCGGGTTGGTGACCGACGAGCGCCATGGCCAAAACATCGTATACAGCTTAAACACCACCGTCATGCAGGACTTGATCGGTTGGTTTATGGGCTTTACAAACACGGAAGGTGATAAGGATGAATAACGAAAACAAGGGCATTCACGCCACGGGGGTATCGCGGCGTGTGTGGATTGCGCTGATCGCTCTGTGCGTCGCCAATGTCGTAGCGCACCTCATAGTGATGCCGAGCTTGCCTGCGCAGATTCCTACGCACTGGGGCGCGAACGGCGCCGTCGACGGTTGGGGTCCTAGCTGGATGGCCTCCGCGCTCGGCGTGCTGCCTCTGGCACTTCTTGCGATGTTCTACGTCGTGCCACGCATTGACCCCAAGGGCGAGGCGTATCGAACCTCGGGCAAGTTCTATCAGGGCTTCGTAATCGCCTTCACCTTGTTTATGTGCGCCATAAGCTGGTTGGGTGAGCTTACGGTCTGGGGCGTGGTGCCGGCGGTCGGTTCGGTCAACGTGCTGATTTCCGGTGCTGTCGGTCTGCTGTTCATCGGCGTAGGCAACTACTTGCCGCGTGTGAAGCGGAACTATACACTCGGTATCAAGACGCCCTGGGCGCTTGCCGATCCCGAGAACTGGCGCCGTACGCAGCGCTTTGGCGGTGCCTGCTTTATGGTGCTGGGTGTTGGCCTGATTGCGATGGGCGTGGCGGGCAGCGTGCTTTCGAGTGAAGTCGTCGCCGCGGTGATTGCGGTTCTGGCGTTTGGTTCGGTCGGAGCCGTCTACGTCTACTCGTATCTGCTGTGGCGCAAATCGCAGCGAGCCGCTCGTTAAGGTTGCGGAAAACTAGCGTACGCAGTTCATAGTATGTTCCGGGGGACTTTTCCCAGGTAGTATTAGGGGGTATGGGCAACCATGCCCCTTTTTTCGTTAAGTTTCAGAGCTGGTTTCCTCATTTCGTTTCCACTAAAGCGAATCAAGAATAGGGAAACAGCAGGTAGAAAGGATAAAACAGGCAAATGGCAGAGTTCATCTACCAGATGTATCAGGCTCGCAAGGCCCATGGCGACAAGGTGATCCTTGACGACGTGACCCTGAGCTTCTACCCCGGCGCCAAGATCGGCGTTGTGGGTCCCAACGGCATGGGTAAGTCGACCCTGCTCAAGATCATGGCCGGCATCGAGGAGGTCTCCAACGGCGATGCCAGGCTCACCCCCGGCTACACCGTGGGCATCCTGCAGCAGGAGCCGCCGCTCGACGACGACAAGACCGTCATCGAGAACGTGCGCATGGCATTTGGCGACATGATTGCCAAGGTCGATCGCTTCAACAAGATCGGCGAGGAGATGTGCGACCCGGATTGCGACATGGACGCCCTCATGGCCGAGATGGGAAAGCTCCAGGACGAGATTGACGCCGCCGACGGCTGGGATATCGATTCCAAGCTCGGCCAGGCCATGGACGCCCTGCAGCTGCCCGATTCCGACATGCCGGTCAACGTGCTCTCTGGCGGCGAGCGCCGCCGCGTGGCCCTGTGCAAGCTGCTGCTCGAGGCTCCCGACCTGCTGCTGCTCGACGAGCCCACGAACCACCTGGACGCCGAGTCGATCCTTTGGCTCGAGCACTTCCTGCACAACTACCAGGGCGCGGTGCTTGCCGTCACACACGATCGCTACTTCCTGGATAACGTTGCCGAGTGGATCTGCGAGGTCGACCGCGGTCACCTCTATCCCTACAAGGGCAACTACTCCACGTATCTGGAGACCAAGGCCGCCCGTATCGAGGCACAGGGCAACCGCGACGCCAAGCTCGCCAAGCGCATGGAGGCCGAGCTCGAGTGGGTACGCAGCTCGCCCAAGGCTCGCCAGGCAAAGAACAAGGCCCGTCTGGCTCGCTACGAGGAGATGGAGGCCGAGGCTCGCGCAAGCCAGAAGCTCGACTGGACCGACATCCGCATTCCTGTGGGCCCGCGTTTGGGCAACAAGGTGCTCGAGGCTCATCACCTGCACAAGGAGTTCGATGGCCGCGTGCTCATCGATGACCTTTCGTTCACCCTGCCGCGTAACGGCATCGTGGGCGTCATCGGCCCCAACGGCGTCGGTAAGACCACGCTGTTCAAGACGATTGTGGGTCTGGAGCCGCTGACTTCGGGCGAGCTCGAGGTGGGCGAGACCGTCAAGATTTCTTACGTCGACCAGAACCGTTCCGGTATCGACCCCGATAAGAACCTATGGGAGGTCGTCTCGGACGGCCTGGACCACATGATGGTCGGCGAGACCGAGGTCCCCAGCCGCGCGTATGTGGCGAGCTTTGGCTTTAAGGGCCAGGACCAGCAGAAGCGCGCTGGCGTACTCTCCGGTGGCGAGCGCAACCGTCTGAACCTGGCGCTCACGCTCAAGCAGGGCGGCAACCTGCTGCTCCTCGACGAGCCCACGAACGACCTCGACGTCGAGACGCTGTCCTCGCTCGAAGCGGCGCTGCTCGAGTTCCCGGGCTGCTCGGTGGTCATTAGCCACGACCGTATGTTCCTGGACCGCGTCGCCACGCACATTCTGGCGTGGGAGGGCACCGACGAGAATCCGGGCAACTGGTATTGGTTCGAGGGCAACTTTGAGGCCTATCAGGCCAACCGCATCGAGCGCCTGGGCGAGGACGCAGCCCAGCCGCATCGTATTCACCGCAAGCTGACGCGCGACTAGTAGCAAGTAGAAGGGCCGCCACCAAGGGCGGCCTTTCTTGTAGCGATTGCACTGCAGCTATGCCCTGGCTGCTGGTTTGATTCATAATCAAAGTCATCTCTTTGGGATTAAAGCCCGTTTTTGCTATGAGTGATTTTCTAATTCCGTTTAAAACGTAAAGACGCATTGGGTTGCAAGGACATAAGCAAATCGAATTGAAATATAACCAGTGCTGTAACGTTACAAAAAAGATTATAGAATAGGAGTACCTTATAAGTCGCTTCTCTAGAAAGAAGAACATATGCTTTCGCGTCGTCGTTTTCTGCAACTTGTCGCGTCTTCAATTGTCGCCTTAGCCGCACGTCCGAAAGAGGTTTTTGCTTCGACGGGCAATATTGATGGTGAGCAGATACAATTTACTTCTGAAATTGCGCAAGAGCTTGCCGATAAATATATAAAGGGACTCCTCGGCTATTCGTATACGCCTTCTGACCCTATTCCTTTTGTAGATGTTGATGGGTCCCCGCTTGGTTACATTGTTCCGGTTGTGACATCCAATAGAGCCGCGGGCTATTTGGTTTTAGATGCTTCAGATGATGAAATACTTACGGGATATCGTTTTGGAGACGGCTTAGTCAGCCCTATGGATCGGGGAGGAGATCTTGGTGTCGAGTCTTATTCGTTCAATAACCCAGTCGTAATGATCAATCCATTCGAATTCGGCGTGCAATCTTTGGACGGTTCAATAACAACAAATTGCGGAAGAACAATCCCGGCTGTTTCCATAGAAGGACGGCCTGTCGTTTTATCGAATAAACCTTCAAGCTGGAACGATGTTGTAATTTACGCAACTCAAATGCAGGATTACACAGTATCTGGATTTCGTTCCATTTCTCAGTTTATGTCATATGATGAAAGCGAGATTAAGAGGCTTACCGCCCACTATGCTTGTATGGTGACAGCTTTTTCGAACGTTGCGGAACTGTATGGCATTGCCAATTTATATAGCGACCCTTCGCAATATATGCAGATATGGAATTACACCAATACCCATGCTCTTTCCGATGAAGAACAGACTGTTCCCGGCGTTGTTTTGGGTGGAACGCCGATATCAACCTGTGCAACGGGGTTTACAAATTACTGCGCAAGCAGAGGAAGTACTCTTATCACCCGCACTGTCTCCTCTCCGGCTATCGCGAGCATTCAAAATGAGATTAACTCTAATAGACCGAATGTTTTACATGCGAGTTTGTACAACGGATCAGCCCATTCTGTAACAGCGGAGGCTTACGCCACACTTACTGGTAAGAAAACTGGAGAGACAAGGCAGATGATTGGCATAGCGGACGGCTGGAATTCATCTTTATCCTTCCTGAAGTATGATCAGAGCTATTATGCGTGGACTTATGGAACGACTTTTTCGAAGTAGGGCGATTCGACTAGCTCTGTCTTTGGTGCTGATGGCTTCATTGGTGGGCTGTTCAACAAAGGAAGAGATATCGCGCGGAGGTTCCGGAGAAGTGACTGCGACAGACTCAGGTTCATTAGAAATAGCTGGCGGGCATGCCGATGTGATGTTACAAGGAAAAGGCGTGCTTAGGTCGATTGATGCTGAAGACGCTGTCTGCTCAATAGAGGATTTGAAGACAGGTGAAACTGCATCGTACCGAGTTTCAGATAATGCTGCGAATATGATTGAGTCGATACCGACTGGAGCGCAGGTTTCTTTTAGATACTTTGCTCCGCAACTTGAGGATGAGCTTGCTTCTCTGGTGTCTATATGCACCGATGACAACTAAAAGGCCTGAATTCAAACGGCCTCGGATGGTCAAATTGGCTATCCGAGGCCGTTTTTTACTCGACCGGGGCTTCGACCTTGTCGATGGCCCAGGCGGCTCCGAGACCGCCGGTGGTGTTGCGGCGGATGCGCACGGTAACCTCGCGGCGCTCGCCGGCCTGCGTGTAGCACAGGGGGAAGTTTGTGCGGTTTCGCGCGGCCTCGATGGTACCGCGCTCGCGGGCGATCCAGTAGTACTCGCCGACAATGCCGAGCGTGTCGGCGCCGTAGGGGAGATAGGTCGACAACTGGTGCAGAAGCGGGCCGGGGCAGAAGACCTCGGTTGCGAAATCGACGGGGAAGTCCTCAGGGATGGCGGGCGCTGCGGGTGCGGGGGTTGGGGCCGCTGCGGGTACCGAAGCCGGTGCCGGTGCGGGAACTTGGTCGCAAGTAGAGGTGGGCACGGATTCGATGACGGGTGCGGGCTCAGGCACCGGTTCCGGCTTAACTGCGGAATCTGCGGGCTTCACGGTGACGGGCGCGTCTACAGCTGCAGTTTCAAACTCAACCTGCATCGCGCTCTCATTCTCGACGCTCGACTTTGCTTCGATGGGCGTGGATGCCATAGTGGTGATGCCGGCGTTGGCGTTCTCGGGGTCATAGACGACCGTGAGCGAGATGGCGGGCTGCGGCGTCTCGGGCTTCGGCGCCGACTCGGTAGCGTCTTGATCGGCGGGCTGATCGTCCTCGGCCTCGTCGCCAAAGACATCGCTGTTTTGGAGCGCAGACGCCTCAGGTTGGCTAGCGGCTTCTTCTGCTGTCGACTTGGGAGCCTCGTTGAGCTCCGCAGTGGCTTCCTGCTCGGATATGACTTCGGGATCGGTCGTAGCGGTGATTTCGGTTTCGGCTTCTGCCGTTACCTCAATAGCGACTTCGATCTCGGGCTCGGGCTCGGATTCTGGCACGGCTTCAACCATGGCTTCAGGCTCGGGACGCTTAACGTGCTTGGGGCGCACGGCCTTGAGGTCCTTCTCGCCGCGTTTTTTCTTTTTGTAGGACTGCTTGGCTCCCTTGGCAGCCTTGGGCTTGTCCTCGCCCTTGGCAAGGGCGGCATCCCAGGCCTCGTTGGCGATGACCGTGGCATACAGGCGACCGCCCTTAAAGACGGTCAGCTTAATGCAGTCGTCGAGCTCCTCGAGCAGCTCGCGCGTGGACTCGAAGCCCAGGTCATAAGCGGCCATGTCACCAGCGGCGAGTGCCTCCTCGACCTGCGTCATAAACGTTTGCTTGCCGCATCCAATCGCATCGCGCAGCAGGCGATACAGATAGATGTGGTTGCCCAGCGAAAGCGTGGGCGTAACTATTGTCTTGCTCATGGCAAATCTCCTCTTTACACACCAAAGCATCTTACCATCGCGCGGGGCTTGCCATCTCGTCGCCCAAGGCAAACGGGCGCGAACCGCTATCGATTCGCGCCCGTTGTACAGGTTGCCTATCTGGGGATGCAGCGCCTAGTTGTCCGATGTCGTGCCTTGGCTTGAACTGTCAGATGCCGTGCCCGATGTGGTGCCACTCGAATTGCTGTTGTTGCTGTCTGCTGTGCCCGTTCCCGACGTGGTGTCGCTCGTCTGGCCTCCCGTGTTCGGCTGCGAACCGTCAGTCGTTTGGCTTGAGTCGGTCGTGCCGGATTGCGCGCCGCTGTTGTTCACAGAAGAATCGGCGCCCTGCGATTGGTTTTGGGTATTCGAGGACGAATCGGTAGAGGTGGAACTGTCTTGCGTGCCGTCCGTCTGTGCCTGCTGGTCTTGCGACTGGGTGTTGCCATTTGCATCGCTTTCCGTCGTGCGCGACGAAAGGATTGGCTCGGGGCGCTCGCCCAGACCCTCGCCGGCGGTGGTGATAAGGATGGCGCCGGCGCAGGCGATGACCGCGACGATGGCGATGGCAATCGAGAAGATGATGACCTTCTTTTGCGTCTGGCTGCGCTCTGCCGCGGCCTTGGCGCGCAGGCTGTTAGGGGCGACGCGGGCCGTGGTCGCGCGCCCCGCAATCTGGCGCATCTCCTGCGTAGTCGCGGCGCCGCCCAGGTGCTCCTCGGCATTAAATTCAACGGGCTCATAGGCGCCGGCGGGGTAGTCGACGTCGGCGTGCGTGCCTTTGAGGGCTTTGGCGCTGGCAGAGATAAAGTGGCGGTAGACCTGCGAGGACACAACGGTGATGACCGAGCTCACGGCGGCGCCAATCACCGATCCGGCGATACCGATCTTGGAAGCAAGCGCGACGCTCGTGGCGGCAGCTGCGGCGCCGGCGATGATCTGGGGAATGGAAATGTCGTCAAACAGGCCCTTTTTGGGCGCGATGGCCATGGTCTGTCCGATGGAATGGTTCTCGTGCACGCCGTTGTTGAGCGATGCCGGCGTCATGACGCGCGTGCGCGGCGCGTCGGTGTACTTGGTTGTCATACGGGGTCCTCCCGGTGTAAATCTGCTTCGTTTCATGCAGCCATCAGGGTACCCACCTGATGTGAATCGTACGTGACATTTAACAGATACCATCAACTCATCAAGGGGGCTTGCTGTCTTTGGTGCAATAGCTTGATGCTAAACTGGATTTACGATTGCGAGGTGGTTTACGTGATGTACCCGTATATGACATTCGAAGACGGTACCGAGGTCGTTCATTCTGACCTGATTACAGATGGGGATATCGAAAAGGTTGTCGTGCATTTTGAACGACCGACGGCAGAGGGCTTCGACTCCGCTCGCTGTGAGTTGCCTTCCTGTTCGTGGACTGACTGGGAAGGGCGTTTTACTCAGAGTGAAAAACGAGCTTTCGAAGAGTGTTTGAGCAAATCATTTAGATTAGTTCGAGTTTAGTTCGAATATAGAAGCCGAATGCGATGACCTAAAGCGTATGCATTTTTAGTATTAGATGCGTATGAAATGGAGGATGTGAATGGATGAGCTAATAGACTTTAAAAAACGATTTCTCAAGAATGGCGAGCTGGTTTCAATTCCAAAAAAGGAAAGCTATAAAAGAATCATGCTGCTATGGGCCGTCTCTTTCTTTGAATTAAATACAAGTTATACGGAGCTTCAGGTTAATCGTGTGCTGTCACAGCTCTATCCTGATTATGCCGTGTTGAGGCGGTACTTGGTTGATTATGGATTCCTATTAAGGGATGAGCGAGGCCTGAAATACGAGGTTAATCGTGATGTTCACGGTATTGAGAGCTAGCCGTCCGGTTCGGGTCCTATATATTGCTAGAGGGATAAGCGAAATAGGCAATTGGTGTGCGAATATTGCTTTGCCAATGCTGATTTACGAGGTAACTCACGATGTTTCTGCAACTGCTTTGATGGTCTGCTGCAGATTTGCCCCCTCTCTGTTTTCAGTTGCGCTCGCGCAGCTGCCTCAGAAGATGGGTATCGGGACACTGCAGGCCATGAGATTGGCAGACTTAATTCGCGCGGGATTATTCGTTTGCTATATTTTTGTTGATAGTAAATGGAGTATGTTTGCTATTACGTGCGGGGTATCGCTTTGCCGAACGGTTGAAATGCCCTGCTTTTACTCGTTGTTAAGAGCCAATACGAATAGTATCAATCGCGACGTAATTAATAATTCGTTTGGGTTTCTGCAGAATTTGATGATGGTTCTGGGGCCAGTTGCCGGCGGTTTTGTTGTCGCTCAATTTGGGGCGGAGGCTGTTCTTGCATTAGACGCGCTTTCTTTTGCCGCGTCGTTCTGGTTGCTGCGAGATGTTCCGTCGGTTATCGAGGTTAATGATAAAGAGGGGATAAGCAAAAATGAAAAAAACGGGACTGCATTTAGTGATCTTAGCGCGAAGCACTTGGCAATTGGTTTCCTATTAATCGATATTTCTAGTGGTGTGGCATTCGGCTCTCTGAATTCTCTTTTGCCAGCTATTGCGCAATTGCAATTTGACTCGTCATCGATACAATACGGATTCCTTCAGAGTAGTCTTACAATCGGACTGTTGTTCGGAAATACAATATATGGTCGTTTAATTAGTGGTTCCGATTGCGTTAAATCATATTGTTTTGTGACGTATCTTGCGCTCGGTGCGTATCTGGCGTTTGGCTATCGCTATGCGTCTGGGATATCGTTTATTTTCCTTTTTATCGTCGGTGCCGGAAACGCCATTCAAGATGTGCTTCTCATAACATCGCTGCAGGATTTGGCGAGAGACGAATCTGAATCGATAAGCCTGTTTTCAATTAGGGAGTCTTTGCAATCGGTTGCTGTTGTTATTTCAACACTCCTTGTTTCGCTGTTCACGAGCATCGCGATGTTCTCAATTCTCGTTACAGGACTTGGTGTATTTTCAATTATGATGGTAGTTGTGTTTCAATTGAATTATTTGCGAAAGATGTGACGTTGATATGCCTAAAACGCTTTTAGTATTTCCCCCAGGATGGAGTCCAGTGGGGCCGTATCTTGCCTTGCCTGTTTTGAAGTCATATCTTCAAGAGGTTGAACAATATAAAGTTGACATCGTTGACTTAAACGTGGAATTTTATGATGACCTCCTATCTTATAGACATGTCGAAGAGTGCTGTAAAAGGTATCGGGAATCAAAGGATTCGTTTAGTTCGAATGTTCAATTAACAATCGAGTTGATACAAAAGTCAGCACTTAATGTTGACGAGGCAAAAGATATTTTCAGATCGAAGAGATACTTTAATCTAAAAGAAAGACAATATGCTGAAAACATTTTTAGAAATGCACTCTATATCATAAATCACGTCTCATATGGAGTTAAATACACGTTCAACTCCATAGATCTGCCCTATGATTATTATTCGACACCAGAAATAATGAAATCGCTTGCGGATACCTTGCATAATCCGTTTATTTCCTTCTATGAAATTGCCTTTCTTAAGCGTATTCAGAGGGAAAAAATCGAGTTTATTGGGATTTCGGTGAGCGGCTGTTTCCAATTGATTTCTGCAGTTACGTTAGCGAAACTGATTAAAGAAGAATGTCCATCTGTTAAACACGTCTCATTGGGCGGCAATTACATTACTCGTTTAGCAGATGACTGCATGAAAGAATGGCATCCCTTTTTTGAATACATTGATTCGATAATGATGTATGACGGCGAAGAGCCGCTTGCACGTCTTCTTGAGGCTCTTGACTCTGGTGATGACAATCTCGACTGTGTTCCAAACCTTTGCCATGCTAAAGGTGGAAAGATATATAAAAACCATCGGATTGAGCAAACATTTATCAACGATACAGTTCCCGATTTCGATGGCTTCGCCCTTTCTAAATACTTCATGCCTGAGTTAATATTGCCGGTTTATTCCTCTAGGCAGTGTTTTAATCATTGCGCCTTCTGCACCATTCCCGGTGCTACCGGTGGTTGTTACCGAAAGATGCCTATATCGAGAGTATTTGAAATAATGTGTCGGTTAAATGAAAAATACGGCACGAGAGTTTTCTCTTTTGTGGATGAAACATTCGAAGGCAAAAGAATGGAGCAACTCGCGGATGAAATAAGCGCATCGGGAAAAACGTTTTTCTGGCATGGAGAAACGAGGTTCTCTCCAACCCTAAGTACAGACGTTTTCAACAAGATATACCAAAGTGGATGTAGGCAGATTCAGTTTGGCCTCGAGTCATACAACCAAAGAGTTCTTGATCTAATGAAGAAGAACACGAGAGTTGATTGGATTGATCGCAATATCCATGATTGTCTCAATGCGGGTATTCCTGTTCATCTATTCTTTATGATTGGCTTTCCGACCGAAACTAAAGAAGAGGCTCTGAACACCTTAGCTTATACAGAGAATGTTTTGAATTATTCAAAACAGGTATGTGGTGTTCCATATTCCACGAGAGGATTTACGAATTTTGGTCTCGTTATGGGGTCGGATGTTTGGAATCATCCCGATAAGTATGGTGTCTCTGTAATGCCGAAGTCCCAATATGAGGATTTGCGCCTCGAAGTGGATTATGTTTCAGGCACTGGTTTAACTTTAAATGAAGCAAAATCCTTATCTGATGAGCATCATATTGATTTTTATATGCAAGAAGTCATAAACGGTAGCGACACAATTGACTTGCCCCAGCGGCTTCATATTTCAGAGGTGACCTGGATCCTAGATTCTATTCACGCTGTCAGGTATAAGGGACATTTGACCAAAGTAAAGCGACGGCTGACTAGTCTAAATCCAGCTGATCGAATCTGGCTGGATTCCAAGACCTCTGTCGTGCTCGTTGAGCCATTTGCCTACTTCTATAATTCTGAATACCATCATGTCTATGCTGTTTCCCAGTTGGTATACCTTAAGTTGGCCCGTTTATTGGAGGCCGATTGTAGCATTTCTCTTATCCTTGATCAGGGCGATCTCGAGCTGACAAGGGCGATAGAAGAACTGTTGCATTATGGATTGCTGAATACAAATATCGATGCCGATTATGTAATGCACGATAATGGTTTTCAATTGGTTAAAAGTTCGTTTGTGAAAGAAGTCGGACGCTCAAAAGAGGGGTTAAGAGTACTGCTGAGTTGTGCCACCCATAGAATGTGTGCGGTTAATGATTTTTCGTTCGCTTTGCTTTCGTTGTTTGAAAAGCCGATTACTAAGAACGAAGTGCGCGACATTTTGAAAAAAGAGGGACTATCGGCAAGCGAGGAGCAATTAAACAAGTTGGTTGATAATTGCATGAAAGCAGATATACTACAATTGATTAGATAGAGGAGGTTTCTGCATGGACGTTATTAACAAAGATCTCTTGGAGCAGCTGAAAGAGTTTCAGGAAGAGGGCGTCGTGGTAGAAGTGTTCGACTTTGAGGACTACATGGATAAATTCTGCCATTAGTTTCGGAATTTACTCGCCTCGCTTAAAGGAGAAGTCGATTATCGATTTCTCCTTTTTTAATTAAAGAAATTTTTGAACTACATGCTCTTAGCACAGGTTGGCCTCTCAGTAAACTGGGAGGTTGCTTTGGCTAGTTAGAGATATGTGAACGTCCGTTAGACTGAATCTCAGGGTAGAAGGGGCCTCCAGTGTCCAGATCAACAAGGCAATGCTGCGTTTCGGCTAATAAGAACGATGGCTTTTTGCGTGTGGCGGCGGCGTCGCCGCAGATTCGCGTGGCCGATGTCGAGGGCAATGCCGAGGTTGCGTTAGCGGCTGTTCGCGCGGCTGTCGAGCGCGGCGTCCGTGCTCTGGTGCTGCCCGAGCTCAACTTGTGCGGCTATACCGCGGCCGATCTGTTCCATAACCGCACGCTGCTGCATGCCTGCGAGGCTGCTCTGGTGCATATCCTCGATGAGACTCGTGAGCTGCCGATTGTCTTTACCGTTGGCTTGCCCGTTGCGGTGGCAGAAAACATCTACAACTGCGCCGCCGTGTGCTGCGCGGGCGAGCTTTTGGGCCTTACGGCCAAGAAGTATCTGCCCAACTATGGCGAGTTCTACGAGCGCCGCTGGTTTGCTCCGGCGCCCGCAGATCCTGTGTGGGTCGAGTTTGCCGGTCAGGGTCCGGTTCCGCTGGGTTCGGGGCTTGTCTACCGCTGCTGTGATGAAGGCGCCGAGGATATGGTGCTGGGCGTTGAGGTCTGCGAGGACCTGTGGGTGCCGGCGCCCCCTTCGACCGAGATGGCGCTTGCCGGTGCGACGGTGATTCTCAACCCGTCGGCCTCGGACGAGATTATCGGTAAGGCAGATTACCGCCGCAGCCTTATCTCCAATCAGAGCGCGCGCCTGTACTGCGCCTATGCCTATGCGGACGCGAGTGAGGGCGAGTCCACGACCGATATGGTCTTTGCGGGCGAGAACCTCGTCTATGAAAACGGATCTAAGCTCGCCGCCACGAAGCTCCTCACCTGCGATATGGCGGTGGCCGATGTCGATCTTGACCGCCTGGTTGCCGAGCGCCGTCGCTCGACGACGTGGACGCGCGCGGACGATGCGCCGGAGGCCACGACCGTTGAGTTTTCGTTTGAGGGCGTGCTGGCCAAAGAGCCTGTCCTGCGCGATGCCTGCGATATCGACCGTGTCTTCCCCCGCGCGCCTTTTGTGCCGGCCGACCACGGCGACCTGGCCGAGCGTTGCGAGACCATCCTCGATCTACAAACCGCCGGCCTCAAGACCCGCCTTGCCCATACGGGTACCAAGGCTGCGGTTATCGGCCTTTCGGGTGGCTTGGACTCCACGCTGGCACTGCTTGTGACCGTGCGTGCCTTCGATGCGCTGGGGCTGCCGCGCACGGGTATCACGGCGGTCTCCATGCCAGGTTTTGGCACGACGCATCGCACCAAGTCCAATGCCGAGTCGCTTGCCCGCGACCTGGGAGTGAGCTTCCGCGAGGTTTCGATCCACGCGGCCGTGGAGCAGCACTTTAAGGACATTGAGCACGATCCGGCCGTGCAGGACGTGACCTACGAGAACAGCCAGGCCCGCGAGCGTACGCAGATTCTGATGGACCTGGCCAACCAGGCTGGCGGCTTTGTCATCGGTACCGGCGACCTGTCGGAGCTGGCGCTCGGCTGGGCTACCTATAACGGCGACCACATGAGCATGTACGCCGTCAACGCGAGCGTGCCCAAGACGCTTGTGCGCCATCTGGTGCGCTATGCGGCTGATGTCTTTGGCGGGCGTATTGCCGAGGTCTTGCTCGATATCCTCGATACGCCGGTGTCCCCCGAGCTTCTGCCGCCCACGGGCGATGGCGAGATCGCACAGAAGACCGAGGATTTGGTGGGCCCGTACGAGCTGCACGACTACTTCCTCTACTACCTGCTGCGTTTTGGCTTTGAGCCGGGCAAGATCTACCGCATGGCGCTCAAGAGTTTCGAGGGCGTCTACGACGTCAAGACCGTCCACACGTGGCTGCGTACGTTCTATCGTCGCTTCTTTGCCCAGCAGTTTAAGCGCAGCTGCGTGCCCGATGGTCCCAAGGTGGGCTCGGTGACGCTCAGCCCGCGCGGCGATTGGCGTATGCCGAGTGACGCCAGCTCGCGTTTGTGGCTTGCGCAGATCGACGCGCTCAATCCAATTGACTAAGGTTGGCCAAATTGAACCAATGCGGGGGTTGCAAGCGTTACACTTTTGCAATCTGATGGCCCGTATCGCGCGGCGCTCTTGTCGGAGCGCCGCGTTTTTTATATCGAAAGGTGGCACCATGCAGGCATCGCAGCGTCTCGACCGCTTTGGCGCGGAGGTCTTCGCCTCGCTCAACAACAAGCTTCTCGCGCTGAAGGCTCAGGGCAAGACCATTTACAACATGAGCGTGGGCACGCCCGACTTTAAGCCGTACAATCACGTGGTCGAGGCACTCACGCAAGCAGCCCAAGATCCCGAGATGTGGAAGTATGCCCTGCGCGACCTGCCCGAGCTCAAGCAGGCTGTGTGCGATTACTATGAGCGCCGCTTTGGCGTTTCGGGCATTACGCCGTCCATGGTGCAGTCGTGCAACGGCACGCAGGAAGGCGTGGGTCATTTGGGTCTGGCCCTGCTCGACCCGGGTGACACCATCCTGGTGCCCGATCCGTGCTACCCGGTCTTTGAGGCGGGTGCCAAGATCGCCGATGCCAAGCTCGAGTACTATCCGCTGATTGCCGAGCACAATTACCTGCCCTATGTGGCGGGTATCGATCCCGAGGTTGCCGATCGTGCCAAGTATATGATCGTGTCGCTGCCCGCCAACCCGGTGGGCTCGGTGGGCACGCCCGAGGTCTACGAGGAGATCATCGCTTTCGCCCGCGAGCACGACCTGCTCATCGTCCATGACAACGCGTACTCCGACATCGTGTTCGACGGCGAGCCGGGTGGCAGCTTCTTGCAGTATCCCGGTGCGCTCGAGGTGGGTGTGGAGTTCTTCTCGCTCTCCAAGTCGTTTAACGTCACCGGTGCCCGCATTGGCTTTTTGGTCGGTCGCGAGGACGTGGTCTCGGCCTTTGCCAAGCTGCGCAGCCAGATTGACTTCGGTATGTTCCTCCCGATCCAGAAGGCTGCTATCGCGTGCCTTAATGGCCCGCGCGATGAGGTCGAGGCACAGCGTCTGAAGTACCAGGAGCGCCGCGATGTCCTGTGCGACGGTCTTGAGGGCCTGGGCTGGGAGCGTCCCAACGCGCATGGCTCTATGTTTGTGTGGGCCAAGCTCCCCGGTGGCCGCACCGATTCGATGGCGTTTTGCGAGGAGCTCATGGAGAAGGCCGGCGTTGTGGTGACGCCGGGCGCGAGCTTTGGTCCTTCGGGCGAAGGGCACGTGCGCATGGCGCTGGTTCTGCCACCCGATCAGATTGCTTTGGCTATCGAGGCCATTCGCGAGGCGGGCCTGTATTAGAAAGCTATTTCGCCTCGTCAATAGCTCGAAATCGATTTCGTGCAGTTATTTTACGAATACTGCAAACAATTTCGGTAAACGGTCGATTTTTGGCTGCGAATAGGAGCATAATCAAAGTCCCGATTGGATGTATTGGGATTACGGCAAGCCGCTCGGGCCGTTCCCGGGCGGCTTGTTTGTGGAGTGAGATGGGAGTTTCTAATGGTTAACGAGAAGAAGGTCGCTATTGTCGGCTGCGGTTTCGTCGGCTCGTCTTCGGCGTTCGCGCTGATGCAGAGCGGTCTGTTCTCCGAAATGGTCCTCATCGACGTGGACAAGAACCGCGCCGAGGGCGAGGCCCTGGATATCGCGCACGGCATGACGTTTGCCGAGCCGATGAAGATCTACGCCGGCGATTATTCCGATGTCGCCGACGCCGCCATGATCGTCGTCACCGCTGGCGCTGCCCAGAAGCCCGGTGAGACCCGCCTGGACCTGGTCAACAAGAACGTCAGCATCTTTAAGTCCATTATCCCCGAGATTAAGAAGTCTGGCTTCGACGGCATTCTGCTCATCGTCTCCAACCCGGTCGATGTTCTGACCTACGCCGCCATCAGGATGTCCGGCCTGCCTGAGGGCCATGTCATCGGCTCCGGCACCGTGCTCGACACCGGCCGTCTGCAACAGATGCTTGGCGCTCACGTCGAGGTTGACCCGCGCGACGTTCAGGCCTACGTCATGGGTGAGCACGGCGACTCCGAGTTTGTCGCTTGGTCCAGCGCTCAGGTTGCCGGCGTGCCGCTGAACACCTTCTGCGAGCTTCACGGCCACCTGGAGCATGAGGCTGCTGAGAAGCGCATCGCCGAGGACGTCAAGAACTCCGCCTACACCATCATCGAGAAGAAGCACGCCACCTACTATGGCGTCGCCATGGCCGTCAAGCGTATCTGCACCGCCGTCATGCGCGATGAGCAGACCGTTCTGCCCGTCTCCTCGCTCATGGTGGGCGAGTATGGCCTGTCCGATCTTGCCATCTCTATGCCGACTGTCGTTGGCCGCGACGGCGTTGTCTGCCGCGTCCCCGTCCCGCTGGACGATGACGAGCAGCATGAGCTCACCGCCTCCGCCAAGGCCCTCAAGGACATCATCGACAGCGTCGACTTCTCCTGCTAAATCAAGCTTGCTAGAGCGAAAAGCTACAATGAAGGCGTCCGGGTCCACACGGCCCGGGCGCCTTTTTGGTGCAAAGTAGCCTGACCCCAATGCACCATAGTTGATGGGAGGGCCATGTCGGATTCGCCTAATTTTTTGACCTATGCCCAGACGGCGTTTGATCCGTTTGAGGAGCGGTCGTTCTGCGCGGTGGATAGCCTGGTCTTTGCGTGGTTATCCTATTTGCGTTTGCCGGGTGATATGGCGGAGCTGACGAACTGGCAGGGCCTAGACGTACGCGAGCTGCTGCGTGCCGAGTGCTACCGGGACATGATTGACGACTTGTGGGACCCGAAGGGGAGCAGGGCCTTGTTGGAGGCCGTGGCAGCAAGTCCTCGCTACCGTGGCGTGCACGTTTGCGGCTATCGTGCTGTGAGCGATGTGGTGGCGACGGAGCAGTTTGCAGCCATGACGTTCCGGTTTCCGGCGGGGTTTAGCTATCTTTCCTTCCGGGGGACCGACAGCACGATTGTGGGCTGGAAAGAGGACTTTAACATGGCGTTCCGGTATCCTGTGCCGGCCCAGGAATCCGCGGCGCGTTATGTGGACGAGGCGGCGGATGCGATCGACGGGCCGCTTTTGTGCGGAGGTCATTCCAAGGGTGGAAACCTTGCGGTGTACGGTGCGGCGATGTGCTCCGATGTCGCCCGTGCGCGAATCGAACGGGCGTATTCCCATGATGGTCCGGGTTTCGTCGAGGAGTTCCTGAACGGCGACGCCTTTGCCGATCTTTCCGGTCGAATCGATAAGACGCTACCTCGGTCGTCGATCTTTGGCATGATGTTCGAGACACAGGAGGACTATGCCATCGTTGAGAGCACCGAGTTCAGCCTGCTGCAGCACAATCCCTTTAGCTGGGTGGTTGATGGTCGCGACTTCGTGTACTGCGAGCGCCTGTCTGCCGGTGCTCGATACGTTGATGGCTCCATTCGCGAGATGCTGCTTGCAGTGTCGCCTAGCGAGCGCGAGCGTTTTGTAGATGCGTTGTTCTCCGTGTTTGAGGCTACGGGTGCTGAGCGGTTTGCGGACATCGCTGGGAATCTGCGCGAGAGCCTACCCGTGATGCTCCAGGCTGCGCAAGGCTTTGACAAGGATACGCGACGCTTTGTCTCGCAGACCATCGTGGCAATCCTTAAATGCGCATTGCTGCCCAAACGACCCCAGATCGACATGCCCGCTGCTGGCAAGAGTTTGGCAGAACAGCTCGAGGCTTGGCAGTCCGAGCTCTTGCGCTAGCCATTGGTGCAAAGCAACCTGTCCCCGATGCACCAATCTTCGATGCGCCTGGGGCGGGCTCGACCGCTATACTGGTTCGTGCCGAAATCGATCTAGAACGGAATGCCGTATATGAAAATCAATCACGCGATTCTGCATATCCTGGACTTTGACTCTGCCGTCAACGTCATGAGCCAGCGCGAGCTCGATATCGAAAGCCGTACCGTGCGCAACTTCGTGACCACGCATCTGCGCCGCGCACGCACCTCGGCCGACAATAAACGTGCCACGTTTGCCGAGAACTCTGCGTTTGGCGGCGAGCTCAAGGGCTATTTCTTTGGCGAGCGCGAGTTCGTGGACCTGTCGCAGCAGATTGCGGAGTTTATCTCCTCCGAGCTCACCAAAGCCGAGAAAGCCGAGTCCACCGACGTGCTCGTGGCCGATTTTGACGACGATGAGGATGCCCGCTGGTTTGCCGTGATGCTGCTGGGCTCCAAGCAGGCTTTTATGCACGAAGTGGGCCGCGAGGAGGGGGAGGTGCGCAACGACATCGCGCGCCACTACGCCATTCTGCCAAACCCCTCGCAAAAGGTGCCGAGCTATGCCATCGTGCGCGCGAGTACCATGGAGATCGGCTACGTGGACAAGAAGCGCAAGATTGCCGGCGAGGACCGTATGCTTATCCCCGATGGCCTGCTGCAGTGCGACACGGGCGTATCGGGCAAGGAGGTCATCGACACCGTGACGCGTGTGGTCGAGGAAGTCGCCGAGGAGCACGGTGCCAACACGGCTGTAGCGCTCGCCAAGGTTAAGGCTGCCGTTGCCGAGAAGGTCGAGGATGACGAGGAGCTGCCGCCTTGGGATATCGTCGACGAGGTCTTTGAGGACGAACCGGTTATCAAGGAGAGTGTGCGCGCGGCACTGACCGAGGAGAAAGTGCCTGAGCGTGTGCCCGTGGAGCGCAAGCAGGTCGAACGCGCAGCGGTGCGCAATCATAAGATCCGTACTGACACGGGTATCGAGATCAGCTTCCCGGCCGAGATGGGTTCGAACTCCGAATACATCGAGTTTGTCAACGAGCCCAACGGCCTCATCTCCATCGAGCTCAAGAATATCGGTAGCATCGAGAATCGATAAACTGTGCTTGGACACTGCAAAAAAACAAAGGCCGAAGCCTCGGATGAGGGCTTCGGCCTTTTTGCTTGGAGCTGAATTGCGCCGTAGGTTGAGCATAAGTCAGCGAAAACGCCCCTAAGCGAGCAAGGTGACGTGAAAGAGGAGGGAAGCGTACTTCGGTACGCGACCGACGATTGAACGTCAGATTGCCGCTCTGGGTCGTTTGTAGCGTCGACTAGTTACGCGGTTTGGTAAAACCGCGTAACCCTACAGCTGGCGCAGGCCTTCCTCGAGACCGGTCTTGCTGTCGGTCTTCTCATCGCGCATCTTGATGACGCGGGCGGGGACACCGGCCACGACGGCACCGGCGGGGACGTCCTCGACGCACACGGCACCGGCAGCCACGACGGCGCCCTTGCCCACGCGCACGCCCTCCAGGACCACGGCGTTGGCGCCAATCATGACATCATCCTCGATGATGACGGGCGTGGCACTCGCGGGCTCAACGACGCCTGCCAGTACGGTGCCGGCGCCGATGTGGCAGTTCCTGCCCACGGTGGCGCGGCCGCCCAGGACGGCGCCCATATCAATCATAGAGCCCTCGCCGATAACGGAGCCGATGTTGATGATAGCGCCCATCATAATGACGGCGCGGTCGCCGATCTCGACGCGGTCGCGGATGATCGCACCCGGCTCAATGCGGGCGTTGATGCCCTTAAGGTCTAGCATGGGGACGGCGGAATTGCGGCAGTCATTTTCGACGTCGTAGTAGTCGATGGAGTCGGCATTGGCATCGAGGATGGCTTTGAGCTCATCCCAGTCGCCAAAGACGGTCTTGCCGCGACGACCGCCGTAGACGTGCGCATTGCCCCACTGGACCTTCATGCCGGGCTTTTCACGCACGTACAGCTTGACGGGCGTCTTTTTGGGCGCGGTGGCGATGTAGTTGATAATCTCCTGTGCATCCATCTCGGCTGCGCTGCTCATTTGCTATCTCTCCTTTGGGTGGATTCGGTTGATACCTGGTTAGGCAAACATGACCTGGTCAAACGTATAGAAGCCGTGCTCACGGGTGACGAGCTTCTGCGCGGCTGCCAGGGCGCCGTTGACGAAGATCTGACGGCTCGTGGCGCGATGCGTGAGCGTGACTTCCTCGTCCTGGCCAAAGAAACTCACTTCGTGCACGCCGGCGACAGTGCCACCGCGCAGCGAGTGCATGCCGATCTCCTTGGGGTCGCGCGCTCCGCACATGCCCTCGCGGCCATAGACGGGGCGGTAGCCTGCCTCGGGCTCGGCTTCGACGACGGCGTCGAGCAGCAACTTGGCTGTGCCGCTGGGGGCATCGACCTTTTGGTTATGGTGCGTCTCGACGATTTCGCAGTCAAAGCCGGGCAGTTCGCGCGTGGCCTGGGCAACCAGATGGCGCAGGGCAGCGATGCCGATAGAGTAATTGCCCGAGTGCATGACGCGGGCATTCTGGCCCAGCTCGCGCAGGCGGTCCATCTGCTCGGGCGTATAGCCCGTGGTGCCCGAGACCAACGCCGCACCCGTGCGCTCGACATAGGTGACGATGGCATCGAAGGTCACGACGTTCGAGAAGTCAATGATGACGTCGGCTGCTGGGGCGCTCTCGAGCTCGGTTAGATCAAAGCCAATCTGCGCGACGATATCAAAAACGGGCTGACCGGCGGCGTCGGCAACGCCCTCGGCGGTGGTGCGGATGAGCGAGCCCATGCGGCCCGTTCCCATAATGACGGTCTTAATCAAGCAGACCAGCTCCCTTCAGAGCGTCGGTAAGTGCGGCGCGCGTGTCGTTGGCCATGGGGCACAGCGGCATGCGGTAGTTGGCTTCGATCATACCCATCTGGGCGAGCGCCTCTTTGACGGGGATGGGGTTGACCTCACTAAAGAGTGCATTGATGAGCGGCTGGCCGACAATTTGAATATCGCGGGCACGTGCCACGTCACCGTCCAGATAGGCGCGGCACATATCATGTACGAGCTGCGGCTGAACGTCGGCCCACACGCTGATGGTGCCCGAGGCGCCCAGGCTCATGAGCGGTACGGTGAGCGCGTCCTCGCCTGAGTACATGCGGAAGTCGTCGGACAGCAGGTGGGCAATCTTGGCCGCGTAGGCGACGTTGCCCGAGGCTTCCTTAATACCCATGATGTTGGGGTGCGCGGCCAAGCGCTCTACGTTGCGCTCGCTGATGCCGCAGCCGCAGCGGCCGGGGATGTTGTACAGGATGCAGGGGATGTCCACGGCGTCGGCGACGGTCTTAAAGTGCTGATAGATACCCTCTTCATTGGACTTGTTGTAGTAGGGGGTAATGAGCAGCAGGCCATCGGCGCCCAAGCCCTGGTAGGTGAGCGACTTGGTGAGCATGGTTTGCGTGGAGTTGGAGCCCGAGCCGGCGATGACGGGGACGCGTCCTGCAACCTGCTTGACCACGGCGGCGACAACGGAGTTGTCCTCGTCATCGGTCATCGTGGCGCTCTCGCCGGTGGTGCCCAGGGTGAGGATGGCGTCGGTGCCATTTTGCAGGTGGAAATCGATAAGGCGCTCGAGCGCATCAAAGTCGACGCTGCCGTCCTTTTTAAACGGCGTAACAAGGGCGACGATTGAGCCCTCGAGGTTGCGGATATCCATGTTCTTCTCCTTCGCTTCCGCGATCTGGATGCGTTTGTTCCATTGGGCGGCGACAGCCAGGCGCTCGTCTTGGGCCCGACGGCGGGCACTTTCGGCGCGCGACTTTGCCAGCAGCTCACGGCCGCACGGCAGCACGTCGAGCGTGGCAAAATAATCGCCCGGGCGCTCGGCGCGACGAATGAGCTCGGCCGAGCCATCGGGGCGCAGCAGGACCTCGGCGGAGCGCAGCCGCCCGTTGTAGTTGTAGCCCATGGAGTAGCCATGCGCGCCGGTATCGTGGATCACGAGTGCATCACCCATGTCGATCTGCGGCAGCTCACGGTCGATAGCGAACTTATCGTTGTTCTCGCACAAGTTGCCTGTGATGTCATACGTGTTCGTGACCGGTGCTGCGGTCTTGTCAGGGCCACCCGGCTGTCCCATCACCGTAATGTGGTGGTAGGCACCATACATAGCGGGACGAATGAGGTCGACGGCGCTTGCGTCCACGCCGATATAGTCCTTGTAGATCTGCTTTTCGTGGATGGCCTTGGTGACCAGGCATCCGTAGGGTCCCATCATAAAGCGACCCATCTCGGTGCAGATCGCCACATCGCCCATGCCGGCGGGGACCAGAATCTCGTCGTAGGCTGCGTGTACGCCCTCGCCGATGGCGTGGATATCGTTAGCCTGTTGCTCGGGCAGGTAGGGGATGCCCACACCGCCGGACAGATTGATAAAGGCGACATGTGCGCCGGTCTCGCGCTCCAGGCGCACGGCAAGCTCAAAGAGGATGCGTGCGAGCTTGGGATAGTAGTCGTTAGCGACGGTATTACTGGCAAGGAAGGCATGGATGCCAAAATTCTCGGCGCCCTTGGCCTTGAGCATGCGGAAAGCCTCAAAGAGCTGCTCGGTGGTCATGCCGTATTTGGAGTCTCCGGGGTTGTCCATAATGCCGTTGGAGAGCTGGAACAGGCCGCCCGGATTAAAGCGGCAACTGACTGTCTTGGGGATGGGCCCCGCAACGCGCTCAAAGAACTCGATATGGCTTATGTCGTCAAAGTTGACGATGGCGCCCAGCTTATCTGCAAGGGCAAAATCCGCTGCCGGCGTGTCGTTGGACGAGAACATGATGTCGTGGCCGGTGATACCCAGTGAGCGGGCAATCATGAGCTCGGTATAACTCGAGCAATCGCAGCCGCAGCCGTATTCGTTGAGAATGGAGATGAGCGCCGGGTTGGGATTAGCCTTGACGGCAAAGTATTCCTTAAAGCCCGGGTTCCACGCAAAGGCGTCGCGCACCTCTTGCATGTTGCGGCGGATGCCCGCCTCGTCGTATAGATGAAACGGCGTGGGGAACTGCTCGACGATATGCTCGAGCGTCTCCTTGTCCACAAACGGCTGCTTGGCCGCATACGCTTCGTTGGGGGTCAATGCCATGTCCCGTAAACCTCGCTATCCAGACGGCGCCATCTGCGCATCGAATCCGCATAGCGTGGACCCCATGTCCGGATAGCGCTCCCGCATTGCTGCAGACAGTCCTGCGGGTGTTTCCCGCAGGCCCACCAGGTCGTTCGTGCCCGAAAAACCCAGTTCGGCGGGTTTCGCCTCCCCACGGGGTCAAAGCCTGCCGGCTCGCCCGCGGTTCTTCGTGCCCGCGCCTCTATCAAGTGGTAACGACCCTACCACGTTGCACTTTACCAAACAAGAGTATTCGTATATAACGTTTAAAAAATGCAGGGATATGCTGGAAATAAGGGTGCGGCAATCTTGCGGCACAATAAGATGGCAACTGGCGCGCACCTATGAAAGGACCCTTTATGACCGAGCTCCAAGAACTCCGTCGCTATCGGCGCGATCTCCATCGCATTCCGGAGCTCGATTTCGATCTTCCGCAGACTATCGCCTATATCGAGGGCGTGTTGGCGCCGCTCGCTTGCGAGGTGACCCATCCGTGCCCCAGCTGCGTCTGCGCTTTCTTCGACGCTGGCGTTGGTGCCGCGCATGCCACGGCGATTCGCGCCGATATGGATGCGCTGCCCATCGCGGAGGCGACGGGTGCGGATTTCGCCTCGACGCATCCCGGCAAGATGCACGCTTGTGGACATGACGGACACATGGCTATGGCACTTGCCGCCGCGACGTATGTCGACCGTACGATTCGTGAGCAGCCGGGCGTCATCAAGCGCAACGCGCTCATTGTGTTCCAGCCTGCCGAGGAAACGACCGGTGGTGCCAAGACGGTGTGCGAGAGCGGCGTGTTCGAGCACTACGGGGCGGATCGCATCTTCGGCTTTCACGTGTGGCCCGATCTGCCCGCCGGCACGTTGGCGAGTTGTCCCGGTCCGCTGCTGGCGCGCTCAAGCGAGACGCACATTCATATCCATGGCGCGAGCATCCATATCGCCAAGACCTACGGCGTTCCAGTCGAGGAGTCGCACGATGCGGCACTGGCGGCTGCCAAGTTCTTGGTTGCCGAGCGCGAGCTCATGGACGAGTTGGGTGCCGACGAGCCCTGCATTGGTAAGTTCGGCCTGCTTCAGGCCGGCACCGTCTGCAATGCGGTGGCAGGGGAGGCCCATGTTGCCGGCAGTCTGCGTGTGTTTACGGATGGCATGTTCGACCGCGCGCGCGAGGGCGTGCGCCGCGTGTTGGACGAGGCCTGCGCCGCAACAGGCTGTACGTATGATCTCGACTTTGCCGAGGGTTATCCGCCAGTCGATAACGACCCCGAGCTGTTCGCCCACATTGCGCCTGCCTTGTCCGAGCTGCAGCTTGTGGACGAGCCGCTGCTGATCGCCGAGGATTTCGCGTTCTATCAGCGCCGTCTGCCGGGCGTGTTCTTCTTGCTGGGCACGGGTGTGCCTGCCGGCCAAGATAATCCGAGCGATTCGGATGGCTGTCCCGCCTATGCCACGAGCGCCCTTCACACTGATACCATGCTCTTTGACGAGGAAATCCTGCTCAAAGGCCTCGATGTCTACAAACGATTGCTTGTGATGGAGTGACGATGGGGCGACGCCGACAATCTGCCGTATATAGTCCGGGTGGATGCGGGTGTGGCTTGCTACTGCTTCCGGTTATTGCTGTGAGCGTTGGCGTGATGTTTGCGCTTGCCGGGTTGGCAGCAGCGGCACTCGTGTTGCTGATTGTGGCCATTGGCGTGACGGTCTGGCTGTGTCGTTCTCGCGAGCAGCGTCGTGCCGATGGTAAGACCAATGTTGGATGGGCCATCTTTTTAGTCTTCGCCTACCTATTGAGCATCAGCTATTTAGCCTTCTTTATCCTGTTACTCGTAAGCACCTTTACCGGGGAATCTGTCACGGTGGGTTGATGCGCTGCCAGCAGACGGTCGAGCAAAGTGCGCTTGCTCGGCGTTTGGATAACTGCATTGGCCGTTTACCGCAACCTTAGCTCTCAGCTAATGAATTCATGTTTAATCCTTCCTACGATGTGCTGTGTGCCGGCGCGGTAGCCGGATCGTAGGAAGGATGCATGATGAATAAGCTCGAAAACGAAGTGCTGCTGAGCCGTCGCGCTGCACTTGGCGCATTCGCCACCGTCGCCTTGGGGACTGCCAGTCTTCTTGCCGGTTGTGGTAGCGATAAGGCGACCGTCACCGAGGACACCAGCGATGGCGACAAGAAGGAAGAGACGAAGAAGGAAGAGCAGCCTACGACTGACCTGGCTGTTGGCACGACGGTGACCACGGCTGCTGGCCTTTCTGTCGTCGTCGATTCCGTCCAGCCCGGTCTCACAAATTTTGACGGTTCGACCATGACGGGTATTCACGTCACGTACGTCAACAATGGCGATGAGGGCGCGGACTACAATGTCTACGACTGGAAGGGCGAGGACGCCAACGGTGCTCAGCAGAACCAGGGTTATTACAGCGAGGGCTCCGATGAGCTGCAGTCTGGCACCCTTGCCGCCAGTGGCTCCGTGGCGGGCAATATCTACTTTGATGGTGACATCAAGAAGGCTCTCTATTTTGCCAACGTGTTTGATAAGTCCGCGACTGCGAGCTGGGTGCTTGCCTAGCTTCTTGCCGCTGTTGACCGTATGGGGAGGTGAAGCCGCATGCCCGATAAAAAGTTGACCGAAGAGTTGCTTAACGAGCTTCTTGATGCGCCAAACATCGATGGCTATATCAAAGAACACGACTTTGCCGCCCCGTCGCTTTCGGATTACTTAAAGCAGTTGCTGCAAGAAAAGGGGCTCGAGCGTTCGCGCGTGGTGCGCATGGCCGACCTCAATGAGACTTTTGGTTATCAGATTTTTACCGGTGCGCGGCATCCGAGCCGCAACAAGGTGCTGCAGATTGCCTTTGCAATGGCGTTGACGCTCAAGGAGACCAACCGCGCCCTGACGGCTGCCGGAGTGAGCGTCCTCAACTGCAAGGACCGTCGCGATGCAATCATTATCTTTTGCATCGACCGTGGCTGTAGCCTCCAAAAGGTCAATGAAGAGCTGTACCGCTTTGGCGAGGAAACGGTGAGTTAGTGGCCGATGGCTGAGCCTGCGGTGTCACCAGAACAACCATGCGAACGAACAGGGTGCGGACACCATGGGGTGTCCGCACCCTGCGTTATGATGGACGCTATGGATACTCAGAGCCCAACATATTCCGATGACGAGCTGACTGCTTCACTTGTCGAGCATTTGGCGTCGCTCGACCGCGATGACAGCTATCGCGTGGAGCGCGTGCTCAAGCTCTCGGATGTAGAGACGACCGAACTCGTCTATTTTGAGGGCTCTGGCGGCGGGTCTCTCGGTCCCTTTGTCCGCAAGCGCATCGATGCTTCGGCGCAGATTGGCGGGGCCTACGAGCGCCTGTTTGCGGCTCAGCGGGCCGGACGCCGTTTTGAACACTTACCCCGGATTGTCGATTGCCGCCGCGCGGGCGAGGAGCTCGATGTGGTGATGGAATATGTCGAAGGCGAGACACTCGAGGCGTTGGTGGGACGCTTGGGGGCGACGCCCGATTATGCCCGCGGGCTGTATCCCGTTCTGTGTGAAGCGGTGGGCGAGCTGCATGCTGGTTTTGCAGCTGCGGGGGAGCCAGGGGTACCGGTAATCCACCGCGACCTTAAACCCTCGAACATCATCGTATCGGGCGTGAGATACGCGACCGATGCCGGCATGACCTTTTCCTCGCTGGTGATTATTGACCTGGGAATCGCGCGCGTTTGGCGCGATGGTGCCGACGCCGACACCGTCAAGTTTGGCACGCGTTCCTATGCGCCGCCCGAGCAGTTTGGGTTTGGGCAGACGAGCGTCCGCAGCGATATTTACGCGCTTGGCGCATTGCTGTTCTTTTGCCTGACGGGAACTGACCCCAAACCGGGGCGTGACATGCGCGAGCAATGCGAGGCGCATGGCATTCCCGTTCCGCTGGCGGATGTGATTTGCATGGCGATGGCGCTCGATCCCGCCAAGCGCTTTGCGAGTGCAAAGGCACTGGGGCATGCTGCGCGTGCGGCGTATGAGCTATGTCTCCCTGCACCGTCGCCCGTGACCATTTCTGCTGCCAGTGTGCCCCGGGTCGCGGCGTCACAGGTGCAGTGGGTACAGCAGCCGGTTGCCCTCTCGCTTCCGTCTTCTGCAAACCGGCGTTCGATCGTCTCTCCCGTGACGTCCAAATGTGCGCGTCTGCTCTCGCGTATCCCCGAGTCCGTGGGGCGCATATGGAACGGATGCGTCTATGCGACAACATTGTTGCTGCTGATGGGTAGCCATTTTGCGGTATTTACGCCGACGGGCGAAAACCGAAACTATCCAACGTGGTTTTTGGCACTTGAGTATTTCTTTATGGTCGATGGCCTGGTGCTGCTCATTACATTCGGAATGCTCGACCGGCGTAGGCTTCGACGTCGTTTTCCCGTGCTCGATCGGTATCGGGGGAGCGCTTTTGTCGAACTATGGTTCAAGGCACTCGGGTTTATGTTTGCCGTCATGTGCGTCGTCGTTGTTATCGGCAACGCGACCGGTGTCGTCTCTTAGATAATCGAAAAGGGCCCCGTTTGGGGCCCTTTTGCAGTTGCACTTAAATACGGTTCATTTGATTGGCAACCTTGTTGTACCAGTCCTGCCACGTGGGCGGGCAGTACTTCTTGGCGGCTGCCGGGGTAAGCGTGGAACCATAGTTGGCGCCCAGGTAGGCAACGTGGGCGGAGACACCCTCGCTCCAGCTGCCAAAGCTACGCCAACCGCCGCCGCGGGCACTCCAGCCCCAGGCGTTATAGGAGCCGGCGCAATAGAGGCCCTTGCTGCTCTCGATGCAGGCGATGGCGGGGGACCAACGGGGATCGACGCCGGTATTCCAGGCGGCAACGGCAAAGTTGTAGCCCTGGCCTGCCATAGGGGAGCCGGCAAGGTAGTTGTCGATGCGGCTCGTCCACTCGTTAATGAACGAGTCGTAATCGGAATTGCCGCTGTTAGGGCTGTTCGGCGTGGTGTCGATGGTGGTGTTGGAGTTGGTGGCCTGACTGTTGGAGTTATTGCCACTCACGCCGGTACCCGAGAGCTTCTCGGCGGCAGCGGCTTTGTCGGCCTCGAGCTTTGCCAGTTCGGCGGCATTTTCCTGTTCGGCCTTCGCTTGCGCCTCGTTGCGGAGCTGCTGAGCCTGCGCCAGCGCGTCCTCGGCATTTTTTTGCTCGCCCTCGAGCTGAGACTTGGCCTGTTCGAGCTCGGTTTTGTTCTGCTCGAGCTCGGTCTGCATCTTGTTAAGCTCTTCGATCTCGTCGACGCTCGAGCTCGTAATCTGGTTGGTGTATTTGCAGGTGGTGATAAAGTCGCCCAAGCTCTGCGTGTTCACCAGGAAGCTCACGATGGGGCTGGTGCCCTTCTGGTACTTATACAGATCGCGCATGGCGGAGCTTGCCTTGGCCTGCTGCTCGGGTAGCTCGGCCTCAATCTTATCGATGTTCGCCTCATTGGAGTCGATCTGCTTTTGCAGATCCTCGAGCTTGGTTCGGGCGTCGTTGTAGGCGCTCGTAGCGTCCTCGATTTTTTTCTGGGCGGCGGAAAGCTGATCCTGCGTTGCCTGCGAGGCGGCATAGGCCGCGACGGGGGGGAGCATCGGCGTGGCCGTCAGCGCGACGGCGAGCGCGGCGCTCGTGATGATACGAGCCGGCTTCGACGCGACGAGCGCTGCGGTGCGATGGTTCGAATGCTGCATCCAGTCCCTCTGCAATCAATCGTAGGTTATTGGTCGAGGTATATTCTACTACTGCTTTCGACCTCAACTTGAACCTTAAAGGTTCTAAAGGGTCAAGTTAAACTTGAGGCTTTAGCCTTGACCTGCGGGAATGGTGAATTGTTGAGAAACCATAGAGTTAAACTTTAACGTTACGGCACCCTGTTGCAACGGGATTTTTGGCTGTAAAAGCTACCTTAACGTGGGGTTTTGCAACTACAGGGTTCCTTCGCGACGAGCCCGCTCCACCTCTTTGAGTGCCTCGGCGGGAGTGAAGGAACAGGTGCCGTCGCCGAGCCTGACCACCTGGACGTCGTCACCGACATGGACTTCTCCGCCCTGCAGCACGACGCCAAAAATGCCCTCGTGGGGGAAGATGCAGTCGCCGGCGAGATAGTAGATGGCACAGCGTGTGTGACAGACTTTGCCGATCTGGCTGATTTCGACGAGCACTTCGCTACCGAGTTTGAGCTGCGTGCCCAAGGGGAGTGAGAGCAGGTTGATGCCCTGGGTGGTGAAGTTCTCGCCAAAGTCGCCCTCGTGCACATCGAGCCCGCGCGCCTGCGCCGTCTGGATAGACTCTGCAGCTAAAAAGGAAACCTGGCGGTGCCAATGCCCGGCGTGCGCATCGGAGGCGAGGCCAAACTGCTCGATGACGGTGTCGTGCCCGTCGGCGACGGGTGACTTACGCGTGCCTTTGTGCTCCGACGTGTTGATTGAGACGATGCGGGCAGGCCCGTTGTAGGCATCTTTTGCGGTGTGTAGGGGAGCTGCCGTCCGGGCCCGATCCGTAAGTTCGCGCTTTGCGGCGTCAATGATGGGGTTGTTGATCGGATGAGCCTGGGGCACAGTGTACCTTTCGACGGGGCGGGCAACATGTTGAATCCTACAACAACGGTGGGTTCATTGCCCGTTGTCGTACACCGGTGATCGCCGCCTTCGTGCTGGATAATTACGCCGATTGCCATAGATACGGTGGAGCTTTGGGTGCCGGCGGCTCGGCACGCTAGAATAAATCAGTTGCACAAAGACCGCCCATCGTGTGGGCAGTTCTAGATAGGAAGTTTCCATGGCATTGCAGTTTACAGAGCGCGAGTTTATCCCCGTGCTGCTCGGCGGCGACATCAACGCGTATTCGGTGGCGCGCGCTTTCTACGAGGAGTATCAGGTTAAGAGCCTAGTCTTTGGCAAGTACCAGACCGGCCCTGCGTATCGCAGCCAAATTATCGATTACACGCCCAACGTGGATATCGACACCATGCCGGTCATGATCGAGACCGTTAACGGCGTCGCGCAAGCCAATCCTGATAAGAAGATTATTCTCATGGGCTGCGGCGACAACTATGTCGCGCTTGCCGCGCAGGCTCAGGACGCCGGCGCGCTTGCCTCGAACGTCATCGCGCCCTATGCACCCTACAGCATGCTCGAGCAGTGCCAGAAGAAGGAGATCTTCTACGAGCTGTGCGAGAAGCACGGTGTGCCGTATCCGCATACGTTTACCTTTACCATGGCGATGCTTAACGCTCAGGGTGAGGCTCCCGCCGAGGTGCTCGACCAGATCGACTTCCCCTTTCCGATGATTCTGAAGCCCTCTGACGGCATCATGTGGTGGGAGCACGAGTTCGAGGGTCAGAAGAAGGCCTACG
>UQLF01000007.1 GCA_900541875.1 uncultured Collinsella sp. | reverse complement strand
GGGCCGCGGGGGCGTTCAGCTAACTGCGGGAATGGCCTATTTGCTCAATGTGTTCGGCTGAGATCGGAAATCAACCCTGGACGGAAATCCCCCTCTGTCTTGTTCTGTAACATTTGGACCCGGTTTTGCCCTGCATCTGTTACAGATTGAGACAATCGGCCAGGCCCGCCCCGTCCGCCTCGTCATCTGTGGTTTACGTGGGGGCATACGGAGTGCGGGTATACTAACCGGCGGCGAATCTGCTCCATCGCTTAGAGCTGCTGCGTCTGGACGGCGCGTGATAGGGCTGCCAAAGCGATCGCCAGCGTGCTGAGCAACGTCCTCTCTGTGCGCACCTGTTTTTGTATGTATTAGCGCACTACCAAGCACGCCCGCGCGGCCGCATGCCGTGCCCATTGCGCGTGCAGATAAGGAACAACAACATATGCGTAATTCTGTATCCGACGTCACGGACGCCGAGATTCTGGACGAGGCCCGCGAGGCCATGACCCAGGCTGCCTTCGATGCCGCCGATGAGGCCAATGCTGCCCAGACCGTCGAGTCCGCTACCGAGAGCCTGCCCGCCTTTGACGAGCTGGGGCTTTCCGAAGAGATGCTTCGTGCTATCGAGAACCTGGGCTACACGGCGCCGACGCCCGTGCAGGCCGGCTCGATCCCCGTGGTGCTCGAGGGCCGCGACCTGCTTGCCGCCGCCCAGACCGGCACCGGCAAGACGGCCGCCTTCTTGCTGCCGACTATGAACAACCTGGAGCACATCGCTCCGCCTAAGCCCGTGCACGAGCGTGGCGGTCGCAATCGCCGTCGCGGCGCCAAGAAGCCCGAGGGCAACGGTCGCGGCCCGGTGATGCTCGTCATCACCCCCACGCGCGAGCTTGCCCAGCAGATCGACGAGGTCGCGAGCAAAATCGCCGACGTCACGGGCCACGTTGCCGTGACCGTCGTGGGCGGCGTGAGCTACAAGCCCCAGACCGCTGCCCTCAAGTACGGCTGCGACATCCTGGTTGCCACGCCGGGCCGTCTGGTCGACCTGATCGAGCAGGGCGCTTGCCACCTGGACGAGGTCAAGGTGCTGGTGCTCGACGAGGCCGACCGCATGCTCGACATGGGCTTTTTGCCCGCCGTCCGCCGCATTGTGCGCGAGACACCGGCCGAGCGCCAGACGCTGCTGTTCTCGGCGACCCTCGACGAGGAGGCCGTGGGTGAGATCACCGACCTGGTGAGCGACCCGGCCCGCGTGGAGATCGCGCCCGCCACGTCGACCGCCGACACCGTCGACCAGTTTGTGTTCCCGGTGTCCATCGAGGCCAAGAACAACCTGCTGCCCGAGTTCCTCAAAAAGGAGGGCCCGGAGCGCACCATCGTCTTTATGCGTACCAAGCACCGCGCCGACAGCTGCTGCCGTCGTCTGGAGCGCAAGGGCATCAAGGCCGCCGCGATTCACGGCAACCGCAGCCAGGCCCAGCGCGAGCGCGCGCTTTCGGCCTTCCGCGACGGCACCGTCGACGTGCTGGTGGCAACCGACGTGCTCGCCCGCGGCATCGACATCAGCGACGTGCGCTACGTCGTGAACTTTGACGTGCCGGCCGAGCCGACCGACTACATCCACCGTATTGGCCGTACGGGCCGCGCAGGCGAGCTAGGCTGGGCCATCACGTTTGTGACCGAGCAGGACGTCGATGAGTTCTACGAGATCGAGAAGCTCATGGACAAGACTGCCGACATCTACGAGGCCGGCGACCTGCACGTGGGCCCCAATCCGCCCGCGGTTGATCCCGAGCGCGACCCTGCGGCCTTTAAGGTGAAGAAGAAGACCAAGCGCGGCAAGTCCAAGAGCAAGAAGAAGCTTGAGCAGGCGCGTCGCGACGGTAAACGCAACGGCGATGATTACGGCGATGTGGCCGGTCGTTCCAACCGCGGTCGCGACGAGCATCGCGGCGACGGCGAGCGTCCGAGCCGTCCCAAGCGCGGCGGCAAGACCCGCGTGCGCGAGGGCGTTCAGGCTCGCGTGGACGAGGCCGTGGAGAGCATGGCCCGCGAGGTGGCTGCCGAGGAGCGTGCTGGCGCTGCCGAGCAGGCCCCGCGCGGCAACCGTGCCGAGCGCCGTGCCAAGCAGTTCCAGGGCGAGGCACATCGCCGTCGCCGCGAGGACGAGGACCGCGGTGGTCGTCGCCGTGTTGAGCGCGAGGACGAGGGCCATGGCTCGCGCGGCGGCAAGCGTGGCTCGGGCGATCGTCGTCGTTCCGGTCGCAATGACGAGCGCGGTGGCCGTGACGAGCGTCGCGGCGGCGAGTCCCATAGCGCCAAGCGTTTTGACGAGCGTGGGGGTCGTGGTGGCGAGCGTCACGAGGGTGGCCACGGCAACGGTGGCCGCGGCAGCGCTGGTCGCTCGGGTAAGTCGCGCGATCGCCGTGATCCGCGTGCCAGCCGCGATCGTCGCGATGACTGGCGCAACTACGACGATACCCGCGAGGAGCGTCGCGGCGGCTATCGTGGTGGTCGTGGCGGCAACCAGGCCGGCTCTCGTGGCGGCCGCGCCGGCGGTCGCGATAACCGTGGCAGCTACGGCAACAGCCGTGGCGGCAAGCGCGGCGGCAGCTCCCGTCGCCCCGGTGACGGCGGCGGCAAGCGCAAGTAACATACGCATCGCCCGCTAGAGCGAGGTGAACCAAGGGCCCCGAGCAACTACGTTCGGGGCCCTTTTTGTTTGCCGTATCCGATTGCTAGTTCAAATGTGATTTCCTTGGGAATGCATCCAGAGGATGCCGTGGGCCTGTTTCCTGCCATGCGGCAATGGGTCCCATGGGGTGCGCCGTGCATTTTTTGGAGTATTCTGCAGTTCGAGTTGTCTGCATATGATTCGACGTCGCCAACGGTGGCCTTCTGATATCCCTGGCGAGCGTTCTGAGTCAGATTTCGCCGTTTTCCGGAGCGGGGGCGCGTCATTCTCGCCATGTCGGGACTTAGAATGATACGGCGCCCTACAGTTTTGCCCACCCGCGGCGGTGCTGGCGTGGTTACGTTGCAGAATACTCAGTTTTTTGCACGTGCTGGGATGGGGTACCTCAGGAGAACACGGCGGCATCCCGTAAATATATACAATCTGTACCGTAATTTATACAAAACGAAGAGGCAGACAGCGTAGGGTGGGTGCATTGGGGTGCTTGGTGCACCAAAACGGGGATCCCATGCGCCGTATACTCTGTCTGAATGTGAAAACGGCTTGACGCGTTGCCAGGCGTAGGGGGAGGGTGCCTCGATGAGCGTATTCGAAATTGTGTTTAGCCCGACGGGTGGAACGCGGAAGGTGTCTGGCCTTATGGCCGGGGCGCTGGACAAGAATACCGTTACCGTCGATCTGACCGATAGCGGGCTAGATTTCAGCGATGTCTCGATGACTGAGGACGACGTGGCCGTAATCTCTGCGCCGGCGTATGCCGGTAGAATCCCGGCTGTGGTGGCTGACCGGTTGGGCATGGTGCGCGGCAACGGGGCTCGGGCTGTTTTAGTTTGTGTATACGGAAACCGCGCGTTTGAGGACACGCTCGTAGAGCTGGAGGACGTTGCGAAGCGCGCCGGATTTAGGGTGGTTGCAGCGGTTTCTGCTATTGCTGAGCATTCCGTTGCTCGTCAGTTTGCTGCTGGGCGACCGGATGCGCAGGATGCGGCGCAGCTCGCAGAGTTTGCGCAGCAAATTCAGCAAAAGCTGTTGGCTGAGGATGCATCCGAGCCCTCTATTCCTGGCAATCGTCCTTATAAACAAGCTGGAGGTCATCGCATGGCACCCGAGGCAACAGAGGATTGCGTCTCCTGCGGTGCATGCGCCGCGGCGTGCCCCGTTTGTGCTATCGACAAGGGCGACCCCAAGCGAGCAGCTGGCGAGGCGTGCATCTCCTGCATGCGCTGCATTGCCGTATGTCCGCGAGGCGCTCGTAAGCTTGATCCCAACAAGCTATCCGCTGTTTCCCAGATGCTGAGCAAGGTTTGCGTCGTGCGGAAGGAATGCGAGCTCTTTATCTAGCGCATACGAAATTGCTGCAAGGAGTGCTCCTGGGTGCCGGCGGGAAAGGAACGTCCCTAAGTGTCGCCAAAATACCGTTTATCGAAGAAAAAATACCGCTCACCGGTCATAATGACTATTCTGGCTTTGGGCTTGTCTACAATAACCCCCGTAAAAAGAAATGCGGAAGGTTACCGAGTCCCTCGGACGTGGGCCTAACCAAAGTCTTTGATCGCGAGCGTCTCAATGGGCGCATTCGATTGATTTTGGTTGGGCTATATTTATGAAGGGACATGCCACCATGGGTTTCTTTTCTCGCCTGATGGGCGGTTCGGATAAGCAGACGACTGCGGCTTCCGAGTTCGAAATCCTCGCTCCCGTTTCCGGCGAGCTTGTTCATCTAGAAAATACCAATGACCCCGCTTTTAGCAGCCGCGCAGTGGGCGATGGCGTTGCCGTGGTCCCCCAAGAGGGAACGGTGTGCGCTCCTGTTTCCGGCACCGTCGCGGCGCTGTTTCCGACTGAGCACGCGCTGGGCATCATGTCCGATGACAGCTCTGCTCAGGTGATGCTGCATATCGGAATCGACACTGTTAAGCTTGAGGGCAAGGGCTTCCATGCGCTTGTTGCCCAGGGTGACCATGTCGACGCGGGCCAGCCCCTCGTCGAGGTCGATTTCGACGCGGTCCGCGCTGCCGGCTTTGATCCTACGGTCTTCGTTATCGTGTGCGAGCGTTCGGAGAACTCGACTCTTCGCGAGCATGCTTCCGGCCCTGTTGCTGTTAAAGAGCCTGTCATCTGGCTTTCCGAGTAAATTCTTGTGGTGGGTACCGTGGTTATCAAGCGAGTTTTTAACAACAACGTCGCAATGGTCACTTCGGACGATGGCTCCGAGCTCATCGTCATCGGTCGAGGCCTCTGCTTTGGCCGTCATGCCGGCGATGCCATCGACGAGGCGTCAGTCGAAAAGACCTACGCGTTGCAGGAGGGAACTTCTCAGGATTCGCATACGATTGACCGCTTGGCACATCTTTTGGAGTCCATCCCCACCGTCAACCTCGTGATTTCCGAGGAAATTGTTCAGATGCTTCGCCGAGAGCTCAATGCCGACATCAACGATAAGATCCTCATTGCTCTCGCAGACCATATCAGCCTTGCTTTGGAGCGTGAGCGCAAAGGCGTTCCCTGCGAGAACCCGTTGCTGCTCGAGATCCAGCAGTTCTATCGCAAGGAGTACGCGCTTGCGGGCCGTGCCCTTCAGATTATCAAGGACTATCTGGGCATTGAAATGAGCGAAGAAGAGCAGGGTTTCGTTACCTTGCATATCGTCAACGCCACCATGCCGCAGCGCTCTGACCGTCTGATCGTTTCGGTCCAGCTTGTTCGCGACGTGCTTGCGATTGTTTCCGAGCGCTATGCCACGACCCTCGACGACACCTCGCTGCCTTACGAACGTTTCGTTCGTCACCTGCAATTTTTCGCACAGCGAGCGCTCGATCCTGCCGCCGGGCAAATCAATGGCGACGCGCTGTTCCGAATCGATGAAACGGCGTATCCGCGTGCATTCTCGTGCGCGGACGCCATAGCCGCCCACTTGTCGTCTACCTATAACGTTGTCGTTACCGATGCCGAGAAGAGTTATCTCGCATATCACATTGTTAACCTGCTTGGAGAACCTGGTCTCTAGGCATAACGTGCCCACACATCGATTGATATAAGGCAAGGCTCACGGTCTTGTCCAGGGCACATCTGTCTTAATTTGCGGAAAAGGAAGGGGAGTACCGCTATGACCGCAAAAAAGAAGTTCAATTTCAAAGCGCCGTTGGAGGTGTTCGCAAAGTCGATCGTCCAGCCGATGATGTATCTCTCGGTTGCCGGCATCCTGCTCATCGTGGGCATCATTCTGACCAACAAGACCATTTGTGCTTTGGTCCCCGTACTGGGCTCCGGTCCGTTCCAGCTTGTGGGCGCCGTTGTCTACCAGTCGCTGATGTTTATCATCAACAACCTCTCGATTCTGTTCTGCGTGGGCATCGCCGGCGCCATGGCAAAGAAGAACAAGGGCCATGCTTCGCTGATCGCCCTGATGTCGTTCTTCCTGTTCCTGCAGGCTAACAACATCGTGCTCAACGCCACCGGCTCTCTTGCCGATGCGAGCGGCATGCTCGGTCTTACCGGAACCGGCCAGGCCACCGTTATGGGCATCCAGGTGCTCGATACCGGCGTGTTTGGTGGCATCATCCTTGGTTGCATCACCGGCGCCGTGTTCAACAAGTACTCGAACAAGCAGTTCCCCATTGCCCTTTCGATGTTCTCGGGCGTTCGCTTTCCGTTCCTGATCATGTTCATCATTTCCTGGATCATGGGCGCAGGCTTCTGCATCGTTTGGCCTCCGGTTCAGGGTGCCATCTCCTCCGTTGCCGGCATTATTAAGGAATCCGGCAACATCGGCCTCTTTATCTACGGCATGCTCAACAAGCTGCTCGTTCCCACCGGTCTGCACCACCTCATCTACACCCCGTTCCAGTTCTCCGATGTGGGCGGCACCCTTACGCTGGGTGATCAGGTTATTGCCGGCGCCTACCCCATCCGTGTTGCCGAGATGGCAATGACGGGCCAGCCCTTCTCCGATAGCACCTACTTCAACAGCTACACCTTCAACAACCTGTGGCCCTACATCGGTATCGGTCTCGCCTTTATCTTCACCGCTTACAAGGGGAACAAGGATAAGACCAAGGCCGTTATCATCCCGCTGATCATCACCGCCGTGCTCTCCTGTGTCACCGAGCCCATGGACTTCCTCTTTGTCTTTGCCGCTCCCGTGCTCTTTGTCGTTCACTCGGTTCTTTCCGGCATCTTCCTGGTTCTGCTCAAGGTCCTCTCCGTGCCCGCTTCGACTGCAGGCGGCATCATCAACATCGCGGTTTCCAACCTGGTCCTCGGTGTCGATAAGACCAACTGGCCGGTTATGCTGGTGCTTGGAGTCGTCAACGCCGCTCTGTACTTCTTCCTCTTTACCTTCCTTATTAAGAAGCTCAACCTCCACACGCCTGGTCGCGAGGAAGAGTCCGAGCTCGCCGAGTCCGTTGCCGAGGGCGAGGCCGCCGCGTCTGTCGCGGTGAAGCAGGGCGCTGTTGCCGCAGCTCCCGCAGAGGGCGTCGATGCAGGTATTACCGACCTGGTCGCAGGCCTTGGCGGCAAGGACAACATCGAGGAGCTCGAGAACTGCTTTACGCGTCTCCGTGTGAACGTTAAGAACCCGGACCTCATCGATGAGGACCTCATCAACCACGTGCCCAACAGCGGCATCAACCGCAACGGCAACAATATTCAGATCATCTTTGGCATGAAGGTCGCCGAGATGCGCGACAAAGTCGAGAACGCAATTGAGAAGGAGCAGTAAACAATGATCATTACTCTGTGTGGTGGCGGATCCACCTTTACCCCCGGCATCGTCAAGTCCATCGCCCTGCGCAAGGACGAGCTCGACGTTGACGAGATTCGTCTGTACGACATCAACGAGGAGCGCCAGCGCAAGATCGGCGTGCTCGTGGACTGGATTTTGCACGAGGATCTCGGCCTTGACATCAAGCTGACGGTGACCACAGACAAAAAGACGGCTTTTACCGACGCGAGCTTCGTGTTTGCCCAGATGCGCGTGGGCGGCTACGCCATGCGCGAGCAGGACGAGAAGATTCCGCTGCGTCACGGCTGCGTTGGTCAGGAGACTTGCGGTTGCGGCGGCCTTGCCTACGGCATGCGCACCATCTTCCCCATGGTCGAGCTGATCGATGACGTTGAGAAGTACGCCAAGAAGGACTACTGGATTCTCAACTACTCCAACCCTGCCGCCATCGTCTCCGAGGGCTGCCGTGTGCTGCGTCCCAACGCTCGTATCATCAACATCTGCGACATGCCGATCGCGATCATCGACGTGGTTTGCGCCGCGCTCGATATCGACAAGAAGGATGTCGAGTACGATTACTTTGGCCTCAACCACTTTGGTTGGTTCACCTCGATCCGCCACAAGGGCGAGGAGGTGCTCCCGCAGCTGCGCGAGTACATCAAGGAGCACGAGATTCTGCTGCCCGATTCCTACCTCAAGGGCATGGGCTCGCTCATGGCAAAGAAGCCCGAGGAGACCGCCGACGAGCATCCCGAGCAGAACCGCCACACCAAGGGCAGCTGGTACTACGTCTGGAAGGGCGAGTACGAGATCATGGAGTGCTTCCCGGAGTACCTGCCCAACACGTATCTGAACTACTACCTGCAGCAGAAGGAGTTCGTCGAGCATTCCAACCCCGAGCGCACCCGTGCTAACGAGGTTGAGGAGACGCGCGAGAAGAACCTCTTTGATGGTATCGATCACTACGAGAAGACGGGCGAGATCGACGAGAGCACGTTCTATGCGGGCAGCCACGGCGACTGGATTGCCGACTTGGCCATCGCTCTGAAGAACGACACCAAGCAGCGCTTCCTGGTCATTTGCGAGAACAAGGGCGCTATCCCCAACATGCCCTACGACGCTATGGTCGAGTTGCCTGCCTACATTGGCAAGAACGGCCCCGAGGTCATCAGCCGTGACAACATTCCTCTGTTCCAGCAGGGCCTCATGATGCAGCAGCTGAACTCCGAGAAGCTCGTGGTCGAGGCTACGATCGAGGGTTCGTACGAGAAGGCGCTCAAGGCCTTTACGCTCAACAAGACCGTGCCGTCGATGAAGGTCGCCAAGGAGGTTCTCGACGACATGATTGAGGCCAACAAGGGTTACTGGCCCGAGCTTAAGTAAAAGCAACAGGGTCGCTGGCCGCATACCTAGAGCAATGCCCCGTCCACGTGATTGCGTGGACGGGGCATTGTCATTTGGTAACGCGTTTTATCAAATATGGCATTTATCTGCGGTAATGTTCTATTTCACCGCTGAGGGTGACATTTCATGCCGCCTGCCGAACTGCGTGGAGACCTAACAACTTTTTAGGTCAGTGTTGTGCGTGTAGCAATTTCGCCCGGCCTCGCCTCCGGGCTGCCATGTGAGAGGGGATCTTATGGCTCGACTGCATGTAATGGAACGCAGCCACGCTCAGGCCGTCATGGACGACCTGCACGATGCACTCGGACGTCGTCTGGCGGTGAGCTCGCTCGCCCCGTGTCCCGTGGAGTTTACGGCAGCGCTCGTCAACCTGTGCTCCACCCAGAGCTGCGGCAAGTGCACGCCCTGTCGCGTGGGCCTGAGCGCGCTGAGCGACCTGCTTGCCGATGTGCTCGAAGGGCGCGCCGATGAGTCCACACTCAACCTGATTGAGCGCACGGCCCGCACCATCTACCTTTCGAGCGACTGCGCCATCGGCTACGAAGCTGGCGCCATGGCGCTCACGGCCATTCGCGGCTTCCGCGACGATTTTGAGCATCACATTCGCGAGCACTCCTGCGGCTTTGATCGCGAGGCCCGCGTTCCGTGTGTCTCGGGCTGCCCGGCGCACGTCGACATTCCCGGTTACATTTCGCTCGTCGAGGCCGGCCGCTATGCCGACGCCGTCAAGGTCATCCGCAAGAACAACCCGCTGCCGCTCGTCTGCGGCCTGGTGTGCGAGCATCCCTGCGAGATGCACTGTCGCCGTGGCATGGTCGACGACCCCATGAACATCCTCGCCCTCAAGCGTTTTGCCGTTGAGCACAGTGACCTCAACGACCACAAGCCGCATGTAGTGGACAACACCGGTAAGCGCGTCGCCGTGATCGGCGGCGGCCCGGCCGGCCTTTCCTGCGCTTACTACCTGGCCGTGATGGGTCATAAGGTGACCATCTTTGAGCAGCGTCACCACCTGGGCGGCATGCTGCGCTACGGCATCCCCAGCTATCGTCTGCCGCGCGAGCGTCTGCAGGCCGAGATCGACTGGATCTTGAGCGCCGGCATCGACGTTGAGCTCGATCACTCCGTCAACGGCGAGGAGCTTGCCCGCCTGCGCGACGAGTTCGATGCCGTCTACCTGGCCATCGGTGCCCACAATGACAAGAAGCTCGGCCTTCCGGGTGAAGAGGCGCCCGGCGTGGAATCGGCCGTCAAGATGCTGCGCGCCATCGGCGATGACGAACTGCCCGACCTGAGCGGCCAGCGCGTGTGCGTCATTGGCGGCGGCAACGTGGCCATGGACGTGGCGCGCTCTGCTGTGCGCTGCGGTGCCGAAAAGGTGAGCATCGTCTACCGCCGTCGCATCTGCGATATGACGGCCCAGGACGCCGAGATCGCCGGTGCCCAGGCCGAGGGCTGCGAGGTGCTGGAGTTGACGGCCCCGCTCGCCATCGAGACGGGCGAGGACGGTCGCGTGAGCGGCTTGCGCGTGCAACCGCAGATTATCGGCGAGCCCCGTCGCGGTCGTCCGGCTCCGCGTGCCGCCGCTACGCCCGAGCGCGTCATCCCCTGCGAGCGCGTGTTTGTCGCCATTGGTCAGGACATCGATTCCAAGCCGTTTGAGGACATGGGCATCGCCTGCAAGTGGGGTTGCGTCGTCACCGATTCGGACGGCGCCGTGCCCAACTTCGATGGCCTCTTTAGCGGCGGCGACTGCCAGACCGGTCCCGCCACCGTCATCCGCGCCATCAATGCCGGCCGCGTAGCTTCGGCAAACATCGACCGCTATCTGGGCTTCGACCACAAGATCAAGCTCGACGTGGAGCTGCCGACCGTCCAGTTTAAGGGCAAGCACGAGTGCGGCCGCTGCGAGCTGGGCGAGCGCGAGGCCGGCGAGCGTATTCACGATTGGAATCTGGTCGAGCAGGGCCTTACCGAGGAGGAGGCGCGCCAGGAGGCAAGCCGCTGCCTGCGTTGCGACCACTTTGGCTTTGGCGCGTTCCGCGGAGGGAGGAATCTGGAATGGTAGAGCTCAACAACCCCACTGTCAGCGACAAGACCGAAAGCGGAGCACTCAATATGGTCAAGCTCACTATCGATAATTGCGAGGTCGTGGTACCCGAGCACACCACGATCCTGGACGCCGCCAAGTCCGTCGGCATCCAGATTCCCACCCTGTGCTACCTGCGCGATCTGAACGAGATCGGCGGCTGCCGCGTGTGCGTGGTCGAGGTTGAGGGCTGCGACCAGCTGGTTGCCGCCTGCAACAACTACGTGCTCGACGGCATGGTGGTCCACACCAACAGCCCCAAAGCCCGCGAGGCCCGTCGTACCAACGTGCAGCTGTTGCTGTCCCAGCACGATTCGCAGTGCACGAGCTGCGTGCGCAGCGGCAACTGCAACCTACAGACCATCGCCAACGACCTGGGCATTTTCTATCTGCCGTATCAAAGGCATTTGGCGGGCGAGGGCTGGGATTTCGATTTTCCCATCATCCGCGAAAACGACAAGTGCATTAAATGCATGCGCTGCATCAAGGTGTGCGAGAGCGTGCAGGGCCTAGGGATTTGGGACCTGACCAACCGCGCCACACATACCGCCGTGGGTACCCGCGGGCGCGCACCGATCGGCAAGACCGATTGCGTCGCCTGCGGTCAGTGCATCACGCATTGCCCGACGGGCGCGCTGCGCGAGCGCGACGACACCGAGACCGTGTTTGACGCGCTTGCTAATCCCGACAAGATCGTGCTGGTGCAGATCGCGCCTGCCGTGCGCAGCGCCTGGGGCGAGGAGCTCGGCATATCTCGCGAGGAGGCAACCGTCGAGCGTCTGGCCTGCGCACTGCGCCGCGTTGGCTTTGAGTACGTGTTCGACACCGATTTCTCGGCCGACCTCACCATTATGGAGGAGGGTTCCGAGCTGCTCGAGCGCCTAGGCGCCGCCGCTAAGGGCGAAGGCGACAGCCGCGGCTGGCCCATGTTTACGAGCTGCTGCCCGGGTTGGGTGCGCTTTGTGAAGGCGCGCTATCCGGAGTTTGTCGACAGCCTGTCCACGTCCAAGTCGCCGCAGCAGATGTTCGGCGCCATCGCCAAGACATACTACGCCAAGGTGCTGGGCGTTGAGCCCGAGCGCTTGTTCGTGGTGTCCGTGATGCCGTGCACGGCCAAGAAGGCCGAGTGTGCGCTGCCGAGCATGGTGGGCGAGGACGGCACGCCCGACGTGGACGTTGCGCTGACGGTGCGCGAGATGGTGCGCATGATCCGCGCGAGCCACGTGAGCGTCGACACGCTGGTTGAGGAGCCGCTCGACACGCCGCTGGGCTTTGGCACGGGCGCGGGTGTGATCTTTGGTGCCACGGGCGGCGTGATGGAGGCTGCCGTGCGCTCGGCATATTACCTGGTGACGGGCAAGAACCCCGATGCGGACTTCTTTACCGACGTGCGTGGCCTGGATGGCTGGAAGGAAGCCGTCGCCGATATCGATGGCACCAAGGTACGCGTCGCCGTGGCGCACGGGCTGGGCAACGCCGCCCGCCTGCTCGATGCGATTCGCGACGGCCGTGCGAGCTATGACTTCGTCGAGGTCATGGCGTGCCCGGGCGGCTGCGTCGGTGGCGGCGGTCAGCCCATCCACGACGGCTGCGAGCTGACGGCCGAGCGCGGCCAGGTGCTGTGGGGCCTCGATGCGAAGGCGGACATTCGCTTCTCGCATGAGAATCCCGATGTCCAGGCGTGCTACCGCGAGTTTTTGGGCGCGCCGCTCTCGCCGCTGGCCGAGGAGTTGCTGCATACCGACCATCACGCCTGGTCGATGCCCAACGAGGGGAAGTGCTAACGATGCGCGCGTTTGATGTTGAGCTGTCGCGCCGGGGATTTGCCTCGGCGCTTGCCGCGGGTGCGCTGTCGCTTGCGCTGGCTGGCTGCGGCGGCGGAGCTGCGGGGGCCGGGTCTGCTGCGGGCTCGGCTGCCGGGTCTGCCGCTGACGGTGCTGCTGCCGAGCCGGTCGAGGTACACGTCGCCTCGCTCAAGGGCCCGACGTCGATCGGTCTGGTGCAGTTTATGGACCGGGCGGCCGATGGCGAGACGGACAATGAGTTCGACTTTGCGATTAACACTGCCGCTGACGAGATCGTGCCCAAGGTCATTCAGGGCGATATCGACATTGCCCTGGTGCCCGCCAACGTGGCGAGCGTGCTCTACAACAAGACCGAGGGCGCGGTGCAGGTCATCGACATCAATACGCTGGGCGTGTTGAACGTAGTGACGGGTAACGCGGACGTTACCTCGTTTGGCGATCTGGCGGGCCATACTGTCTATATGACGGGCAAGGGCACCACGCCGGAGTACGTCATGAACTACCTGCTGGAGCGCGCGGGCCTGACCGATCAGGTGGCGCTTGAGTTTAAGAGCGAGCCCACCGAGGTGCTGTCGGCGTTGCTTGCCGATCCGTCTGCCGTGGGCGTGCTGCCCGAGCCGTTCAAGACCGCTGCCATCGCAAAGAGCGAAGGCAAGCTGTCGGCTCCGGTAAGTCTGACCGATGTGTGGGATGAGCTGGCGGGTGACACGGGTTCGCGCCTGCTGACGGGTGTGACCGTGGTGCGCCGTGCCTTTGCCGAGGAGCATCCCGAGGCCGTGGCGGAATTCCTGAGCTGCCATGCGGCGAGCGTGAAAGCCGTCAATGCGGCGCCGGCAGATTGGGCGCAGGCCGTGGTCGATGCGGGTATCGTCGATAACGCCGCGATTGCCGAAAAGGCGATTCCCGGGTGCATGCTCGTGTGCCAGACGGGGAAGGATATGAAGGCGACGCTCGGTGGGTACCTGCAGGTGCTGGCCGATGCGGACGCGAGCGCCGTGGGCGGCAAGCTCCCGGCTGACGATTTCTACTACATGGAGTAGCCTGTGCGTGCGTTTGCTCGACAAATGACAGAGCGTATGAAGGCGGTGACGGCAGCAGGTGCCGTTGCCGCCTTTTGGCTTGCCGTGTGGGTCTTTGCAGCGGCACTGGTGGCGCAGCCGTTGATTTTGCCGGGGCCAGGCACTGTTGCGGTGGCGTTGCTGCGGCTAGTATGCGATGCCGGTACATGGGCGATTCTGGTGGGCTCAGGCGCGCGAATCTTGGGTGGGCTGGCGCTTGCCGCGGCGTGCGGCGGCGTGATGGCGGGAGCCTCGGTGCGGTCGCTGACGTTTGCCCGCTTGGTGGCACCGGCGCTTTCGTTTGTTAAGGCGACACCGGTTGCCTGCGTGGTGGTCCTGCTGCTCATTTGGTTGGGGTCGGCGCGTGTGAGCGTCGCGGCGGTCTTTTTGATGGCACTGCCGGGTGTGTATTTTTCGCTGGTCGAGGGCTTGGCGCAAGTGGATAAGCCACTGGAGCAGATGTTTCGCCTGCATGGCGTGCGGGGCTGGCGACTGTTTTGTGCCCATACCTGGCGCGAAGTCCAGCCGTTTGCGCTTTCGTGTGCCCGGGCCGTGATTGGTATGGGCTGGAAGGCCGGCGTGGCAGCCGAGCTTATCGGCATGGCGGTGGGCACCGTGGGTGAGCGCATCTATCAGGCGAAACTGCTCATCGAGACAGCGGACCTGCTGGCATGGACCGTGCTGGTCGTTGCCGCCTCGTGGGCATGCGAGCGCGTGCTGGTGTGGCTGCTGCGGGCTTCGGGGCCCGCAGCGTGGCGTGCTGCCGTGTGGGCACATGGGCGTGGTACTCGCGGGCGTTCGGGCGACTCTGCTGGCGCCGGCGCTGCTGCGGAGCTTGCGCTCGCCGTGGGCGATCGTGCGCCCTGGGCGCCGGCGCTCGACGGACTGGTGCTTCGCGTGCCCGCGGGCGGGCGTATCTGCGTGATGGGCACCTCGGGCGTGGGCAAGTCGACGCTGCTTGCGCTGGCGGCGGGGGAGTGCGCGCCGTGCTCCATGGTGTTTCAGGATGTGCGCCTGGTAGAGGGCGCCTCGGCTTTGGATAACGTGCTGGTGTGCGCCGACGCGCGCGTGGACGCCTCGAGTGCCGCGGCCCTGTTGCGCCTGCTGGTGCCGGGGGTCGATGTGCATGCTCGTGTGGCCGAGCTCTCGGGCGGGCAGCGCCGTCGCGTCGAGATTGCCCGAGCCTTGCTGTGTCCGGGCGGCGCAGTGATTCTGGACGAGCCCTTTACCGGTCTAGACATCGCTGCGCGCGACGCATGCGCCGAGGTCGTGCTCGACTTGCTCGACGGCCGCATGCTGTTGCTTGCTACGCACGATGCCGTCGACGCTCAGGCCCTCAATATCTCGGACATCGTCACGCTCTAGAAGCTCATTTAAATTCAACCTCAACAACAAAAGGGTCTCTTTTCATCTACTCCCATGGGAGTGGATGTGGTATTCTATCTGCGGGGTAGTACTTAGGAATACCAAGTAATACCAACGCCGTAGAACAAACTCCAGATGCGGGCCAATCGGGTTGCCTTCACAGCCCGTCGCCCAGCCGCGTGGCCCGCATCTATCCGCACTACCGTCGTTTCAAAAAAGGAAGCGCCATGGCAGAACACATGACCCCTGTAGTCGCGAAGGTCTTGCCCGAGGAAAAGGCGGCCTTCGCGGCGGCAACCCAGCTCGTGGGCACCACACCGTCCAACGCCATCCGCATGTTCATCGCCGCTTTCAATCGCTGCGGCACCTTCCCGTTCGACATCTCGCCGAGCGGGGCTTTTGGCGCTGCGCCCGATTCTCATCAACAATGACTGTCCCAAACTGCCGGCACTTGGGGACGTTCCTTTTCAGCCGGCAGTTAAGGAACGTCCCTAAGTGCCGGGTTTTGAGGAGGTTGGCATGCTCAATGCGATGGCGTGGGCGCTTGCCTGTTTTGGCGTTGTCGCTGCCGATATAGCCCTGAGCGTGGTTCTGTTTTCAGTTCTCGATGCCGTGTCGGTGCTGACGGGTTTCCCGATCGACAACCTCGATATTCAATGGTTCCAGGCTGCCGCTCAGACGGCGTCGTTTTTGATGGCGCTGCTGTGGTGGCGTTATCTGTGGCCGCGCTCGTTTATGGCGCGCCGGCAAGGCGAGCGCCCGCTCGGTGGGGGAGCGCGTGGGGCGTGGAAACGCATCGCCTGCGTTATCGTGATTGGCCTGGCCCTGCAGGTGGTCGTTGGCTACGTGACCGACGCCGTGCTGTCGCTGCTGCCCGAGGCTGCGGCCGACTACAGCGAGCTTGTCGAGGAAACAGGCATGGGCGACACTAGCTATCTCGACGTTCTGACTACGGTACTCGGCGCCCCATTTTGTGAAGAGCTGCTGGTGCGCGGCATTATTTTCGAGTTTTCGCTCCGAGCGTTTAATCCGCAGTGCCGCCCACTTTGGAAGCACCGGCGTCGTGCGAGCGCGCAGGACGGCGCCATGGTGCCCTGGGCGGCCCCAAGCACGTGGGGTATCGCCGCGGCGATTGTGCTGCAGGCGGCAATCTTCGGTTTTATGCACATGAATTGGGTGCAGGGTTGCTACGCGGGTGCCGCTGGCCTCATCTTTGGTTGGGTGCTCGTGGCGACCGGAAAGCTCCGCTACACGATCCTGCTGCACTTTGCCTTTAATGCCGGGTCGTATCTCATGACGTTGCTCTGGTTTGTGAACACGCCGCTCGACGTGGCGGTCACGGTTGCCATCGCCGGCATCATCCTCGTGGAGGCGATGCGCTCACTGCGCCACGCATGCGAGACGGACATAGCGACGGCACCGCTGCCTTAGTTGCGCCTGCCGCCTCCGTTGGCGCCCTGCCGTCCCTGGGCCGCGCGGTTGCGGCCGGCAGTGTTCTGCGCGCGCGACATGCCGCCGTGACCCTTGCTGCCCTTAGGCTCCTTGCCGGCGCCGCCAGCGCCACCGTGGGCCTTGCCGCCCTTATTGCCGGCGCCATGTCCGCCGCCAGCAGACGTCTCGCCCGGTCGCGGCGGCACGGGACGGATCAGGCAATGCTTGGTGTAGCCGATTAGATCTCGGCGGCCGGCCTTCTCCAGCGCCTCACGTACCAGCTTGTAGTTCTCGGGCTTGCGATACTGGATGAGCGCGCGTTGCATGGCCTTCTCGTGCGGGTCGCGCGCCACATAGATCGGTTTCATGGTGCGCGGGTCCACGCCGGTGTAGTACATGCACGTCGACATGGTGGACGGGGTGGGGTAGAAGTCCTGCACCTGTTCGGGCATGTAGCCCATGTCGCGCACGGCTTCGGCAAGGTCCACGGCTTCCTTCATGGTCGAGCCGGGGTGGCTCGAGATTAGATACGGCACCACGTACTGCTTGAGTCCGTATTCGCGGTTCAAGCGTTCAAATTTGCGGCAGAACGCGTCGTAGACGGCTCGGCTCGGCTTGCCCATCACTGACAGCACCGCATCGCTCACGTGCTCGGGCGCTACGCGCAGCTGGCCTGAGACATGATGCTCCAGCAGCTCGCGCAAAAACTCGTCCGAGGCATCGGCCATGGTGTAGTCAAAACGGATGCCGCTGCGCACGAAGACCTTTTTGACGCCCGGCAGCTGGCGCAGGTCGCGCAGCAGCTGCGTGTAGCCGCTCTCGTCGACCACCATGTTCTTGCATACGCTCGGCCACAGGCAGCGCTTGTTCTTGCACACGCCGTGCTTGAGCTGCTTGTCGCAGGCAGGACGGCTAAAGTTGGCCGTCGGTCCTCCCACGTCGTTGATGTAGCCCTTAAACTCGGGATCGCGCGTGAGCAGCTCGGCCTCGCGCATAATCGAGTCGTGGCTGCGCATCTGCAGCACGCGGCCCTGGTGGAAGGTGAGCGCGCAAAACGAGCACTCGCCAAAACAGCCGCGGTTGGAGCTAATGGAAAACTTGATCTCGGCAAAGGCCGGCACGCCGCCCGCTGCGTCGTAGTCGGGATGCCAATCGCGTGCGTAGGGGAGTTCGGCCACCTCGTCCATCTCGTCGGTGGTGAGTGTTGCCGACGGCGGGTTCTGCACCACATAGACGCTGTTGGGGTAGGGCTCTACCAGACGATGTCCGGTGATGGGGTCCATGTTCTGCTGCTGCACGTTAAAGCTGCGCGCGTAGTTGAGCTTGTCGGCGGCAAGGTCGTCCCAGCTGGGCAGCAGGTCGTAGTCGTAGACCTCGTCGAGCGAACTCGTGCGGTAAACGGTGCCGTTGATATAGGTGATCTGATCGACGGGCAGCCCCGCGTCGAGCGCGTCGGCGATCTCGACAATCGCGTGCTCGCCCATGCCGTAGATGAGGATGTCGGCGCCCGAGTCGAGCAGCACCGAGCGCTTGAGCTTATCCTGCCAGTAGTCGTAGTGGGCCAGGCGGCGCAGGCTCGCCTCGATGCCGCCGATGATGATGGGGGCGTCCTTGAACGTCTGACGGATGAGATTGCCGTAGACCGTGACGGCACGGTTGGGGCGGTGACCTTCCTCGCCGCCGGGGGTATAGGCGTCGGTGTGGCGGCGGTGCTTGGTCACCGAATAGTGGTTGACCATGGAGTCCATGTTGCCGGCACTGACCAAAAAGCCCAGGCGCGGCTCACCGAGCACGCTGATGCTGGCGGGATCGGTCCAGTCGGGTTGGCAGATGATGCCCACTTTGTAGCCGTGCGCGTCGAGTACGCGGCTGATGATGGCCATACCAAAGCTGGGGTGGTCCACGTAGGCGTCGCCGCAGATGTAGACGAAGTCACACTGGTCCCAACCGCGCGCGTCCATATCGGCGCGGCTGACGGGGAGGAACTTATCGCGGCCCGGGCGCCAGGGACGGGCGGGCGTCGCTTGGGAATGCTTGCTGCACGCGCCCGTGCCCTGCGCCTTGCCGCCGCGCTTTTGCTGCTGGCCCTGTTTGCCCTGCTGACTGCGCTGGTTGTTCTGAGCGTGCTGAGGCTTTTTTGCCACGATCCCTCCCGGTGTCTGTATGCTGCACGTAATTGTAACCAGTCTTTTTGGGACGGGGCTAAAAAGACTGGTGGAGTACATGGGCTGGCGGATCGGCGTGTCGATGCGGGTGCCGTTTGTTTCCAGACTGTGTATCCCCGTGTCGAAGGAGCCGTCTCGCGCGCACGCCATGTTGTCAATGGGTTACAGTATGAACGGCGGCTATGTTTCCGCCAACGCACGAGAGGGTCGTCAACAAGGAGGATGCACGACGATGCAGCGTGCCAAACAGATATCGGAGTCCATCGAACTGGGCATTATCCTGGCGCTCGCCGGCGGCTTTATGGATGTGTATTCGTACATTGGGCGCGACCATGTTTTCGCTAACGCGCAGACGGGCAACATCCTGCTTGTGGGCGTGAGCATCTCGGAGGGCAATTGGGCACTTGCGGGGCGCTACTTCTTCCCTGTGGTGTCGTTTGCCGTGGGCATTATGCTTGCCGACCTGGTACACGAACGGTTTGGCAGCGTGATTCACTGGCGCCAAGTGACGGTGTTCTTTGAAGCCGTCATCTTGCTGGGTGTGAGCTTTATCCCGGGCGGCAATTTCAACCTGCTCGCCAACTGCCTCACCTCGTTTGCCTGCGGCATGCAGGTCGAGAGCTTCCGCAAGATCCACGGTCACGGCATCGCTACGACCATGTGCATCGGCAACTTGCGCAACGCGCTGCAAAACGTGGACGATTACATCATCACCCACAGGCGCGGCTTTTTGGAAAACGGCCTGCTGTACTTTGGCGTGATCTTTACCTTTGTGTTTGGCGCCGTGTTGGGCAACTGGTGTATTGAGCGCATGGGCCTGCACGCCATCGTCGTGGCGAGCTTGCTGCTGTTTGTCGCGTTTGCCATCATGTTCATCGACCGCGAGCGCGACTTGCGCTTACGCTGGAAGGTTGCGGCCGAGGCTTGGAAAGAGGGCTGTCGAAAGTAACCGAATGCGGCAAAGGGGCTGTCCCTTTGCCGCAATATTTTTCATCATCTGTTGAAACGCTTTAACAAATTTGACGTTCTCACGTGTTTTTCGTTTCAAAAGCGTTAGGATGGGACTCATAGCGTGGGGCGTAATGGGTGCCCCGCACACGATGGGAGGCTATCAATGGCTAATCGTTTCGTTCTCAATACCATCTCTTATCATGGTTCCGGCGCCATCAAGGAGATCCCCGGCGAGCTCCAGCGTCGCGGCTATAAGAAGATCTTCGTCTGCTCCGACCCCGATCTGGTCAAGTTTGGCGTTACCGCAAAGGTGACCGACGAGCTCGACGCCGCTGGCATCGCATGGAGCCTCTACTCCGAGATCAAGCCCAACCCTACCATCCAGAACGTCAAGGACGGCGTCGAGGCCTTCAAGGCCGCCGAGGCTGACGCTATCGTGACCATCGGTGGCGGCTCCTCCATGGACACTGCCAAGGCCATCGGCATCATCATCAACAACCCCGAGTTCGCCGATGTCCGCAGCCTCGAGGGCGTTGCTCCCACTAAGAACCACGCCGTGTTCACCATCGCCGTGCCGACGACCGCCGGTACCGCCGCCGAGGTGACCATCAACTACGTCATCACCGACCCCGAGAAGGTCCGCAAGTTCGTGTGCGTCGACACCAGCGACGCCCCCGAGGTCGCCGTCGTCGACCCCGACATGATGGCCTCCATGCCCGCCGGCCTGACCGCCTCCACCGGCATGGACGCTCTGACCCACGCCATCGAGGGCTATACCACCAAGGGCGCTTGGGAGCTCTCCGACATGTTCCACTTTGAGGCTATTAAGCTGATCAGCGAGAACCTGCGTGACTCCGTCGCCGAGGCCAAGTCCGGCCAGCCCGGCTCCGGCCGCGAGGGCATGGCCCTTGGCCAGTATGTCGCCGGCATGGGCTTCTCCAACGTTGGCCTGGGCATCGACCACGCAATGGCTCACACCCTGTCTGCTCACTACGACACCCCGCACGGCGTCGCTTGCGCTATGCTGCTGCCGATCGCCATGGAGTTCAACAAGCCGGTTTGCGCTGAGCGCCTGGCCAAGGTTGCCGTTGCCATGGGCGTTGACACCACGGGCATGAGCACCGACGAGGCTGCCGATGCTGCTATCGCCGCCGTCAAGCAGCTCTCCGCCGACGTGAACATCCCGCACGTCTGCGAGGCCATGAAGGCTGACGAGATCGAGGTCCTGGCCAAGGACGCCATGGCCGACGCTTGCTTCCCGGGTAACCCGCGCGAGGCGACGCTCGACGACGTCATTGAGCTCTTCAAGAAGATCTGCCCGGCTGCCTAGCCTCGTTTGGTGTTCTTTCACCTGTAGGCGTATGGTCTTTTGACTTGCCGCTGGCCCCGCCGCGCTACGCACGGCGGGGCTTTTTGTGCTGCGTCGATGCCCTGAGACGGACAAAACCAAGGCGTACTGCCCGCTGCGGATAGGTGGTGCACTTCCCTGCGCGCATTTTTGGGAGTATTCAACAAGCTCTTAAAAATGCATAACGTTGTGAATGGGCGGTAGTGACCCGCAGACGCCCATCGACAGCCATTGTGGGCGGGCTATCAATGAGTGGAGGGGGTTGTTACCGAGTTTCTGCTTTGCGACGACCTGCAACACTGCTGTAACCGCGTCGTTTTGTCGTTCGCGATGGGGCCGTTGGGGCCCACGGTGCTGAATACTCCGTTTTTTGCACGGCCCAAGGTGGGGCACCCTGAGACGAAGCAAAAAGATTCCTCATTTCTATGCAGATACCGATAGGATTTATGCAAGATTGGGATTGCAAGCCGTGCGCGTGCGCAAAATCGGCGCGGGGACGTCTGGAGGCGACTCGGCTCCCAGGGCCTTACGCGTGCAGAACGGTTAAAATCGGGACTCGGTCTTAGTTTTGCTTGGAAGGATGCATATGACTTCTGATATTGCTTCTTTAGAGGGGACGCTCTCCTATATTACTGACCAGCTGAAGGCGCTTACCTCGATTGCTTCGCCTACGGGGTTTACTCGTGCGGCTACTGATTATCTGATGGAGACCCTGCGCGATATGGGCTTTGGCCCCGAGCGTTCCAATAAGGGCAACGTGCTCGTTGAGCTTGGTGGCGAGGGTGAGCCGCTCGTACTGGCGAGCCATGTCGATACCCTGGGCGCCATGGTGCGCTCCATTAAGGACAATGGTCGCCTGCGCCCCACGACTCTCGGCGGGCATCAGTGGTCTACGGCCGATGGCGAGAACTGCACCGTTTATACGCGCGATGGCAATGTCTACACGGGTGTGGTCCTCAATACCGAGCCCTCGGCGCATGTGGCCGATGAGCCGGTCAAGACCATCGAGAAGAACATGGAGATCTTGCTCGACGAGAACGTCGACAGCAAGGACGATGTGCTTGAGCTGGGCATTCAGACTGGTGACATCATCGCTATGGATCCGCGTACCACGGTGACGGAGAGCGGCTACATTAAGAGCCGCTTCTTGGATGACAAGCTGTCGGCGGCGATTCTGCTGGGCTTGGCGCGTGCCGTCGCCGCTGGCGAGGTGACGCTTTCACGCAAGGTGTCGCTGCTCTTTACCGTGTACGAGGAGGTCGGCCACGGCGGAGCCTTCGTGCCGGCCGACACGCGCGAGATGATCAGCGTAGACATGGGCTGCGTGGGCGACGACCTGGGCTGCACCGAGCGCATGGTTTCGATCTGCGCCAAGGATTCGGGCGGTCCGTACAACTACGACCTGGTAACCACGCTGTCCAACATCGCGCGCGAGCTGGAGCTCGATTACGCCATCGACGTGTACCCGCATTACGGCTCGGACGTTGAGGCCACGCTTTCCGCCGGCTACGACATCCGTCACGGCCTGATCGGTCCCGGCGTGTACGCGAGCCACAACTACGAGCGCAGCCACATTGACGGCGTGCGCAACACCTTTGAGCTGGTTCGCGCCTACGTCCAGCGCTAACGATGTAGCGGCCTCGGCTGACACAGCAGTGCCGACCGAGGCCGTCCTCTCTAAGTTGCGGTGAAATAGGGACTGTTTGGCGGTTTTAAACGCGTAAACAGTCCCTATTTCACCGCAATTTATGAAGGGGATGGGGCTACTTAAGCGCGCCGGTCACCGTGCCGCCGCCCAAGACGACGTCGCCGCGGTAGGCAACGACTGCCTGGCCGGGGGCGATGGCTCGTTGCGGCTCGTCAAAAGTCAGCAGTATTTGCCCGTCGGCGCCACGTGTAAGGGTTGCTGCCTGGTCCTTTTGACGGTAGCGGTACTTGGCACCCACGTGAATGCCGCCGGACGTGAGTTCTGCTTCCATGCGGTCGGCAGGGGCGCTCCAGATCCAGTCGTTGGCCGCGAGCGCTGTGGCCCTCAGGTCCTCGGCCTCGCCCAGATGCACAATGTTGCTGGCGGCATCGACACCCGTTACGTACACGGGATGCGCCATCGCGACGCCCAGGCCCTTGCGCTGGCCGATGGTATAGCGCAGCGCGCCGTTATGGCGTCCGACCACGCTGCCGTCGCGCCACACAATGTCGCCCGGTGCAGCGGCATGTCCGCAGCGGCGCTCGATATAGCCCGCGTAGTCGCCGTCCGCGATAAAGCAGATATCCTCGCTTTCGGCCTTCTTGGCGTTGATGAAGCCCTGATCGGCGGCAATCCGGCGCACGTCGCGCTCTTTGTCTAGGCTTGCCAGCGGAAAGATCGTGTGCGCCAGGCGTTCCTGCGTAAGCGAATACAAAAAGTAGCTCTGGTCCTTTTTGGGGTCCTCGCCGCGGTGCAGCTGCCAGGTGCCGTCGGACGCCTGGCTCGTTTTGGCGTAGTGGCCTGTGGCGATGTAGTCGCAGCCCATATCGAGTGCCGCATCGAGCAGCGCGCCAAACTTAATATGGCGGTTGCAGCTGATGCACGGGTTGGGCGTCAGTCCCTCCTGGTAGGCGGTCACGAAGCGCTCAATAACATTGCGGTCGAAGGTCTGCTGCAGGTCGAGCACATGGTGGGGTATCCCCAGGCGCTCGGCGACGGCCTTTGCATCGGCGATGTCGCGGTCGACCTTACTCATGCCCGTGTCGGGATCGGGCGCGGGACAGGTGAGGCGCATGGTGGCACCGACGCATTCGTAGCCCTGGCTTTTGAGCAGGTAGGCAGTCACGCTGGAATCGACGCCGCCGCTCATGGCGACGAGCACGCGCTTGTTGTGCATGGGGAGGTTCTCCTTGGTGGCATGTGGCCAAAAAAGAAAAGCGGCGCGGGAGGCTGGTTCCGCGCCGCAGACATTGTAGCAAGTTCGGACGTCTCGTGGGACACCCTGATGGGATGGGCTCAGACTGCCGGGAGAGAGGAGACCGGTTCGTCCTGGGCTCAACCTATGGGCGACGGGCCCTAGTCCTGGAAGAGCGCCGTGGACAGGTAGCGCTCGCCGGTGTCGGCAAGCAGGGCCACGATGGTCTTACCCTCGTTCTCGGGGCGCTTGGCCAGCTGCAGTGCGGCCCACACGGCGGCGCCGGACGAAATGCCCACGAGCACGCCCTCCTTGTGGCCCACGGCGCGGCCGGTGGCAAAGGCATCGTCGTTCTCGACGGGGATGATCTCGTCGTAGACCTGGGTGTCGAGGACGTCGGGCACAAAGCCGGCGCCGATGCCCTGGATCTTGTGCGGGCCGGCCTGGCCCTTAGAGAGCACCGGGGAGGTAGCGGGCTCAACGGCGACAACCTGAATCTCGGGGTTCTGCTCTTTGAGGAACTCGCCCACGCCGGTCACGGTGCCGCCGGTGCCGACGCCGGCGACGAAGATGTCGACCTCGCCGTCGGTGTCATCCCAGATCTCGGGACCGGTCGTGGCCTTGTGGATGGCGGGGTTGGCGGGGTTCACAAACTGGCCGGCGATAATGCTGTTGGGCGTCTCCTTCTGCAGCTCCTCGGCCTTGGCGATGGCGCCCTTCATGCCCTTGGAGCCGTCGGTGAGCACGAGCTGCGCGCCGTATGCCTGCATAAGTTTGCGGCGCTCGACGGACATGGTCTCGGGCATGGTGATGATCACCTTGTAGCCGCGAGCCGCCGCCACCGAGGCGATGCCGACGCCGGTGTTGCCGCTCGTGGGCTCGATGATGGTGTAGTCGCCGCCGCGCACGAGCTTGCCTGCCTTCTCGGCCTCGTCGATCATGTTCTTGGCGACGCGGTCTTTAACGGACCCGGCGGGGTTGAAGTATTCCAGCTTGACGAGCACACGGGCCTTGAGGTCCTCATCGGCCTCAAAGTGAGTGAGCTCCAGAAGCGGGGTGCGGCCGATAAGCTGATCGATGGACGTGTAAACATTGCTCATGGTGAACCTCCAAAGTGTTCAAATGACTGGATACCGTGTGGTTTCACGGTGTGTGTGTAACAGCGAAACCCATAAACCTTATAGGTTGTTCGTTTAGCTGTTGGCAAGCATGGTAGACACTAAAGCCTAGTAACGCAATAGGAAATAGAAGATTATTACGAGTCGATTAACCATCTTGACGGGAATAGGTATTTTCAAAACCAATATTTCGGCTAGAATTTCTACGAATTAAAAGACCGAAAGGCAGCAATATATATGTTGGTTTCCACAAAGGGCAGATATGCCCTGCGCGTTATGGTCGACCTGGCCGAGCACCAGGCGGCAGGCCGCATCCCGCTCAAAGAGATCGCGGCGCGACAGGGGATTTCCGAGAAATATCTCGAGAACATCTTGGCTACGCTCGTCCGCGCCAATATGCTCTCGGGCATGCGCGGCAAGGGCGGCGGCTACGTGCTCACGCGCCCGCCCGAGCAGTACACGGTGGGCGAGATCTTGCGCCTGACCGAGGGCAGCCTGGCACCGGTCGCATGCCTGGACGGCGACTGCAAGGGTTGCTCGCGTTCGGACGAGTGTCCCACGCTCGACGTGTGGAAGAACCTTGACAAGCTCATCAACGACTACCTCGATGGCGTGACGCTCGATCAACTTGTCGCTCCCAACCATGGCTACGACTACGTCATCTAGCCCACACCTGCATTTGGGGACGGGGTAGAAATGGTAGATCCTCTCGTCCTTTGAGACTTGGCAAATAAGAAGGCCGCCCATTTTTGCGATGGGCGGCCTTTGTTTTGGGTCGATATGACGGTTCGTATTGAACAGTTCTAGCCCTCGGCGATGCTATCGAGAATGCTGCGCATGATGGATACCAGGATGCTGCCCATAAAGGCCGATCCAAAGCCGGCGATGGAGATGCCCGCGCCCAGCAGATTGACCGACAGGTAGCTGGCCAGCTCGAGCATAAAGCTGTTGACTACAAGCTGAAAAATACCAAGCGTAATAATAGTGAGCGGCAGTGAGATGACCGTCAGGAACGGCTTGACGAGCGAATCGACGATGTTGAGGAACAGTCCCACAAAGGTGAAACAGACCCAGGCCTCGGCAAAACCGAAGGGTTGGATGCCGGGGACGAGGAACGTGGCGATCGCGATGGCGATCGAAGTAAAGAGCCAGTTAAGCATAAAGCGCATGGCATGAATCCTTTCTTGCGCCGGGGTTGCTGGCGTCGCGTGAAGCGGCTTGCGGCGGCGACCTGGATGGTTGCGCGGGCGCGTCGCGGTGTTTGGGCGCCCATTGTCTCAAATATTCGTGGAGCTTACGTGCGCATTCGGTTTCTAAACGGCGTTCGTCCTGAAAAACGCGCCGCTGGCAGAGAGTCTTGTCGCTTTAGTTTGGTGGTGTGCTAAACTGCTACGGGCAAAAGCCACAGGCGTTGCCCTATTGCATAGAACGGGCGAACGATGCCCGATGTCAGTATCAACTTCGATGCCTTTTGGCGGGTTTGGCGGTGATCGATGAATATCGAGAACATGTTTGACAAGCCTGATGTCAAGCAGCTGGTCCACGCATTTAGCCTTTTGGACGACGAGAAGGATATCCAGGCGTTTTTGACCGATATCTGCACGCCGCGCGAGATTTGCGATCTATCGCAGCGTCTGCAGGTCGCGCGTTACCTGGACGAGGGAGAGCCTTATGTTGAGGTTCAAGCCCGTACTGGCGCTTCGTCCACCACGGTGAGCCGTGTGTCCAAGGCGCTCAACGGCGAGTACGGTGGCTACCGCAAAATCCTCATTAAGCTGGAGGACGGCGAGTAGGCCGCGCAAAAAACGAATTGTACAAAACCGCTCCCCCGGGGGCGGTTTTTATATGCCCGCAATCGGCTGGTGCGTTGGGGTCAGGTTGCTTTGTACCAAAAGATGGAGCTGCGGTGGCAATGTGTCCGCTTGGGCGGGTAGGATGGATGCATTGATTATTGCGAACAGTTTGAGCGGAGGACCATGCCTGTTCGAATCTATACCACCAATGCCGGCACGGATTTGAGCGATGCCGAGGCGGCGCTACTGGCCGACCTGGTTGCCCGCTACGGGCGCGCTGTTCTGTTGGCGCCAACATTTGCCGAGCTCGACCTGTGCCGCCATGATGCGGCAGAAGCCGGGGTTTCACTGGGTGTCGACTACAAGACGCCCACATCGTGGCTCAGCTCGCTGTGGGAGCTTATGGGCGATGGCCGCAGCTTTGTGGACAACCTTCAGCGCCAGATGCTGTTCTCGGACATGATCGACCGCCGCGACGACGCCGCTCTGCAGCCGCTTTCGCGCAACCAGGGCACAGTGCGCATGCTCGCGCGCATGGCCCGCGACGTGTTGCCGGGCGTTGCGGGGACGGGTGCCGAACGATGCCGTGGCGACAACTGCCGGCCTGAGCCAAAAAGCGATGCCGAGGCTCGTGTGTTCGAGCTTTTGCGCGCCTACGCGGGCGGTTTGGACCGTCGAGATATGGTCGAGCCCTGCGAGGCAGCCGACATTATGACCAGTGTCCTGGCCGATAGCCTGCCGGCGTGCACTCGCGCCGTATGCGTGCGCGGTATCACGTCGTTTACGCACGGTCTGCTCGAGCTGCTGTCTGCCGTGGCGAACAATGGGGGAGAGGTCGTCGTGCTGCTTGCCCGCGAACAGGCGGCGATGCGCGAGGAGCTTGCCGCGGCATTTGATGCCCGCGATGTGTTGTTTGAGATCGCGCCGCTAGGGGAGGGTGTCGGCGCGTCTGATGCCGCTTGCGGGACCGCCGCTCAGCCTGCCTTTATTGAGGTCGCTGGCCCCCATGCCCGTGCTCATGCTTATGCGGACGCAATTGATGATCTGGTAAAAACGTGCCGGGGTTCCGAGGTCGACGGCGCCTCTGCCGACCCCGTGCGCGTGCTTGCCGTTTCTGCCCGGGCACCCCAGCTGTTCGGTGAGCTCGCCTCTCGTCTGGCGGCTCGTCATATCGCTGCCGAGACAACTGAGTTCACGGCGTTTTCCCAGTCCATCGCGGGCAGGCAGTTTGCGGCGCTTGCCGGCCTGATCGAGCGCATGAAGGCCGCCGATGAGGGCATGGCGTCAAAGACCGAGTGGTGGCCCGCGCCGGAGCTTACCGACTGGATCTACAGTCCGCTTTCGGGTGCCGACGCCGCGAGCGCCCGCGGCTTCGACAAGAACATGCGCCTGTCGCGCAGCAAGACCGCTGCGGGCGTCAAGAGCCTGCTGCAGAGCGTGCAGGGCCAGGTGAGGGGCGCCCGCAAGGCCGCCAGCGACGATAACTGGTTTAAGAATGTGCCGTGCGTGGTCTCGGACGTGTTTCAGGCGCTGTGGCGCGACAAACCCGTGACGGCGCTCAAGGCCATGCTCGCCGTTGCAGAGGCGCTGCCCGATCGCGCTCTAGGCGGTCTTGACGGCCAGGCCCGTCGTCAGGCAGAGACGGCTTTGCTGCACCATGCCATCGACATCCTTATGAACGATGCTCGCGCGCTCGACGTGTCGCAGGCCGCGACCGTGCCGGTTCTCGACGGCGTTCGAACTAAGGTGGACAAGCGCAGTACCGCTTACGATTACGCGACCTACGAGGTCGATCGCACGCCACGGGCACAAGTGCGCTTCGTGTCGCTTGCCGATGCGTCGGTTTTGCGTCCTGGCGGCTACGATGCCGTGCTGTTTGCCGATGTCGACCTGGACAGCTATCCGCTTTCGCACGAAGAGGGCCCGCTTGCCACATTGACGGCCGAGCTGCGCCGCGACGGCGTGTCTTTGGAGCCCGCCGCCCTGTTGCGCGTGCGCTTTGGCCGTGCGATGCAGGCGGCGAGCGGTCCGGTCGCGCTCGCCCGCGTGACGCACGATCGCCAGGCGCGCGAGTGCTACCCGGCAGCCGTATGGACCGAGCTGCGGGCACATGCCGAGGCCGCTGGCGCTGCCAAGCCCACGCGCGTGGGCGAGGGCGATATCATCGCCGACTTTGATCCCGCTGCAGGCGAAGGTTTTAGACGCGAGCGCGTGACCTGCGAAGCTCCTCAGCATCTGAGCGATGAAGCCATTCCGTATCTGGTCCTGCGCCGTCGCGATGGCGAGGGCGAGGACGCGCCGCTCGTGCCGCGTCTGACGTCCGCCTCGCAGATCGAGGCCTATTCTACCTGCCCACTGTGCTGGTTCGTGTCGTATCGCGTCAAGCCCCAGTCTATCGACGCGGGCTTTGGCAACATGGAGAAGGGCAACTTTGTCCACGACGTGCTGGAGCATCTGCATGCCCGTCTGCCCCAAGAGGGTATGGAGCGCGTGACGCCCGAGAACCTGCCGCGCGCACAGGAGCTGCTGCGCGAGGTCTTTGACGAGACCTTGGCCGAGCACGCCGGCAAGCGCGGTGCCGAGGGTCCGCTCGTGCCGCTCTCTCCGGTAGAGGAACGTCAGGTGGCCGAGATTCTGCCGCAGCTGGAAGGCGTGCTCGCCTACGAGTCCGAGGCACTTGCCCCCTTTGCGCCACGCTACCTTGAGTTCGCCTTTAATGAGCTTAAGGTCGAGTATGCCGGTTGGCCGCTCGGCGGGCGCATCGACCGCGTGGATGTGGACGCCGAGAACCGCGCCGTGGTAATCGACTACAAGCATCGTTCGGGCGTTGAGGAGTTTAAGCTTGCCGACCCCACGGTGCGTGACGAGGAGACGGGCGAGCCTCCCATCGACGACCCGCGCTGGCTGCCGCCCCATACCCAAACGCTCATCTACGCGCAGGCCATGCGTCGGGCACTGGGCTTGGATACCCGTGCAGCGCTCTATTTTTCGACCAAGGGCGGCAAGCCCGCGCTGCGCGGTGCGGCGAGCGCCGAGTTGCTCGAGGAAGAGCGCGGTGACGGTCGCATCCCGGGCCTCAAGAAGGGCTTCCCGGGCGAGGGCGGCAGCATGGACTTCGATGCCCTGCTCGATCGCGTGGAGGCCGGCATCGCCGAGCGCCTGCGCGAGCTCGAGGCGGGCAACGTTGCCGCCGTCGACCCGGCGTCGGCTCAGGCCGCGCATGCGCGCTGCTCGTATAACCACGAAGGAACGTTTGTAAGGAGGGACGTGTAGACCATGGATCTTTCGACTTTGATGCCGCAACAGCTGCAGATTGTCAAAACGCTCGACCGCCCGCTGTTTGTCTCGGCGGGCGCCGGTTCGGGTAAGACCTTTACCCTCACGCGCCGCATCGTCTATGCGCTCTCGCCCGAATCCGGTCCGTTCGTTGAGCATCTGGACCAGGTGCTCGCCATTACCTTTACCAAAGATGCCGCGGCCGAGATTCGCGACCGCGTGCGCCGTGCGCTTATCGACGAGGGCATGGACGAGGAAGCACTGACCGTCGACGACGCGTGGATTTCGACCATTCACGGCATGTGCTCGCGTATCCTGCGCGCGCACGCGCTGGAACTGGGCATCGACCCCGAGTTCACGGTGCTCACCGATACCGACGAGCTCATGGACCAGGCTGTTGAGCATGTGCTGGGTCGCGCGACGGCACCCGATGCCGCCCCCGAGCTCGCGGCATCGCTCAAGGCCCTCTATGCCTGGTATCCCATGGCGGGCGAGGGCGGTTCCTTTGGCGGCGGTACGACCATCAAGGCTCTGGTGCGCGACCTGCTGGAGCTGTCGAGCCAGTTGCCGGGCGGTATGGACGACGTGCGCGTGGCGCGCGGCCAGGCCGATACCTCGGCACTCGCCGATGCCTATCGCGCGGCGCTGGGTGCGAGCAAGGCCTCGACCGAGAAGGCGCAGGCGGCGCTCGATGCCATCGACGCGTTCGAGGCGAGCGGCAAGACCATGGCCGATGCGGCGCGACTCATGATGTCGTGCACCATGCCGCGCGCGAGCAAGGCATTCCCTAAGGAGCAGGCCGAGCTGCTCAAGGCGGAGGCCGCCGATGCGTTTATCAATATCGTGCTTGCCTGCGGTGCCCCGGCGCTCGATGCGCTGGTGGGCCTGGCCCGTTCCGTGGAGGCCGAGTATCGCGCGCTGAAGGCTGCCCAGTCCGCCCTCGATAATAACGACCTGCTGCGTATGGCCTACGAGGCCCTGCGCGATTACCCGGCCATCCGTGCTGCGTACGAGGGCCGCTTTAAGATGGTCATGATCGATGAGTTTCAGGATACCGACCAGATGCAGGTCGATCTGATACGCTACCTGACGGGTGCGGGGGAGCGCGCGCTGTGCACCGTGGGCGATGCGCAGCAGTCCATCTATCGCTTCCGTGGCGCCGAGGTCGAGGTGTTCCGTCGTCAGGAGCGCAAGGTGGGCTCGTCTGCCGCGCCCGAGGCGACTGCCGTGGCCGACGCCCCTGCCGGCGAACTCGTCAAGCTCGTGCGCAACTTCCGCAGCCATGACGAGGTGCTGCGTTACGTGGCACGCGTCTTCGACGGCGATGACGGCGGCCTGATGCAGGGCTTTTTGGATCTTGAAGCGAGCGACGGCCGCAAGAACACGCTGGTGGCAGACGCCTCGCGTCGCCAGGCCCTCTTTGTTGCCGGCGGCAGTACGCAGGAGCGCACGCAGGCCAAGGCCCGTGCGATCGCCGAGCGCTTCCGCGCGCTTGCCGATGCCGGCCAGCCCCAGGGCGGCATGGTGCTGCTGCTGGGCCGCATGACCAACGCCGACGTCTACGCCCAGGCCTTCCGCGACCAGGGGCTCGACTGCGTCATCGCGGGTGGTTCGGTCTTTGCCCAGGCAGCCGAGGTGCAGACGGTGCGCGCCCTGGTATGTGCGCTCGCCAATCCGGCCGATACGGCGCAGGGCCTTATGCCGCTGCTCGCCTCGCCGATGTTTGCGCTCGGCGCTCAGGAGTTCCTGGCGCTGGCGACCAAGCTCGATAGCGAGACGGGGGAGACCTCGCGCCGGAATATCGACGCGGGCATCATGAGTGATTTCGACGTGCCGGGTCTGCAAGATCTGCCGCTCGTGACGCGCGCCCGCGAGGTGCTGCGGTATGCGCTTCGTCGCGTGGGCCGCGATTCGTTCGCCGCCATCGCGCGCGACGTGGTCAACGCCTCCGGCTGGTTTGTGCGTCTGGCACAGCGCGGTCCCGAAGGCAAGGCCATTGCCGCCAACGTGCTCAAGGCGCTCGACGCCGTGGCCGAGGCGGAGGCCGAGTTCGGTAACTCGCCGCGTTCCATCGCGCTGGCCTTCGACCGCTTCTTGGCGGGCAAGGAAGCCCCGGGTGCCCTCAACGAGGAGGGCGACGGCGCGGTGCGCATCATGACGGTTCACGCCTCTAAGGGTCTGGAATATCCGGTCGTGGCGGTCGCCGAGTGCTTTGGCGTGCGTAAGCCCTCGGGTGCGGCACAGATGGGTCGCGTCGAGGGAGGAGCGCAGGTCGTGGCACTGCCGGCACGCTTCGACGGCGTTAAGCTCACCGACGGAACCTTTGTGAAGGGCGACGACGTCAAAAAGCAGTTTGAGCACGCGTTTAAGGGCAAGGGCACGTCGCTGTGGCTGCCGCCGGAGCTCATGGAGGATGTCTGCGCGACGGGTTCTCCCGCCGAGGCATTCGTTCGCCTGCGCAACGACGACCTGCAGCTTTCGCTCGAGGAGCGGGCTCGTCTGCTCTATGTCGCCATGACGCGTGCGCGCGAGCTGGTGATCTTGGCGATGGATGCCGGCGTGAGCCGCGGCAAGGTGGCGGCGCCGACCTTCGATGTCGAGACGGATCTGACCTACGATGTCCTGCGCCGCATTCTGCCGACGGACGCTCTGGACATGCCGCAGCTCGATAGCGACCGTTTGGTGTTCGACAACTCCAAGCCGGGCGACTACGAGCTCATCTCGCTCGCGGGCTTTACCTTTGGCGAGCAGGCGTTTGAGGCCAACGCTTCGCTGGATGCCGAGGGCAGGCTTGTTCGTGGCGATGCCGATGCAGATGCTGCCGACGATTCGGCCAGTACAATCGTCCCCGGTCCTGCCGACCCCAAGCCCGATGCGTTTGAGCTCGTGTATCCCCAGGCGGTGGGCGTGCGCATGGGCATCTGTCCGTATCCGATGCGTGACTCGTATAGCTACTCGTCAATCGCCGCGGCACTCCATGCCGAGACGGAAGACCGTGCCGCCGAGGCTCGTGTTCCCATGGACGAGGCTGGCGATGATGCGGAGTCGGATGGCTCGGAGATGACGGATGCAGACGTGGCCGCTGTCGAGCCCGCCGGCAATCCCATGGCGCTGGGCTCGGCCTTCCACGCCGCCTGCCAGTGGCTCATCGAGATGGGTGCCGACGCGTTGCCCGCCGCGCGTGCCGATGCGCTGGCACGCTTGTGGCGCCTGACGCCGGAGCAGCGCGAACGCTTCGACGTTGCCCTGGACCGCTGGCTCAAGTCGGCTGTTCGTGCCGACCTGCTCGCGTGGCCGTGCGTTCGCGCCGAGGTGCCGTTCTTTTCGCTGGGCTGCGAGGACGAGGACATCGCTCGCTACGGTGCCTATGCCGAGGGCGCCATCGATGCACTGGCCACCGACCCGGCCGATCCGTCGCGCGCCCTGGTCATTGATTACAAGACGGGCGGCACGCCGGACGAGACGCCGGACCAGCTGCTCGAGAAGCACGCCCTGCAGGCGCGCGTTTACGCCGACGTGTTGCACAAGGCGGGCTTTGAGGCCGTGACCGTCAAGTTCGTCCGCGTGGAGCAGCCGGATCCGACCCTCTTCGTCGAACCCGCCGAACCTCAAGTGGTCACCTACAACCTCTAACCCTCAATAACTTGCGGTGGAATACGGACTGTTTTGGCCAAAAAAAGCCGCCAAACAGTCCGCATTTCACCGCAACTGCAAGAGGAGCCGTGTGGGTTTGGCTAGGTTCGGGTGCTGTCCGTGCCGTGGGGTAAAATCGTTCAGTCAGAACACGAACCCGCATCGGAGCTCATCACATGGCATTTGTCCATCTGCACAATCACACTGTTTTCTCCATGCTCGACGGCGCAACCCGTATCCAGGATATGGTCAATCGCGCTGTTGAACTGGGCATGCCCGCCGTGGCCATTACCGACCACGGCTACATGTATGGCGTGCCCGACCTGGCGCTGGCCTGCGACGCCGTCAATCACAACACGCCCGAGTACAAAACCTGGAGCCACGACAAGGCCTTCTTGGAAAAGGACCGCCGCGACGAGCTGGTGGAGCCCGACCCCGAGGCAAACCCGCGCGAGCATGCCCAGTACGTCAAAGACATGGCCATGTGGGACGAGAAGGGCAACATCGACGAGCTCAAGCCGCCCCTGGTCATCAAGCCCATCTTTGGCTGCGAGGTCTACTTTACGCCGGACGAGACCCTTGCCCGCGACCACAAGCCCGAGCTCTACCATATGATCCTCCTGGCCAAAGACCAGGAAGGCTACGTCAACCTGATGCAAACGGTCTCCGAGGCCGCCGTGCAGGGCTTTTACTACAAGCCGCGCGTGACGCTCGACAACCTGCGCCGCCATGCCAAGGGCATGATCTGCACGAGCGCCTGTATCGCGGGCATCATCCCCAAATACATCGACCGCGGTGACATGGAGGGCGCCATCAAGTGGGCCGAGACCTTCCGTGACACCTTTGATCCCGGCGACTTCTATATCGAGATTCAGGAACACGGCATCACCACCGACAACGGCCTGACCGACGAGCAGATGGACCGCACGCTCATCGACATTGCTAAACAGGTGGGCGTCAAGGTCATCGCCACCAACGACTTCCACTACCTGCGCCGCGAGGATGCGCCCGTGCAGGACGTCATCATGTGCATTGGCATGAACGCCAAGGTCGATGACCCCAACCGCATGCGCATGACCGGCTCGGAGTTTTACATGAAGACCGAGGAGGAGATGCGGGCAATGTTCCCGTATTGCCCCGAGGCCTGCGACAACACGCTCGAGATCGCCGACAAGTGCTACGTGGAGCTCGACTGGGACTCCATCATCCTGCCGCGCTTCCCGTTGCTCGACCCCGGCGAGACGCACGAGAGCCAGTTCCGCCGCGAGTGCGAGAAGGGCCTGCGCCAGCACTACGGCGACGACTGGGCCACGCGCGAGATCGGCGGCGTCAACATCAAAGAGCGCTTTGAGTACGAATACAAGGTCATTTGCGACAAGGGTTTTGCCGCCTACTTTTTGATCGTTGCCGAGTACGTGCAATGGGCCAAGGACAACGGCATCGGCGTCGGCCCCGGCCGTGGCTCGGCCGCCGGCGCTATCGTCGCCTACGCCATGAACATCACCGCGTTCGACCCGCTCGAGAACGGCCTGATGTTCGAGAGGTTCCTGTCCCCGCAGCGTACCGAGATGCCCGATATCGATATGGACTTCGACGATGAGCGGCGCCTCGAGGTCGTGGAGCACGTTCGTCAGCTCTACGGCCCCGAGAAGGTCACCCACGTCATCACCTACTCGACCATCAAGGCCAAGCAGGCCATCAACGACGCCGCGCGCGTCTTGGACTACCCGGTCTACATGGGTCAGCGCCTGTCCAAGATGGTCTCGAGCGACCCCAAGGTCAAGCTCAAGCAGGTGCTCGACAAGCAGCCCGGCAAAGAGGATCTGTTTAACCCCGATTTTGCCGAGGCCTATAAAAAGGACGACGACGCCCGCCGCATCATCGACACGGCGCTCTCGATCGAGGGTCTCACCCGTGGCGAGGGCGTGCACGCGTGCGCCGTTCTGATCTGCCGCGACCCCGTCAACGAGCACGTGCCCACCAAGCTCGACACCAAGGGCGGCGTCGAGATTACCCAGTACGAGGGCCATACCGTTGCCGACATGGGCCTGCTCAAGATGGACTTCTTGGGCCTGCGTACGCTGACGGTTATCTCCAAGGCCAAGGCAAACATCAAAAAGAACTTCGGCATCGACATCAAAGAGGAAGAGATTCCCTTTGACGATCCCGAGATCTTTAAACTCATGGGCTCCGGCCACACCGCCGGCGTCTTCCAGGTCGAGTCCGCCGGCATGACGGCCACGATCAAGAACATGAAGCCCACCGAGTACAAGCACGTCGTGGCATTGATCGCTCTGTACCGCCCGGGCCCGCTGGGCGCCGGCATGGTCTCGTCCTACATCAACCGTATGAACGGCAAGGAGCCGGCCGTCTCCTACGACGACCGCCTGGACGACATCCTGGGCGAAACCTACGGCACCATGGTCTACCAGGAGCAGGTTATGCTCATCTCCGTCGAGATGTGCGGCTTCTCCAAGGGCGAATCGGACTCGCGTATCCGTAAGCCCGTGGCTAAGAAAAAGATTAAGCTGCTCACGTCGACGGTGCTCCACTGGGAGGATGGCTCGGACGAGACCACCTACGACCACTGGATGAACGGCGCTATCAAGAACAACTACACGCGCGAGGTCGCCCAGAAGATTTGGGACGATGTTCTCGAGTTCGCATCCTACGCCTTCAACAAGTCGCACTCCGCCGGCTACGCCATCCTGGTTATGCAGACGGCGTGGCTCAAGGCGCACTATCCGCACGAGTACATGGCGGCCGTTCTGACGTCCTATACGGGTAAGACCGACAAGATCGTGCACTACGTCTCGGCATGCCGTCACGACGGCATCCCCGTGCTTTCGCCAGATGTCAACGAGTCCGGTACCGAGTTCACGGCTACCAAGGAGGGCGTGCGCTTTGGTCTGGCCGGCATCCGCGGCGTGGGCACCGGCGTGGCGCAGGCGATTATCGCCGAGCGCGAGGCGGGCGGTCCGTTTAAGACGCTGCACGACTTTGTCGAGCGCGTGGACTCCAGCCAGGCAAACCGCCGCGTGATCGAATCGCTCATCAAGGCAGGCGCCTTCGACTCCACGGGGTATCCGCGTCGCCAGATGATGCACTTTGTGGACAAGAACAACCCCGAGAACATCATCGATGCCGCAGTAAAGCGCCAGAAGGATCGCGCGAGCGGCCAGACGTCGTTCTTCGATATGTTTGGCGACGTTGAGGGCTCGGGCTTTGAGGTGAGCGTGCCCGATCCGGATGGCCAGGAGTGGGACCGCCACCTTAAGCTGAGCCAGGAGAAAGAGGTTCTGGGCATCTATGTCTCGGACCACCCGCTGCGCCCGTTTGAGTATGCACTTAGCAAAGCGCGCGACTTCTCGTTCTCGCAGATCGACACCGGCTATGAGGTGCAAAACCCCACGGGCGGTACCATCAACCAGGAGATTCCCGAGGGCAAGGCGCTGTGGTGGGCCGGCATGGTCTCGAGCGTGTCCAAGCGCGTGACCAAAAACGGCGACCCCATGGGCATCGTGCAGCTCGAGGACATGGAAGGCGAGGCCACGGTCGTGGTGTTCCCCAAGACCTACAAGGAGGCCGAGGGGTATCTGTACGGCGAGGTCGATCCCGAGACCGGCGCGCAGCTGTCCGACGCGTTTGTGCGCATTAAGGGCAAGCTCGAGCGCTCGGACCGCGGCGACCAGATCATCGCGCAGGAGATTGTGCCGCTGGAGCTTAGCGAGGAGAAAAACAAGCCCAAGGTCTTTGAGGTCATGGTGCCCAACAGCCGCTTTAGCCAGGGCAATATGGCGCGCCTGGCCACGGTGCTCACCACCAACCCGGGCGGCGACCGCGTGGAGATCTTTATTGAGCAAGTCGACGGGCGCGTGCTGCGCGCTGAGGTGCCGGCCAAGGTCAATGCACGCTCGATTCCGCTGCTGGCAGAGGCAAAGGCCATCGTCGGCAACCAAGGCCGCGTGACGGTTATCTAAGCTACCCCGGGTGAGATTGGAGGAAGTGATGGCGCAGGGGACGTTTGTGCAGGCGCTTCGCAAAGAGGCGGCGTTGAGCGGAACCTTTATGAAGGGGCGTTCGCTCATGCTCAACGGCGCCGTTCTGTCGATCGAGGACAGCGGCTCGCGCTTCTCCAAAAACGTGACGGTTGAGGGCTCGGTGCGCGGCTCGCGCGGCGACCTGTACAAGACGCACGTGGCGCTTGACATGGACGAGCACGAGGTGATCGACTACGACTGCGATTGCCCCGCTGCCTATCGCTACCCCGGCATGTGCAAGCACGCCATCGCCACGGCGCTGGCGTACCTGGACGCCAGCGGTGCCGAGCCCGTCGAAGGTTTGCGCACGCCGGTCCGCACGTTTGCGGCTCAGCCCAAACAGTCCGCGCGTCCCGCGCCTACAACGCCCACGGTCAACCCCAACTTTCCCTTCCCAGCACCTGTCCCCACGAGTCCCAGCCTCATGGCGGCGCTCTCCGATCTTTCGAACGCGCGCATGGATGAGCTGGCGAGCATGCGCCGCAAGCTTGCCGGTGCCGTTGGTCCCGACGCCCCCAAAGCGGCGTTGGAGCCCTCGTTGGTGCCGTACTACAATCCGCTGTTCGCCGACCGCTTTAGCTGGGCGCTCGAGTTCCGCATTCGCTGCGGTTCGGTGTCCTACGTGGTCAAGGATATCGACGGCATGGCCGATGCCTACGTGCGCGGCGGCACCTTCTCGTACGGCAAGAAGCTCACGTTTGTCCATACGCCCGAAGCCTTCGAAGATGTGTCGACAAAGCTGCTCAGCCTTGTCTTGACGACAGTTGCCTATCTCGATGACATCACAAGCTCGCGTTCGGCGTCGTACGACTTTGCCCGCAGCGGTTTTGTCGCCGAGCGTCAGTTGCCGCTGTCCGAGCATAGCATCGTATATGTGCTGGACCTGCTGCGCGGCCAGACCATCTCTTTTGAGCCCGCCTGGTCGCGGGGGACGACGACGCATCGCACCTATGACGTGGCGGTTGAGCTGTCTCCGCAAGGGGAGGACGAGGCGTCCGCTAAGCGCCCACCGCTCCTTGCCGCCAAAATCGCGCCGGCGGCTGGTGGTAGCTACGATCTGCGCCTGCCGGCCGATGCATACTGCTTTGCTTCGGGCGACGTAGCTTATCTGGTCGACACCCGCCGTGCGCGCCGCACCGATGTGGCGTTTGCCCAGCATGCGGCGCCGTTCCTATCGCGCTTGCTGCCCTGTCGCACGCCAGTCCATATCGCTGCCGACCAGGTGGGGGAGTTCTGTCGTATGGCTCTGCCCATTTTGCGCGACTATACCGACCTTACCGCGCCCGCTGCGCTCGATACCGTGGCGCCCGAGCCGAGCTTTGCTATGGCAATCGGCGTCGACGATGGGCTCGTGACCTGCAAAATTACGGTTACCTACGGCGACTGGTCGGCAGACCTCTTTAGTCTGGGCGCTCCGGGCAGCCCCTTCGAAGAGCAGCGCCCGGGCGTGCCGCCCCGCGACGAGGTGGCAGAGTTTCGCGTTATGGATACGGCGGCCCTGTATTTCGACTTTTACGAGGGCGGTCTGGCGTTTGAGGAACGCGATGACGAGAGCTTGTTCTGCCTGCTGACCGAGGGCCTGTCTGCCCTGTCCGAGTTGGGTGAGGTTATGCTCAGCGACCGTCTGCGCCAGATTTCGGTCCGTCCCGCGCCCAAGCTTTCGGTGCGTGCGACCGTCAAGAGCAACCTGCTCGATGTTGAATTGGGCGCGAGCGGTCTTTCGGCGGCCGACCTTGCCATCTATCTGGACTCGTACAAGCGCCACCAGACGTTTGCGCGCCTTACGTCCGGCGACATCATTCGCCTGGACGAGGGCGCCCGCGCCGCGTTTGGCCTTGCCGAGGACCTGGGTGTCGATGCTGTCGACCTGCTCGACGGCGTGTCGCTCCCCGCGTCGAGTACCCTGTTCGTCGATAGCATGCTTGCGCGCACGCCGGCGCTTGAGGCCGATCGCGACGCTGCGTTCCGCCGTACCGTCGAGCGTCTGGACACGCTCGGCAAGATGGACTTTACGGTGCCGGTCTCGCTCAAGGCCACACTGCGCGGCTATCAGGTCGACGGCTACCAGTGGCTCGGCTCGCTCGAACACCTGGGCCTTGGCGGCATCCTGGCCGACGACATGGGCCTGGGCAAAACGCTCCAGATGATCGCGCATATCCTGGCGCGCGTGGAGGCGGGGGACACCAAGCCCACGCTCGTGGTATGCCCGGCCTCACTCGTGTACAACTGGACTGCCGAGCTGGAGCGCTTTGCGCCCTCGCTCGATGTGTGCGCCATCGTGGGCGCCAAGGCGCAGCGTCGCGTACAGATTGCCGGCGTGGCCGAGCATAACGTGGTCGTGACGTCGTATGACCTTATGCGGCGCGATATCGACGAGTACGTCGAGCAGGACTTTGCCCGTGCGGTGCTCGATGAGGCCCAGTACATTAAAAACCCGCTCACCCAGGTGGCGCGCGCCGCAAAGCGCTTGCCTGCCGGCGTGCGCTTTGCCCTGACGGGCACGCCCATCGAAAACCGCCTATCCGAGCTCTGGAGCATCTTCGACTTTTTAATGCCGGGCCTGCTCGGCACGCGTGAATCGTTTGCAAAGCGCTTCGAAAGCCCGGTCGAGCATGCCGAGGGCGACAGTGCCGCTCGCCTGCAAGCGCTCGTGTCGCCGTTTGTGCTGCGCCGTGTCAAGGAAGACGTGGTGGCCGACCTGCCCGAGAAGATCGAGGATACGGTCATGGCGCAGCTCACCGGCGAGCAGCGCAAGCTCTACCTGGCCAACCAGGACCGTATCGCCCAACAGGTGCAGCACCGCGAGTCATCCGAGTTTAAGAAAGACAAGCTCAAGGTGCTCGCCGAGCTCACCAAGCTGCGCCAGATCTGCTGCGACCCGCGTCTACACTACGAGGATTACAAGGCGGGGAGCGCCAAACTCGATACGTGCATGGAGCTCGTGCACGGCGCCCACGACGGCGGACATCGCATCCTGTTGTTCAGCCAGTTTACGGGTATGCTCGATATCATCGGTAAGCGCTTGGCCAAGGAGGACATCGTCTTCCTTAAGCTCACGGGCGCTTCGTCTAAGGAGAGCCGCGCCAAGATGGTCGCGCAGTTCCAAGCGGGCGAGGTTCCGGTCTTTTTGATTTCGCTTAAGGCGGGCGGCGTGGGCCTTAACCTGACGGCTGCCGACGTGGTCATCCACTACGACCCGTGGTGGAACGTGGCGGCGCAGGACCAAGCGACTGACCGTGCACACCGTATTGGCCAGCAACATACCGTGACCGTGTACAAGCTCATCGCCAAGGACACGATCGAGGAGCGCATTATGCAGATGCAGGAGTCCAAGCGCGATCTGGTCAACAGCGTGCTCGGCGGCGACGGCATCTCGTCGGCACTGTTCACGCGCGAGGATGTCCTGGCGCTGCTCGGCGGCGACGGGCGTTAGCCGCGCGCGGGGTGGGACTGCTGGAGTGGGCAGGACGGTCGACGCATTTTGGCCCGACCGCTTGCCTGATCCGTTATGTGTTCATTTGCAATGCCGTGGATGGTTTGTCTGCCTTTGGGCATAAGAACCATCAAGAACATTGGCACATCAGCAAAGGAGAACATCATGGCGAAATTCTTTAAGGACCCCGACGGTAAGCTCATCGCTGCCCTTGGCGACGGCGTTGCGACCCCTGCCGGTTGCACGGAGCTGACCGCAAACACTGAGGACGCGGCGCATGAGAAGCACGTGCCTGTTGTCGAGACCGAGCGCGACGGTCACGTGATTCGCGCCCGCGTTGGCTCGGTCGAGCACCCCAGCCTGCCCGAGCACTACATTGAGTGGATCGCCCTTGAGGCCGAGGGCCGCTTAGAGGTCCATTACCTTGAGCCCGGCATGAAACCCGCGACGTTTTTCGCGGGCGGCTCCAAGACCGGTACCGTCTATGCCTACTGCAACCTGCACGGGCTGTGGTCCGCGACATTCTAGGAGCGCGCCCCCGCTCGGGGTATCATAGCTAGCATATGCACATGCAAGCGCCGGCTGCATTATGCGGTCGGCGCTTTTACTACGATTTCGATGGTTTACGACGGAAAGGGCTGAGCCATGAAGCTCGCGCTTGCACAGATCGATATGCGCCTTGGGGATGTTGAGGGCATTTGCGGCCGCATCGAGGACCAGGCTCGTCTGGCCCACGAGCGCGGGGCGCGCGTGCTGTGCGTTCCGGCTCCGCTCTTTATGGGCGCCATGCCCGGTGGCCTGGTGGGCGCTGCCGACTTTGAGCACGACGTGCTTGCCGGTTTGACTGGTGTCGCCGAGCGTATCCAGGAGCTTGACATGATCTGCATCGTGCCCGCGGCGGTTTCGTTTGAGGGCCAACCGCTGCTCGACTACATGATGCTCAAGGACGGTCATGTGGTGCCGGCGCGTTCGAGCATTGCCCTGCAGCGTGGCGAGAACAACGACACGCGTTGGGCGCCGCCGGTGTTCGACGTGGACGGCGTGCGCATCGCCGTGATTTTTGACTTGGACCGCGAGCTCGAGATGTTGCCGACCGGCGTCGACCTCATCGCGTATTTCCAATTCAACGCGTTTGACATGACCGACCGCGAGACTGCCGCCATTGCCGCCGTTCGCAGCGGCGCCTACCGCAAGATCGCATCCAAGCGCAGCGTGTGGTTTGCCTGCATGGCGCCGGTCGGTGCCTATGACGAGTCGGTGTATACCGGCGGTTCGTTTGTGCTCGACGACTGCGGTCGCGTGGTGGCCCAGGCGCCGTGTTTTGAGGAGAGCCTGCTGGTTCAGGAGATTCAGCGCGGCGTGATGCTCGATGCCCTGGAAGATCACGAACTGCCCGAGTTCCGTTCCGAGGAGTGGTTGTGGCAGGCGCTGGTGCTCGCCGTGCGCGACAACGCTCGGGCCCACGGTGCGTCGCGTGCTGTGGTGGCACTCGAGGGTGACCTGCCGTCATCCCTGCTGGCGGCGCTGGCCGTTGACGCTCTGGGTCCGCGTAACGTAATTGGCCTGGTGCTGGGGCGCAACCGTATCTTTACGCCGGCGCAGGAGGAGGCCGAGGCTGCCCGCTGTGCCGCCGTCCGCGCCATTGCCGAGCGTCTGCACATTCGCACTGTCGAGCGCGATGCACCGGATGCGGCGCGTGTGCTCGATCGCGACGTGTCGGCGGGCGATGCCGAGCGTCTGCGCTCGCGCACGCTGGGCCTCATGCTGGAGGACACGGCGCTCGAGCTGGGTGCGATGGCGCTGAGCCCGCTGTCCAAAACCGAGTATGCGCTGGCGGCGCCGGCGCTTTGCGGCGGTTACCAGGGCGACTTTGCGCCCTTTGGCGATGTGTACCTGTCGACGCTTGAGTTTGTGGCGCGTGTGCGCAACCGCACGTCTGCCGTGGTGCCCCAAGAGCTCGTGACGCTCAACGCGGTGGAAGATTGTATGGAGCGCGTGCTGGCGCAGGCGCTCTCGACGCTCGACGGTCCGGTCGATATGCTCGACCGCGCGGCACAGCTGCTCGGCGGGCTTGAGCCGGGTGAGGTCGATGGCGCGCTCGAGGCGCACGTGGACCGCAATCGAGCTTTCGACGACATCCCGATGGCCGCCGGCAAGCCCGAGGCTTGCTCGCTGCTGCTGATGCTCGTGCGTCAGGGCGAGGCCGCCCGCCGCATGCTGCCGACGGCGCCGATCGTCTCGGCCCGTTCGTTTGTTGAGCGCGCCTGGCCGTACATGCTCGCGTGGTCCGACCTGGGGCTGAGCGGCAAGGAACGCATGACGGTCGATGCGCTGGCGCGCGCCGAGGTGAACCGCTTTGCCGACGAGGATACAAGCGAGCGCATGCGTGGCGAGATGATGGGCATATTGGGTGACCTGTTGGGCATTTCGCCCGAGCAGATGGAGGAGCTGCGCTCTGAGGACGGTCAGCGTCGTTTACACGAGGGAATGAAAAAGTTCGAGGGCGAGGTTCAGGACGCCATCGATAAGATGATGGGCGGTCAGGGCGGCTCGCAAGGTAGTCCCCAGGGTGGCCCGATGCCGCACCCGCCAGTAGATCCGAGGCAGTTCCCCTTTTTCTCGCAGAACTAAACTGGGGATAGGGCCAAGGTTACGCGGTTTCACCAAACCGCGTAACGAGTCGACGCTGCGCGAGCCCCTGCCGGGCAATCTGCCGCTCAAACCGTCGCTTGCGTACAAAAGTACGCGGCGCTCCTCTTTCGCGACACCTTGCCACGGCAGGGACTCGCTCGCTGACTTATGCTCAACCTATGGTTCAACCTTGCTTGCTAGATGCGGTCGCTGTTGTGTTATTCTAGAACAGACGTTCGTGAATGATGCGCGGGGCCTTGTCTTGCGCTGTGCTTGTGGCGAGGGGAGGTTGGCTTGGTTATCTTGGGCATCGACCCCGGTTTGGCCCATACGGGTTGGGGGATTATCGAGGAGCGGCGCGGCGAGGTTCGCTGCCGTGCCTATGGCTGCATCGAGACCAGTGCCGGAAGTCCGCTCGCGGTGCGCCTGTCGCATATCGCCCGTGACCTTAAGGATGTCGTCGAGCGTTATCGACCCGACACGGCTGCTGTCGAGAGTATCTACTTTGGCGCCAACGTTCGTTCGGCCATCCCCACGGCGCATGCCCGCGGTGCTGCACTCGTAGCGCTTTCGGAATGCGCGCTCGAGATTGGCGAGTACACGCCCATGCAGATCAAACAGGCTGTGGTGGGCACCGGCGCCGCGGACAAGCGGCAGGTCGCCTACATGGTACGCACTCTAACACAGCTCGACCACGACCCGCATCCCGACCATGCCGCCGATGCCCTGGCCTGCGCCATCTGCCACGTAAACCTCAGCCGCACCCGCGCCCTCACCGGTGGCGAGTTCTATCAACAGAGAGGAACCGGATACTGATGATCTCCCAGCTCCACGGAACGCTTGTCGAGGCCACGATGAGCTCGGCTGTCGTCGATGTATCGGGCGTTGGCTTTGAGCTCGGCATCTCGGGCAGCACTGCGGTCACGTTGCCGACGCCCGGCGGCGAGGTCCGCCTCTACACGCGCATGCAGGTGCGCGAGGACGCCATGACACTTTTCGGTTTTTCCTCAAAGGATGAGCGCACGATGTTCGACCGGCTCGTGTCCGTTTCGGGCGTTGGCCCGCGCCTGGCGCTTGCCGTGCTTTCCACCTATACCGTGGGGCAGCTGTATTCGCTGGTGATGGCCGAGGACGACAAGGGCATGGCCAAGGTACCCGGTGTGGGCAAAAAGACAGCTCAGCGCCTGATCCTGGAACTCAAGAGCACCTTTGCCAAGGATAAGGGCTTTGTGCCGGTCGACGTGATTCCCGGCCAGGTTGCGATGCCCGTGCCCGCTGCTGCTCCCTCGGCCATCGATGATGCCCGTGCGGCGCTCCTTTCCATGGGCTTTAGCCCGCAGGAGACCGATGTTGCCCTGAGCGGGTATGATGGGCAGAATATGCGTGTCGAGGATCTGCTCGGCGCGGCGCTTAAGCGACTCGGAATGGATGCGTGATGTGGGAAGCCGATGACTCTCAGGACCTGTGGGCGACGCCCGGTAACTCGCCGGCGGCATCCATGGCGCACGGCGAGCGCATGGTGGGCTCGGAGCTGACGGCCGAGGACCTCGATGTCGACCGCACTTTGCGCCCCCAGCGCCTGGACGACTACTGCGGCCAGGAGCACATCAAGCAGAGCCTGCGCGTGTTGATCGAAGCGGCGCAGAACCGTGGCGAGACGCTCGACCACGTGATTTTCTCGGGTCCTCCGGGCCTGGGCAAGACCACGCTGGCCACCGTTATCGCCAACGAGCTGGGCGCTCAGATCAAGACCACGAGTGGCCCCGCCATCGCGCGCACGGGCGACCTGGCGGCCATCCTTACTAACTTGCAGCCGGGTGATGTGCTGTTTATCGACGAGATCCACCGCCTCAACCGTTCGGTCGAGGAGGTCCTGTACCCCGCGATGGAGGACTTTGCGCTCGATATCGTGATCGGCAAGGGTCCGGCGGCGCGCTCGATTCGCCTGGATATTCCTAAGTTTACGCTGGTAGCGGCAACGACCCGCTCAGGCATGTTGACCGGCCCGTTGCGCGACCGCTTTGGCATTTCGTATCGCCTGGATTACTACACGGTCGAGGAGCTCGCGCAGATTGTGACGCGCTCGGCGACTATCCTGGGCGTGACGATCGACCATCCCAGTGCACTCGAGATCGGCTCGCGTTCGCGCGGCACGCCGCGTCTTGCCAACCGCCTGCTCAAGCGCGTGCGCGACTATGCGCAGGTGCGCGGCAACGGTCCCATTGAGCTCGATATCTGCCGTCAGGCACTCGAGTTCTTCGAGATCGACGAGCTCGGTCTGGACTGGATGGATATTCGCATTTTGGAGACGCTCGCCAAGACGTTCTCCGGTCGTGCCGTGGGACTTACGACCCTTGCCAGCGCGGTGGGCGAGGACCCGGGCACGCTCGAGGATGTCTATGAGCCCTATTTGCTGCAATGCGGGTTGATGATTCGTACGCCGCAGGGCCGTCAGGCAACCCTTCGCACCTTTGAGCACCTGGGGATTGAACCTACCGTTTAGGGCGCTTTGTTTTGGCGGGCTGTTGGGCTATCGCTGGGCATCGGGTAAACATATCGCCGTTCATCGGTTATGGGCGTTTTACTATTGCGCGCCCGTGCTATGCTGAATTGGTCTTTTTCTCATTCGGTAACGAAAGGACCGCCCATGCCTACTGACATCGAAATCGCACGTTCCGTCACGCCGCTGCCCATTACCGAGGTGGCTAAGAACGCCGGCGTCGACGTAAAGCACCTGATTCCGTACGGCTTCGACAAGGCTAAGGTTGACTATTCACTGCTCAACGAGCCGACCGATCACCAGGCCAAGCTCGTCCTCGTGACCGCTATCAACCCAACGCCTGCGGGCGAGGGCAAGACCACCACGACCATCGGTCTGGCCGATGGCCTGCGTCGTCGCGGCGTCAAGAGTGCCGTGGCCCTGCGCGAGCCTTCGCTCGGCCCCGTCTTTGGCGTTAAGGGCGGTGCTGCCGGCGGCGGCTGGGCTCAGGTCATCCCCATGGAGGATATCAACCTGCACTTTACCGGCGACTTCCACGCTATCGGTGCTGCCAATAACCTGCTGGCCGCCATGCTCGACAACCATATTCAGCAGGGCAATCAGCTCGGTATTGACGTTAAGCGCATCACTTGGAAGCGCGTCGTCGATATGAACGACCGTCAGCTGCGCCACGTTATCGACGGCATTGGCGGTAAGGCCCAGGGCGTGCCGCGCGAGGACGGCTTCGATATCGCCGTCGCCTCCGAGGTCATGGCAATCCTGTGCCTGTCTACGAGCATCAGCGACCTCAAGGAGCGCCTGGGCGAGATCGTCGTCGGCTACAGCTTTGCCGGCGAGCCCGTCCGTGCCCGCGACCTTAAGGCCCAGGGTGCCATGGCCGCGTTGCTTAAGGACGCGCTCAAGCCCAACCTGGTGCAAACGCTCGAGGGCACGCCCGCGTTTGTCCACGGCGGTCCCTTCGCCAACATTGCCCACGGCTGCAACTCTATCATGGCCACGCGTATGGCGATGCGCTTTGGCGATGTCGCCATTACCGAGGCCGGCTTCGGTGCCGATTTGGGCGCCGAGAAATTCCTCGACATCAAGTGCCGCATGACGGGCGTTCGCCCCAGCGCCGTCGTGATCGTCGCGACCGCTCGTGCGCTGAAGTACAACGGTGGCGTCGCCAAGGCCGACCTCAACGAGGAGAACCTCGAGGCGCTCAAGGCTGGCATGCCCAACCTGCTGCGTCACGTCGACAACATCCAGAACGTTTATGGTCTGCCCTGCGTGGTCGCCATCAACCGATTCCCGACGGACACCGAGGCCGAGCTTGCGCTCATCGAGTCCGAGTGCCAGAAGCTCGGCGTCAACGTTAAGCTTTCCGAGGTCTGGGCCAAGGGCGGCGAGGGCGCGCTCGACCTGGCCGATGAGGTCATGCGTCTGATTGAGCAGCCGAGCGAGCTCAAGTTTGCCTATGAGGACGGCGCTGATGTCGCTGATGCCCTCGAGGCTGTTGCCACCAAGGTCTACCGCGCCGACGGCGTCGACTTTACGCCGGCTGCCAAGCGCCAGCTCGCCGAGCTGCGCGAGAACGGCTTTGGCAACCTGCCGGTGTGCGTGGCCAAGACGCAGTACAGCTTTAGCGACAACGCCAAGGCCCTGGGCGCTCCCGAGAACTTCCGCATTACGGTGCGCGAGCTCAAGGTTTCCGCCGGTGCCCACTTTGTGGTCGCACTGACTGGCAGTGTTCTGACCATGCCGGGCCTGCCCAAGGTCCCCGCGGCCGAGAACATCGACGTCGACAACGACGGCAACATCACCGGCCTGTTCTAAGCTCGCTGCGCATAGCTGCTTGCTTGCCCCGCCGCGCCCACAAGGCCCGGCGGGGCTTTTTGATCCTTAGGCCCGCGCATGTCTTGTAGATACCGGCGGGCTCCGTCCATCATAGGCTTTTGCGCGGGTAGAATGCATGGATAACTTGAGGCTCACGCGCGACGGAAAGGAATCGTTGCATGGATCAGGACAAGACAACCGTGATGGGCGGCTACGGTTCCGCGCAGGCTGGCGATAGCGCCGATGCGACCCGCGTTGTTCCCAACCCCGGTTATACCGACCTCGCCGCGACGCAGCCTTCTGTCGAGCCCACCCGGGTTATGGGCTATGGCGACACGGCGCAGGATTCTTACGCTGCATCTTCGCAAGGCCCCTATAGCAACGCAGCTCCGGACCCGTTTGATTACGCGCCGCAGGATTCTTATGCCGCCTCGACGCCGAATCCCTATGATGACCTGCCGCAGAATCCCATTCCGCAGCCTCAGCAGACGACGTATATGCCTCGCACGGCGCAGCCTCGCTACGAGTCGCGCCAACCGTATCGCGAGTACCCCAAGTCGATTCCGCAATATGGCGAGGACGAGGAGAAGAAGCCGTCGCGTTCGTCGAGCGTGATCAAGAAGATCCTCATCGTGCTGGCGATCTTCTTTGCGCTGTCGGTTGTGTTTGCCATCGTGTCGGGCATGCTCAACAAGCGAGGGAGTTCAACGGCCGATACCACTGCCGAGCAAACTGAGTCCGCCTCGTCTAGCGCCGTCGATCTGAGCGATATCCCGGGGCAGTACTGGTCCAACGCCAAGAAGATCCTCAAGTCGCGCGGCGCCGATCTTTCGAATGCCGTGGTCCTGACTGATGATGGCTCAACGCCCGTCGTCGATGCCAACTGGGTCGTTACTTCTGCCTACTATAACGACAACGGCAACCTCGAAATTCAACTCACGCACAAGAACAGCTCGGGCAACTCGTCCGACGGCCAAAGCGGTACCGACAGTTCGAGCTCCAATACGCTGGAGGACTTGAGCAACAAGGCACAGGAGTTGGGAGACAAGGCGCAAGAGCTGGGCGACACGGCACAAAACCTGGGCGATACCGCGCAGAACTTGGGCGGCATGGCGACGGATGCCTGGAACGCCCTGCAAAACGGCATCTCGGGCGCGCAGGGAAACTAGCGGACGAGCGGAGCGGGGCTACAGCTGCTCGGCCGGACGCTCGGGCGAGCTAAAGCCCGAATCAAACGTGACGACGCATGAGACGTCGGGCCGGCGCTCGTGCACGATGCGCGTGACGAGCTCCAGCAGCTCCTCGTCGGATATGTCAAAGCCGTCGGGACGCACCAGGTCAAACGAAACGAACCCGTCGTGCTCGTGCAGGTCGTGGATGGAGAGCGCGGGATCGATCTGCATGACGCCGCGCTTGACCCAGCCGCGCAGGTCGTCGCCAGTGGTGGCGATGGGGTCGCAGTGCAGCGTGATATCGATGCCCATCTGGCGCTTGATGTCGTGCTCGATGGTGTCCAGAATCTCGTGGTGCTCAAATGCGTCGCCCTCGCCGGGCATCTCCACGTGGGCGCTGGCAAACTGACGACCGGGGCCGTAGTCGTGCACCATCAGGTCGTGTGTGCCCAAAACCTGCGGATAGGACATGATCTTGTCGCGGATTGCCTGGACGAGCTTGGGGTCGGGCGCTTGCCCCAGCAACGGGCTGATGGCGTCGCGCACTAGGCCCATGCCGCTGATGCAGATGAAGATGCCCACACCCAGGCCTGCCCAGCCGTCGAGGTCAAAGCCTGTCGTCTGCGAAATAAGCGCCGCCACCAAGACCGAGCCCGAGGTGATGACGTCGTTTTTGGAGTCCTGTGCCGTGGCGATGAGCGTCTCCGAGTCGATGCGGTCGCCCAGCGTGCGGTTGAACGCTGCCATCCAGAGCTTAACGAGCATGGACAGAACAAGGGCGGCCATGGAGAGCGCCGAATACACGGTGGGGGAAGGCTTGATGATCTTAGTGACCGACTCGAGGATCAGATTGATGCCGACGGCGCAAACCAGGACGGCGACGAACAGGCCGGCTAGGTACTCATAGCGACCGTGGCCATAGGGGTGGCCTTCGTCTGCCGGGCGGCTGGCAAGGCGGAACCCGAGCAGGCTCACGATGTTGCTCGAGGCATCGGAGAGGTTGTTGAAAGCGTCGGCGATGAGGGAGACGGAGCCGGCGAGCAGGCCCGCGATGCCCTTGGCCAGGCACAGGGTGATGTTGAGGCCAATGCAGACGAGGCTTGCGGAAAAGCCCGCGTTGGTGCGGCAAGATGCATCGACCGGCTCGCTCTCGCTGCCGGGAACAAGCGTATGTACCAGCCGATTTACAAATAGCATAGCGGTCGTCCTCACAATCATGTTTAAGGGGATAGTGTAGCTCGCGCGGGGGCGCCGTGCACCGATGCTCAGAAAATGCAGCAATAGTCTGCCGGTGCTAACGAGCGAGCCTTCTCGTCTGCCTGGGTGGTCCATTTTGGGCCACATGGGTATGGGCATGTGCCTGCTTGCTCGACATACTTAATGTCGACAGCCCCTGTGCAAAGGAGGACGTTTCCATGGACGAGATGTTTGCCATTAAATGTCAAAACTGCGGCGGCCCTATGTACTCGCACCAGGCTAAGCGCAGCTTTGAGTGCGCCTATTGCGGCACGGTCGTTCCGTGGCAGGCGGACGTCGGAGAGCCCAAGAGCGCCCTGGGCATTCGCCATACGCCGCTGACGGTGGTGGATGGACTGCTCAAGCTCACGCATGTGTCGCAACTCGAGCGCCCGGAGGACCCGGACTGGTATTTCTTCAATTCGCACTGGCGCAATCAGTCGGTCCTGGAACATCTGCTGTGGGAGGATCGCGGCACGGCGCAGGAGTTCCAAGAGGCCACGCATGTGAGTATTCCTTGCCCCTTCTGTGGTGCGTCCTTTGAGGGCGAGTCGACCCAGCGCGTGTTTGAGTGCCCGTCCTGCGGCAACAAGATCGGCATTGCCGACCTGCTCAAGCCGGGGACGTTTAGCAAGCGTCTGACCATGGGCGTGGGTGCGGAGTATGTGCCGGATCAGGGTATTCCCTGCGAAATCTCGCCGCAGCAGGCACGTGCCAACGCGCTGCAGCTGGTGCGCCAGTACCCGGATGCCTTTGCCGGGCACGACGTGGAAGATGCGATCCAAAACGACATGATGCTCTTCTATTTCCCCATGGCGCTGGCGGACCTGCGCATGATGGCGAGCTTCCCGGGCAAGGGCCTGAGCAAGGAAACCCTGGTGTACTACGAGGTGCTCGACTGGGCATACCCCAGGGCAAACTACCTGGACGTTCGCCTCATGGGCATTTTGGAGCCGTGGGACTTTGCCAAGGTCGGTCCGTTCGATCCCGCCATGCAGGAAGGCGACTTCCGCGTCGTCTCCGTCGATGCATCTACCAAGGACCAGGTGGTCATTGATAAGTTGGCGCTCGACGTTGCGGGCAACGATGCCGAGGCCGTACTGGGGCTCAATAAAAAGAGCATCCGAACCTGGGCGCGCAAGGCCCGCAAGCATAAGGATGGCCTGGTGATGGTGCCGGTCTACTTTGTCGATCGTCCGGCGACGGACAGCCGCGATGGCGAGCAGGTGCGCATTGCCGTAAACGGACAGACGGGCCGCGCGGCCGCGGCGGTGTTTAGCGACAAGCGCGAAACGCATATCGTGGCACCGCTCAACCCGAGCCTGCATCTGTCCGGTGAGAGCACCGTGCATGCCACGCCCATCGAGGTCAAATACGTTAAGTCGCCGTTTCTGTACCAGATCGTGCGCCGTGGAGGCGGCGAGCAACCGCGCCAGGTTGCAGCGGTTGCCGAGGGTTCCTACCGAGAGGAGAAGCCCAAACGCAAGGGCTTGTTCGCTGCGATCTTTGGGAAGTAGGGAAGCGCAGCATGGGACGGCTCGCAGGCATGCGGGCTGCCGTCCGGTAGTTTGGCAGGGGGTAGATGTAAATAAACGGTGGAGCGGCTGCAAAAGAGCCGCCTCGCTGGGCAAAATCAGGTTGTGCCGCGGAACCCGCTCCTCAGTTAGTCACACTTCGGAAGCGCGGGCAACGCAGACGCAAGTGTCTTAAGGGCCGGCTGCAACCGGCCCTTTTCTGTGGCAGCCAATGGGCCCACATCAGACGAAGGTCGCGTTTTTGCCTGTCAGGTCACGCTCGCCAGCCACGGCTAGAATGTCGTTGCCGGCGTCCATGACCGGTATTGTTTCGTAGCGTGCGCCTCAACCGCGGGTGCGCCTGCGACGGCTGCGGTGGTTTCGGTCGCAACGTGCTGCTACCCTTGCGTTTCGCCATTAGTCGCTTCGTTGATGGCGCGGTACTCGGCACTCAGCTCGCGCGCCAGCTCTTCCTTGCTTGGAAGATACGGCAGGTATTTGGCGGTAAACACTTGGTCGTTGTCTTCGGGCAGCGTGTACTCGACGATCGAATCGCTTTTGTCCGCGCAGAGCACGATGCCTATGGGCGGATTGTCGCCTTCGTTCATGAGCTCACGCGTGTAGTAGTTCACATACATTTGCATCTGGCCCAGGTCCTGATGCGTAAGGTCATCGGTCTTAAGGTCGATGAGCACGAAGCAGCGCATCAGATAGTTGTAAAAAACAAGGTCAATATAGAAATGGCGTCCATCAAAGGTGATGCGCTTTTGGCGCGCCTCGAAAGCGAAGCCACGGCCAAGCTCCAGCAGGAACTTCTGAAGATGCGTGATGAGCGCCTGCTCTAGATCGCTCTCGCGAAACGTAGCATCGTCCGAGAAACCTAAAAACTCCAGTACATATGGGTCGCGGATGATATCCTCGGGGCGACGAGCCGGGGCGCTCTCTTGGATTTCCTGGGTGACGGCCTCTTTGTCCTTGCTGGCAAGTAGGCGCTCGCGGAACATGGTGTTGATCTGGCGTTCGAGCTGACGCGTGCTCCAGCGAGAATCGGCGCATTCGTTCATGTACCAGGTGCGAGCTTCGGGGTCAGGAATGCGTATTAACCTGCGGTAATGTGTCCAGCTCAATTCGGGACGCAGTGAGTCCCGAATTGGAAATGCAAGATAGAACTGACGCATTTTGCGCAGCTCTCTTGCTTCAAAACTTTTACCAAAATCCTTGGTAAGTCTGATTGCGAGGGCCTTGAGCAGCGCCTCTCCATACTTGGCGCGCCCCTCTCCGCCCTGTTCATCAACAATACTCTTGCCGATCTCCCAATATGCCTCAACCATCGCAAAGTTAACGGCGGTATAGGCCTTGTCGCGAGCGGCGTTGAGAATCGAGGAGACCTGCTTGTAAAAACCTTCGGGCACGATTGCCGATTCTCCACGGTTTACCAGTTCGCCCATCACTGTCGCCCCACTTTCCTTTTGTGGAATGCGTCTTTATCGCATTTAGTTTAAAGCCTCGCGCGGACACGAATTGCTGTGCTGTCTGACATCTTCGCATGGGGCCTTGCGGTGACTAAAATGTGACCATAGAGGCAGTTTTAGCGAATCCCACGGGAGTGACGCGTATGGACAATAACACGCTGCTATTCCAGGACAAAGGTTCGGGTAGGTATAAAGACGTCAAGATCTACCCCAACCGTATTGAGGTGCTCAAGAAGGGCACTTTTGGTGGCAAGCACACCGAGATTGTCTATCTTAAGGACATTACGGGGGTCAACAGGATCAAGGGCCGCGATGTTTTTCTGCGTAACAGGCTGTTGACTGCTTGTGTTTTTAGCCTGAGCAGCCGTGCGAAGGCCCAGGAGTTTGTTAACGCGCTGAACATGGTGATGTAGCCTATGGCGGCGTTTGGGCCAAGGTAAAAATCGGGGGCACAGAACGGTGTCCTGCGCCCCCCATTGAGTCGATGTGTCTAAAAGGCCGGCTTGCCTATTCGCTACCGTCCCCAGCGTTTTCGCGGTCGTTGGCAAGCATTGCCGCGCCGGCGACCGTTGTCGCTACGGCGGCGGCAGCGAGCCCGGCGGCAATGCCGGAGCCGTCGCCCGTGTCGGCGAGTTTTCCGCCCGAGTTCTTGCCCTTGTTGCCCTTACCGTTCTTATCAGCGCTGCCTGCGTTGGAACCCGTGCCACCGTCGGTGCCGGTGCCGCCTGCACTGCTCGAGGCCGCTACGGTAAAGCTCGCGGCTCCGTCATTAGCAAGCTTGTAGTTTTGCGCCGCGTCGCCCAAAAGACCGTTCGCGCGCACCCAGTACGTTCCCGCGGTAAATGCCTCGCCCTCGACCATTGCCGTGCCCGGAGCGCCGTCCGCGTCGTGCACAAACTCGAGCTGAGCCGTGCAGGCATCGTTTTCGAGTTTGCCCTCGAGCAGCGCCGCGACCTTTGTGCGCACATCCTCGCCGGCCTTAAGGCCTTCGAGTCCCTCAAAATGGGGCGTCAGCGCGCGCGGGTCGATATCGATGGGTACAAAACCCTGCAGCTCCGTAGCGGTCTCGTTGCCTAGGGCGTCGACATCAACGTATTCGATGGCAAACGCATGGCCCGAAGCTGTCGCGTTGAGCGCGTTGCTGCTGTTAACGAGGCGGAAACGGCCCTCGCCAACGGTCTTGCCATCCTGGAATGAGGCATCGCTCAGCGAGTCGCCGTACGTCATGCGCATGCGGGTCGGGAGATAGTACGGGAGATAGTACGAAGCCGTCTGCTTGTGCTCCGTATCGTAATTGCGCTGATAGATGCTCCGGGCCAGCGCCGCATCAACAAAGTCGGATGCGATGATGCCAATGTGCTTGAGGTAATCTGACTTTGTATCCTCAATGCCGCTGGGATTGATGTACGGGCTCTTATACAGATGTTCGTTGACTACTCGTGCCGAGGTAAAAGGATTGCCTCCGTGCGACAAGCCCGTGCAGCTGGTGTAGTTGATAGACCAGCAACGCTCCAGGACTTTCTCCTTGGCCCCGTTATCGTCCTCGACATCTACCTCGTTGCGCGTGCGCCCGGACGTTTCCTTCAGCGCATTATCGACCCAGCTGAGCTTGTCGGTTCCCGTGAGTTTGTACTTGTCCTGGGCGTATACCTTGGTGCAATAGGGCTCTTTGTCGCCTGTTTCCCCCGCGGCTTCAAAGCCCCGCGCGTCTTGGACGAGACACATGGAACTGCTGTCGGTGTGCACTGCGATTTTGTTATCCCATTCGGTGAGGTCGAGTCCCCACGTGTGGCCGCTTACGCTGTCGCCGTCGAGTCCAAATCGACGTAGCAGGACGATCTTTCCGCGCACCTCGCCCAGTGTGGGAACGCGGCTCGACGTATAGAACAGTTTGGGGTTGTCGTCCAAAACCTTGGCGAAAGCCGTCGTAACACTTTCGTCGGTAGCCTCGTCGTTGCCTCGTGATACAAGCATGATGAGCGCTTCTGTCGGGTTTTCGTTCAAAAACGTTTTGAAGTAGCCTATGACATCGGAAAGATGCAAAAAGTACGCGTCTTTTTTGAGCAGGTAGTACATCCCATGGTCGATGCCAGGGTTGTCGCCCTTTCCGAGCCGGATATCAAAATAGCGAATGCCTTCGAGCAACTGCGTGGGAATGTAATCCTGCTGGCATTTTACTTGCGAGGATTGGGGCTCAGTGTCGTTGTCCACGCTGCAGGTGCCCGAATCGTGCGTGCCCGGGATGCTCAGCTCGTCGAGGAACTTGTTGTCCTCGACGTATTTCATCCAACATGGTCCGTCGACGTAGCTGCTGTACGTAATCCAGTCGAGGCTGCTAACCGTGGCATCGTTCTTTTTCATGTCGTAACCGATAAGTTCGAGCTCCCACGGAATGCTCTTACTCTTACTCTTATGACAGATCTTATTGTTGTCCTGGTCTTCGCCGTTCGATTCTATTGCCAGGTACTTAATGTCTTTTTTCTCGGTTTCTTTCTCGACCGTGCGGTCTCGGATGATATAGGTTCCGTTTGATTGACGCTCGAACGCAAAAGAGCGGCTGGGCTTGCCGTCATGCTCGCCACTCCATACGTGGATGACCTTTCCGTCTTTGTCCGAGTCGCCATCGACCGACCAAATGCTGTAGCCCGTCTTTTTATGCTCTTCGAAATTGAGCAAGGTGCGGATAGCATACCAGTTTGTATCGTCATTCTTGGTCGTTACGTTCTCAAGGATGAGCTTGCTGGATGTGCCGTCATTAAACAGATGGCAGACGTTGCCGATGACGTTGCCGTCTTCGTTAACGCTTGCGGTACGAAAATAGCCCGCGGGGCGAAGGCGAATGACGAAATTGTTGAGGCTGACCGACGCTGTGGCAGCGTCGTCTGCAAATGCCGCTCGTGGGCCAATGCCCAATGCCGCGGTTTCGGGCAGGCTTGCAAGTGGTGACAACGCCGCAAGCCCTAGGCCCAGCGTAAACGCTCGGCGGCTGATGGCATGGTGTTCGGTCATAACTTCTCCATTCGCAGAGTGCGGTTATGCGATAGTTTTGGTCACTATACTGCCCAGATGTTTAAAGATGCTGGTTTAATTGTCTGCGCGGCGCAATAAATCGGCGGGCGGACGTGTTGGGGTGCTTGTCGTTTTCGTACTGTTGCTACATTTGGAGCGGTTCCGGCGTCCGGCATCCTCGCGTTCGTTGGCTACCGGCATAAGAAAGGGAGGGTCGGTTTACCGGCCCTCCCTGGGTACGAAGCGCTGGGGTACCGTCGCTTGTTTGCACTGCGCCCGTGTTTCCCGCTGCGCTCGCCAGTCGCTTAACGCTTGATCTCGATATCGTCGAGCTTGACGTCCATGGCCTCGGTCTTGGCCTCGGCAATGTCGTCGGCAAATTCCAGGGACTTCATCATGGTCTCGACGGCATCCTTGTGTTCCTCGACGTTGTCGATGCGCACGTACACTCTGCCGCCGTCAACGTCGGTGAAGTACTCGGTCGTCACGCCGCCCGAGTGCGTGTAGGAAGCGTTGCGCCAGGTCTTGCCGTTGTATTTGACGGGGTCATTCTCGGTCCACTCAAAGCTGGCATTCCACTTTGCCTCGTAGTCGAACAGCTCGTCGGCGTTCTTGTCAGAGTCGAAGACGGGGATGAAGCGATCGCTGGCGTGCTCGCTCTCGGTGAACTTAAACTGGGCCCTGTCGGCGGTGTCGCCGGCAACGTCGGTAATCTCGACGCCCTCGGGAACCTCGACCTTAAACCAAATGAAGTCGGTCCTCATATCCACGGCTGGCTTTTCTGCCCCGCCGCCACCGCCACTTCCGGTAGCGTCGCCGCTGCCACCGCAGCCCACCAAGGCAACCGCGGCAAAGAGACTGATGCAGAGGGTGAGAATCGCAAAGGCCTTCTTTTTCATGGTCGTGTCCTCCTCGATCTGTAACCGCCCATGGATTACCTGTCTTTACTGTACGCGTGGACGGCTCGCTAGGGTGGGCCATGTGTCCCATTCTGAGGGCCGGATTTGCGCCGTTAAGTGGCAATATGTTCGGGCGCAAAAGAGGGGAGGGCTGGTGCTGTCGGCCCTCCCCGGGTTGGGCGCCCGTTGTTTTAATGGGGCGCATGTGCGCGGGTGCGCGTAGGCGCGTGCGGGTGTCCCGTTACCTGATCTCGATGCTCGAAATCTCGACTTCGCGTGCCTCGGAAACTGCCTCTTCCATGTCATCGGGGAACTCGATGGAGTTGAGGAGTGCCTCGGCTTCTTTCTTGTGCTGGTCGAAGTTCGAGATGAGGACGTAGACGCTTCCCGGCTCAACATCGGTAAAAAGCATGGTTGAGATGCCGCTGTTGTCCTCGTATGTTCCGACGAGCCACGTCCTGCCGTTATACTCGACGGACCCGCCATCCTTCCACTGGAACGTATCCCCCTTCTTTTCCGCCTGGTCGGCGTGGGATTCCTCGGCCGTCAGCGCTTTTTTCCAAACGGGGATAAAGCGATCGGCCGAGGCGTTCTCGTCTTCGGGGAAGGTGAGCTGGACCCTGTCGGCATTCTTGCCGGCAGAGTCGCTTACGCCGACGCCCTCGGGCATCTCGACCTTAAACCAGATGTAGTCGGTCTTCTTGGCGACGGGGGCCTTTTCCTTGCTCTCGCTCTTGGGGGCGCTGCCGCCGCCCGATGCGCTCCCGCCGCAGCCCACAAGGGCGAGCGCGGCAAAGAGGGCGATGCAAAGGGAAAGGATTGATAGGGTCTTTTTCATCATGGTGGCGTCCTCCTTGTCTGCTGATGACATCACGGCGCCGCATGCTGTTAGGGTACTGATTGCGCTGGCGGCGGATGTCTCTGTGTACTGTGTGACTTATGCCTCCGTTCATCGCTTGTGGCCGTTGCGCGGCCGTGCCCCAACGGGCTCCTTACTTATAGATATGCCCCGGTTTGTACCGTCCGGGAGTCTCGAAAGGTGGGCCATGTGTCCCATGCTTGCGTTGTCGACGCCTATCGCGTGCCATAGAAATCTGCGATGGTCAGGTGCGCTGACGCTCATGTACTTATGGGCTAGACTTAGCACCATTACGTGATCGATGCGGTTGGTCGGCGATTCCGCCCGACCGATGTATATGACTTGAAGGTGCATGCGTATGAGCCAAGAGATGATGGACAAGACCTGCCGCGGGTTTGCCGAGGCACTGGCCGCGCGCGAGCCGGTTCCCGGCGGCGGCAGCGCGAGCGCCTTTGTGGGCGCGCTGGGTGCCTCGCTTTGTGGGATGGTTGCTCGTTATGGGGCGGCTAATCCCGCGCTTGCCGATCGCGCGGACGACCTGACGCGTGCATTTGCCCAGGCAGACGAGTTGGCGCAGGAACTTGTGGACCTGGTCGCCGAGGACGTTCGTGCGTACGGCCAGGTGTCCGCTGCGTACGGTGTTCCGCGCGAGGACCCAGCTCGACCTGCGGCGATTCAGGACGCGTTGCACGTGGCGGCCATGCCACCGTATCGGATCATGGATGCCTGCGGCCGCGCGCTGGCGCTGCTCGAGGACATGGCCGATAAGGGCTCGCGCCAGCTGTTGTCCGACGTGGCCTGCGGCGCCGTGTTCTGCCGCGCTGCCATGCAGGGTGCGAGCCTGACGCTCTTTGCCAACACCACATCTATGAAAGACCGGGCGCGTGCCGAGGAGCTCGAGGCGGCGTGCGATGAGCTGCTGGATACGTGGCTGCCGCGCGCCGATGCGCTGGCGCGCCGCGCCGCCGACGCCGCAAGGAAGAGGGGATAGCCATGGCCGAGCTATTGAAGGGTGCTCCCGTCGCCCGCGCGTTGACTGAGGAGCTCGCTGCTCGCTGCGCGGCTTTGCGCGAGCGCGGCGTTGTGCCGACGCTGGCCATCGTTCGCGTGGGCGAGCGCGAGGACGACCTGTCCTACGAGCGCGGTGCACTCAAACGCTGCGAAAAGGTGGGCATCGAAGCTCGTCGCGTGTTGCTGCCTGCCGATGTTTCGCAGGATGAGCTGCTGGCGGCTATCGAGGGCATCAATGCCGACCCCGCTGTTCACGGATGCCTGATGTTTCGTCCGTTGCCCGCTGGGCTTGAGGAGGATACAGTTGCCGCGGCACTCGATCCCGCCAAGGACGTCGACTCCATGACGCCGGCCTCGCTGCTCACCACGCTTTCGGGGCGAGGCGAGGGCTTTGCTCCCTGCACGGCAGAAGCCGTGTTGGCGTTGCTGGACCATTACGGCGTTGAACTGGATGGAGCTAAAGTTGCCGTTGTTGGTCGCTCGCTGGTAATTGGCCGTCCCGTTGCCGCCATGCTTACGGCTCGCAATGCCACGGTGACGACGTGCCATACGCATACGCGTGACCTAGCTGCCGAGTGCTGTTCTGCCGACATTGTTGTCGCCGCGGTTGGACGCGCGCGCACGATTGGCGCGGATGCGGTTCGCGAGGGCCAGACGATCATCGATGTTGGCATTAATTGGGACGAGGCTGCCGGAAAACTGGTCGGCGACGTGGATTTTGATGCTGCGGAACCGATCGTTGGCGCCATCACACCCGTGCCGGGCGGCGTGGGCGCCGTGACAACGGCGATTCTCGCCAAACACGTGATCGAAGCGGCCGAGCGCGCATCGAAATAGGCGTTTTTGCACACAGGGGTCCCGAGGGGTTCTGAGGGGTTGTGATTTCGCCCTTTTTGCGCCGAAGCGATACACTGTTGCCGTTTGATTTCTTCGCTCAAGGAGGATGCGCATGCCGTGCACAACGATTTTGGTTGGTAAGAACGCGAGCTACGACGGGTCGACGCTGGTCGCCCGCAACGAGGACTCGTCCAACGGGGTGTTTGAGCCCAAGCGTATGCGCGTGGTGCATCCCGACGAGCAGCCGCGCGTCTACACGAGCGTCCTGAGTCACCTGACCGTTGAGCTGCCCGATAACCCCATGCGCTACACGAGTGTCCCCGATGTTGTCCCGGGCCACGGCATCTGGGCCGAGGCCGGTTTCAACGAGCTCAATGTGGGCATGTCCGCAACCGAGACGCTCACCACCAATGAGCGCGTTCGCGGCGCCGACCCGCTCGTGGACTACGTGCCCGCCAAGGGCAACGAGGGTGAGGACGGCTATGTGCCGGCGCAGCCTGGTGGCCTGGGCGAGGAGGACATGGTGACCCTGGTCCTGCCGTACGCTAAGTCCGCCCGCGACGGCGTTCGTATCCTGGGCGACCTGCTCGAGCGCTACGGCACCTACGAGAACAACGGCATCGCCTTTAGTGATGTGGACGAAATCTGGTGGCTCGAGACCATCGGTGGTCACCACTGGATTGCCAAGCGCGTGCCTGACGACGCCTATGTGACCATGCCCAACCAGCTGGGTATCGACAGCTTTGACCTGGATGACGCCGAGGGCGCCCAGGCCGACCACATGTGCTCCGCCGACTTGCGCGCCTGGATGGCCGAGTGGCATCTGGACCTGACGCTGGGCGTCGAGGGCGACGGCCCGGCTGCGGTCTTTAACCCGCGCGAGGCCTTTGGCTCGCACAGCGACAGCGACCACGTCTACAACACGCCGCGCGCGTGGTACATGCAGCGCTGTCTCAACCCCAGCGACGTGTGGGATGGCCCCGACGCCGACTACACGCCCGAGAGCGACGATATCCCCTGGAGCCGCGTGCCCGAGCGCAAGGTGACCATCGAGGACATCAAGTACGTACTCTCGAGCCACTACCAGGGCACGGAGTACGATTGCTACGGTAGCAAGGGCACGCCCGCTACGCGTGGCGCATATCGCCCCATCGGCATCAACCGTAACAGCCAGCTCGCCGTGTTGCAGCTGCGTCCCTATGCGCAGCCGGCGTATTGCGCCGTGCAGTGGATGGCATTTGGCTCTAACTCGTTTAACGCGCTCGTGCCGCTATACGCCAATGTCGAGACCATGCCCGAGTACTATGCCGACACGCAGGCTCGCGTGACGTCCGAGAATTTCTATTGGGCAAATCGCCTGATCGGTGCCTTGGCCGATGTTCGCTTCCATGAGTGCGGCCGCGCGGTCGAGGATTATCAGGAGAAAGTCGGCGGCATGGGCCACAAGCAGATTCACGACGTTGACGCTGTCGTAGCCGCGCTGCCCGAGGCCGAGGTGTCTGCCGAGCTCGCCCGCGCCAACGAGGCCTTTGCCGAGCTCGTGCGCGTGGAGACCGATGCTCTGCTGGGCAAGGTGCTCTACACCACGAGCTGCGCCATGAAGAACTCCTTCGCGATGAACGACAACGTAAGGTAAAGATAACCTTGCAGCGAACGAGCGGGGCAAACGCCGTCAAAGGCTTTGCCCCGCTCGATTTCTATCCCGGCGACAAACGATTTTGTGTCGTTCGCCCAATCTTGGGTACAAGAAGGCCAATGCAGTTGTTCACGATTGGAGCCAACCATGGTTATGAAACTCGATCAGCTTGTTAACGGTGCCATCAACGTGGGCTTCGGCGCCGCCGCCGTTGCCGTCGAGGGCGGCAAGAAGGTCCTCGACGACCTCAATACCAAGGGCGAGCAGGTCCGCAAGGACACCGGCACCCCCGATATCGCCCGCAGCGTGTCCGATATGTTCGAGCAGGCCGGCGGCACCATCTCCGACCTGACCGAGCGCCTGGGCATGCAGGGCGAGACCGCGGCTCAGCGCGTGCTCGACGAGCTCATCCTGGCCCGCGTCCGCGTTATGACCGCCCCCGAGCGCACGGCCTTCTTGGCCCATGTGCGCGACATCGTCGATTCGGTCGAGGACAACGTGACCTCGGTGCCCGTCGAGTCCGTTGAGCCCGACGATGCGAAGGATACCGAAGAGGCCGAGTAGCAGCGCAGATGGCAGATTCCACCACCGATTACAACAATCTAGATCCCTTGGGTGACGAGGCGGCGGTTGTCGATGAGGTCGATGCCGTCGTCTCGGGCGCTCGCAAGAAGCCGCGCGCTGTCGATATGGTGCCTGAGGAGCCCGACGCGATGGCGCCGGACGAGGAGTATCAGCTCACGCCGGCGGGTCGTCGCGAACGCATTGGGCAGATTGTTCGCCTGGTCAAAAAGTACCGCGTGTGGGATAACCTCACGCCGGTTCGTTTGCGCCGCCTGCTCGAGGAACTCGGCCCCATGTTCGTCAAGATGGGGCAGATTTTGGCCAACCGGTCCGAGATTCTACCGCAGCGCTTTTGCGACGAGCTGCGTCGTCTGCGCTCCGACGTGGAGCCGGTGCCGTACGAGGTCGTACTCAGCTGTCTGGAAGAAGAATACGGCCTGCGCCTGGGGGAGATGTTCGATGCGATCGACCCCAATCCGCTTGGTAGCGCATCGCTCGCGCAGGTGCACCGCGCTCGTCTGGTGACGGGCGAGGACGTGGCCGTCAAGGTGCAGCGCCCCGGTGCGCAGCAGGTTATGGCACAGGACATCGATATCATCCGCTCGGTGGTGCGTATCGTTTCCAAGTTCGTCAACACCGATCAATTCGTTGACCTGCACGGCGTAGTCGAGGAGTTGTGGACCTCGTTTCGCGAGGAGACCAACTTTTTGGCCGAGGCCAAAAACCTCAACGACTTCTACGAGTTCCATAAGAGCGTTCATGGCGTGACGTGCCCTAAATCCTATCTGGACCTGTGCACCGAGCACGTGGTGGTTATGGATTACGTCGACGGCATTTCGATCGCCGATCCTGAACGCTTGGTGGCCGAGGGCTATGACTTGGAAAAGATCGGTGCCGCGATTGTCGAGGACTACTCGACGCAGGTGCTCGATGACGGCTTTTTCCATGCCGACCCGCATGCGGGAAACATCATCCTCAAGGACGGCATCGTTTACTTTATCGACTTGGGCATGGTCGGACGCATGTCGAGCCACGATCGTGGCATCGTTAAGGACATGATTTTCGCCGTGGCCGAGGGTGACGTGCCCAAGCTCAAGGATTCGCTCATGCGCTTCGCCGTGACGCGTGGCGACTCGGCTGAGCTCGATCATTCGACCTTTTTGTCCGATTTGGACTTTATCGTGGCTGACTTTGCGGGCCTTGACCTGAAGGATCTGGATATCGGCGAGTTTTTGACCTCGCTGTTAAACCTCGCGCGTAAGAATGATGTTGAGCTGCCGAGCGTGGTGACGATGTTCGCGCGCGGCATGGTGACGCTCGAGGGTTTGTTGACCGAGTACATGCCCAACGTCAACATGATTCAGATCATCCAAACGCACATTAAAAACGAGAAAAGCACCTATGCGCGCGTGCGCGACATGGGGCGCGATCTTGCCGCGAGCAGCTATCGCGCGGCGAAAGGTTCACTCGAGGCGGCTGAGTACCTGGGGCTGGCTTCGCGTATGCTCACACGCGGTCAGCTTAAGGTGAACACGCAGATCATGAGCAGCGATAAGGCGCTGCGACAGCTGGGCGGAATTATCGACCGCATGTCGATGGCAATTGTGATCGCCGGCCTGTTTATCGGTTCGTCGGTGGTGTACTACGCACGCATCGAGCCGGTTGTGTTTGGTATCCCGGTCATTGGCTTTATGGGCTACGTGAGCGCGCTGGTGCTGGCGCTTATGTTGGGCCGCAATATCTGGCTCAACAGCCACGGCGGGAAGCACTAGAGGCTGCGACCGTCACCGCATTTTCCTATCGCAAACAATAGCTTTTACCTTGGGCTTCGCCTGTGTGCGGGGCCCTTTTGCGTGATACCATTTTGACGGTAATAATCGATGGCCTAGATGGTGGTGCGGAGACGCACGAACGCACGGTTTTCCTGCGCGTTTGGGAGAATCGGGGTGCAAGTCCCCGGCTGTACCAGTAACCGTAATTCCTCTTGGCTCGGGATGTTCGCGTCGCAGATCGGACGACGCGCCTGAGCCGTTAAGGTTAAGTCGGATCGCCTCCCATCTTGCATGCGGCTGCGGCGTATGCCGCCGGTGTGCATAGGGCTCTGGAGGGAAGGGGGACCCCGATGGGGGAACTCGGGCGTAACATGCGCGATGACGTGGGGCAGCCTCAAGGCAACGCTCCAAGTGCAGACAGTAGGAGACAAATGGATATGATTGAGGACGAGCGCCAGCGCGTCTCGCATCGCCGTGGCGCAATTGCACGCGGCGTAGCCAAGCGCGGCCTGGTGGCATTCCTGGCCTTCGCGATGGCCTTCAGCACCACGCCGGCTCAGCTGTGGGCCGAGGGCGCCGAGGGCATTGCCGGGGCCGTGGCTCAGGCTACGACGCCGGGCGAGGACGCAGCGCTTGCGGGCGGTGCCGCTGAGCAGAGCGGCGCCGAGGCTTCGGATTCCGGGAGCGCGCCTGCAGCTAGTGCCGCTACAACAGAGGCAGCAACTGGCGACGAAGGCTCAGCGACGGGGGAGAGCCCTGCCACGAGCGAACAGTCTTCGACGGCATCCACTGGCCAAGCAGGATCTGCCGCCGCGACTGCCGTCCAGACAGAGAACCCGACAGAAACCGGCGATGCTGCCAAGAAGCAGGTCGAGGTCTCGTTCTCGATTGTCGGCACCGATGCCGACGGCAGGGCTCAGACCTGGGTGGCACCTACGCAGCTTAAGCTCGACGAGGGCTCGACGGCTGCGGATGCCTTCGTTAAGCTGCAGCAGAAGACGGGCTTTAAAGCGGATTACGAACCGAACACGGCATACGGCTTCTACCTCAAAAGCATTACGTCCCCGACAGATGGCCGCACGCTTGCCTACGATCCGACGACTTACGCCTTCTGGCAGCTGTTCATCGACGGCGCGTCTTCCTCGGTTGGCGCGAGCAGCGTTAAGCTCACCCAGGGGCAGAAGATTGAGTTTGCCTATACGGTTGGTAGCGCGTCCCCTGTCGTTAAGGACCAGGTTGCCGCAAATGTGACCGTCATTGGTCGCGATGCCCAGGGCAAGACTCAGACTTGGGTCGATAACACGCAGTATGTGGTGACGTCCGGCTCGAGCGCGCTTGATCTTACGAAGGTCGCGCTCGAGGCGAATGGCATCGACGCCGTTGCTGCGGGCTCCTTCATTCTGAGCCTTAAGTACAACGGCGTTGAGCTGGGTACGCCGTTCGATTATTCGACCTATTGGCAGCTGTTCATCAACGGCAAGTCGAGCGACTATACGGCAGACAATGTCACCATCCATGCCGGCGATACCGTCACGTGGTTCTACGGTGGCTGGGGCGACCAGCTGCCTTCCGATTCTGTCCATGCTTCGGTTCAGGTCCTCGGTAAGGACAAGGATGGCAAGCAGCAGGTTTGGGCTTCGACGGGCCAGACGAGTCTCAAGGCGGGCTCTACTGCCAAGGATCTCCTTGAGCAGACCGGCCTTACTCTCGATGCTGGCGAATCGTCTTGGGGCTGGTTCCTCAACGGCATTACTTCGCCGTTCGATGGTAAGTCCTATGGGTATGATCCTGCGACCAATAGCTATTGGCGCTTCTACGTAAATGGCAAGTTCGCCGACGTTGGCGCCGGTGCCTACGAGCTCCAAGAGGGTGACGCCGTCACCTTTATGTATGGTGCTGACGCCGATGCCCTTCCTGGCCAGGTTCTTGGGTCTGTCGATGTTATCGGTCCCGATGTCAACGGCAACAATACTCGCTGGGGCTCGGCAAGCAATGTTTCTCTGCCCGAAGGCTCTACTGCCCAGAACCTTATTGAGACGGTTCTGAAGGCCAAGGGCGTTACGTACAACGGTTCCCAGAGTGGTGAGTACTGGTTCCTGAATTCCATCACTTCGCCGTTCGATCACAAGCCGTATGTCTGGGATGCTACGACCAATAAATATTGGCACCTGTATATCAATGGAGAGCCCTCCTTACTCTGCGCCAATCAGATTACGCTCAAGAGCGGCGATAAGGTTACGCTTGCCTATACCACCGACGATTCGGCCATGCCCGATCCCGACAAGATTGTCGTGGACCCGAATGCGACGACTCCTGATTGGAATGCCGAGTGGGCCGGATACGGCAACAGTGGCAACGGTTCGACCGTAACGGATGCCAAGACGCCTGCGCAGGCCGCCGGTCTTAAGTGGGCCTTCGATTGGAAGGCCGAGTCTGGTCAGCAGTATGCCAACTGCAGCGAACCTGTCATCGCTAACGGCTTTGTGTACATCGCGACCGAGAACGAGCTCATTAAGATCGATTCGTCAACGGGCAAAAAGGTTGCCTCTGCGCCGCTTGCCTCCAAGGTGAGCTATACCTCTCGTCCGATCTATACCAATGGCCTTATCATCGTTCCGCTCAACGGCGGTGCGGTCCAGGCGATTACTGCAGACAAGCTGATCTGCAAGTGGCTGACGCCTGGTTTGACGGACTTGACGCAGAGCTCCTGCACCGTCGTTTCGGACGGCGAGTACGTCTATGTTGGTACGGTCGATATTTCGTATGACGAGAACTACAACGCGACCTACGGCAACGGCTCCCTTAAGCGTATCAAGATTGCCACGGGCGAAGTTTCTTGGCAGAACATCGACCCTGCCGAGGGCTATTACTGGACTGGTGCGGCTTTGACGGATAAGTATGCCATCGTTCCTACGAGCGCGGGTACGCTTAAGTGCATTGATAAGACGACGGGCGATGTCGTTTCGACCATGAAGCTCGGCGCTGTCGCAAATGCTGATTGCATTGCCGATCCGTCCAATGGTTCGACCTTCTATCAGATGACGCACGACGGAAAGCTCCATGTGATTTCGCTTTCGGCGAAGGGCGTGCTGAGTGAACAGAAGACGGTTGATCTGGGCCTTACGAATAATCTGAGCGCCCCTGCGGTGTCTGGTGACAATCTGATTGTCGGCGGACAGACGGCTACGGGCTCTGCTCTGGTTCTCTATAACCTGAAGACGGGTAAGACCACGATGGTCGCTGCTGCTGACGGCGAGGCGCTGCCGGGTGGCCTCAACGGTATTGCCGCTACTCCGCTGGTGAGTGTTCAGGGTGGCAAGACCCATGTGTACTTCACCGTTAACAGCGCGGATAGCAAGGATTACGTCAACTACTCTGCTGGTGGTGGCGTGTATCGCTATACGCTCGGCGATGCAGAGGCGACGCAGATTTATGATGCGGCTGGCCATTACCAGTACTGTGACTCTCCGGTCATTGCCGATGCATCTGGCAACCTGTACTACATCAATGATTCGGGCACGCTGTTCAAGCTCGGGGCCCTTGAGTCTTGGACGGTTGCCTTTAATTCCAACGGCGGGTCTGCTTGCGACACTAAGTTTGTTGCTACGGCCGACGGCAAGCTGGTCAAGCCGGCCGATCCGACGCGCGATGGCTACACTTTCGGCGGTTGGTTCACCGATGAGGCTTGCACGCAGGCGTATGACTTCAGTACGCCGGTGACGGCCGATCTGACGCTGTATGCCAAGTGGACCAAGAATGCTGTTAACCCTGGCGGCAATGGCGGTTCTGGCTCCAATGGCGGCAATGGTGGCGCTGGCAACGGTTCCGGTGCTGGCGCTGGCACGGGCACGGGTTCCGGCTCCGGCACGAAGGGCCAGCAGACTGGCGGCGCTGTCGTTCCGGGTCATAAGCCGATGACCAAGACGACGGTGTCGACCAAGACCGAGACCAAGGACAACAAGTCCAACAAGAAGGACTCCGATAAGTCCGATAAGAAGGACGAGAAGAAGTCTGACAAGAAGTCTGACAAAAAGGACAGCAAGTCCGACAAGAAGTCCGATTCCAAGTCCGATACGGGTGCTGCTTCCACGACCACTGCTAAGAAGCCCTCTAGTGCTTCCGAGCAGGAGACTGGCGCCAATCCGCTCGCCATTGTTGGCGTTGCCGCCGGCGTCATCGGTCTCGCCATCGTCGGCGTGTTCGTGTTCACCAAACGTCGGTAGGTGAGGACTGTGTCCAATAAATCCAAGGACGCTGACCCCAAGCAACCAAATTCCTCGTTCATTCAGTTCGACGATGCAAAGCAACAGGGCGCCGCTTCGGCGGCGTCCGCCCCTCGACGGAAGGCGCTTACTGGCGTCCTGACCGCCGCGTGCGTTGCGCTAATTGTCATATCGCTGGGCTTCGTCCATCCTTCCGAGAGCGGCGCCTGGTCCATTGACTGGATCGTTCAGACCGTGACGGGGGAGAGCGTCGTCGCGAAGGACGCCAAGGGGTCTGACTCGACCGTCGCTTCGGGTAAAGCTGGCTCCAAGGATTCCAAATCTTCGGATGGTGCGAACGACGAGTCTAAGGGTTCGGATAAATCTGACTCTAAGAAGGAGTCCGAGTCTTCGGACAAGGAATCAAACAAGGGCTCGGATAGCAAAAAGTCCGAAGACAAGGATGGCAAGAAGTCTGGAGAGAAGAACAGCAATAAAAAGACCGACGGTAATCAGTCGACTTCTCAGAACTCGACTTCTTCTGGCGGGGCCGGCTCTACGCCTGGCGCCTCCTCCTCATCCAGCGGGGCATCTTCTGCCCCCGATAACGGCAACGCCTCTACTGGCGACCAGGGCAGCTCGCAGCAGCCTAGCTACGTAACGGTGACGGTTTCGGTCACATCGAGCGCCGTGGGCAATCCTGTGTCCTCTGGTGGCACCTTTACCTTTAACGAAGGCGCTACCGTCTACGATGCCCTGTGCGCGCTGGGCCTTTCTGTCAACGCACATGGCTCGTCGTACGGCACGTATGTCTCCGCGATTGGTGGTTTGGCCGAGAAACAGCACGGCGGCACGAGCGGCTGGATGTACTCCGTCAACGGCACAACGCCCATGACGGCCTGCAGCAACTACGTTCTCTCAAACGGTGACAACGTAGTCTGGTATTACGTTACAGGCTAGAGGCCTCGACATAGCGCGCCAGACGGGCGGTTCGGACAAACATCCGGGCTGCCCGTTTTTCATGCGTAGAGGACTGGGTCGCCGGGTCACTCGGCAAACAAAAACCGGTTGGAACGGGAATTCCAACCGGTTATACATTCAAGCAAATAGTGATCGACTACGACCGTGCGCCCTCGAGGAAGAAGCGGCGGCTGAAGTAGTTGTACCAGGTGACGAGGAACGTTGCGATGGCCTTCATGGCCTGGTAGCCGATGCTCAAAAACGTGACGCCCACAAACATGTACAGGTCGTTGAGACCCAAACCAATCACCGACAGGATGGTGAAGATCGTGAACTCGCGCTTGCGGCTCATGCCCTCGCGATGGTCGAACACGTACTTCATGCTGAGCCAGTAGTTGACCACGACGGACGTGATAAACGAGATCGTGGTGCTCATCAAAAAGTCGAGATGGAACAGCTCGACGAGCGCAATGAGCATGCCCCAGTCGATGCCAAAGGAGATAAGACCCACGACAGCGAACTTGAGGAATTGCTTAGTATGAGGTTGTGCCAGTGCCTTGCGCACGTAATCACATCCAATGCGTTGATGAATCGAGCAGAGGATACTTTAGAGCTTTTGCAGGGGAAACGTAAGGGCTTTGCCAAGAACTATACGAACTCGCCAAATTTGCAAGAGACAATCCGCAAACGTTGTAAATCCTTCCGTAAACGAGCAAGGCCCACGAACAACGCAGCGCTCGACGCACGTCGTCCGTGGGCCCCGTAGTGCAACGAGGAGGCCGAGCTACTTGGTCTCGTCTCCCTCCAGGAAGATCTTTCGGGTCACAAAGTTGTAGACCATGACAAGCGCGGTTGCGCAGATCTTGGCGATATTGGCCTCGAGTCCCAGGCCGGCGTTGAGTGTCAGCACGATACCGTCGTTGAGTGCCAAGCCGATTACGGACAGCACGACAAAGATGATGAACTCGCGGCGGCGGCTCATGCCTTCCTTGTGCGCAAACACGTACTTCATGCTTGCGAGGTAGTTAAAGATGAGTGAGATGATAAAGCCGCTGGTGTTGGCGATTAGGATGTTGAGGCCCAGGCCATAATGGAGCAGATTCATGATGCCAAAGTCGATGACGGTGGCAATGACGCCGACGACGCCAAACTTCATGATCTGCGCAAGGAGCTTTTGCATGGTACCTGCCTTAGGGTGGCGCCGGGGCGCCGTGGGGATGACAAACTCAGCAAGTTTAGCCAATCCCCACGGGTGGTGCTAGGCGCGCTCTTCGATAGCACCGTTTCTATATGCATCGAGCAGCTGGCGCAGGTCCTGGATCTGGCTGCGAATCTTGGCGCCAGTATCGGTGTCGCTCACCATGCGGCGACGGTCTGCCTCGTCAAAACGGTTCGTCTCGCTCTCGATGTCGATGTTGCGTGTGAGCGCTTCGGCGACGGTGGTAAAGGCCTGATGCGACTTGAGACGGCATCCGCGTGAGCTCGAGATGAGTGTATAGCCGGCGATACCCGTCTTGGGATGGTAAGCGCGGCAGAAACCGCCATCGATGACCAGCAGTTTGCCGTTGGCGCGGATGGGCTGCTCGCCCTTGGTGGTCTTGACGGGTGTATGGCCGTTGATGATGTGGCCGGTCGGCGAGCATGCCATGGGCGCGACGCCAAACTCGCGCATGATGTCATCGCAGACCGAGGGCGACTTGGTAAGCGTAAAGTACGGGTCCATCGGCTCGACCCAGGTGCTCTTATCGGCGATATAGGCGCGCTCAAAGGTACGCACCAGGCGCCCGCTGGCGGGTGAATTGAAGCCAATCCACAGGTACCACATCCAGTCGAGGGCATCGCGGTCGCCCACGCGCCAGGCGCGGCGGGCGATGTGGTCGCAAAAATCGAGATAATCGCGGCCAGCGTGCCAGGTGCCCAGACAGTTCATGCTGCTAAAGGTGCCGTCTTCGTTGAGCGGAACGCAGCCGTGGAAGAGCAGGTTGCCGTTGGCGACCTTGTACATCGAGCCGTGGGAAAAGAGGAAATCGATATGGCGATGCAGGTGATCGGCGGTGACAAACTCGGACACGAGCTTGTCGATGATGTGCTGCTCCTGGGGCGTGAGCGTATAGGGGTCTGCCGGGTCGACGGTGGGGAAGTCGTTGGTCGTGAGCGGCCACACGCTGCCGTCGGCGAGCGTGACCGTGCCGGTGTCGTGATTGATCTTGTCGAGTAACAGGCGGTCGGTCATATCGAACTCGGGGTGGCGCTGGATAATCTGGCCCTCGAGTTTAAAGAGCAGCACGTTGATAGCCTTTATCAGCGGAGTGATGGACTCACCGGCGGTGTAGGTGGCATCGGCAAAGGCGACGAGCTCGCGCAGCGAGATACCGTAATCGTTCTCGAGGATCTCGTAATTGTCGTAGCGCAGGTTGTTGCGCAGCACCGTGGCGATGCAGGCGGGCTCACCGGCCGCAGCGCCCATCCACAGCAGGTCGTGGTTGCCCCACTGGATGTCGAGCGAATGGTAGGTGAGCAGGCGGTCCATAATCTTGGCCGCGCCGCCGCCGCGGTCGAAGATGTCGCCCACCAGGTGCAGGTGGTCGACGGCCAGGCGCTTGATGAGTGAGGCGAGCGACTCGATAAAGTCGTCGGCGCTGGCGGTCTCCAGGATGGACTCCACGATGCGCTCGTGATAGCGCACGCGATAGTTGTTCTCGTCCGGGTGCGTGTGCAGCAACTCGTCGATGATGTAGGCGTAATCGCGCGGGATGGCCTTACGCACCTTGGAGCGCGTGTAGCGGCTCGAAAGCGAGCGTGCGACCATGATGAGCTGGTCAAGCATCGTCTTGTACCAGGTTGGCGAGTCCTCGCGCTGGCTGCGGACCAGCTCGATCTTCTCGCGCGGGTAGTAGATGAGCGTGCACAGCTCGCCCTTTTCGTCAAAGGTGAGCGTGTCGCCAAAGATCTCGTCGACATGTTCGCGCACGACGCCCGAGCAGTTGTTGAGGATGTGCATAAAGGCTTCGTACTCGCCGTGCACGTCGCTCATAAAATGCTCGGTGCCTTTGGGCAGGTTGAGGATGGCCGAGAGGTTGATAATTTCGGTAAACGCGGATTGTTCGGTGGGGAACTGTCTCGACAGCAGGCGCAGATACTTGAAGTCTTGCGGGTTGCGATCGAATGCGACCATGAAACACCTTCCGATGGGACTGGTAAAACTGATAAACAGCGTCAAACGTTTATCAGTATGCGCCGCTTTTGTTTCGATTTTGCGCCAGCGGCTGAATTGTCGGCTGAACGGTTTGGTAAATCGATTTAGTTGAGGTAGATATGGCGGTTGAGTGGAGACGACAGAGGGCGTTTTCTCAGATATTTATGCGTGGGGTCGGTGGAGACGATGGTGGTAAAGATGTTCGCTATTTTTGGTTCGATTTGGTAAATAGTGGACATATGTACCGTATGTAGGCTCACTGTGCGATAATTTGCGCAGCAATGAGTAAGGAGCCTCATATGAGTGATTTTGTCCTGACCTGTGAATCCGCCGCCGACCGAACCCGTGAGTTCTTTGCGTCGCGCAATATCCCTGTCGTGTGTTTTCATTACGAGATCGACGATGTTGTCCATACGGACGATCTGTATCAGTCGATTACGCCGGACGAGTTTTTTGCCCAGATTGCCGCGGGCGCCATGCCCAAGACGTCTCAGGTGAGCGTGGGTGAGTACGAGGAGTTTTGGGAGCCGTTTGTTGCCGAGGGTAAAGACGTGCTGCACCTGACGTTGTCGTCGGGCATTTCGGGCACGTATGGATTGGCCTGCGTTGCGGCGCAGATGCTCGCGGATCGCTATCCCCGGGGCGGCAAGGTGCGCGTCGTCGATTCGCTGGCGGCGTCTTCGGGCTTTGGCCTGTTGCTGGAATATGCCGCCGACGTGCGCGATAGCGGAGCTTCACTCGACGAGACGGCTGCCTGGATCGAGGAGCACAAGCTCAACCTGCACCACTGGTTCTTCTCGACCGATCTGTCGAGCTATCTACGAGGCGGTCGCATTTCGGCTGCGAGCACGATCATCGGCACGGCGCTTAAGATTTGCCCGCTTATGACGGTCGATTGTGAAGGTAAGTTGTCGCCACGTGAGAAAATTCGCACTAAGAAGCGCGCGATTTCCGAGATGGCTAAGACCATGATGGCACACGTGCAGGACGGTGCGGATTATTCGGGTAAGTGCATCATGTCGCACTCGGCGTGCCGCGAGGATGCCGAGGCAGTTGCGGCGCTGATTGAGGAACAGGTCCCGCAGCTTAAAGGCAAGATTGAGATCAATGACATCGGTACTCTGATTGGCTCGCATACCGGACCTGGTACGGTGGCGCTCTTCTTTATGGGCGACAAGCGCGTGGATTAATTTGCCCCATCACATCGCTGCATGATTGTTCAAGCGAAAACGGCCCGCCTCACGTTTGTGGGGCGGGCCAAGATGTTTTACTAGCGTTTCTTGCCGCGGAAGAAGAAGCCGTGCAGCGAGGGCTTGAGTCCGCGATTGGCGCGATGTTCCTCGACGCGCTTATGAATCGAGGCGGCACGTTCGAGCACCTCATCGGGGATTGGTACGTCCGGATTCATGTTCTCGACTTGGCTGACCTCGGCGGCGGCGACCTGGTCGATAATGGGCACATCGTCGCGCGTGATGACAGGTGTGGCGTCTTCCTTCATCTTGCGATAACGCTGCATCATGTCGGTCTGAAGCTGCTGGGCCGAAGGCGGCGTCCAGATGATGGCGTTGGCGCCGGCGGCGATGGTTTCACGGATGCTCTCTGGCGTCTTGCCGCCCGGCGCGATGAGCGGCAGGTTGGGATAGTGCTCGCGCAGCTCGCGTAGGACCTGGGGCGTGTTCTTGCCGGCGGCGATATTGAGAATCTTGGCGCCGGCGCGCACCTTGGCGTGGGCATCGTCGTCGCAGCGAACGACCGTGGCGATGACGGGGATGTCGGCGATGTTGGTGATGTGCTCTACCATCTCGGCAGTAGCGGGGGAGTTGACCACGCAGCCCGCCGCGCCCTGCATCTCGGAGACGGCTGCCATCTGCACGGAGCGCTTACCGGTCGTAGTTCCGCCGCCCACGCCTACAAAGACCGGGCACTCGGCGACGGTCAGCAGCGCTTGCGTAATGGCGGGCTGCGGCGTGAAAGGGTAGACCGCAAAGACGGCATCGGCGTTGGAGTTGCGGATAACCGCGACGTCGGTGGTGTAAATGAGCGACTTGATGCGTCGGCCGAAGAGCGTAAAGCCGCTGGCCTCCTCGATCTCGTCGGGCATACGAAGGGCCGCCTTGCGCAAACGCCCGTCGATGGGCAGCGGCTCCATGGGGAGCAGTCCGTTGGGGGTCACGGCTACCTGGGGCTCGGTGAACTCGTCTGCGAGCTCGACCTCGGAGAAATCGACCGAGGCGACGATGTCCTCGTGAACCTCGGCGGGTACATCGATGGGAGCTTGGTCGTTTGCCGCGGCAGGCGTGTCGAAGGAGCTGGTGCCGACGAAGGCGTCGACGCGCTCATTTAGATCGTTGAGGGTATCCATGGAGGCTCGATTCTATGCGATGGTGGCCGGCGGGGTGCCGACAGCGTTGCGATTGCTAAATCGTTTGATGAGTTGATTTTTCCCCGCCGCGCCATCCGTTAGACCGAAGGGCTGGCGAACGTGAAGGAGCTGTGGTGGCGGGTATCGAGGTGCTATCTTGAAAGTCCCGTTTAAAAGAGAGGTGACGCGGTATGGAATTGACAGCAATGTTTGGCTCGATTGGCCTGTGTGTGGCCGCAATCGTTGCCGCCGCGGTCATCTACTTTGTGGTCACGGCCATTAAGGGCAAAAGAGCCGAACGCAAAGAGCGCGCGATGCTTAAACAGCATCGCGACCAGCAGGGCAAACGCGCACAGAGATAGCTTGTTGAGTTTTGGATCCGTGCGCTAGCTGCGTTTTCGGATCAGGGCAATGTAGAAGCCCTCAAAGTCGCGGCTGGGCGGAATGGTTAGCGTGCCGGGCAGGCCGTTGGCGATGGCCGATACCTGACCCGCGGCAATGGCCTCGGTCAGGGCGTTGGACTCGATGCGCGGCTCCTCACCAGCTTCCTGGGCGCGGCGTGCTTCACTTTCGCTTGGCGTGCCGTCGAGGGGGATAAGCTTGCAGTCCATGTGCTTGTCGAGGGCTTCTTGCAGGGCGTCCTCGTTTTCCTGCGGCAAGATTGAACAGGTGGAATAGACGAGCGTGCCGCCCGGTTTGAGGGCACCCATGGCGCGGTCCAGAAGTGCTCGCTGCGAGCGGGCGCACTTGCTCAGCAACTGCTCGGTCAGGCCGCGCAGGCTTTTCTCGTTGCCGCTGATGACGGTGCCCGTGCCGGTGCAGGGAGCGTCGAGCAGGATGCGGTCAAAGCGGAAGAACTCGTCGAGCTCGCGTGCGTCGATGCGCATGACGGGCACGTTTTTGGCGCCCTGGCGATGGAGGTTCGACTCGAGCTTTTCGGCGCGGGGGATGCTCATCTCACAGGCGGTGAGGTGTGCCTGGCCCTGGGTGAGGGCGGCGATCTGCGTCGTCTTGCCGCCAGGGGCTGCGCACATGTCCAGGATGTCCTCGCCTGTCTGGGCGCCCAACACCAAAGGCGGCATCATGGACGACAGGCTCTGCAGATAGATCTTGCCGTCGCGATAGATGTCGAGATCCCACAGATCGGAAACCTGGGCCTCGGGCAGGATAAAGGCGTCTGGGTACCAGGCGACGGGGTTGTGGGCGATGCCGGCGGCATCGAGCGCCGCAGCGATGTCCTCGGCGGTCGCCTTGAGCGTATTGGCGCGCAGCGTGACCGGGCGCGTGGCCGCGGCGCCGAAGCCCTCGATCATGAGCTCGGCATCGGCGGGCGCATAGGCGCCGGCGACCGTGTCGACCATAAAGCGTGGCAGGTCGGCGGCGGAGTGTTGGGCGGCAAGCTGGTCGGAAAGCTCGGTAGCAGCAAACTGCCTAAGCTTGAGCTCGGGCTTAACCTGCTTTTTTTGCTTACGACGACGCGGCTTGGACATCCGTCTTTCCTTCCACCTAAATGATTGTTCTGGGCGCGTTGCTGCAGGCGTGTTTTAGTACTGGCTCTCGTGCTTGCTGAAGAAGTCGAAGCGCGGGGGCAGCGGCTTCACGCGGTGCTCACCGGGCTTCTCGCCCAGGCTCTCCACAAATTCGTCCGTGGAGGCAAAGAGGTTATCCCAGCTAAAGAAGGCGACCGGATCGACGTCGAAGTACTCGCAGATGAGCTCGCAGCCGGCCGGCACAATACCGTGCATCAGGACGGTTGCCACGCGCAGCTCGGTAAAGGCGTCGACGAGGGCCTGCGTCATCGCGGTATTGGCTGGCTCGCCCTCGAGCTTATTGGCGGCCTTGGAGGCATCGCTCCAGCGCTTGTTGGCGGCGCGCAGGTAGTCGTCGCACACGGCGAGTGCGCGGTGCGTCTCGAACTTGTACATGGCCTGCTCAAAGGCGAGGGCTGCCTGCTGGGCGGCTTCGACCACGGTGTCAGAAGCGGCACCGGCGGGGATGCAGCCGTTGCGATAGGGACTCTCGTCGCCCTCCTTGGCGGCGACGCCGTAGAAGCAGCTGCGGGCCAGGCGGTTGAACACGCCGGTCAAAAGGGCGCTCTCCTTGAGGGCCGGGTCGATAACGCGCTTGTCGTCGCAGGCGCGCACCTCGTTGCCGTCCTTGTCCTTGCCGGTCACGCGCGTGTCGTATGCCTTGGGGCTAAAGCTCACCGGCTTCTCGGACAGGCCGAGCGACAGCCAGTGCGCGCGCATCTGCTCGCAGGTGTAGTGGTTGAGCAGGTCGTCTGCCGGCGGGGGAGGCGTCTGCGAGGACGAGCTGGCCTTTTTGCCCATGTAGAGCAGGTGGTAACAGGCACTGACGGTGCTCTGCGTGAGGTCCCAACCCAGGGCCTCCCACATGGCGGTCTGCGCGATACAGTAGAAGTAGATGTTGTCCTGGCCAATGAACTGGTAGATCTGTGCGTCGTCCGAGCACCACCAGTCGCGCCAGTCGAGCGAGCTGTGCTGATAGGTCGGCGCGGGCACCTGGGTGGAATCGGCGGCTGGCTCGCCCATGAGGGCGGCATCCTGGGCGGCGACACCCTCGGTCACGCCGGCGGCCTTGGCATCGCGTGCGAGCACGGTGCGGGTGTAGCTGATGGGTGCCCACAGGCTCTCGGGCCAGCACCAGCAGGTGACGTCGGAGACGCCATCGACTTCGGGCACCGGAACGCCCCAGTCGATGTTGCCGGTGATACGGAAGGGCACGAGCGCCTTGCCGCTGCGGAAGCGCACGCCACCGTTGGCGAGCACTGCGTGGGCATCGTCGCGCTCCTTCCAGCTGGGGAAGGTGACGGTAAAGCTGCTCTTGTTGCCCTCGGGCTCCAGCACAGTGTGCTCGGGCAGCTGGTCCTCGACGGCGTCGAAAGCCTCGCGGAACTTGTTCTGAATATAGAGCTGCGCCGGCAGCAGCCACTCCTCCATGGTCTTGGAGACCACGGAGCGAACCTGCGGGTTCTGGGCGAGCTTGGCGGTATAGGTCTTCATAAAGTCGAGGTAGGCCGGCAGGTCAAAGTAGAGGTTGTCGACCGGACGCAGCTCGGGCACCTCGCCGGTGAGCTGGCTTTTGGGCGCGATGAGCTCCTCGGGCTCAAACTGGTGGCCCAGGTCGCACTCGTCGGCATAGGCCTTCTCGGACTTGCAGCCCTGGATGGGGCAGCGGCCGATCACCTGACGGCCGTTGAGGAACGTGCCGGCCTTGGCATCGTAGAACTGCAGCGTGGAGCGTTTGGAGATGGTGCCCTGCTCGTGCAGGCGCTCGATAATCTCGGCGGTAACCTCGTTGTGAATCTGCGCAGCCGGCTCAAGGCCCGAGCCGCCGTAGATGTCGCAGCTGATGTTGTAGTTGTTGAGGGTCGCGGCCTGGCGGGAGTGATTGGACTCGACATACTCGCCGATGGACTTGTCGTAGCCTTCGTTCTCCTTGAGCTTGCGGTAGCTCTCCATGATGGGCGAGCCGTAGCAGTCGGTGCCCGAGGTGAAGATGACGTTCTCGCGGCCCAGGCGGTCGCGCAGGAAGCGGGCGAAGAAGTCGGCAGGGACAAAGACGCCGCCAACGTGGCCAAAGTGAAGGCCCTTGTTGCCGTAGGGCTCGCCGGCGGTAACGATGGCGCGGCGAGGCCAGCTGGGACGGTCGTTCATGGAGTATTTGGATGCCATGGGACTCCTTCGCATATGGTGGGAGCGCGGCTGGGCGCAAGGCCCGGCGACGCGGTGGTCAATTCGTGCATATCGTTCGACATTATCGCACATGCGGACGGGTACGTGGCAGGGGCGCTATCCTAAGATGCTATGAATGAGATTTCCAACATACATGCGTTTGAGGACGAGGATTTTCTGCACGCTTGCTTCGTGTGGGGGATGGTCGTAGTCGGCGTGTTTGCCGTGTGCCTGGTGCCGGTGTTTATGCTGCTGGGCGGGCCTGCAGACTTGGATGCGGCTGGCGTGGGCGGCTGGATGGCCGTCTTGGGCTGGATGGTCGGCTTGACTGCGGTTTCGGCGGCTTCATTTGCCGTGCACGAGCTGGTGCACGGTGTGTTTTTTAAGCTGCTGGCGCCTGCGGGCGCGAAGGTGACCTTTGGGGCGAATCGCGAGACGGCGATGATCTATGCCTGCGCCGAGGGCGTGGTGTATTCGCGCCGGCGGTACGTGGCGGTTTGCCTGGCGCCGACGGTTGTTGTGACGACAACGCTTGCCCTGGGGTTTGCGTTTTCGGGCTATCCGCTGCTGTGCTATCTGGCGGCTGGTTTGCACCTTTCGGGCTGCGTGGGCGACTGGTACTACGTGCGGACGATCCTGCGCGACCGCCGCATTGTCGCCTGCGAGGATACGTCCTTTGGCGTGCGCTTTTTTGGGTGAGGAGATGTCGATGAAGTCGTTGTTGCTGCATGCGTGCTGTGCGCCGTGCTCGCTTGAGCCGGTTCGCCTGCTGCGCGAGGAGGGGTTTGAGCCCACAATCTGCTGGACAAACCCCAATATTCAGCCGCACGATGAATGGCAGCGCCGCTTGGACGAGCTGCGCCGGTGGTGTGCCGATGGCGACATCGAGCTTATCGAGGCGGGGGAGGACCGCGATCGCTGGGAGACCGGCGTGGCACCGCTGGGTGCCGATCGGCCTCGTCGCTGTCGCGCGTGCTATGCCCTGCGCTTGGCCGAGGCGTGCCGCGTGGCCCAGGAGCGCGGGTTTGAGTTTGTGGGCACGACGCTCGCCGTCTCGCCGTACCAGCTGTTCGATACCTGCAATGACGTGCTTGAGCGCTTGGCGGCGGCACATGGGCTCACCCCGGTGATTCGCGATTTTCGCCCGTATTACCCCGAGGCGACACGCCGTTCGCGCGAGCTTGGCATGTATCGGCAGAACTACTGTGGTTGCCGCTTCTCGGCTGTCGAGGCGGCCATGGACCGCGCCCGCATCCGCGACGAGCGCAAAGCCGCCAAAAAGTAGTTCATTTGGGACGTCAGCCTGCTAGGATGTAGAACGGACTTTAGCTATATAAGGAGAATCCGACGTGTCTATGCGTACCGATGATTTTGACTACAACCTTCCTGAGGAACTGATTGCTCAGGCGCCTGCCGAGCCGCGTGACTCCTGCCGCCTGTTGGTGGTGGATCGCAAAGGCTCCCAGGCGGGAACGCCGCTGGAGCATGGCGGCACCGTCGAGCACCGCATCTTCCGCGATATCATCGACTATATCGAGCCGGGCGATGTGCTCGTCATCAACAAGACGCGCGTGATGCCGGCCCGCCTGATCGGTCACAAAGCCGGCTCGGGCGGCGTGGTCGAGGCCCTGCTGCTCAAGCGCCGCGAGGACGTGGATCCGCTGGGCCATGTTTGGGAGTGCTTGGTCAAGCCGGGCAAGCGCCTGAAGCCCGGTGCTCATATTGAGTATCGCGCCGGTGGCGCCCATGCGCCCGAGGGGGCTCCCGTGGTGCTGACGGCCGAGGTTGTCGACTTTGTCACCGATAGCCGCGGCGGCCGCCTGGTGCGTTTTGAGCCGGCCGGTTGCAATGCCGCCGGCGATCCGCGCACGCTCGACGAGGCCATCCATGCTGCCGGCCACGTGCCGCTGCCGCCCTACATTACCGATTACGAGGGCGATCCCGAGAAATATCAGACCGTGTACGCCATGAAGGAGGAGCACTCGGCCGCTGCTCCCACGGCGGGTCTGCATTTTACTCCCGAGCTCATGGCCGCTATCGAGGCCAAGGGTGCCAAGTTTGCCGCCGTCGAGCTCGAGGTGGGTATCGATACCTTCCGTCTGGTGGAGGAGGACGATCCCACGCAGCACGTGATGCACACGGAGCGCTATCACGTGTCGCAGGAGGTTGTCGACGCCGTGCATAAGGCGAAGGCCGAGGGGCACCGCGTGATTGCTGTCGGTACCACCGCAGTGCGCTCGCTCGAAAGCGCCTTTGACGCGGACGCGCCGGTGTCCGATCCGGCAGTGACGGCGCGCTATTTTGAGGGCCGCGAGGACGGGGCCGATACACTTGGCCGCGGTGACATCGTGGTGCGTGAGAACGCGACGACGCAGCTCTACCTCATGCCCGGATCGACCTATCACGTGGTCGACGCGCTGATCACGAACTTCCACGTGCCGCGCTCCACGCTCATGATGCTCGTGAGCGCACTTGCCACCCGCGACCAGATCATGGACGCCTACGCCGCCGCTATCGAAGAACGTTACCGCTTCTTCAGCTTTGGCGATGCGATGCTCATTTGTTAGTTACGCGGTTCTACGAACCGCGTAACTGCTCGACGCTGCGCGGGCCGCATTTGGACAATCTGACGTTCAACTTCAAGGGCGCGACCAGAAGGTCAGCGCCCTTTCGTTTCACGTCACCTTGTCTCAAATGCGACCCGCTCGCTGACTCTGCCATAACATCGGCATTTCTTTGGTTGTCGATGTAGTCATTGGGGACGTTCTTGTTCGACTAGCCGTTTAAGAACGTCCCCAATGACTACCTTGCATCAATCTAATAAGTTGCGGTGAGATAGTTCTTGAATTGGCCTTTTTTGAGGCTAAATAGGAACTATCTCACCGCAACTGAGTTGAGCGTTTTTGGCAGCTGGTTTACTTGCTTGCGAACAGCCAGACTAGGATGATCACCAGGATTGCGGCGACGATGCAGACGATGGCGCCGGTGAATTTGATGCGTGAGTCGCGGGTGCGCTCGCGCACCGCGTCCTCGGTGGTCTCGAGCTGGGCGACTTCTTGCTCGGTCTCGGCGTGTTCGGCTTTGTTTCGGGCCAAGGATCCTGCAAGCGACTCAGTGATCTCTGGATGGTCATGCACCTCGGTCGCCTGCTCGATGATCGACTGTGCATGTGCGGCATCTGCTTGGGCGTTGGCGATGCTTTGCTCTTGGTCGCGGCGTGCCTTGTCCTCGGCGGCGATCTTCTCGCGCAGTTCGCGCTGGCGCGTCGTGGCGGCAGTTTTCGCCGTCTGCAGCTCGTCGCGCGCGGCATCGGCCTCAGTCGTCACGGCTTGGTGTGCGCGTTTGGCTTCGGCAATGGGGGCTTGAGCCTGCTCGACGGCCTGCTCGGCTGCGGCAAGCGAGTGCTCAAGGTCGGCGGTGATGCGCGGGACATCTTCTTCGGCTTTACGCAGGGCATCTGCCGTGTCGGAGATCTGCATCGAGAGCTCGCTGGTGCGCACCGTATAGTTGGCGGGATTTGCCGAGGGATTGCGTTGCAACTCGGCATACTCATGACGCAGTGTCTCGAGCTGGGCGCGCGTGGCGTCGACGGTTTGTTGTGCGGCCGCAATGCCGGCGTCTCGCTCGGCCTTCACCTTGTCTCGGATGCGCTTGGAATCCTCAAGACGTCGAACGAGGCGGTTGCCGGTCTCGCGCGAGCTCGCCTCGCGGGCCTCCACGGCATCGAGCGCGGCCTTCAGGCGGAGCTCAGTCGCGTCATCCTCTGTCTTCATTTGTTCGAACTGCCCCTTGAGCTCTGTCGCTTTGGCGGCGTGGGCATCACGGTCAATCTCGGCGGCTGCTGCAGTCTTTTGGGCCGTGGCAATCGCCTGGCGCTGGTCGGCGACGATCTGGTCGTAGCGGCCTGCGATATCCTGGCGCGTCTCGAGTTCCTCGGCCTGATCGGCAATGCGCTGCTCAAGTTCGGCCAGATGGGCGCGGGCATCGGCAAGTGCCTTTTTCGCTGCGTTCATCTCACGTATGGCCGAGGCGCCCTGGGCGATAAAGGTGCCCACGGCGTTCGCAGTGTTCGAGACAGCGGTCCCCAGATCGCGGCTCGCGGCGGGGGAGTGCGGGGCGGTCGGGCGAGCCGCGTTGGCGGCATCCGCATCGGCAGCCTGCGGCGCGGCGATATTGCCGGTACCGCCCTCGACCACAGAAAAGCCTGCTGCGTGCGGATCGACCGCATCGGCGCCAATCGTGGGGTGCTCGAGCTGCAGAAACGAGGGCATGGTGCTGCCCTGGTCGGCGACCGGAGTCTCGCCGGGCACGAAGGTCGAGGCCGCCTCGGCGGCCTCCTCTTCCTCGGCATCAATATCGGCATCGGCGACGGCGTCTTTCATCGCTTTGACGGCATCCATCATGGAGTCCATGACGGCATCGAGCTCTTCTTCCGAAGAGACCTCGATGGGGCCCGCTGCTTGCGGGGCGGCGTCCTGTACAGGGGCGTCGTCCTGAGCGGGCGCATCGTCGTTTTGCTCGTCGGTGTTTTCTGCGGCAGGGGTTTCCGCCGTAGCGCTTTCGTCTAAGATGGGGTCGTCGATGTCGATACCATCGCAGGTCACAGCGTCGGTATCTGCGATGACGTCTGCGGAATCATCAATATGCTGTTGAGTCTGGGGGTCCAGCTCGTCTGTCATAGGCATGTGCTCCTCATCGTTGTTTGTCACCCTATGATAAAGTCTCGCGCCGACATCCCGCGCGCCGCAGCAAAGTTTCAAAACGTGTTCGATGGCTCGCGTCGATAGCAAAAACTCGGTCACTCTATCCAATTTTTACTTGACATTCCCTTCGCCGAAAGACGTTGCGCCGTTCGCCTGCCATGGGCTTTATTTTTCACTTGAACCCGTTAAAGTTGCATTTCAGCTTTTGGCGCGTTTATTTGGATGCGCGCAGTCGGCGGGTGCGCCCGTCGCGATTTGAAAGGACTTTATATGGGACTTTTCACTGGTAAGACCGTGATCGTCACCGGCGGCGGCAAGGCCACGCTTAAGGACGGCTCCGCTGGCTCCATCGGTTACGGCATCGATATCGCTTTTGCCAAGGAGGGCGCGAACCTCGTTATCACCGGCCGCAACGTCGCCAAGCTCGAGGCCGCCAAGGAGTCCCTCGAGGCCGAGTACGGTGTCAAGGTTCTGCCTGTTCAGGCCGATGTCTCGGCTGGTCAGGACAACGAGGCTGTCGTCCAGAACGTTATCGACAAGGCCATTGAGGAGTTCGGCCGCATCGACGCCGTCGTCAACAATGCTCAGGCCAGCGCCTCGGGTGTGACCATCGCCGACCACACCATGGATCAGTTTAACCTGGCCATTTATTCCGGTCTGTATGCCACCTATCTGTACATGCAGAAGGCCTATCCGCACCTGAAGGAGACCAAGGGCTCCGTGGTCAACTTTGCCTCGGGCGCCGGCCTGTTTGGCAACTATGGTCAGTGCAGCTATGCCGCCGCCAAGGAGGGCATCCGTGGTCTGACTCGCGTTGCCGCCAACGAGTGGGGCAAGGACGGCATCAACGTCAATATCGTTTGTCCGCTTGCTTGGACCGCTGCGCTCGAGAACTTCCAGGATGCCTATCCCGAGGCGTTCAAGGCCAATGTCCACATGCCGCCGGCAGGCCACTACGGCGACGTCGAGAAGGAAATCGGCCGCGTTGTCGTTCAGCTCTGCGGTCCCGACTTTAAGTACATGAACGGCGAGACTGTCACCCTCGAGGGCGGCATGGGCCAGCGGCCCTAGCAGTTACGCGGTTCTACGAACCGCGTAACCAGTTGACGCTGCAAACCCGCCAGAGCGGCAATCTGCCTTTCAACTTCGGCGGCATGATCAAAAGATCAATGCCGCCTTGTTTCAAGGCACCTTGCTCGCTCCGGCGGGTTTTCGCTGTCGGTGTCATAACATCGGCGTTGCTGTGGCTGTCGGAAATGATCCGTTGTCGCAAGGGGCAGGTTTCCTTTGCGCCAGTTTCTGTCGAGTCGGTGCTTCTTGCGGGTTGCCCGTATAATGGTTTGCGTATGAACCGCAACCAAGGAGTTCCAGTTTATGGACCAGAGCCTTTTTAAATTCGATCTGATCGCCGAGGATCCGACGACGCATGCGCGTGCCGGCGTGCTGCACACCCCGCACGGCGACATCGAGACGCCGATCTTCATGCCCGTGGGCACAAAGGCAAACGTCAAGGGCATTCCTACCGAGACCGTCAAACAGCTCGGCGCCCAGATCGTGCTTGCCAATACCTATCACCTGTCCATGCGTCCCGGCGAGGACACCATCGCCGAGCTGGGTGGCCTGCACAAGTTTATGAACTGGCACGGCCCTATCCTCACCGATTCGGGCGGCTTCCAGGTGTTCAGCCACAACGACGCGGTCAAGCTCACTGACGAGGGCGTGCGCTTTATCGTCAACGATTACGACGGTCGCCACGTGTTCTGGACGCCTGAGGACAACATGGAAATCGCCATGAAGCTCGGTTCCGACATCTGCATGCAGCTCGACCAGTGCCCGGGCTATCCCGCCACGCGCGCCTACGTTGAGCGCGCCGTTGAACTGTCGAGCATGTGGGCTGAGCGCTGCTATAAGGCGCATACCCGCGACGACCAGGCGCTCTTTGGCATTGTTCAGGGCGGCATGCACCTAGATCTGCGCCTGCGCTCGCTGCGCCATCTGGAGGAGTGCGGCGACTTCCCCGGTTACGGCATTGGCGGCTACTCGGTGGGCGAGGACCACGAGACCATGTTCGAGACCCTGGCACCACTCGTAAGCGAGTACATGCCCAAGCACAAGCCGCGCTACCTGATGGGCGTCGGCAACCCCACCACCCTCGTGCGCGGTGTGGGCGTGGGCATCGACATGTTCGACTGCGTGCTGCCGACGCGCACGGGCCGCATGGGTACGGCGTTCTCCAGCGAGGGTCGCCTCAACTTCCGCAACGCGCGCTTTGCGCACGACGACGGCCCCATCGATCCCACCTGCACCTGCCCGGTGTGCACGGGCGGCTACAGCCGCGCACTCATTCGCCACATGGTCACGCAGAAGGAGATGCTCGGCGGCATTTTGCTGTCGATGCACAACATCTACTACCTGCTCAACCTTATGCAGCGTGCCCGCCAGGCCATTATCGAGGGCCGTTACGGCGCGTTCGTGAGCGACTGGATGAACAGCCCTGCCGCGGTGGATTACTAAGGGCGACAGACACGCTTGCAGAGCGTGGGCAACGGCAATGGTCGAGCGCCAGCCGGTCGTCGCATTCGCTGACACCGGCTGCGCGACCGCTGACCGATAGCTTGCAAGTGCTTGATACATCGTGGGTACCATACCGAATAGTTGATGTTCGGGCGGGTGTTTGGCGCATGGCGTCGACCCGCCCGTTTTTCTTTTTCTCGATAGGAGCACCCATGATTAAGAACGAGAATGTCGAGGGCGAGCCTGCCTACGACGAGACGTACCGCCGCGGTCCCGTGGTCATGCGCGGCCCCATGATTCCTAAGGACAACACCTACGCCAACCTGCTGGCGCCCGAGGAGTCGACCGACTGGCTGCATGCCGATCCGTGGCGCGTACTGCGCATCCAGGCCGAGTTTGTCGATGGCTTTGGCGCACTTGCCGAGCTCGGACCCGCGGTGACCATCTTCGGCAGCGCCCGCACGCCCAAGACGGACCCGGCCTACAAGGCGGCGCGCACCGTCGGCCGTAAGATTGCCCAGCGCGGCGTGGCGGTTATCACCGGTGGCGGCCCCGGCATCATGGAAGCGGCCAACAAGGGAGCGGCGAGCGCCAACGGCAAGTCAGTTGGCCTGGGCATTGAATTGCCGCACGAGCAGGGGCTCAACAAATACGTAAACCTCGGTATGGACTTCCGTTACTTCTTTGTGCGCAAGACCATGTTCGTCAAATACAGCTCGGGCGCCATCGTGTTTCCCGGTGGTTTTGGAACGCTCGACGAGATGTTCGAGGTTCTCACGCTGGTGCAGACGCACAAGGTCAAGCGCATGCCGCTCGTGCTGGTGGGCAGCGAGTACTGGCAGGGCCTGTTCGACTGGCTCAACGGCCCGGTGATGAGCGCCGGTATGATCAGCCCGCTCGATCCGGATCTGGTACACATTACCGACGACCTCAACGAGTCCGTCGACATCGCCCTGAGCGGGCTGATGTAGGGTAGCTAAAATGGGGCGGGCTAAAAAGACTGGTCTGAAACGTTTGATACCATTCTTTTTAGCCCGTTCCAAATGAACTGCTTCTAAGTTGCGGTGGAATAGGGATTGATTTGCGGCTGATAAGCCAAAAACGGTCCCTATTCCACCGCAAGTAGTAAAGGTGCCCCTAGTGAATGGGCTGGTAGCGGGGACAGTAGCTGATGGCGATGGCGTCGACGCCTACATGGGTGGCGATGGTGCAGCCGATGGGGCCGGTGCCGGCGTCTACGTAGTCCTGGCCTGCGAGCGCTTGGTTGACGAGCTCCTGCTCCTCGGCAGCGCCGGTTGTGAGCACGCGCACGGTGGAGCCCGGATGCTCGGCCAAAAACGCGAGGCAGTCTGCCATGGTGTTGGCGACGATGCGCTTGGCGCCGCGGCCCTTCTTGATGGCCTTGATCTCGCCTGACTTCCACTCCGGCGAAACGGCCAGGCGAATGTTGAGCATCTGCGTGAGCTGGCCGGCGAGCTTGGGCGCGCGGCCGTTTTTGACCAGGTTCTCGAGCGTCCGGGGAATCAGCAGCAGGTGTGCGTCGGGCAGCGTCGCGCGGATCTGCGCCTCGGTTTCGTCCAAGCTGCGACCGTCCTCGCGCATGGCCAGCGCGTACTCCACCAGCAGGCCCTCGGCGCCGGAGCCGGTGCGCGAGTCGATGCAGCGCACGTCGAGTTCGTGCGTTTCGGCCGTCAGGCTGGCGTTGGCATAGCAGGCGGACCACTCGCTGCACAGCGAGATAAAGATGGCGCTATCGTGGCCGTCGGCGCGCACGCGGTCAAAGAGTGCCTTGAACTCGCCGGCACTCGGCTGCGAGGTGTGCGGCAGCTGCTCGGAGCCGGCCATGCGGGCGACGTACTCCTCGGCGGTGATCTGTACCTGGTCGAGCAGGTCCTCGCCCTCGATAATCACATGCAGCGGAATGACGTAAATGCCAAGCTCTTGAGCACGGGCGGGGGAGATGTCCGACGTGGAGTCGGTTATGATGGCAAAAGACATAATTGCACCTTTCGTTGGGGCGCGACGGCGCCGCCTTCTGAGAGCAAAGTGCGTCAAGTATAGTGGAGTTGCTCTACATTGCTAGGTTCAATTGTTGAATAGTCAACAGTTTGAAGTGGTGGTGTGGAAATCATCAACTGGGGAAGAGGGATGCCGATGGAGGCGCTGGAGATATGCAGGCGACCGGTTGTGCTGTTCGATTTTGACGGCACGGTGGCCGATACGGGTCGGGCGGTGATGACCTCGACGCGCAAGACGTTGGCCGCGCGCGGGTTTTCGGAGGCGCAGATGGGCGACCTGCGTCGTATGATCGGGCCGCCCCTGTGGAAGAGCTTTCACGACTTTTACGGCTTCTCGCGCGAGGAGTCGCTGGTGGTGGCCGACGAGTACCGTGCCTTTTTTGATGAGTTGGAACCGGAAGAGTATCCCGTGTTCGATGGACTCCCCGAGCTGCTCGATGGCCTTGTCGCACAGGGGCATCGCTTGGCCGTGGCGACGTCGCGCATGGAGGCGAAGTGTATCGACATGGTGGGAGAGCTGGGACTTTCTCAGTTTGAGGCGGTGGTTGGCATGAATCCGCCGCAGGGGCGCGAGACCAAGGCCGATTCGGTCCGCGATGCCCTGGCGGCGCTCGGCGCGACGGCGGGCGATGCCGTGATGATCGGCGATCGCTTTAACGATGTGGAGGGCGCGCACGCAATGGGCGTACCGTGCATCGGCATCTATTCGGGTGCGGCGGCGCCGGGCGAGCACGAGGCGGCGGGTGCCGATGTAGTGGTGCACTCGGTGGCCGAGCTTGCTAAACTTTTCGCTATCTAATAGACGTAATGTGAGGGGCGGGCGTACCCGTCGCTCATTGGTAAGGAGGTCGTCCATGAATCAGGTGGAGCAGAGCGTTGCCGAGTATGTCGACGAGGTCTGGGAAGATGTCGTCGCCGATATCGAACAGCTGGTGAGCTATCCGTCCGTGGCCGTTGCTGCCAATGCGGAGCTCGGTGCGCCGTTTGGCCGCCCGGTCCGTGATGCGCTCGATTGCGCGCTCGGCATTGCGCAAAAGCTCGGCTATCAGACGAGCGACGACGAGGGCTATGTGGGAATCGCCGATATCCCGGGCCGCGGCGACAAGCAGCTCGCGACTATCTGCCACGTGGACGTGGTGCCCGCCGGCCCCGGCTGGAACACCGACCCGTTTGCGATGGAGCGTCGCGAGGGCTGGCTGCTCGGCCGTGGCGTGATCGACGACAAGGGTCCGGCCGTGCTGTCGCTCTACGCCGGCGCTTATCTGCTCAAACACGGCATTGTGCCGCGCTATACCTTCCGCGCGTTGCTGGGCTGCGATGAGGAAGTGGGCATGTCCGACGTTCACCATTATCTGGAGAACCACGTGAACCCCGACTTTCTGTTTACGCCCGATGCCGAGTTCCCGGTCTGCAATGCCGAGAAGGGCCAGTTTGGAGCGACGTTTGTTAGCTCCAAGATCGACGGCGGGCGCATCGTGTCGTGGAGCGGCGCCGAGGCGAGCAATGCCATTCCGTCGCAGTCCATCTGCGAGCTCGCGATTGCCGCTGATGAGCTGCCGGCGCCGGTCGAGAACGCCGACCGCCTGGAGATCATGACGCTCGATAACGGGCATGCGCAGATTTTTGCCCACGGCATTGGCGGTCATGCCTCGATGCCCGAGGGAACGATCAACGCCGTCGGCCTGGTTGTGGCGTATCTGCGCGAGGCCGAGGACGCGTTTGGTGCCCGTGACGAGCGCCTGCTGACGCCTGCCGAGCACGAGTTTGTCAAGTTTTTGGCCTTTGTGCATGCGGATGCCTATGGCCGCGGCCTGGGTATCGATGCGACGAGCCCGGCGTTTGGTCCGCTCACCTGCAACCCCGGCGTCATCCGTGTGGCGGATGGCCATATCGAGCAGGTCATCGACGTGCGTTTTCCCGACAGTACGAGCGCCGATACCATCCGCGAGCAGCTCGAGCCGCTCGTGGGGCGCTTTGGCGTGACGTGTCGCGTGGGCCATGCGAAGGTGCCATTCTCGGTCTCTGCCGATGATCCGGCCGTGAAGGCGCTTATTGACACCTATAACGAGTTCACCGGCAAGCATGCTGAACCCTTTGCCATGGGCGGCGGCACGTACGCGCGCAACTTTGCCCGCGCCGTCTCGTTTGGCCCCGAGGAGACCGGCCTTGAGCTGCCCGCGTGGGGCGGCCAGATGCACGGCCCCAACGAGTGTGCCAGCGAAGAACAGCTCAAGCAGGCGCTCAAGATCTATATTGTTGCGATCCTCCGTTTGAATGAATTAGAGCTTTAAGGTCTCGCGGTTTCCCAATCTAAGTTGCGGTGGAATAGTTCCTAGAATGGGCCATTTGATGGCCAAGCAGGAACTATTTCACCGCAACTTTGTTTTTATTGGTGTAAAAGGTGCGCCATGTTCGGCGCTGGATTGTTATCCGTTTGTAAAGGCTGGGCAGAGCTTGCGGTAAAGGTCTATCAATAGCCCGTAAGAAACCGCAGTTGGCGCGGGCACTGCCCGATCGAGGCCGTATCTTTCCAAACAGCAAAGCGGGCAGGGTGCCCGCGAGTCGCATGTATGAAAGGAAGATCATGCTCGATCAGGCTTATTCTCGTCGTCAGTTCCTCGGCCTCGCTGGTGGTCTTGCCAGCATCGTCGGTCTCGGTCTCGTTGGTTGCGGCGGCGCAGGCGCATCCGACGCCGCCGATACGGGTAGCGCCGCTGCTGCCGAGTCCGTCTCCGGCGAGGTGACCTACGATGGTGCCTCCTCGTTCCAGGCTCTCGTCGAGGCCGCTGCCGAGAAGTTCATGGACGCCAACCCCGATGTCTCCGTCTCCGGCTCGGGTAACGGTTCGGGCAAGGGCCTGACCGCTGTTGCCGCCGGCACCGTCACCATCGGCAACTCCGACGTCTTCGCCGAGACCAAGCTCGAGGCCGACCAGGTCAAGAACCTCGTCGATCACGAGGTCGCCGTCGTGGGCATGGGCCCCGTCGTCTCCAAGAACGTGACGGTCGACGATCTGTCCCTCGAGCAGCTCAAGGGTATCTTCTCCGGCCAGATCACCAACTGGAAGGAGGTCGGCGGCGACGACGCCAAGATCGTCGTTCTCAACCGCAAGGCTGGCTCCGGTACCCGCGCTACCTTCGAGGCCGCCGTCTTTGGCGACGAGGCCGTCGACTTTAAGGGCGATGCCGAGCTCGACAAGTCCGGCGACGTCCAGACTCAGATGGGCAGCACCGACAACGCCATCTCCTACCTCGACTTCTCGCACTTCGATGACTCCAAGTTCAACGCCATCAAGGTCGAGGGCGTGGAGCCCAAGAGTAAGAATGTCACTGATGACTCCTTCAAGATCTGGGCTACCGAGCACATGTACTGCTCCAAGGACGCCGACGAGGCCACCAAGGCCTTCCTGGAGTTCATGCTCTCCGACGACGTCCAGGGCAAGCTCGTCGAGGAGCAGGGCTTCATCCCCGTCTCTGCCATGAAGGTCGTCAAGGACGCCAGCGGCAAGGTCTCCGCTAAATAAGTAATCGCCCCGGAAAGGTTTGCAATGGCAAAACAGCTGCCAAAGCGCGACCTTGAGAACGTGGGCCTGGGCGTCACGGGCGCGTGCGTAGCGCTCGTGACGCTTGTCGTTGCCGCGCTCATCTTTATGGTCGCCCAAAAGGGCCTCTCGGCTTTTCTCAAGGACGGCGTTTCGGTCGTCGAGTTTTTTACCGGTACTAAGTGGGACCTGGCCAACACAGCCGAAAACGGTCTGCCTTATACCGGCGCCCTGCCCCTGATCGTCACCTCCTTTGCGGTCATGGTGCTCTCCACGCTCATCGCGCTGCCCATCGCTATCGGCTCTGCCATCTTTGCGGTCGAGATCCAGCCTAAGTTTGGTTCCAAGATCTTTCAGCCGCTTATTGAGCTTTTGACCGGCATTCCCTCGGTCGTCTTTGGCTTGATCGGCTTTCACGTGGTTGTCGGCCTTATGAAGAGCGTTTTCCATGTGAGCACGGGTCTGGGCATCTTGCCCGGCGCCATCGTGCTAGCCGTCATGATCCTGCCGACTATGACTACGCTTTCGGTCGATGGCCTGCGTGCCGTGCCCGACAGCTACCGTCAGGGTTCGCTCGCGCTGGGCTACACCCGCTGGCAGACCATCTGGCACGTGGTGCTCAAGTCCGCCATGCCATCGCTCATGACTGCGGTCATCCTTGGCATGACCCGCGCCTTTGGCGAGACGCTCGCCGTGCGCATGGTGATCGGCGGTATCGAGGCCATGCCGACGTCGCTGCTGTCGCCGGCCTCGACCATCACCACCACGCTCACCACGTCTATGGCGGTCTATGCCGAGGGCTCGGCCCAGGACGATGTTCTGTGGGCGCTCGGTCTGCTGCTGATGGGCATGAGCCTCATCTTCATCCTGATCATCCATCTCATTGGCCGCAAGGGGGCGAAGGCTCGTGGCTAGCACGCGCATCCACATCGACGAGGCGAGACTCGGGCGTGTCCAAAGGCAGGACCGCATCGCCACGGGCGTGCTGACGGCAATCGTCGCCATCGTCATGCTTATCGTCATCTCCATGGTGGCCTATATCCTGCTCGAGGGCATCTCGATGCTGTTCCAGCCGGGCTTCCTCACGCAGCCCGCGCGTGCCAACGGAACCCAGGGCGGCGTACTTTATCAGCTGTTCGATTCGTTCTATCTGCTGCTGATCACCCTAGCCATTTCGGTGCCCATCAGCCTGGGCGGAGCGGTCTTCCTGGTCGAGTACGCGCCGGACGGACCCATCCGCGACATCGCCTCCACCGCCATCGAGACGTTGTCCTCGCTGCCGTCCATCGTCGTCGGCATGTTCGGCTTTCTGGTGTTCTCGGTGCAGCTGGGCTGGAAGTACTCCATCATCTCCGGCGCCGTTGCGCTCACCATGTTCAACATCCCCATCCTGGTGCGTGTGATCCAACAGGCGCTCGAGGACGTGCCGCAGGCCCAGCGCGATGCGTGCCTGGCCATGGGCCTCACCCGTTGGGAGGCCACGCTGCATATCTTGATTCCCGAGGCCATGCCCGCCATCGTGACCGGCATCGTGCTTTCGGCCGGTCGCGTGTTTGGCGAGGCCGCGGCACTGCTCTTTACCTCAGGCATGAGCTCGCCGGTGCGTCTGAACTTCTTGAGCTTTAACCTGTCGAGCCCCACCTGCGCCTGGAACGTGTTCCGCCCCGGTGAGTCGCTCGCCGTGCATATCTACAAGATCTATGGCGAGGGCAGCCCCGAGGCCCAGCAGATCGTCTGGGGCACCGCGGCGCTGCTGATGATTTGCGTGCTGCTGTTTAACGTAATCGCCCGCATTGTGGGCAAGCAACTGGCAAGGAAGATGACGGCCGAATGAGCGAGATGAATGTAACGCCCGCAACCGAAGCAGCATCGTCCGACACCCAGGACTTCCTGTCGAGCGTGGGGGAGAGCGAGAAGCGCGTGCGCGTGAGCGGCAAGGCCGTGAGCGACGAGGTCGTGCTCTCCACCAAGGACGTCAACGTGTACTATGGCGACCACCATGCACTGCACAATACGTCGCTCGACTTCCACAAGGGCGAGATCACGGCGCTCATCGGGCCTTCGGGCTGCGGTAAGTCGACCTTCTTGCGTAGCCTCAACCTCATGAATCGCGAGATTCGCGGCTGCCGCGTGGAGGGCGAGATCAACTATCGCGGGCGCAACGTGAACACCAGGACCGAGAACACGTACGAGCTGCGTCGCTCCATTGGCATGGTGTTCCAGCAGCCCAACCCGTTCCGCAAGTCCATTCGCGACAACATCACGTTTGCGCCTAAGCGCCACGGCATCACCGACCGCGACGAGCTTGATCGTATGGTCGAGGAAAGCCTGCGCGGTGCGGCGCTTTGGGACGAGGTCAAGGATAAGCTCGACAAGAGCGCCTACGCGCTTTCGGGCGGCCAGCAGCAGCGTCTGTGCATTGCGCGCACGCTGGCGCTCAACCCCGACGTGATCCTGTTTGACGAGCCCTGCTCGGCGCTCGACCCCATCTCGACGCTCGCGATCGAGGACCTCATGTCGTCGATCGTGGCCGACTGCGCCATCGTCATCGTGACGCACAACATGGAGCAGGCGTCGCGCGTGTCCAACCGCACGGCGTTCTTCTACATGGGCGATATGGTCGAGTACGACGAGACCGACGAGATTTTCCAACGGCCCAAGGATAAGCGGCTGAATGATTACCTCACCGGCATGTTCTCCTAGTCCGGGACATGCTTGAGGCCCGCGGCGGCCACGGTTGCCGCGGGACTGATTGGAGGGGCGGGTCATCTCTTTTGGGAGATGGCCCGCCTTTTTGCTCTGCGACCGAAACGACCGCCACAAAGGGGACAGGCGCCTTCGTGGTGGTTTGGGGTGGGGCTCGCTGCTATCATGGACAACGTTGAATTTCTACGAAGGAGCAGGGCATATGGCGATTCTTTTGGGATGCGATTCCGTCAGCCTAGAGTTTCCCACCAAGCATATTTTCGATAGCGTTACGCTCGGCGTGGGCGAGGGCGACCGTATTGGTATTGTCGGTAAAAACGGCGACGGTAAGTCGACGCTGCTGAGCGTGCTCGCCGGCACGTTGGAGCCCGACGACGGCCGCGTGACGCACCGCCGCGACACGACGATTGGATTGCTCGGCCAAAAGGATAACCTGGTCGATACCGACACCGTGCATCATGCCGTCGTCGGTGACACACCCGAATACGAGTGGGCCTCGAGCCCGCGTACGCGCCAGATTCTGGCCGGCCTTATTAGCGATGTGCCCTGGGAGGGCACGGTGGGCGAGCTTTCGGGCGGCCAGCGCCGTCGCGTGGACCTCGCGCGCCTGCTGATCGGCGACTACGACGTGCTCATGCTCGACGAGCCCACCAACCACCTGGACATGCGCACCATCAACTGGCTCGCGCGTCACTTAAAGGCCCGCTGGCAGCGCGGCCAGGGCGCGATGCTCGTGGTCACGCACGACCGCTGGTTTTTGGACGAGGTCTGCACCAGTATGTGGGAGGTCCACGACGGCCAGGTCGATCCCTTCGAGGGCGGCTACTCCGCATATATCCTTCAGCGCGTGGAGCGCGACCGCATGGCCGCGGTTACCGAGGAGCGCCGTCGCAACATGGCGCGCAAGGAGCTCGCGTGGCTGAGCCGTGGCGCCCAGGCGCGTTCCACCAAGCCCAAGTTTCGCGTTGATGCCGCTCGCGAGCTGATCGCCGACGTGCCACCCGTGCGTGACGAGCTGGAGCTCAAGCGCCTCGCCGTGAGCCGCCTAGGCAAGCAGGTTATCGACGTGGTCGACGTGGACGCCGGCTATGCGGATGCCGATGGCGCGCCCAAGCAGGTGCTCTCCGATGTGACCTGGCTCATTGGTGCGGGCGACCGCTATGGTCTTTTGGGTGAGAATGGCGCTGGCAAGTCGACGCTGCTCGATGTGATTCAAGGTAAAATTGCGCCCACGCGCGGCCGCGTGAAGATTGGCCAGACGGTGCGTTTTGGCGTGCTGTCGCAGCAGCTCGAGGAGCTTGAGCCCTTTATGGGCGACACGATCCGCGAGGTGCTGAGCAGCTATAAGAAGTACTACGTCATCGACGGTAAGGAGACTTCACCCGAGAAACTCTGCGAGCGTCTGGGCTTTACGACGCAGCAGCTCTGGAGCCGCATCGGCGATCTTTCGGGCGGCCAGCGCCGTCGCCTGTCGCTGCTGCTGACAATTCTGGACGAACCCAACGTGCTCATCCTGGACGAGCCCGGCAACGACCTGGATACCGACATGCTCGCGATTGTCGAGGACCTGCTCGACGGCTGGCCCGGCACGTTGATTCTGGTGACGCACGACCGCTTTTTGATGGAGCGCGTGACCGACCAGCAGTGGGCACTGCTCGACGGCCACCTGACGCATATGCCTGGCGGCGTCGACCAGTACCTGCGCCTGTGCAACGCCACCGCCGAGGGCGAGCCCGTGGGTGCGCCGAGCGCCAAGACCGGCACGTTTGACACCGGTGCCGCGGCGGCTGCGGCCGAAAAGCCCAAGTCGAGCGGCCAGCCCAATGGCCTTTCCAATGCCGAGCGACAGAAGCTCCGCCGCGAGGTGAGCTCGCTTGAGCGCAAGATGGAGACGCAGCGCGCTCGCGTTGAGGAGGCCGAGGCCGCGATGGCCCAGGTCGACCCCACCAACTACACGGCGCTGGGCGAGCAGCAGGCAAAGATCGACGAGGCCCACGCCGCTATGGACGAGTTGGAGATGGCGTGGCTCGAGGCGAGCGAGAAGCTCGAGGGCGAGGAGTAGGCGAGGATGATCAAAGCCGCGTTTTTCGATATCGACGGCACGCTGCTGAGCTTTAAGACCCACCGGATTCCGGCGTCGGCGCAGCAGGTGCTCGACAGCTTTCGCGAGCAGGGGATTGCGTGCGTGATCGCCACGGGTCGTCCGACCTACCAGATGCCGGACTGGCTGTTCGACCTGGGCTGGGATGCGTACATTACGCTTTCGGGCCAGCACTGCTTTGATGCCGAGGGGGTTTACCGCAGCTGTCCGATCGATCCGGACGACGTTGCGGTGATCGTGGACCAGGTGGCCGAGGGGTGCTACGACTCGCTGTGCATGCAGGGCGAGAATTCGTTTGTGAACCGCCTGTCCGAGCGCGTGGTGACGGCCGGTAGCAACGCGGGAATCGTTTACCACGAGGAGCCGTTTGAGCACGCCTTTGACGCGCCGGTCTACCAGTTTTGCGCCTTTGTGGACCCGGCCGACGAGCATATCGTGACCGACGCCGTGTCGCATTCGCTCACCACGCGCTGGTGCGACCTGTTCTGCGACATTATTCCCGCTAACGGCGGCAAGGACCTGGGCGTGGCGGCGACGCTCGAGCGGCTTGGTATCGACGCGAGCGAGGCGATTGCCTTTGGCGACGGCGAGAACGACCTGTCGATGTTCTCGGCCGTGGGCACAAGTGTGGCCATGGGCAACGCGCAGGAGACCGTGAAGGCCGCAGCGACCTACGTAACGACCGCCGTGGACGACGACGGCATCTACAACGCCGCGAAGCACTTTGGATTGATGTAACTGCGGGTCGGCACCCGGCGCCTGGGGACACTCCTTGTGGGGCGTCCCCATTTTGTTTTCGTCCCGCACGTTTTGTGAAACACGGCTAACTTTTAGACAAAGTAGTAAGACATGGGCAACTTTTGCGGTAAAGTTAGCCGTGGAAAGTATCCAAAGGCTAACTAGCAGTCATCGCGAAAGGCGGCCCATGGCCCTACGTGAATCCGGAGAAGACTATCTCGAATCGATCTACGTTCTGTCGGAACGTCAGAGCATCGTGCGCTCGATTGACGTTGCGGAGTACCTCGGCGTAACCAAGGCGAGCGTTTCCAAGGCCATGGCGACGCTGGAAAGCAACGGCTATGTCGAAATGGGCAAGCGCGACGTTCATCTGACAGAGCGAGGGCTGGAGGTCGCTCGTCAAATGTGGGAGCGTCACTGCTTTTTCGTGGGGCTGCTGGAGGATGCGGGTGTTTCGGCTGAGGTCGCGTCGCAAGAGGGCTGCCACATGGAGCACTGCCTGAGCGAGGAAAGCTTTGAGAAGCTACGGGCGATGTTGGGACGGGAAGATGTAGCGGGTCCAACAACAGAAGCCTAACTGCCCCACAGTAGCGCGGAGTTCACGCAAAGCGCGAACCAGCGACTGGGACCAGCGGCCCTTTCGGCCAAGTCCATTTCAGCAAAGGAACCCTGCCAGCAAGCGATGCCCAAGAACCGCCTGCGATGTTACCGCAGGCCGGGACCGGGCTTGGTTTTGAAAACACTCCGCACTGATATCTTCTGTATTGAAGACGTCGATGGTGCACCCGTATACCATTGACGTCGACACCATCAGATGCGGACCGCGCGGTGACCCCACATTCCGCTGGCGCCCATGGGGCTGCCCTCGTTTCCTGACATGTCCCGCGCGGGCCGCGGCGAGCCGAGACCGCCGCATGACCTAATAGGAGCATG
>UQLF01000006.1 GCA_900541875.1 uncultured Collinsella sp. | reverse complement strand
CTTGCGCATTCAGCGAAATGCAGGGTATGGACGGCCGGTCCGGGTCCAGCCCCGTAATCCGGCATAGTTTTGAAATGATACTAATTCACTAGCAGGAAAACTAGGTCGTTCTAGCGCCTTGTCGCCGGCTAATTTCCGAGTTCCAACCAGTTGCACAGAACATTTGCTCGCAGTCGCGTCTCGGCGCGCTTCATTGCCTCGGATTTGGCTTTATATCGAATCCCCAAACGACTGCAGACGCTTTTGACTATGGCGTCTAGCTGTTTTTTGTCGTTAAGCATATCGTGGGTTACCAGGAACACATCGAAACCCATGCTCTGGAGCGCAGTCATGCGCTCCGCATCTTGGTCAAGTACCGCGCCTGACCCATGGATGACCTCACCTTGGATTTCGATAATTGCTGCCTTCATTAGGATTGGGTTTACAATCACGATGTCACCGTAGCAAACCTTTTGACCTGCGATGCTTTGGGCTTCCTCGGATAGAGGGGTTAAATCGTTGAGGTATACGTATCTGAATCCTGAACCACCTAGACGTCGAGAACGACTTAGAAGCAGGACCCCCGCGACCTCGAGTGGAGATGCAGCAATGCCGATAACCTGCTGAGCGGCATCATAAAACTGCTTTCCCCACATTTGACTTTTGACCTTTTCGGCGAATCGATGCAAGTCGCTCAGTTCGATGAGTGGCTTTCTCATCCAAAGCGAAGTACCTTTGAGTTTCGTAACCTCTCTTCCATCCTCGCGATTGTTCGTTTGGCCTTCATTTGCTGGGACCTTTACGGTTGTGCGGGCATAAACTCGTTTCCAAGGAATCTCGTCTTCGCCTTCTCCAAGTTCGAACAGATCCTGCGTGCTGGAATTGCGATTCTCCTTTAACGCGATTTTTAACTGCATTTCGACAGCGAGGGTCGGCTCGAAAACAGAAAACCAGCCGCAAAGTTCGTACATAGCCAGTACGAGATCAATTTGGGACACAAAGCGTGTCATAGTAAATAACGTGTTAAGCGGATTGGTGACGCTAAAGCCTAAATGAGTGTCGGTTGTTGTGCCGGTATCCGAAGCCCCTTCCCAGCGAATAGTGGAGCGCAATCCCGAGTGGTGATTACAACAACCTGGCGAAGCAACAGCGATAATCGGGGTCTTGAGGACTTCGATTACGAAAGGGGCTTGGGATAGGGCCCGCCAGCCGTCATCGGAGCTGGGTAGGCGCGGGTAGATGTCACGCACCTGCGGTGGGCAGCGCCAGTAGCGGAATGCGGTGTTTGCGCAGACGATCTCGTCCATATGGCCTCCCCTAGCTTTGGCTGCATGCCGTTATGTCTGCAGGTAGACCGATTATCAATGGCGGCATCATGTGGGTAAGTACCGGAAGCTGACCAAATGCTGACCAATGGCTTGACGCATTTCGCCTAAAGATCGCCGTGTGGTACAAATCTGCTGGCAGGCGTTCCGGGGCCGTGGTCCCTATCTCCACATTTGTACGTGAATCCCATGGCAAATTCATTGAAAGAGCGCATAAGCTTTATGCAAAACGCGCGACGACGTCAGCACAGGAGAGATCAGCTAAAAACGCGTTTAATTTTTTCGATTCGATTTTGGTATCAAGCTTGGTATCAAAAAGAAAAAGGCCAGAGGCTTAATACCTCTGACCTGCGCTTTTGATGGTGGGCGATACAAGATTCGAACTTGTGACCCCATCCGTGTGAAGGATATGCTCTACCCCTGAGCCAATCGCCCGTCGCCTTTCGGCAAAAGAGATACTATCATAGCCGCGCGTGGTTTACCAAGAACTTTTTGCCCTCGTTTTTAAATTCGTGGGTGCTAGCCAAGCCAAAACAACTAAAGCAATCGGAAAAACCGCAGCTAAACAACCATTTACCGCTTTATCCACGAGGTCTCGGGGCGGCAGATAAGTCGCGCGTTGTTGTAGGCCATGTCGAGCGTGAGGCAGGTGCGCGCGGCGTAGAAGCCGTCCTCGCGCTGGATGGTCAGCGCCAGTTCGGGCTTGTCGCCGGTTAGGCACAACGGCAGCAGAAGTTGGATCCGGCCCCCGTAGAACTGCGGCACGGCGAGCGTGTAGTTTGCGGCGGCGCGGCGGGCGGCTTCGACGACGGCGCCCTCAAAGGCGCGGCGCAGCAGCAGCGAGTTGCCCTCCCCCATCAGGCTGGCAGGAATGCGCGTCAGGTTCTCCTCGTCGCCCAGAATATGGTCGATGTTGGAACGGATGGGCAGACGGTAGTCAAAGACCAGCTCGGAGGGGTCCTCGGCAGAGCGCACGCGGCACGGCAGGTACTCAAACGAGACCAGCATGGGGTCGCTTTCCTTAAAGAAACCCTTCAAAAACCAGCGCTGTCGCGCATCTGGCTTGGTGTTGGGCTCAAACAGGCCGTAGATGGTCTCGTAGCGGCGCGTGTACAGGCCGGTGTTGAACAGACAACGATCCTCGTCGAACACCAGCGGCAGGTTGGACGGCGCGGTCTGGTCCACGTCGCGCTCGGTCAAAAACACCGCGCGGCTAAACGAAAACGACAGGTAGTTTTTGAGGATGCGGTTACTGGGGCCCCAGTCCTCGGGATCGGCGAGGTCGACCAGGCGGTCGTAACAGGGTTCGGGGCAAAACGCAAAGTCGTAGACATTGCTGCAAAGGGTGCTGGGGATTTCCATGTGGTGTCCAATCCATCGAAAAGCCGGCGTGCGAATGCTTAGATTCTATACGTGCGACGCGCCACTGGCGCCCACAACGCAGCCACGGCGCAGCTCGTCTGCGAGCTCGCTGTTCGTGCGGCGTCCAGCAACGAGGTCCTGGATCCAGGCGTAGTACTGGTTGTCTTTGGGCTCGGGGCTGTCGGACAGTACGACCGGAGTGCCAGCGAACCTTAAGACGGACAACGCAAAGACAAGGCTGGTACGTTTATTGCCGTCCTCAAAGATGTGGTCCTTGACCATATGCTCGGCCACGTAGGTGGCCTGGTCAAAGATGTCTGCGAAGCGATCGGCCGGCGATTGGCCGAATATCGTACAGAATGCACCCGCAAGCACGGACTCGACGCGTCCGAGTTCGAGTGCGGCCCGGTCGCCTGTGGCGTCGGTCGTATAGCAACGCCCGACCTTCATCAGCGTACTGTGCAGACGCATTACGGCCGCGGCCATAGCTTCGAGCGAACCGGCATCATTGAACACGAGCGGCGCGAACGGATGGGCGCTCCGCTGCGTAGCCGCCGTCATGAGTTCTCCAAGAGCCTGAGCACGTTGGGCATGCCCACAATGGTCAGCCGAACGGCTTCGCCGATTGACGTAACGCCGTCGAGCAAAATCGGGGATGCTGATTTTGCCTCGTGCGCAGATGAACGATCTTCTTGAGCAACGCAATCAGCGCCGTTATCTTGTTGAACATTGCCCCAAAGCATGTTTGCCTCCTCTATAGCATTTCGGACGGAATAGCCTGTGAGTCGTACTCCAGAGCAGCTGGCTGCCAGACGAGGTCTTCGATGGCGCAGTCTAGGGTGTTTGCGAGCGCCAACGCCGACGAGACCGAGGCGCGGCGTAGGTCGAGCTGGCTCTGTTCGTAGAGCTGTATAGCGCGAAGTTTAACCCCCGATTGAGCGGCGAGCTGTTTTTGCGTTAGGCCGGCTGCCTTTCGTGCCGCCTTGAGACCCTTTTTGTCTGCCTGGGCGTTGTTCCATTTATCAATGACAATCTGGGCGAATTTGTCTTCGGAAGCCTCGTGAAGCGGATGGTACGAGCCGATGATCCAATCGAGCGGGGCGACTTCGAGTAGCTCATTAAAGCCCAAGCTGCTCATCCATTGCGTATAGGCCAAAACCCAGCCCGCCCAATACTGAGGCGAACGGTTGAACGGATAGGCCTCCCTGCATTCGACAGGGGCCAGTCCCGCATGGGCGATAATATCGCGCGCGAGCTCGTCGCCCGCCATGCCGCAGACGACGCGAGGCATACCGCGCTCAAACTGTTTCATCTCAAGAGCGTTCGACAGGATCGCCGTCAACTCGGCTGGAGTCAGCCCTTGGTCACATAGAGCAAAATCGACCGCCTCGCCCAGCGTTCTCATGGCATCCTCGAGATACATCTCACTGTAGGCGTGGGTCATCGCCCGTCATCTCCTCTCGAATGATATCGACGATACGGATTCCCTCAAATGGATTTTCGGCAAGGAGCTCCCGATACTGCGCCCTTGCCGCTTCATCTCGTTCCTTGGCCAATGGACCATACAGAGCTTGCTGCGCACGTTCAAATCCAGCAAAACGAATGCTCTTAAACGCACGCTCGCTTTTGAGCACAATCTGCTCCCCCAGGTTACCGAGCCTCATAGATCGTCCAAGCTGATCGACGGTGATCGTATTGTTTACAAAAGCTCTGGCATAGCTAAAGTACGAGTTGTCCGCACGCCACCCCCTTATTACGTCGCAAGTGCTCGTCTGAGGTAGAAAGTGATCATGGAGATATTCGCACGCCCCCGCGGCAATGGCGGTATCTTTGCGAAAAGAACGATGCTCAACGAGCAACGCTATCCAATGCAGGACGCAATATTGCGGCGATAGCAAGTCGAGAACTTTGAGATCGGCTATATCGAGTTCATAGCGATTCGCAAAGCCATCGGCATCTCGCGAGCATGCCCATTCCCTTGCAAGGTCGAGGCTCTCTGTGCAATAGAATCCCTGTCCATAGTCGTTATGGATTTTCCCCAGGCCAAGCTGGGGAGTCTCAATGATTTTCTGAGAACCATGCCACAGTTCCACGCGAGTCTCCTAACAGGTATCGCTCTAGCGATAGTGTAACATACTATCGCTAGAGCGATACCTGTATTCAAATAGCAAGAGGGTGTCTGGAACCGAGTTTGAGTTCAATACTGGCTTCTAAGGCTCGCCGAGTCCGGAAGTATGCGACAAAATTCAGACTTGCTGATCACGCCGGAGCACACTAACGCTTCGTCCTGCTTACAGAGCTTCATAGACAAGCACCTCATCTTGCTCGATGCTTTTGCGGAAGGCCGGGCGCATGTGCTCTGGTGGGTTGGTGACGATATCAACCTTTCGACCAAGTTCCTTCTCGAGCTCATGGGAGAGTTCATAAAGCGTGCCGAACGTCATGGTGTCGCCGCAGACTAGGCGCAAGTCAATATCGCTATCGGGCGTTTGCTCGCCTCGGGCAAACGAGCCAAATAAATAGGCTTCGCTGACGTCGTATTGAGCCAGCACGCGGGAGGCGACGGTGGATATGTCGGAAGGCGAAATCATGGGATATTTTCCGTTCAACAGTAGAGCGTCAGGGGGCCAGCGCCGAAACCGCCGGTCCGGCTTTTTGGCGGTCGGCGAGCTCGAAGATAAACGGGGCGTTTGATCTGACAAATTCTGTCAAGAAATTGAGGTCATCAGCAGTAAATCCTTCGACGTTGAACCATTTGACCGTAGGCAAGAAGCATTCCTCATGATTAAAGCCAAAGTCAACCGGGCGCTCGACGGCTACGCGAACGGTCCCGTCATCTCTTGTCTCTGAGTAGGCAAACTGAGTGCCGTCATCTAGCTGAACATAGCTCCAAAGCATTGCTACCTCGTTTACAACTTTTTGAGCTAAAAGCCTGTCCCTAACGCGGGATGAATCGCACTAGCTACCCGATCCAAATACGTCATCTACAAGATCAGGCAAATCTGTCCATACTTGATAGGCGACAACGTTGTCTGGATTCATTTCTCTTGCACGACGTTTATTATCCGTATTGTGCTTTGCGGCATTGGTCAAAGCCTGGGCCTTGTTGCCGTCAATCATTTCGAGATTTACCGACTTGAACTTTGACGCGGAGGACCTGTTGGGGTCAGTGGATTTTAGAACGCCAAGGTCGCGCGCTCTTTTCTCACATTGTGGCGTCGATGCAAAAGTTTCCGGGCATGGTGAGACATGATCGATAAGCCATACTTCAAAGCATGGATTGGAGATCGCGAGCCTAACTCCTTTTGTCTTTGCTTCTCGTTCTGCTGCGGCTAGGTTTCTGAACTCATCTGAATCGACCACGATCCATGCGGAACTCAATGCTTCGATTTCGCCTGCTTTAACGGCCTTTTTATCTGAATCGAGCTCTCGCGAAAGCTGCTTGGCCACCTTCAAAGGGTCTCCGTCAATATGCCGATACAGCACGCTTCCGCGAACGTCCATTTCAGTAATAAGGAAGTTAAAATATTCGGTTTCGGTCACCTTTCCATTGGACACAATTAGGTGGCGCTTTCGCTTGGCTCTTGTCTGCTTTTTGCGGCCGCGAGCAAGCCCCCTCTTTTCTGTTTTAGCCATCTATGTCAGCGCCTTCCTTCATGAGTTGGGCTACAAGTTGATGAAAACTTGGGTTGGGCAGCGGCACGTAGACTCCGTTCATATAATTGCGCCCCAGATTCTCATTTGCGCGAGGGGAATATTCCATAGCAGCAATCAATTGCGAAGCACCTTCAGAGTCCTTTTCTACAAACCAAACCTGATCTCGTTCAAGCACCTCTTCCATGGGACTCGTGCGCGTCATCAAGGTGACATCATGAGTTGAGAAGATCAGCTGCGCACCCCTTGGATTAGTGCTGGGATCGGCAAACAGTGAGACAAAGTCGCGCAACAGCGTGGGATGAAGGCTCGAATCAAGCTCGTCAATTACCGTTGTGGCCCCACTGCTTAAAGAACGCAAGGCTACCGAGAAAAACGCTAGCGCAGCTTTTGTACCCTCCGATTCATGGGCGGAGTCCAGCCAAAAGCCATCTCCCGAGCCTTTGTGGTGGAAGAACAGGTCATAAGCGAACGACCATTTAAAGTCTTCTGCAATTTTATTACGTGCCACTTCCGGAATCTCTTCGAGTCCAATGAGTGAGTCTTTTAAGCCAATGACGCCTTCCGATTGGCGGACATCCATGCCGTCAATTCCAATGTCAGCATATTTAATGAGCTGAGATAGCATCTGAGCTCGTGCGTCATCGTTGATAAACAGCTTTTTTATGGTGGCGAGTTCTGCTAGATAATGCGTTGCATCATAGAGATTGATGTCATTGGCAAGAGCTGCGAATGCGGGTTGAATTACATCACTACCAGCCGCCGCGGCGGCAGATAAGAACAGAGAATTATTGCGCGTGATATCCCAAAGTTGTTTTTTGGCGCCTGTAAACGTGCTACCAAATTTAATCGACTGTTTCCCGTTTACCGAAGTGCGGTCATAGAGGAGGGACGGCTGTTTCGATCGGTATACGGTGAGGTTCTCATAAGTAACCTCATTTTTGTTTACACCAAATGAAAACTCATACTTCAAATTGCTGGCGATAAAATCTATCGAGAATTCTGCGTCATTTGATCGCGATTCCGAGTCAAGTAAAAAGGGGACGATGGGTATTTGAGACTTCGCATCGCCTGCCGCATAACCTGTACGAACAAAGTAAGAGACAAAGCTAAGAGCGTTTAGGAAATTTGATTTGCCAGACGCGTTTGCGCCGTAAACCGCAGCCACTCGCACGGGCCCAAGTTCCTTTTTGCTCGAAATCGGTTCAAACGAGAACTGTTGAGCATCTCGAAAGCTCTGAAAGTTCTTAAAAGAAAAATTGAGGATCATCTTCAGAATCCTTTTCAAAAAAGTTGATTCACCGCAGACATTCTTTAATAACAGGGATAATTATATTGTTTTAAAACCATTATTTGTTAGTTTCGAACAAATATCTACTCTAAATTGAGATATAAGCTAAAGCGCCCAGCAAGTCCATACAACAAAAAGTCTGAAACTGATTTTCAACATTGCTTTCAAGAACAATTATCAATGATATCCGCACGCGGTTATAGATTTCGTTTGTCCATCAGAGCTGTAAAACGAAAGGGACGAAATGTTGTTTTGCAAGGACGGGTCCAGTTGGCTGGATGTTATAGATGATGCAGGCGTTTTGGTTCGCCGCCTAGAAATACTTGAGAACCTTCTCCGTAAGCGCACCTTCGATATGCCGAGAACAGAATGTAAGTTCGTGGATGATACCGCTGAGGGATATGACGGAACCGAAATGTTGCTGTTTCTCGATGAGTCTTTATTGGAGCTAATTGAAGGCTATAGAACTCAGATTGAGAAATACAAAGTTGCATCTAAAAGGGGCCAGACCGACTTTGGAACCAGCACAAGCTTAGGAAGAAAGAAATCGAGGATCCCCGCTATTCAAATTGATAAAGCAGCATAATTAATTTGAATTTGGGTAGGGCTGAAAGGTAACACGGAGGTCATACCTTAACCCTGTTTGCCCTCGTCATTCATTCACTTGTGGCGAGGGCCTCGCACCTTCTATAAGAGCGCGAGTTGAATTATGTTTCACTTATAAGGGCGGAGGATCCGGCATGAGCAAGAACAAAAGCGACCAGAACGCGCACGAAGAGCAAGTGTTCAACGATGTTCTTGAGCTATCGATGGCCTCGGGTGGCTACAAGAAGAAGGCTGCCTTGAAGGTGAGTGGATCTATTAACGCAGACAGCGAGTGCCCAGATATTGTTATAGCCCGCGAAAATGGATCCATTGTAGGCTTGGAGCATTTTAGAATCGACCATAACATCAAACATGGTCGAAACGCTCAATCAAAATCTGCTGAGCTCACATCGGCGATGAAAGCTGAGTATGAAAAGCTGGTGCCCAGGCTTAAAGTCAACGATGTGTCGACTGAGGAAATGGCAAGCATTGTCGCAAACTATGTCTCATTGGCCAAATATCATCAAAGCTGTGCATGTTGCGATGATTTGACGCGCTCTCTAGATGCCCGATTGTTTGGTGGAAAAACAGGCCATGCTAGCAAATTACCTAAATACCGCAATCACCTTACTGAAATTAGCGGTGATGATGGTCGCATAGAATTGGGCTATTTAATTGAAGTCCATTCAGATTTTCAGGGATTATTTATTCACGATGGAAGAAGGGTAGTCCGCCTTGACAGTGGACAATGCCCACTTTATGCGGAAATTTACGATCTCCTTTTCAGGGCATCATGTGAGGTCGATTGGATCCTAATAGGTTTTTATCCATGCCTGACTGACCAGATTGCGAATGCCGCCATCATAGATTGCCGTAATAATATGTTTAAGGAGAGCTGTCGCAGGCAGCGTCTTAAAAGAACGGAATATTTAGGTCTAGGTAAAACGGAACCCTTTCTCAAACAAAGCAGAGCTGGAGAAACAGAAATTGAGCTTTGCGGAGATAAGGTAAATATCAATATTGAAAACCCTGCTGAAGGGATTTGCCCTGAGCTTCTATTTGGCACTGCGATCATTGATGCTGCAAGAGCATTAAATCTTGATAGAAGCGGTGAACCGTATACAGCAACGATTTCTGTTCAATTGATTTACGAACTCCTGCGGATGAGGAGCAAGGGGATTCGAGGAATTGTGACAATTAACGATGTTATTCGGCTGCTTATAGAAATTGAGTGGGATATATTAAAACAGGAGATCGACAGTTTTGGCGTACGGTACAACATCTCCGAAACACCAGACTTTTGCTTATAGACAATCCGGTTGTTGCAAAGGAACCAGCCTTTACAGCTCGCAAATGGGTCCGGTTTGGTATTTGCCCGCTTTAACACCGCCGTATTTTGCGAGGCAACTCTGATGATCTTTCGCTTGGGCACCGGGGTCGAGATAGACCCCGGTGCCCTTTCGTTGCTTTCAGTCCGACTTGCGTCATTATTGAATGCTTGCCTCACTCATGTGGGCCTGGGTCGCTTCGTTACGGTTCAGCCCATGGTTGCGTCCGTATGGTCCTTGCCTTCGATTATTGGGTGTCTATAGACAAACAAGCAAATAGTTATACCTTGTGGATATCCCTTTCTTCCAAAAGGCAGCTATCTCAACTACGATGTGCGATGCCCAGAAGCACTGTACCAAGCAGGAAAAGCGTCACGGAAGTGGCGATCTTGTTGGTGTCGCCGGTCTTGGGGAGTGTCGCTGCGGTCGCGGTGGTGGCTTTGGGCTTGGACGGCGTAGACACCATGGTCTTGGTCACCGTCGTCTTGGTCGTCGTGCTTGTCTTGGCCGACGTAGCTGCGGGTTTCACCGCGGGATCTGTCGTTGGTCCCGTACCGGGTTGCTCTGCAGCAGGACCGGCACTACCATCAGGTTCGTCTGCCCTGCCGCCAGGAACATCGACCCCATCGGTCTCCCCCGCCGGAGGCGTGGCCGCATCGGGCTCAATCACCACATGCGGTGCCTCCGCACCGGTGGCATACACCACGCCTCCAGCATCAAAGGTCCCTCCGGCAGGTGCTACAAACCGCGCGGACACAAGCGACCCGCCCGTGCACGCAACGCCGCCGTCGGCACAGGCCGCATCAAGCCACGAGGCGTCGACGGAAAGCCGACAGCCGGCCGAGCCATCGCCAATGCCCGCATCCTGCAGATACACGCCGTAGGCGCGCACGCACGCTCCGGACCCGGCGCCCGCGGCGACGACGCGCCCGCCGCCGCGCACGGCCATGTCGCCTGCGATCACGCCGGCGACCGCCTCGTCCGTAATATCGTCCCCGTCTGCCCGGGCATCGACGGTGCAGCCGTCCACCACAAGCGCCTGCGAGACGTGGATCCCGCACTGCGAGCCCGTCGCCGTCAGGGTCCCGGTGCCGCGAAGCGTCAGGTTGCCCCACGCCTCCATGCCGCACAGCGTGATGTCCGCATCGGGCGCATGCGACTCCGTCACGGAGTTTTGCCCGGCAAGCGTCAGCACCAGGTCGCCTTCGGCGCCGATGGCCCCACCCGCGTAGCCGTTGAGCTCCAGGTGGTCGGCATCGGTCCAGGCCCAGCCGGGGCCCGACACGCCCGGCTCGTAGTACGTCGCGCCCGCGATGATGAGGCTCTCCGCGCCCGCGGCATAAGAAGGCCCGCCCAGCAAAACGCATAGGCAGGCCATGGCGGTAAACATCTTGCAGTCCCTTTTAATGAGAAGGCAAATCGCTATAACCGAGTTTGTCCGAACATCGCGTAAGGCATGAGTCAGGTCGAAGGTGTTCATCGAGACGACAGGGACAGAGATGCCTTAATAGGTCGTCTCGATCTGGGCGAACCCCTCGTACCTAGGATCGACGCACCTCGATAGAGAACGCGGGGGCGCAGTTTGCCGCATTCCGCTCATCGACAGTGTTGGGGCATCGCTTTAAGGAACCTGTCGATGAAAAGGAAGAGTCTGGTAGCGTATGGCCACACGAAGGATCTACCGGCGAGCGCATTGCACAACCTTTTGCAGAGCAAACCGCTGCCAGGGCCTGGTTTGGAGACGATATTCCAGCCTAGGATGGGAGGCAATCATCATTGCGCAGCTAAATCTCCAACAATGTTGAACAAATAGGATGTCATTTGCTTGAAATCCGGATAGCTTTGGTGGTGTCGATATTAAGGGAGCTATCGGAACAGCTCATCATGGCTGCCGGTGCGTTCAAAGAAAGCTACCTCTTCGTTTGATGACCATATGACAAGCCAGTCGCCAGAGTTTGCTACGTGACATTCGTTTCGCCCTGCCCAGTTGCCGCTTAGCCGGTGCATATTATGACGTCGTTTTAATATGTCCATTGACTCGGGTGTATTCTGTAGCACCAGGTCAATTAGCTTTTGAAGCTCGGATAGATCCCATTTACGGCGCCTTGCTTTTTTCTTTAAATCGCGGGAGAAGGCTGCAGATAACTCTGCGGTTAACGTGCTCATTGTGCCATCGCCGCAGCGATAAGATCGGCGCCATTGTCAAAACGTCCTTTTTTGCCAGATGCAAGAAACGCGTCCCCCTCGCGAATGGCCTCAAGGCTTTCGGCATTGGGCTCCTCAGGGGCAAAAGTCAACGGGATGCGATGGGTGTTGACCATTTGCTTGAAGAATGCGCGCGTCACGGACGACAAATCAAGTCCATAGTAATCAGCCACTTCTGCTGCCTCGCGTTTGAGGTCATCGTCAACCCTGATGGTTAATGTTGAGCTTGCCATTTTTGGACCCTCCAATCCTGTGAGTGCAACCTTAGTATAACGCACATACACTAGTAGATTATGTAATTACAATCAATTAACTAAGCCTTTTAGTGGTAAGGCACCTCATACATTGCATGCAGTAAAAAGGCAACGCTCCCTTTCGGAAAGCGTTGCCTTTAAAGCTTCAACTGGGCTCTTGTATTGCGGCTAGGTATGCCGCACGCCCCAACAGCGATATGCGGCACCTAGAAGCCCCAGTCCCAACAGGAGTAGCGTACAGGACGCGGCAATCCAGCAGTTGTCGCCGGTCTTGGGGAGTGCCACAGTTGTCGCGGTGGCGGTCTTGGACTTGGACGGCGTTGACACCGTGGTCTTGGTTACTGTCGTTGTTGTCTTGTTTTTCGCGGCTGCGGGTTTCAGCGCGGGATTTGCCGTGGGCCCTGTGGTGGGCTCTCCGGCAGCGGGGTTAGCATCGGCGGGAGACTTGTCCGCGCTATCGCCAGGAACATCGACCCCATCGGTCTCCCCCGCCGGAGGCGTGGCCGCATCGGGCTCAACCACCACATGCGGCGCCACCGCACCGGAGGCATCCACCACGCCACTAGCACCAAAGGTTCCGCCAGCAGGCGCCACAAAGCGCGCAGACACAAGCGACCCGCCCAAGCATGCAACGCCGCCATCGGCGCCGGTCGCATCAAGCCACGAGGCATCGACAGAAAGCTGGCATCCAGCCGCGCCAGCACCAAGGCCCGCATCTTGCAGATACACGCCGTAGGCGCGCACGCACGCTCCGGACCCTGCGCCTGCGGCGACGACGCGTCCGCCGCCGCGCACGGCCATGTCGCCTGCGATCACGCCGGCGACCGCCTCGTCCGTAATATCGTCCCCGTCTGCCCGGGCATCGACGGTGCAGCCGTCCACCACAAGCGCCTGCGAGACGTGGATCCCGCACTGCGAGCCCGTCGCCGTCAGGGTCCCGGTGCCGCGAAGCGTCAGGTTGCCCCACGCCTCCATGCCGCACAGCGTGATGTCCGCATCGGGCGCATGCGACTCCGTCACGGAGTTCTGCCCGGCAAGCGTCAGCACCAGGTCGCCCTCGGCGCCGATGGCCCCACCCGCGTAGCCGTCAAGCTCCAGGTGGTCGGCATCGGTCCAGGCCCAGCCGGGGCCCGACACGCCCGGCTCGTAGTACGTCGCGCCCGCGGCATAAGAAGGCCCGCCCAGCAAAACGCATAGGCAGGCCATGGCAACAATCGCAATGTAATGACGGCTGGTGTAGGACTCGGCAGCAAACATACCCGCTCCGATCTTCGCAGGAGCCAATAGAATGTGCACCAGAAAATGCCCTGGTAGCAGCAGTTATTAGTTTAGCGAGATCAAACCGCAAGCAAAGAAATTGTCCCTGAACAGTGCCAATAATTAGGTGTAAATCGTTTTGCCAATCGGTGAATGGAGATTATGTCTAACGTAATCTCGTAGGCCACTAAGAGCACGCCCTTGCTTTCACCATGATTCATGGCAAATTGGATGGATTTGAACAGTCTTTCCGGGCTCCGGTTTAACAAAGTCTGCAAGCATGTCTCTCCGGTAAGGCCGCTATTCCTATCATTCGTCATTGCACGTGGAAAGCCTTTACTGAAGCGCGTTTTTGACGGCGTAGTAATCCCATTTTAGCTCGCCGTCTTCCCAGCGTTTCATAGCGACGTGTTTTCCCTTGCATCGAACTGACAAAGGGCATTTCGACTTCAAGACGCTTGCGGAGTTGTACAGCACAACGATGTCGATGCCTGCCTGAACGGCTTTATCGCATTCGTATTTAATGAAGCTACGATAGTCGACGCTATGCAAACGAGCGCAGCTCGAAGTCCATGAATTATAGCTTCCACAGTGCTGGCAGCTTCCTTTTGTTACGGAGTCGGTCGAGTCTCCAACGATGAGTACGAATCGTTTAGATCCATCCATTCTCTTTTTCAGAGAACTCTTTATGCTGCATGGCAAACTGGAGTCGCGCGACTGTTGCAGCTCGTGAGCGTCCGGGAACGAAAGCTCCCAATAATTGCTGTCGTTCCATTTATGTAGCTGCTCGACCGCATCTCGATCACCGTCCCAGTCGGCGGCGATGTAGGTTCTTGTCCTATAAACCATCTTTCTCTCCAATCCTATTGTTCCAGGCCTCTGCATAACCGTTAACCTCGAATAACCTCATGCGTGCAGCGGTCTTCTTCGTTAACACGACAACAACGCCTTCCTTAAAATGATGCTTCGAAGCCCTCAGGGTGCAAAGCATGCAACGAAGAAGATCATCCTCTGAGGGTTTTCCGTTTTCGAACCTTGTTATTCCAGACCCCAACAACGGAAGTACGATTCGCCTGCCTGCATACATCCGATCGAGCTCGTCCCACATATTGAGCAAGCATTCCTCATACTGACCACGACGAAGATAAGCACGATTCACTTCATCCATATGGGTGAAGGCGAGCATGGCGAATCCGTCGCAATCCTTAATAGTGCCGAGAGGATAGCAAATTCGGCCATCCCCAGCCTTATAGGGTTTCAGCAAACTCGGTTGCCTTTCTTCGACAGCCTGCTTCAGAGCGTTCCGGTCGGCATACTTCTCAATAAAAATGCCGTTAAGGGAATTTTTTGAAATTACCCTGTCGTCAACCTTAATGTCGAAATATTCATTGAACGGAATGACCTTAACGCCCTCAGTACAAAAAAGGTCGTCGGCCACAATGTCTACGTCCATTCCGTTAATAACCAAATGGACTCCGTCTTTATTGTGATGGTATGTGACGATCGCTGCGAAGAAGGCCAGTAAGACAAATAGGATGACGAGCACAAAGAGCCTAAACGGGCATCCCGAATCTTTCGGAAGCAGGTCGATGAGAGACACGCCCGCAACTCCCATAATCGTCGAAATTGCACCAATGATTGCAAACGACCATTTAAAAGACTTTTTTATAAGCGACCATGTAACTATATGAATAATTTGTTTTAGCAAGCGAACTCTTCCACAGACGAAATTAAATGCTGATCCCATCTTAGCCTTTTCGCATTCATCTAGTTTGCCAATTTTCCTCATGTAGCCTGCTCATTTTTGTACCCCAAGAAGTAGCAAATTGGTTTTAATACGATGGGATGCATCAGCAGCTGCTCATAGGCCCCTCCCATATTGCCGATAATCACTATTACTAAGTACTTCTAGAGCAATCTGAGGGTACGATTTAACCTTTTGAACTTTGGAATAGAAGAGCATCATCTTCCCCACTATGAAGTCGCAGGGGCAACACATGGGGACTTCCGGCTTCATGTTACCGTCTATTTAAGAAAGCTCAATCGCGCTCTCTGTAACCTCAATGCCGGGTGCGTATTTCTGCACCAACGCATCCAAAATTAATCGGTTCCCCGGCGTCATCTTTGGGGAAGCGACGATCTTCATCGAAGAAAATGCTTCGTCTGAGATAATCAAATCGTAAAAGGAAGGAATTTCGGGATCGCATCTATCAAGTATGACCTCAGTGGCCCTCTTAACTGCCTCAACATCACCCTTGATTACAGAGGCGATTCCCACAGGAACTGCCGTCAAAACATATCGCCATTCGTTCTGGTATGACCAGGCGGTAGCTTTATGAATCCCAAGTGTGTTTAAATCGGCTTCTATCCAGCCGTTTTCGCAGTTACGGATCAACTTTGGAAACAGAAGCGACTTATCGTTCGTATACTGGACTTCATGAAGCATCTCAACGCTTCGGGCCATTTCTTTAAAATGAAATTTTTTATCCCAAAAGTCTTCGAGCGGCAATTGAAGTCCATCAAACTTGCCACCAAGAGCATTCAAAACTGCGTCACTAGATAACTTACTTAGGCTTTCGGTAGACACAGAGTACCGCTTAAACGGATGACTCTTCATTTGGATTCTTACTCCACATTCAGCTCCGGCATACTCACGCCACATGGGAATGCTCTCCTCATCAGAAGAGGTCCAACAACTGACGAGCTTCATTTTTCCAAGATTTTGAGAGTCTGCTGAACGCTGTTCTTGTGGGTCATCAACCTTATCTAACCGGCTGAACCTGATAGTTCGATTATGCAGAATCAAGGCCAGCGTATCCAGGCTTGCATAATGATAGAGAACGGCGGGTGCTTCCATGTTTGGCTCCTAGCTATAACAATGAATCCATATCACTGTTCATCAAAATTTATAGACGCGATCGTCGACGCGCCAATGCCAATTAAGGTGGTACACCTTAAACCTTGCCTTGCGAGCGTAAACGCGGAGATGGCCAGAGGTGTCCGTCGCTGGCATATCGATTTCACACCCACAGCACGATGATTGACGCACATGTGCACCACGATTTACGTCGTGCACGCACAACAGCGTTAAGCCCAATCGTTACCACAGCCCACTTCCAATGAAATGGAATAAGACACCACGAATTACCATAATTTCCCGAGCCATCAAAATGCAATCGCGAACCATTTCAAGCAAATAGGTGTTGCCTCGAGAATCGTTGGTCCCATCTTCACGCAAAGTGCGAATTACTTGAGTCGCGCAGTCGAAATCCGTCCGATTATGACTAAATGCATTGCGCAGAACCGGATTCCAACACTGCTTGATAAGGCCAGTAAATGGGCCCGTACCGACAGCGTTGAATCGCTTTGCCTTAGGGGCTTTAGAAAGTTTGTCGAACGACTTTGCACCTAGGTCTACGCCTTTGGACATGACATCGAACGCCCCGTTACATTCGATGTTGTCGAGCCCGATAAACAGAACAAGCAGGCTGCCAATAAGCTCATATTCCCGACAATAAAGCTTCTCAATATCACTAGGAGTGCAGCAGAACGTACCGTACTTTTCCAAGTCATAAGCGTCTCCCGCCATAAGAAAGGTAAAACCGTTGAGGAGAACCGGAAAAGATCCGGCTACGGAATCCAGGACTTCGTTGATTTCAGCAAGCAGCGACTTGGCAGTCATATCGGTTTTGAGGTAGTAACCTGCTAGGCCGGAAAGCGCCCCTGCCTCTAGACCAGAAACGAGTTTTACACCTTCAACAGCGCGCTCATGCGCGTCACTTCCTGCAATCATGGGGAGACCGAGCCAAGACATTCTCGCGATTCGACTCAGCAAGGGATAGTGTCGATTGTCCTCGTCGAGCAGTTTGCGCTCGAATTTCGAAAGAACCTTATCCGCATAATCGTCATGCCCATCGCAATACAGTTGAAGAGCGGTCCTCAGGGTAGGCCAGTCTTCGCGGTAATAATGGAGACAATAAACCATATCGCTCACGTACTCGCTGAGTTCATCAAATGGAATCAGCCCAGAGGCTCTGATAAAGGGGCTTGTCATGCAAGCACAATGTTCCGCAGATATTTTATATGACGGAAGCTCACCAGATAACTCCACCATAATTCGGGCGCAATCTAAATTTCCACCCATGGAGGCAACCGTGCCAGGGTCGAGATTAAAATCAATCAAAGCGCAGCTCGGGTCAAGGTGAACCGCTCCGTCGATGCGGTTCCGGCACTGCGGACACAAGTATCTAACCGGATAGTCATTAACAAATCCAGCCTGAACGCGCACACGATGCACGCATCCACATACTCCGCAAGTGACAAAGAAGTTCTTAACCACAAACACCTCTATTCAACCTCGCTGATTACGCGAATCAGAATTAACCAACCGATGCTAAATCTGATACAAAGGCTATAGAAGAGAATTACAAAATTCCCTCGTATCTCCCGCGAACATCATCGAAATCGTGCTGTCATCCTTATTCTGATCCACCAGGAGAATTCAAACTACGTCACGAGATAGCTTGTTTGGACAATCGGTAGAAACTGAGTGCTGCTATCAGTCATCCCGTAATCCATCAATTCATCCAGCGCCATTTAGGACCTGTTAGTTTTATTTGCCGCTGAATTGCACCCTGCTTGTTTTGCTGACATAGAGTCTTGTATGAGGCAGCAAGAGCGCTTTCTTTCTCAAAGAGATCTATCCGTTTATCGGGCTCATGCAGCTTTTCACAAGCCTGTTCAAGCGTCCATTGATATTCCTTTGCACTCTGAGACATCTTATTCAATAGAATCTGATACTGATACATTGAAAACAAAAGGGATTGATAAGCTTCTATGAATTCGGCAATTGCCTCTCCACTCTTTCCCTTGAAGCAAAATCTCGCCTCCATGGCGAGCGATCTCATTTCATCAAGCTTTAAATGCAATTTGAGTTGAAGGTCGGCATCTAACACCTTATTAATTGAGGATGAAATTGATTGCAGGTACGTGGTGTTAGTCAGCCATACAAATAGTAGGTCGATAGCCATTTGCGGTTCGTCATCATGTTCCAAGTTCTTCGCGTTTTTTGCGTAAACGCCCATGAGTTTATCGACGGTTATCCATATATTTAAACGTCGATTGAATAGAGACTGTTTATTACTGAGACGAGCTTGGTAACAAGAAATGAGCAATGCGATGATTGCCACAATCGCTGAGATGTACTCAGGCAGATTCGTTAGGTTCATTGTCTCCTCCGCCATTAAAAATTAAAAACGAAAATTCATCCACAGCCGCTATAACAATGCAGTGATTAACTATGAAAATAGTTAATCACTGCATTGTGTCATCCCTGATGACAAGCGCCATCGAGCTCTTGGCCGTAGCGAATGCCATTGAAATAGCGAGAATAACAGAGCACGGGGTGTATCGGCTCCATCCGAAACACCCCGTGCTCTGTTTAGCTTCTTTTTTAGATTGCGGCAGTCCTGCGCAATCCGCTCTCCCCTAGTCACACTTAAACAGTTCCTTTGTATAAACCTTGTCCGCAACGTCAGAGAGCTCGTTGCTCCAGTGGTTTGCGACTATCACGTCGAAAACAAGCCTTGAAGACCTTCAGATCGTGGGTCACCTCGGAGCCGAAGGATCGTAGACATGTAGGTTAAAGCACTTAAGCATTCGGCTCTCATTCATATGAAAATGGCGAGGTACGCACCTCGCCAATCTAACGCCCACGGGGCATATATCTCTTCGGCAAAAAATCATCTCACGCATCGACTGGGTTATCGAGTTGTTTAAATGATTTAAATCGAATGGAGCATTTTTAAATTACAAGTAATTGTCAATAAGTACATCCAGTCTTCTTGTCCTCTTTTTAAAGTCTTGCTCGATTGTCTCCTTATGGTCACCAATCCATTTGAATAAAGGCCTCTCAAGTAAGATGATTCTCAACATGTCCAAGACCGAACATACACAGAAAACCATCAAAACAATGATTATCGATGTGATAGCAAGTTCCACTAGATTGCAGCTTTGGTAAAGACCCGATACGTCAAAGACATCTTGCCAAAGCCATTGACGGACGGCGTCAGAATTTGTATGGATTAGAAGGACTCCAAATACCGTGGTGGCAACCTTGTTGATAACCGGAATGTAGCCGATATCGAGTGAGTTGAAGAATATGAAAATGGCGCATCCGGTCAGCGCGGCCATGACTTTTCCTGAGTCGACAACAAAATAGTATGCATGGTCCCCAAGACCGAGAGAAGAAGAGGCTAGCATGACAAAAACAACGCTGGCGACACTCAGCACGACGCAAGCAGCCAAGAATCGAGTTGCGCTCCTATGGTCGCCCATCCAGCGGGCGGGATACAGCCTGATGTACGCTGCGATTAGATATAGGGTCACGTACCAGCCAACCTCGTAGAATGCCGTGGAAGAAGCTAGGAATGTGGTGCAGAACGTAAAAATGAATAACAAGAGTCCTATAAGCCTTAAGAGCGATTTCTTATCGAACGCTGAAAGCAATCTATTGATGAATGGGATCATCATATACATAGCGATAAACGAAGCAGTGAAACTACCGCCAATTTCCCTTACCGGCCAGACAAGGCTTTTGACGATTTCATTAGTGTCCATATTTCCGGCAATGGCGAAGATGAATGTAAGTACCAGATTCCAGAAATAAACCTCTGCAACCAGCTTCAAGATCTTCATCCACGTTAGTCGTGATTTGCACATGAAGTAGCCAGTTATCATAACAAATGAATTGATGCAGATCTTCCCCCACATGCCAAACAGGAGAAGTAGAACTGCTTGGGGTGTGTAGTCGCCGTTGGCCCAATTGGAAGCGACTCCTGAGTTAACTACATAATGATGTGCTATGACCAAGAGCATCAAGACGATTCGCATAAGCTCAAGATTGCTCTTCCGTGGTTTTCGGCCCAACATAGCGTTGGGCGCATCTTTTGTTGTCTCCATATTTGTTAATGAACCTTTCGTCTACTGCCCCTGCGCGCGGTAGCGGGCCTCGGTGGCCTCCTTGGCCGGGCGCCACCAGGACTCGTTGGCGACGTACCAGTCGATGGTCTGCTTCAGGCCCTCGGCGAAGTCGGTGTGCGCCGGCCTCCAGCCCAGCTCGCGCTGGAGCTTGGTGGAGTCGATGGCGTAGCGGCGGTCGTGGCCGGGGCGGTCAGCGACCCAGTCGAAGTCCTCGGGGTCCTTTCCCATGGCCTCCAGGATCATGCGGAGCACGGTGATGTTGTCCCTCTCGCCGTCGGCGCCGATGAGGTAGGTCTCCCCCGTGCGGCCCTTGGTCAGGATGTCCCAGACGGCGCTGGAGTGGTCCTCGGTGTGGATCCAGTCGCGGACGTTCTCGCCCTTGCCGTAGAGTTTCGGCTTGACCCCGTCGATGATGTTCGTGATCTGCCTGGGGATGAACTTCTCCACGTGCTGGTAGGGGCCGTAGTTGTTGGAGCAGTTGGAGATCGTGGCGCGAAGGCCGTAGGTGCGCGTCCAGGCGCGCACGAGCATGTCGGAGCTCGCCTTGGTCGAGCTGTACGGCGAGGAGGGCCTGTAGGGCGTCTCCTCGGTGAACTTCCCCGGGTCGTCGAGCGCCAGGTCGCCGTAGACCTCGTCGGTGGAGACGTGGTGGTAGCGGATGCCGTATTTGCGGACGGCCTCCAGCAGGCGGAAGGTGCCCTCCACGTTGGTGCGCAGGAACGGCTCCGGGTCGGCGATGGAGTTGTCGTTGTGGCTCTCGGCGGCGTAGTGCACGATGGCGTCGTGGCCCGGGACGATGCGGTCCAACAGATCGGCGTCGCAGATGTCGCCCACGACGAGCTCAACGCGGTCGGAGGGCAGCCCGGCGATGTTCTCGGGGTTGCCGGCGTAGGTCAGCTTGTCCAGGACGGTGACGTGGACGCCCGGGTGGTTGTCCACGACGTAGTGCACGAAGTTGCTGCCGATGAAGCCGCAGCCGCCAGTGACGATGATGTTCTTGGGTTCAAAGATCTCAGACATGCTTACCCTCTCTTTACCTCGTCGGCAACGTTCAGGAGATACTTGCCGTACGCTGTCTTCTCCAATGCCTCGCCCAGTTTGCGCAACGCGGCGGAGTCGATGAAGCCGCGGCGGTAGGCGATTTCCTCCAAGCATGCGATGTAATACCCTTGACGGCTCTGCACGGCCTCGACGTATTCCGCGGCTTTAAGAAGCCCCTTGGGGGTTCCCGTATCCAGCCACGCCATACCCCGGCCCATCAGCTCGACCGACAGTTGACCTTGCTCTAGATAGGCATTGTTGATGCTCGTGATCTCCAGCTCGCCGCGCGCGCTTGGTTTAACGTTGGCCGCGATGTCGGAGACTTGTCCATCATAGAAATACAGACCCGGTACTGCGTAGTTCGACTTTGGAACCTCGGGCTTTTCCTCGATGCCAACCACACGATGATTCTGATCGAACTCCACCACACCGAAGGCCCTGGCGTCCTGCACGGGGTAGCCAAACACTACGGCCCCGCCATGGTGCTCCACTTTCTCCTTTGCCCGCGTGAGCACGCGAGTGAGGTCCTGTCCATGGAACATGTTGTCACCCAGAACCAGCGCGCACGGCTCGCCGGCAAGAAAGTCGCGCCCGATGGTAAATGCTTCGGCAAGCCCGCGCGGCTCGGCCTGTTCGGCGTATTCAAGCCGCATGCCCAGCTCGGCGCCGTCCCCCAAAAGCTCCTTGAAAGCGGGCAGGTCACGCGGCGTCGAAATGACGAGCACCTCGCGGATGCCCGCAAGCATCAGGACGCTTAACGGATAATAGACAAGCGGCTTATCGTAAATAGGTAGCAGTTGCTTGCTGACCGCCTTTGTTATGGGATGTAGCCGGGTGCCGGACCCGCCGGCGAGGATGATGCCTTTCATGAAAATCCTTAACTAATATGAGGCCGCGAGACCAAGCATGGCATAGAGGCGAAGCAGCCGACAGTTACTCCCGGTTGGAATGAAATCGAAAACCGATGATAGATCCATCTGCTGCCGATATGCGATCCTAGTGAATTAGGCCATTTGCTTTAGTTTTGAAGCGAAGGGCTCAGTACGCGAGGTATTGAATCTCCCGCGTACTGAGCCCGAAAACCAGTTATTTAATGAAATGTGAACGTGCTCATACCGTCCCTAGCAAAAGATACAATTATCTTTCGATGGAAGTAACGTATTCTTCATACTTGCGAGCGGAAATGAACGGGGCGCGCAACTCGAAATCATCGATCATGCGGCTGCCGAAGCAGTCGAGATGGTTCGCGATGCAGTCGTAACCGGCAAGGTAGGAGAATTCGAGACCGGCTGAGTAACGGGGATTGCATTCGACGAAGAAATGGCGCCCGTCCTCGTGCTTAATGTACTCAAAATTCACGCAGCCGTTAACGCCGAGCTTCGCGGCGAGAGTTCGGCTTGCGTTCTCTAGCTCGGGATCGGAATAGACGTGCACGGTCGTGCCGCAGCCGTGGGGTGTACTCACGAGCTCCTGACGAGTGACACAGACGCACCTTCCCGATGACTCCTGTCGTATGACCTCAACCATTACGATGGGTCCGCTCACAAACGGCTCCACGATACTCTTCGAGCCCGAGCGCTTTTCCTTATACGTCTCCCACTCCTCGTCAGAGCCGATGTACTCTCGGCCCTGACTGGAACGCCCGTCATACGGCTTCACCACGACAGGATACTCCCAGGGGAGCTTGTCCGTGGCGTCAACCATGAGAGTCGGGATACCGTTGACCTCGGGGACTTCAGATTTGATGAAGTCCTGCAGGATCTTCTTGTTACGGATGATGTCTAGCGAGCGCTTGGTCGATATGCAAAGCGTAACATTGTGTTCCTCAAACCAGGCACGGCTCTCGTTAAGGAGGTCCACCTCGGGGTCGATGAGGGGGATGAAGTAATCGATGCGCTCATTCTCACAGATCTCGTGGACTTCGGAGAGGTAAGCGTCGGCGTCACTCACCAATGGAATTCTGTAGAACTCATCGACGTTATAGGCGTCCACTACCCATTCGCGTGGGTAGATGTCGGCGCCGATGACGCGATGTCCAAGTCTCTTGAGCGACTTGATGGTTATGTCGGCGGAAACCGACCCGATGGACGTGACGAGAACGTTGCTCATGGGAATCTCCTAAATGGTCTTTCCGGTATCGAGAACGACATGGCAGATGCGGTCAACGTCTTCCAACGTCAAATCGGCGTACATGGGAAGCGTGATCACCTGGGATGCAGCCTTCTTTGCCACTGGCGTGCGGTCGCTTGAGTACACGCTTCGATAGCATGCGTAATCGTTGACCAGCGGATAGAAGTATTTGCGTGCGCCGACGCCAGCCTTGTCAAGGGCATCGAATACGTCATCGCGCGAGGCGCCGAAGACGCTCGGATCGAACAGCACTGGAAGGTACGCATAGTTGTGGCGGATGTTATTGGCGGGACGGAAAACGGTCACGCCGGCCGTGCCTTCAAGGTTGTCCCAATAACGCTCAGCAACGGCCTTGCGCTTGCCGATCTCGGCGTCCAGGTGACGAAGATTGCAGACGCCCATAGCGGCGCAGAACTCATTCATCTTGGCATTGCCACCGACGTACTCAACGTCCTCGGGACCTGTAATGCCGAAGTTCTTCCATTGTTTGAGCAGCGGATACAAATCTTCATCCTTGAAGCAGACGCAACCGCCCTCGATGGTGTTGAATACCTTGGTCGCATGGAAGCTGAACATAGACGCGTCGCCGAATGCCGCCGCACTATCGCTGCTTCCGTCCTCGTTCACGCGCTCGACGCCGAAGGCGTGGGCGGCATCATATATGACTTTCAGTCCGTGACGGTCAGCGATCCCCTGGATGGCGTCGACATCGCAAAGATTACCGTATACATGGACGGGCACGATGGCGCAGGTGCGCGGGGTGATTAATCGTTCAATGCTTTCGGGATCCAACGTTAGATTCACGGGATTCACGTCGGCAAACACGGGAGTAAGTCCCTTTCGCACGATAGCGTGAGTGGTAGAGGCAAAGGTGAACGGTGTAGTGATGACCTCTCCACCGGTCGGAAGAGCCATGGCCTCGAGGATGCACTCTAGGGCATTGTGACCGTTTGTAAACAACGCAAGGTTGTTAATTCCCAAACGCTCCTTGAGGTCAGCCTCAAGTTTCTCATGCTCAACACCCATATTGGTAAGCCAATGGCTTTTCCAAAGAGGCGCGACTTCTTCAAAGTATTCCTCCATAGGAGGCATGGATGATCGTGTGACAAGAATGCGGTTACCCATATCAGGTACCTTCCCTTCGCTATGCTGCTTTCAAAGAACGATGGCTAAAACGGTTACAGTATTGACGCAACGTCTTTAACGACGTTTTGCACCCAAGAAATCCCTGGCGGTATTGATGAGGTATTCAAAGGCTTCGAGTTTAAAAATTCCTGCGATGCCAACATAGACAATTGCCATCACGGCTACTTCGGCAAGAATTTGAATTCCAGGCGAGGCGGCAAATGAACCGCAAAAAAATGCGAGTCCTCCTGCGAGGGCGGCAATAACGAACGCTGGAGCAATGTCACGTAATTGCTCAGAATAGGAGTACCCAATAACGCGCTTATTGGGGTAAGCGTTAACAAAAGTTGAGATGATGCCGGTAATCATATACATGGCTACCATTAGGTAAACGTCCTTTAATACAAAGGCCGCAAACAAAATGAAGCAGATACCATATGCCTTTTTGATAAGTTCAAGCTTCAGGAACAGATCAGAACGCCCCATGCCGTTAAGTGCCTGCAGATGGTTGTGTGTATAGGTAATAGCGCGTAGATAAAGCAGTACATTTGAAGGAATGGCACGCAGGACAACCATTTTTCACCTAATACGATGTCCACTATTGGTTTTGCCGCAATGGCAAATAGAGTCATTGAGGGTACGATGAGAAAAGTCGATGTTTTCAACGCTCTTCGCACAAGTCTCTTTACATTTGTTGGGTCATCTTGCATGCGCGATACAGCCGACAACATTACAGGCTGTATCGCGCCATCGAGCAGAGAGCCAATCGCCTGGGGATATTTCTTTCCCTGTGAGACTAGCCCAAGACTTAAAGCGCTGAATTGTTTTCCGATGAGGAGGTCAGATAAGGATTGGTAGCTAGTGTCGAGCAACCCTGAAAGAAGCAATTTCCATCCATAGCTGAAATGTTTTCTCGCCTTTTTACAATCAAATATAAATTGCGGAAACCACCTTACTTGAAATCCAAGAACAATGCAGTTGGCAAATTGATAGATTAGTTGCTGGAGAACCAAAGCCCATAAACCCGCGCCGGCTTGGGCGGAAGCAATTCCGGCAGCACCCGAGATGGTCACGGCGGTAACGGTGGCATTAAACACTTTGCGAAGCTGCAATTCTCGCTGAACGACAGCAACTTGCACAGAATTAAATGCTGTAATCAAGAGAAGGAGACCTAAAGTCCTTAGCTGCCAAACAATTTGAGGCATCATATAAAATTTTGCAATTGCAGGTGCCGCAAAAAACACTACCAAGAACAACGCAGCAGAGGTTCCAAAGCTGAGCCAAAACACAGTCGATAAGTCAGTATCATCAATACAATCGGATTGCACTAAGGAAGTGTTCAATCCAGACTGAACGATAACGTTGCCAACATTCACAAACACCAACATGATGGCGAGAGCACCAAATTCTGCGGGAGCAAGAATGCGAGCCATGACAATTTGCACGGCAAGTTCAACAAGCGCACGGCCGCCTTTTTCAAAAACTTTCCAAATTAAAGACGATATAGTCGCGCTCTTTAACGAATCCAATTCATTAGACAAAGCGCAGCACCCTTTTCACATTTGAAACCATATCCAACGGATATTTTCCGCACGCGAGCGTTGCTAGCGACGTGAAAAGCCTAAGAACTGTGGTTCTAATTTTCTTTACTTCCCAATAAGACTCTGTTTTCACCGAGGCATTCAGGAAGTTGAAGTGCTTATCGAATTTGACTTCTTCAGAAGGCAACATACTTACGATATCTTTTCCATCGCAGAGACGATCGATGAGAACTGATTGGATGATGGCACACAAATTTTTTGGCTCTCCGTCGGAGCGTGCAGGAGAGTGATCGAAGTCTATGCCAAGAATGCCCATTGCTTCATCCGTGTCCATAGAGTAAACGGCTGTAGGGATTCCATTACGAGCACAGGCCCATGCACACCCAGACTTTGCGACAGCCAGATCGAAGCTTTTGATCAGATTACGCGGAATGGGGGCCATGAAGCCCAAGCGTATTACATCAAGATTGTCAATATTCTCAACAGAAGAGAAAAGACTATGTAACAGGGCTTCGTTGTTTGTGTCTCCTACGATAAGAAAACTGATGCGTAGTTCTGGAAAATCCCTGCTGAAACGTGCCACCTCATCGAACACATTAGGCACGAAGTTTTTGTCTAACCTTGATACCAACCCAATCCTAAAGTCAGCCTCAGGAAGACTGGTAGTATCGAAGGGAATATCCTCGACTGCGTCACCCATATATGCAACCAAGATGTATTGACAAAGCTCTTGCTCGGTCATTTCAGGAAAGACTCTTCTGAGGCATGATGTAGTGATGCATGCAAGTTCACCGCGCTCAAGCTTAAAGCGAAAGAACTCTATTTCGTCCTTGCTCAATCGCGGAGGTACTTCGTCAAGGTCAAAGATTAAATGCTTAGCTTTAAGCTCCTCCGCAATCAGCTCGCCCCAAAACGCGTAGTCATAAGAGCTCGATTCGACCACCACGAGGTCACCCATATTAAGATTCGCTTTTAATTCCTCAATCAAATTCGTAACAGTTCGTTTTGGAGCAATAGCGGGCCTGCACATTAAAAGTGGGAAATGATGGGCAGTCACGCAACTAAAATCTAGAACCTCTTCACCGAGCGAACTAAATACAAAGTGGACATCCCATCCTTGCGCGGTTAGCCATCTAGCTTTATCAAGAATGTACCTTTGACTTCCGCCTAAACCATATATGGTCTCAGCGACAAAAATATATGTATTCATTCCACATCAGCCAATCGAATTATTCCATGTTCGATTTGATCGTGAATTTAACTCCGCACAAAATGGAGTATTACCGCAGCTCATTTGTCCGCTACCCGATTCAATGGCAATCTTGATCGCCATACATGCGGCGAAAACAAAAAAATACCCGGGGCTTTCCAGTCCGACGTTAAAACAAATCATTACAACTGAGGAAATCAAACCAAAAGATGCCGCGCGATTATAAACACTGCTTGCATATAAGTCTCGTTGTGATTGGGAAAAAATTGCAGCAAGTAGCGATGCGATGCCAACGACTCCCGTTCTAAACGCCACGGCCACAAAGCTATTGTGCGACCCGACGACAAACAGCTTTTCCATATACGAGTATTCTGCGTCTGGAGCAAAAGGTCCACTAACAATCGCTCCAACTGGACCTACAAAATTGAGTGACGCGTAAGATGTTCCATAGCCCACACCAAGCCCATAAGAGTGAACAAGGTTAAGCATTTGATCATTCCAATATAATAAACGCCAGGAAGAGTTTGCATCAAATAAGTGCGATAAACTTGGAACTATAAGTGGAACCAAAAGGCAAGCTGTAACTCCCATTAATCCAAATAATCGGGTTCTACGATATAGCGATTCCGAATCTTTGAAACAGTAAAAGGCAAGAAGAAGGAGTCGTATGATTAATTGTGTCGATTCGCCACCTACGTGAATAGGGCTTAATTCCAGAATTAACAGCAGAAGGGCTGAGCCAACCTTATCCCTTTCATCTCCTAATAGTAGAAGGAAACCAAGGACAAGCGATGCGGAAACGCCCAATGCAAAAGTAGAATTTTGCAGTACGAAAGAGCAATAAACGAATAAAAATATTACCTTATAGTGCTTTTTTATAAAACGAAGTGTCCTATCCGCATTTGTCGTAATTCCAGCAAGTACAACTAATGGAATAAAGAAATAGTAGTAAGCCTGTCGTGGAATATAGCTCAAATCATAGACCAAATTTGAAACAGGCAGTAAGGTTGAGAAGCTTGTTAGGCTTAAACAAACAATAAATAAGCCAAAAACACAAAAAATAACTAATGACTTCGCAGTGACGGATGTGAGATTTCCTCTCGCAAGCGATCTGCCATGCGTAACAATAGTTTTAATATAGTAAAACAAAGTTAAAATTGTTATTAAAGAAAATACATCAACGGGCCCGAATAACTTCCACTTGAAAAATGTAAAGGAGATTGCGCTTCCAGCTGCCGCTATAAGAAGGAGGTTCATCTGAAATCAACCTCTCCTGTATTTATCGTACAAGCGTTTCTTTTGTTCACAACGCAGTCTTTGGATTTTCTTACTAACGACATTATGGAAATCAGTGAAGTGTTGTAATCAGTACAGCAAAGCGATTTCTTTAACTGCAGCGTCTCTTTGCATCCCCCAGTGTCGTATGTAACTACGGGCGTCCCACATGCTTCTGCCTCAAGGTTCACCGTTGGGAAATTGTCCTCGACCGTCGGGTTGAAGAACACGTCAGCGGTCGAATAGATGCCAGCGAGTTCCTGCGGTGAATTGGTACGAGTGAGGCCTATGATGCCGTTCGGGAGCCGCTTTATCTGCTTCTCGCTCAAGCCCACAAGTACAATCGCGTACTTCTTGCTGTCGAGCTCATCAGCAAGCTGAATGAAGTCACCGAGCCCTTTACGTTCGGTCCAGGGGCTCGCAACGCCGAGAATCATGAACCTGTCGCCAATGCCGTATCGCTCGCGAAAGTCGTTCGGAGTCGGCCTAAACACGGCCCCGTCGATGGTGTTGTGACGCACCTCCACAGGGTAGTCCTTCAAGAAGCTCTCTTCAACAAGGTTGCTGAGCCATTGGGAAGGAGTTATGAGCGTCATTCGCGCGGGCGGCACGCTCGTAAAGATACGTTTCTTGTCCTCAAAGTTCCTCGCACAGCTCGCTTTGGAGATTGTCTTGGGATAAGTGCCCAACTGTGGGCATGATTTTGAGCGTGCGCAACGGGTCTTCCATTGAGTGCACTTCGCATAAGAAAAGTATGCGCAATGGCCAGTGAATGCCCAACAGTCATGCAGAGTCCATCTGACTTGACAACGGTGCGTCGCAAGCCAACCGAACAGCATTTCAATGTTCACCCAGTAGCCATGGATGTTGTGTAGATGGATGACATCTGGATCAATTTCGTCCAGGCGTTTCAATAGTTTGGCGGTATCGCGCTTGGAGTAGAAGCCCATGCGGTCATGCAGCCGGGTCATGGCTCCATGAAGACATACCTCGGGCTTGCTGGCACAGCACTGCATGTGATCGTCAATGCTTTCATGTCGCCTTCCCCAAAAGCAATAGGAGTCGACCCCGCGTGAAGAAAGCTGAGAATGAAGTCCGCGCATAATGGCGCCTGTCGATCCATTGTAGAAGCTGTTCAACTGCACATAGCGAAGTGGCCTTTCAAGACTCTCAGCCATGTGCAGAGTCTCTTCAACGAGTGCATCAGTCGTTTTGATGTCAGTCGAGGCCATTAAATGCTCTTCCTCCACACCATCTTGTCCACGACGCCGGCGTAGCTCTGGATGATCTTGACCACCTTGGTGGACACGGTCTCGTCGGCGTAGTCGGGAACGGGCGCCTCGGGCAGCGACCCCTCTGCGTCGAGCTCGACGGCGGTGTGGACGGCCTGCAGAAGCCCCTTCTCGGAGATGCCGGCGAGCGTGAAGCACGCCTTGTCCAGCGCCTCGGGGCGCTCGGTGGAGGTGCGGATGCACACCGCCGGGAACGGGCGGCCGACGCTCGCGAAGAAGCTCGACTCCTCGGGAAGGGTGCCGGAGTCGGAGACCACCGCGAAGGCGTTCATCTGCAGGCAGTTGTAGTCGTGGAAGCCCATAGGCTCGTGCATGCGCACGCGCGGGTCCAGCTGGAAGGCGGTGGCCTCCAGGCGCTTGCGGGAGCGCGGGTGGCAGGAGTACAGGATCGGCATGTCGTATTTCTCGGCCAGGGCGTTGATCGCGGAGAACAGGCTCGTGAAGTTCGCCTCGGTGTCGATGTTCTCCTCGCGGTGGGCGGAGAGCAGCATGTAGCGCTTGGGCTCCAGACCGAGCTCGGAGAGGATGTCAGAAGCCTCGATCTTGTCCAGGTTCGCGCGCAGGACCTCCGCCATGGGAGAGCCCGTGACGTAGGTGCGCTCCGGGGCGCAGCCGGTGTCCTTGAGGTAGCGGCGGGCGTGCTCGGAGTAGGCCAGGTTGACATCGGAGATCACGTCGACGATGCGGCGGTTGGTCTCCTCGGGCAGGCACTCGTCCTTGCAGCGGTTGCCCGCCTCCATGTGGAAGATTGGAATGTGCAGTCGCTTGGCCGCGATGGCGGAAAGGCAGCTGTTGGTGTCGCCCAGGATGAGTAGCGCGTCGGGCTGGACCTCGACCATGAGCTTGTAGCTCGCCGCGATGATGTTACCGACGGTCTCGCCCAGGTCAGAGCCCACGGCGTCCAGGTAGACGTCCGGGTCGTCCAGCGACAGGTCGCGAAAGAAGATGCCGTTGAGCGTGTAGTCGTAGTTCTGCCCGGTGTGCGCCAGCAGGCAGTCGAAGTGGCGGCGGCACTTCTTGATGACCTCGGACAGGCGGATGACCTCGGGGCGGGTGCCCACGATGATCAGCAGCTTCAGGCGGCCGTCGTCCTTGAATGCGATATCGGAATAGTCCTTGCCCATGCGGCTAGACCTCCTCGTAGTAGGTGTCGGGGTTCTCGGGGTCGAAGGGCTCGTTGGCCCACATTACCGTCACGAGGTCCTCGGTGTCGGACAGGTTGGTGATGGAGTGCGTGTAGCCGGGGATCATCTCCACGGCGCGCATGTCCGAGCCGGAGACGACGTACTCGTCGACGGGGAATGGGTTTCCATCGGAGTCCCCCCACCTTCCTCAACTTGATGGAGGCGTTGCCGGAGACCACCAGGAACCTCTCCCACTTGTTCATGTGCCAGTGGTTGCCCTTGGTGATGCCGGGCTTCGAGACGTTGATGGAGACCTGGCCGCGCTCCGGCGTGCGCAGGAACTCGGTGAACGAGCCGCGCTCGTCGGTGTTGGGCTTCAGACAGTAGGCGAAGTGCCCCGGCTCGTAGTAGGACAGGAACGTGCTCCAGAGCTTCTTGGAGAAGGATCCCTCGGAAAGGTCCGGCACCGAAAGCGTCTCGCGGCTGTCGCGGAAGCTGCCCAGCAGGTAGACGATCTCGCCCAGGGTTTTCACGTCGGTCCCGGGGACGTAGCAGAAATCATCACCGTCGACGCGCTCGAGCCCCTCGTATCCGCAGCGGTGCTCCTCCCCCAGCAGGGCGCCCAGCATCTCGTCGACGAGGTCGTCGATGTAGAGGAGCTCCAGCTCCACCGAGGGGTCGTTGACGGTGTAGGGGCGGCCGTTGGCGATGGCGTCGCAGAAGGTGGCCACGGCGGAGTTGTAGCGCGGGCGGCACCACTTGCCGTAGAGGTTGGGGAAGCGGTAGATGAGCACCGGGGCGCCCGTGCGCTCGGAATAATCGCGGAACAGGCCCTCCCCCGCCAGTTTCGACTCGCCGTAGACCGAGCCCTTGAAACGGCCGGAAAGGCTCGCCTGCGCGGAGCTGGAGAGCATGACGGGGCACGTGTTCCCGTGGCGCTCGAGGGCATCCAGCAGCGTGGAGGCGAACCCGAAGTTGCCCTCCATGAACTCCGCCTGGTCCTTGGGGCGGTTGACGCCGGCCAGGTTGAAGACGAAGTCGGCGCGGGAGCAGTAGCCTTCCAGCTCCTCGGGCGTCGAGTCGAGGTCATACTCCATGACCTCGAGCGGGAGCAGCCCCTGATACTTCTCGCGGCGGTCCTTGCCGTCCCTTATGTTCTTGAGGGCGTAGCAGAGGTTTTTCCCTACGAAGCCCCTGGCGCCGGTGACGAGGACACGCACCCTACTGCACCGCCTCGTGCTCGCGGCCCTCGAGCGCCAGCTGTACGTACTCGGCGGTCTTGATCTTGGCGATGGTGCCCTCCACGTCGAGCCTCTCGGTGTTGTGGGAGGTGTAGGACTCGTCGGCCTGGGTCTCCACCTCGCCGTCTACGACGAACTTGTCGTAGTTCAGGTCGCGCGAGTCGCATGCCACGCGGTAGTAGCCGCCCATGTCCTCGGCGCGCAGGCGCTCCTCGCGGGTCATGAGGGTCTCGAAGAGCTTCTCACCGTGACGGGTGCCGATCACCTGGGTGCCCACGCGGCCGAAGACCTCCTGGACCGCCTCGGCGAGGTCGCCGATGGTGGAGGCAGGCGCCTTCTGGATGAACAGGTCGCCGGGGTTGGCGTGCTCGAAGGCGAACTGCACGAGGTCGACCGCCTCGTCCAGGTTCATCAGGAAGCGGGTCATGTTCGGGTCGGTGACCGTCAGCGGCTCGCCCTTGCGGATGCGGTCGATGAACAGCGGGATGACGCTGCCGCGCGAGCACATGACGTTGCCGTAGCGGGTGCAGCATATGGTGGTGCGGCCGGCGCCGTTTCGGGCGTTGGCGTAGATGATGGACTCCATCATGGCCTTGGACTTGCCCATGGCGTTGATGGGGTAGGCCGCCTTGTCGGTGGACAGGCACACGACGCGGTCCACGCCCTCGTCGATGGCGGCGTGCAGAACGTTGTCCGTGCCGATGACGTTGGTACGCACGGCCTCCATGGGGAAGAACTCGCAGGAGGGAACCTGCTTCAGGGCGGCGGCGTGGAAGATGTAGTCGACCCCGTGCATGGCGTCGCGCACCGACTGGGCGTTGCGGACGTCGCCGATGAAGAAGCGCACCTTGGAGGCGAGCTCGGGGGACCTCTCCTGCAGGCGGTGGCGCATGTCGTCCTGCTTCTTCTCGTCGCGGGAGAAGATGCGGATCTCGGCCAGGTCGGTGTTCATGAAGTGCTTGAGCACGGTGTTGCCGAACGAGCCGGTGCCGCCCGTGATCATGAGGGTCTTGTCCTTGAATGCGGTGGTGGGTTTCATCTACTTGCCTTCCTTGCGTTTAGCGCCCGTGAACTGGTAAAAGAGAAATTTGGTATTAGTAACGAGATATCGTTTGAATAGTCGCTTCGGTTCCTGCATCAGGCGGTATAGCCACTCGAGACTTAGGTTCTGCATCCAAATCGGTGCCTCCGGCACCACGCCGGCGAGGACGTTGAAGGCTCCCCCTACGCCGATCATCAGTGGCTGAGGGCCGCCTTTAAGCTCATGCATGAGGACTTCCTGGCGCGGAGCGCCAAGTGCAATCCATGCAAAGTCGGCGCCAGAATCGGCAATGCGTCGTGAAAGGTCTCGTTTCTCGCCATCGGAAAGCGGACGAAAGACGGAAGGCTCCATGCCAGCAATTTCCAAGCCTGGATACTCTTCCTGAAGCGATTCCTTGAGCGCCTCGAGGTTTTTCTGTTCGTTGCCGTAGAAGTAATGGCTCCATCCGTGCTGAGCGGAAATACTGAAAATCTCGCGCATCAGATCCGGACCGGTCACGCGCCCCATCGTCGTGACCGTCTTTCGGCCGACAACCGATAGGGGCTTCCCATCGGGAACGGACATAACGGACTCAGCCTGACAGGACCAGTAGCTGGGATCGTCATGGGCCATGACCGACGTATGGGCGTTAGAGACGCAGATATACTCGCCATACAGATTATCGATATTATGGGTAATGAAATCGACGCATTCAGACATATTGGTGCCCCGTGATCGGGACATCGATCACGGGCACACGGTTTAATTCGGGATAATGATGATAGGACTTAAGCACTAAAACGCACCCTTTCCCGTGATTACTTCAATAACGGTGAGGGCGATAATCCTTAAGTCGGTGAGAATGCCACGCCTCGCAATGTACTCAAGATCTCGCTGTACCATACCGTCGAAACCAGTTGAGTTTCGATCAGTAACCTGCCACCATCCGGTAATGCCGGGCTTCACGGCCAGGCGCTGTAGGTCGTACTCGGTGTACTCGGCCACCTCATTCGGCAACGGCGGACGCGGGCCCACGACCGACATCTGGCCCAGGAACACATTCAGGAACTGCGGGAACTCGTCGATGGAATGTTTGCGGATGAATTTACCGATCTTGGTGATGCGCGGATCCTCCTTCATCTTGAACATGGCGCCGTCGATCTCGTTTTGATCCATTAGCTCGACGAGGCGCTCGTCGGCGTCCTTGTACATGGAACGGAACTTCCACATGCGGAATGTTGTCAGGCTGCCGTCGGGGCGGGTCTGTCCCACGCGGATCTGGCTGTAGAAGGGGCTGCCCTCGCTCTCCAACCGGATGGCCGCGGCGAGAATTAGGCTTGGGATCGCGATAGCGACGAGCGCGACACTGCTGAATACGATGACGAACGCGCGCTTAACGGCACGGTAGGCCAGGCGCGAGCGATCCCAGTCCATGATGGATTGCATGGCCTTGTAGCGACCGGCGCCCTCACGCCGTTCCATGGCCCGAGCGATGAGCGCCGCCCCCGCGGGCGCATCCGTTGCATATTGAGGTTTATCCGACACGTTCTCTTCCAACACTTCGTCCCCAAGTCGGGGATCCTCCCTGTTCTGCATAGCGACAGCCCGCAGCTAGGCGATCGCCTTTTTAAGGTTTCGCATTACACGCTGCTCGACCGAAAGCACGGCAAGGCCAACGCGCGTAGTCACTCGTCGACCGCACAGGTCGAGCTCCAAATAAGCAGTGCTCTTGCGTCTGTTAATGGTTTTGATAAGGCCTTCGTGGCCCAACAGCGGACCTGCCGTCACTATGACCTGGTCACCGTCTTTTAGGGCCTCGCTCATGGGCACCACGCGGTCTCCCCTATGCGTAAAGCCGCCAATAAGCTGGACCTCTTCTTTTGCCAGCGGCACAAACTGACCGTCCTGGGATAGCACCCGGGCAAAGTCGTCCATGCGCAGCAAATACTGTTGAACGGTGCGGGGGTCTGCCGTATCGCAGATGAGATAACCGGGGAACAACGGCTTGGTCGTATTGACCCATTCGCCGTGTACTTTAATTTCGGTTTGAAACTGGGGATAAAAGAGCTCCTGCATGGCACCAGCCGGCACCATACGCTCAATGCGCTCGCGCATTACGTCTTCGCGGCCGTTAATGACCTGGATCACATACCACACGAGCACCACCCCCTTGCTGTCTTACGTGTGGCTCACGGGGTTTGGGTATGGCTTCGCCAGGGCGCTTGTGCGCGAAGGCGCTCCATATTCAAACCCTGAGCCCAGTTAGACAAGCGCGTGGCTCTGCCCCACCGTGAACGGTATGTATAAGCGCAGTTGCTAGAGACGCGGACGTGTATCGCAAAATGACCGCGTCCCCAGCTGGCTGCGTGCGAACCAGTCAAGCGGGAACAAAACTGGACCGCACGCAAACAGCTGTAAGGCTGTTACGCTTTGACATGCAACCTAATAACTATTTACACCTGTGAATTAACTCAATGCAAATAAGTAACGTCGCATGACTTCTTTATTGGAGCTCGTGGTGTTTCTGGCACCGCCGTTACGGCCGGATGCTGATCGACCCTGCGCTTTATGGCTTACTGGAGCCGCGAGCACAGTTGAACCCATGTAACGGTATGTATCCTAGCACAAGCTGTTAATGAAACTGATTTGGGCTGCGTTGGACAACATATCGTTCATTTGACGTGCTTAAGGGGGTTGTTTTGGAATGTTGTTCACGTTGACGCAGGTTATTGGGGTGCTGGCAATAATTGGGAGCGTTCCTGAAGCCCAACTGGAGCAGTGGGCTGCACTGGTAATCGCGTTTGTCTAACAAACTATGTACAGACATGGGAAATAAATTGCGCAACTTTTTGTTGGCGTAGGTGGGGTTTGTGGCACAAGGTATTTTTGCATGAAAAAGGCCTTCGGGATTCCGAAGGCCTTTGCATTCACGATGGTGGAGACGAGGGGGATCGAACCCCTGACCTCTTGACTGCCAGTCAAGCGCTCTCCCAGCTGAGCTACGCCCCCGTGACGAGGAGATACTATAGGGGAATGTTTACGGGGATGCAAGGGGGAATTTTGGATTGATTGTCCGCCTTACGGGTTTTCCTGGGACGGGGCTGAATTGACTGATTTTGACTTCGGCAAAATCAGTCAATTAACCCACCGTCCCGATAAAACCCTCATGTAACAAATACGCTATTGCAGTTCCTTGGTGGACGGTAATCTTTGCGGTTGACCTGACGACGTTGCTGATGCCTGTATCCGCCAAGAGTCCTAGCGGGGAATGGTTTAGTTCCCATTCTAGGCCGTGTTCGCTTATTACCGTTTCTGGGGCGATCGCGATGATAGAGAAGGTTTTGCCCTCGGCGTTTTCGATGGTCCAGGTTTCGTCCTGGTGCAGGATTCTGGCCGTCACTTCGTCTACTTTGATCCAGACGGGGGCATCTTTGTAGGCTGCTAGTAGGCCTAGGACGGACAGGGCCATATCCGGCCGGCCGCCGGTGGCGCAGGTTGCAACCACTTCGGCACCCGGCCAGCGACGCCGGACGGAATCGAGCGCGAGCGCCAGATCGGTATAGTCCTTGTACGGGTCGTGGCGCTCAACTTCAAAGTCGGTGGCGGCATCGACCAACGCACGACCCGCATCACTCACCGTGTCGGCATCCCCCACATAGACGTCGCAGCTCAGGCCAGCGCCCAGCAGCGCATCGAGTCCGCGGTCCACGGCGACAACGTGGTCGCACCCCCCTGCTAGCCTACGCAACAGATCCATGCTCGCCACCACGGGCGAGCCGCAGACCACTAATACCTTGCAAGCCACAGCCCTCGCCTATCCCTTAAACGAAAGCACGCGGGCCAGATCCAGGTCCTCGTAGCTGTCGATAAAGATATCGCAGTTGGAACGCACCTCGTCGCGCTTCATGCGGCCGTGCGGGTCATAAATACCTACGCGCTTAAAGCCGGCGGAGCCAGAGCTCTTTAAGCCAAAGACGGCGTCCTCAAACACCCAAGCGCGCTCAAACTTGTGCCCGTGGCGTTCCTCCAGACGGCGCAGCGCAAGTTCATACACATCGGGGAACTGTTTGGAGCGTCCCGCCTCACCCGTCGTGGTAACAAACTCCATGTAAGCGTCGAGCCCCGCACCTGCGAGCGCAGACTGCACCAGCTCGGCCGGCGTGGACGTAGCCACGCACATGGCAATGCCCGCCGCCTTCGCCTGCTCCAAAAATACCAGGAGACCCTCGCGCGGCGGAACCTTGGAGTACCCATCGATCAAAATCTCCCCCAGCTCGCGATACAGCTCCTCGCCATTCGCGCCAATGCCCCACGTGTCGTGGTAGGCCTGGCACTCGTCCTCGAGCGACAAATGCTCAAATTGGGCAAAGTCATCCACGGTCACGTCAATCCCGTGGCGGTGCAATAACTCTGACTGAGCATAAGCCCAAACGGGTGTGCTATTAACTAACGTGCCGTCGCAATCGAAAATAAAAGCAACCTTGGGAGCGGCGGTATGGGACATAAACGAACCTTTCGATGTCAAATGGTAAACAACCTGCTAAAAACGTTTTACCAAACGTCAGGCTAACAATTTTGAAACCCTAATTGGTAAAAGTGTCAAGAGTTTTACCACGGCAATTCTGCCAGTGGTATAAACATGTCGCTTACCGATTAAACGCCCCCGCAAATCCGCTTTCGTCCATAAAACTAACGCACAGGTGTTATCGTAGTTTCTGCCGAAAGTTCCACCGAGCACGCGAGGTGGAACGAATCACAGAAACTTCGCCGTCCCTTCGATTCGTGCAGCCTTGGACCTTTCGCATCTAGTCACCAAGGCAACACGCTGCCGCGTCATGATGGGATCAAACGTGAGCGATACAAAGCTAAAGCCAACGGCTAAAAAGCCCGCAACCCGCAAACCGGCTCCACACGCACCGGAGCTCTCCAAGGACGATGTCTACCTGTTTGGCATTGGTATGTGGGAGCGCAGCTGGGAAAAGATGGGCGCGCATCCCGACACGCAGAACCGTACGCGCGGCTGGCGCTTTTGCGTTTGGGCGCCCGATGTAAAGAGTGTCCATGTCATTGGCGAATTTAACGACTGGGATGAACGAGCCAACCCGCTGGTGCCCGTGCATACGAGCGCTATTTGGGAAGGCTTTATTCCTGGCGCCGAGCAGGGCCAGCTCTATAAGTACCTTATCGAAACCAACGAGGGCGAGAAGCTCTACAAGGCCGATCCGTATGCCTTTAAGGCCGAGTGCCCTCCGGGTACCGCGAGCGTGCTGTGGACCCTCGATGGCTACAAGTGGAATGACGCCGCGTGGCTCAAGCGCCGCGCCGGCCACAACCACATGTCGCAGCCGCTTAACATCTACGAGGTGCATATTGGCTCGTGGAAGCGCCACGGTGACGCGCCGCAGGGAGAGCCCGACGAATACGGCAACTACCCCGGCCCCATGGATCCCTTCCCTGCGCAGCGCGGCGAGTTTTACACCTACGACGACCTGTCGGTCGAGCTCGTGGACTACGTGCGCGACATGGGCTACACGCATATCGAGGTCATGCCGCTCATGGAGCATCCCTTTGATGGCTCCTGGGGCTACCAGACGACCGGTTACTATGCTGCCACGTCGCGCTACGGTAACCCGCAGCAGCTCATGCACTTTATCGATGCGTGCCACGAGGCGGGCATCGGCGTGATCATGGACTGGGTGCCCGGCGGCTTTTGTGCCGACTCCCACGGCCTTGCCACCTTTAACGGCCACATGCTGTTTGAGCACGAGATTCACCCCAACTGGGGCACGCATAAGTTCGACTTCGCCCGCGGCGAGGTCCGCTCCTTCCTGGTCTCTAACGTGCTGTATTGGCTCGAGAACTTCCACGTAGACGGCATTCGCATGGACGGCGTGTCCAGTATGCTGTACCTCAACTTTGGCATCGACGATCTCGGCCAGAAGAAGTTCAACAAGTACGGTACCGAGGAGGACCTGGACGCCAGCGCGTTTATCTGCCAGGTCAACTGCGCCGTAGAGGCGCACTACCCCGACGTGATGATGATGGCCGAAGAGTCCACCGCGTGGCCGCTCGTGACCTATCCGCCGCAGGACGGCGGCCTGGGCTTCCACTACAAGTGGGACATGGGCTGGATGAACGACACCCTGCATTACATGCAGACCGATTTTCCATGGCGCCCCGGCAACCACGGCCTGCTCACGTTCTCCATCATGTACGCCTTTACCGAGAACTTCATTTGCCCGCTGAGCCACGACGAGGTCGTTCACGGCAAGTGCTCGCTGATCGGTCGCATGCCGGGCGACTGGTGGCGCCAGTTTGCCGGTCTGCGAACGCTGGCCTTCTACCAGATGACGCACCCCGGTGCCAAGCTCAACTTTATGGGCAACGAGATCGGCCAGTTTATTGAGTGGCGCTACTACGAGTCCATTCAGTGGTTCTTGACCGAGGAGTACGAGACCCACCGTCATCATCAGGCGTTCATTAAGGCGCTCAACCACCTGTACACTGCCGAGCCCGCCCTGTATGAGCGCGGCTACACCGACGACGGCTTTACCTGGATCGACGCGGACAACTCCAAGCAGTCCATCGTGAGCTTTGTGCGTCAGGGCGAGGACGTCGATGACGACCTGGTGATTCTGATCAACTTTGATCCGGCGAGCTACGAGAGCTTCCGCGTGGGCGTGCCGCGCGAGGGTGACTGGGAGGTCATCTTCGATTCCGACCGTCCCGAGTTCGGCGGCAGCGGATACGCCGGTGAGGAGCCTTACACCTGCTCGAGCGAGCCCTATCCCTGGAACGGGCAGATGGACTCCATCGAGATCAAGGTTCCCGGTCTGGCAGGTGTGGTGCTTAAGCGCCGCGGTCCCAGCAGCTATAAGCCGCCCGTGGTCGAGGAGCCCAAGAAGGCGACGCGCAAGCGTACATCCTCGGTGAAGCCCAAGACCGCGGCTGCTAAGAAGGCTCCGGCTAAGGCGAAGGCTGCCAAGTCTGCCGCCAAGACCACGGCCAAGTCCACCACGGCCAAGAAGGCAGCCACCAAAAAGGCTGCCCCCAAGGCCAAGGCAGCCGCTGTTAAGGCTCCTGCCAAGAAAGCGTAACAAAGCCGTTACCACTGTAATTACCCGCCCCGCAGGGGCGTAGGATACAAGTCATAACCGTTCCGGGAGAAACATCCCCGGGGGAAAGGAACGTATGAATAGGATCTTCGACAACAAGCAGGAGTTTACCGAGCTCTATCGCGATGCCGTCATGAGCATCAGCGGCAAGAGCGTCGAGACCGCCAGCGACCTCGACCGCTTTAACGCCCTGGCCAAGCTCGTGGCCGAGAAGGCCCGCACCGTTGCCACCAAGAGCGACGCCCGTGCGGCCGCCGAGGGCAAGAAGCGCGTGTACTACTTCTCGATCGAGTTTTTGATCGGCCGCCTGCTCGACAACTACCTGCTCAACTTTGGCGTGCGCGACATGGTCGCCGAGGCACTAGACGACATGGGCTTCGACCTGTCCGTCATCGAGAACCAGGAGCCCGATCCGGCGCTGGGAAACGGTGGCCTGGGCCGTCTGGCGGCATGCTTCCTAGATTCCATGGCAGCCGAGGGCATTGCCGGCTACGGCAACGGCATGCGCTACCGCTACGGCCTGTTTAAGCAGGAGATCGTCAACGGCAGCCAGGTCGAGGCCACCGACGAGTGGCTCACCCACGGCTATCCCTGGGAGGTCCGCCGTCAGGACAAGGCCGTGACCATCAAGTTTGGTGGCCACGTCGAGGGCTTTGAAGAGAACGGCCGCACGTTCTACCGCACGGTGGACACGCAGGACATCCTGGCTGTCCCCTACGACATCCCCGTGGTGGGCTATGCCGGCGAGACCGTCAACAAGCTGCGCGTCTGGGCCGCCGAGCCGGTCGAGGAGCACTTCGACCTTGAGGCCTTCAACCGCGGCGACTACGCCCTGGCCGATGCCGAGCGCGCCGAGGCCGAGGCCATCAGCGCCATCCTCTACCCCAACGACGCCGGCGAGCACGGCCGTCTGCTGCGCCTGAAGCAGGAGTACCTGTTTGTATCAGCCGGCATCTACAGCCTGCTCGACACCTTTGAGAAGGAGCACGGCGCGAACTGGGAGCTGCTGCCGCAGTTTGTGGCCATCCACACCAACGACACGCACCCCGCCATGTGCGGCCCCGAGCTCATGCGCATCCTGATCGATGAGAAGAAGCTCGAGTGGGACGACGCCTGGAATATCGTGACGCAGGTCGTGAGCTACACCAACCACACCATCCTGCCCGAGGCTCTGGAGAAGTGGCCCATCGGCACGTTCTCCAAGCTCCTCCCCCGCGTGTACCAGATCATCGACGAGATCAGCCGTCGTTGGCACGAGTCGTTCGACACCACGCAGGAGGGCTGGCAGGAGCGTCTGCGCCAGACTGCCATTCTGTGGGACGGCGAGATTCGCATGGCCAACTTGTCTGTGATCTGCAGCCATAGCGTCAACGGCGTGGCCAAGATCCACTCCGACATCATCAAGAACATCGTGCTCAAGGACTTCTACGCCCTGACGCCCGAGAAGTTCAACAACAAGACCAACGGCATCTCACACCGTCGTTTCTTTGCCGAGGCCAACCCCACCTATGCCAAGCTCGTGACCGAGGCCATTGGCGATGGCTGGCTGAAGGACGCCTTTGAGTTGGAGAAGCTCAAGGAGTTCCAGAACGACGCCGAGTTCCTGAAGGCCGTGGGCGCCTCCAAGCGCGCCAACAAGGAGCGTCTGGCCGCCTACGTTAAGGCCGAGACCGGTCTGGTCATCGACCCCAACACCGTCTTCGATGTCCAGGTGAAGCGCTTCCATGCCTACAAGCGCCAGCTCATGAACATCATGAAGGTGATGGACATCTACAACCGTCGCATCGCCGATCCCAACTTCCACGTGACGCCGACGACCTTCATCTTTAGCGGCAAGGCTGCCTCGAGCTACACCTTTGCCAAGGAGACCATCCGCCTGATCAACTCCGTCGCCGAGGTCATCAACAACGACGCCCGCGTGAACGAGGTCATGAAGGTCTGCTTTATCCCCAACTTCCGCGTGAGCAACGCCCAGCTTATCTACCCCGCCGCCGAGATCTCGGAGCAGATCTCCACGGCCGGTAAGGAGGCCTCGGGCACGTCCAACATGAAGCTCATGATGAACGGCGCCATTACGCTGGGCACCCTCGACGGCGCCAACATCGAGATCGCAGACCTGGCCGGCCGCGAGAACGAGGCCATCTTTGGCCTGACCGCTCCCGAGGTCGACCAGCTCTGGGCATCCAACAGCTACTTTGCGTGGGATACCCTCAACAACGATCGCGAGCGTCTGGGCCGCGTGATGGACGAGCTCAAGGACAACACCTTTGCGGGTCTTTCGGGCAACTTCGAGAGCATCTACAACGAGCTCATGAACAACAACGACCCCGACCTAGTCATGGCAGACTTCCGCAGCTACGTGGATGCGTGGGAGAAACTCACCGGCAGCTACGGCGACCAGGAGACCTGGAACCGCAAGGCGCTGCTCAACACCGCCTCGAGCGGCTGGTTCTCGAGCGACCGCACCATTCGCGAGTACCGCGACGAGATCTGGCACGCGTAAAGGCGCGTGAGCTCCCTTATGCCAGCACGGCATTACTCGACGGGCGCGACCGAGCGCCGCGCCCGTCGCTAATGGGTTTAAGAACATCGATGACAGAAGGAGAAATCGATGAGTAAGAAAGAATGCATCGCGATGCTCCTCGCAGGAGGACAGGGCAGCCGATTGGGGGCACTCACCCAAAAGATCGCTAAGCCGGCGGTTAGCTTTGGTGGTAAGTTCCGCATTATCGACTTTTCGCTGTCCAACTGCTCCAACTCGGGTATCGACACGGTGGGCGTTCTGACGCAGTATCGCCCCTACCTGCTGCATGCCTATGTGGGCTCCGGCGAGGCGTGGGATCTGGACAGCCGCGACGGTGGCGTGTCGATCCTGCCGCCGTACGAGACGCAGACCGGCGGCGCCTGGTATGCGGGCACGGCCGACGCCATTACGCAGAACCTGGACTACATCAAGGCCAACGACCCCAAGTACGTCCTGATTCTTTCGGGCGATCACCTGTATCGCATGGACTACCGCAAGATGCTCAAGACGCACATTGAGAACAACGCCGACCTTACGGTGAGCGTTATGCCCGTGCCTTGGGAGGAGGCCAGCCGCTTTGGCATCCTGACCACCGACCCCGAGGACGGCCGCATCATCAAGTTCACCGAGAAGCCCGATAAGCCCGATTCGAATCTCGCGTCCATGGGCATCTACATCTTCTCGGCCGACGTGCTGATCGAGGCGCTCGAGGAGGACGCTCTGGACCAGCGCTCGAGCCACGACTTTGGCAAGGACATCATCCCCAAACTGCTCGGCGAGGGCAAGCGCCTGTACAGCTACGAGTTCCACGGCTTTTGGAAGGACGTCGGCACCATCGCCAGCTTCCACGAGACCTCGATGGACCTGTTGGGCAACAACCCCGAGTTCGATCTGTTTGACAAGCACTTCCCCATCATGTCCAACATCACCACGCGTCCGCCGCACTACATTGGCCCGGACGGCCGCCTGGACGACTGCCTGGTCTCCAACGGCTGCAAGATCTACGGCACCGCTCGCCACTCGATCCTTTCGACCGATGTCATCATCGAGGAGCGAGCCGTGGTCGAGGACTCCGTGCTGCTGCCGGGTGCGCACGTTAAGAGCGGCGCGCACATCTGCCGCGCTATTTTGGGCGAGAACTCCACGGTCGAAGAGGGCGTGAAGCTCGGCTCTGTCGATACCACCAAGGATACGGCCGTCGTTGGAAATGACGTCGTTATCGGGAAGGGGGAATGATCCGATGATCAATCGCAAGGCCATCGGTTATATCACCGCTAACTACTCTTCGACCTACGGCAGCGTGCTGCTCAAGGATCGCCCCATCGCGTCCGTTCCGTTTCTGGGCCGCTACCGCCTGATCGATTTCCCGCTGTCCAACATGATGAATGCCGGCATTAAGACCGTCGGCGTCGTCATGCCGGGCAACTACCGCTCGCTGATCGACCACGTGGGCTCGGGCAAGGACTGGGGCCTGGACCGCAAGAAGGGCGGCCTGTTCATGGTGCCCGGCAACGCGTATGGCACCACCAAAGGCGGCATGCGCTTCCTGCTGCGCGACATCATCTCCAACAAGACGCTGTTCCAGCGCTCGGACAAGCCCTATGTTGTGATGATGGGCACCAACATCATCTTTAACATGGACCTCAACACCATCATCGACGCGCACGAGAACTCCGGTGCCCAGATGACCGTGGTGTACTGCAAGGCCACGCACAACGTCGATGACGAGACCAAACTGCAGATCAACGAGAACGGCCGCCTGACGGGCGTGAGCGCCGGCGTCGTGTACGGCGACAACGCGTCTATGGACTGCTGCATCGTCAACCGCGAGACGCTGCTCGAGATCATCGACCACTACCAGGCCGCCGACTATCTGGACCTGCTCGAGGCACTCCAGGGCGACTTTGGCAACATCGACGTGTGCAGCTACGAGTACAAGGGCGAAGTCGTGGGCGTGTTTAGCGAGAAGTCGCTGTATCGCCGCAGCATGGACCTGCTCGACCAGACCGTGGCCGACCAGCTCTTTGACCCCGAGCGCCCGATCCTGACCAAAGCCCACGACGTGCCGCCTTCGCGTTACGCGACCGGCAGCCACGCCTGCAACTCGATCATCTCGGCCGGCTGCATCATCAAGGGCACCGTGCGCAACTCGATCCTGTCGCGCGGCGTCGTGGTCGAGGAAGGCGCCTCGGTGACCAACTCGATCATCAACCAGAGCTGCGTCATCAAGAGCGGCGCCCGCGTTGAGAATGCCATCCTGGACAAGAACAACGTGGTTCCCACCAACACCGAGCTTCGCGGCACGCCCGAGAACATCCTGGTGCTGGGAAAGGCCCCATTAACTTCTGATATCACCAACGCGAGCTAGCTTTGGCACCGCAACATCGCTCGTAACACGTAGAATAGCCGCCCGGTTTGCGCCAGGCGGCTATTCTCGAATTGCAACAGGGAGACAATATGGCTGATTCCAGCAAAAAGATGCAGATCGTGTTTGCCTCGGCCGAGTGCGCGCCGTTTGTAAAGACCGGTGGCCTGGGCGACGTGGCGGGCTCGCTGCCTACGGCACTTGTGCGCGCCGGCGCCGAAGTCATCGTGATGGTGCCCAAGTACGCCACCATCAAGGACGAGTACAAGGCGCAGATGGAGCACTTCTCGGACTTTTACGTGAGCCTGGGCTGGCGCAACGAGTACTGCGGACTCGAGAAGCTCGAGCACGACGGCGTCACCTATATGTTCATCGACAACGAGCGCTACTTTGCGCGCGACTATCCGTATGGCTTCTTTGACGACGGCGAGCGCTTTGCGTTCTTCTCCAAGGCCATCACCGAGAGCCTGCAGCACCTGCCGGCCGGCTTTGAGTGCGACATCCTGCACTGCAACGACTGGCAGACGGCGCTGGCGCCCGTGTTTTTGCGCGAGTTCTACCAGGGCCTGCCGCTGTATGACCGCGTTAAGACCGTATTCTCGATCCACAACGTGGCGTTCCAGGGCCAGTTTAGCGACACCGTGATGGAGGACATCCTGGGTGTGGCGCATATTCCCGCGGCCGCCTCGCAGCTGCGTTGCGACGCCTGCAGCATCAACTACATGCTGGGCGCCCTGCGCTATGCCGACGCCATCACTACGGTGAGCCCCACCTATGCCAACGAGATCCAGACGTCCGAATTCGGCGAGGGCCTGGACGGCGTTCTGCGCGAGCGTTCGTACGCGCTGCAGGGCATTTTAAATGGCATCGACGTCGCAGGCTTTGACCCGGCGACCGACAAGCGCATTGCCGCCAACTACACCGTGGAGGACCGTTCCGGCAAGGCCGTATGCAAGGCCAAGCTGCAGGAAGAGCTGGGGCTCGAGGTTCGCGACGACCGTCCGCTCATGGTGATGGTCACGCGTCTGACGCGCCAGAAGGGCCTAGACCTGGTCATGTACGCGCTCGACCGCATCCTGGCCGGCGGCGTGCAGGTGGCGGTGCTGGGCACCGGCGACCGCGACTACGAGGACGGCCTGCGCTACTTCCAGGACAAGTACCCCGGCACCATGGCGGCTCGCATCGAGTTCGATCCGGCATTGTCGCAGCGCATGTATGCTGCCGCCGACATGTTCCTGATGCCTTCGAAGTTTGAGCCCTGCGGCCTGTCGCAGATCATCGCCATGCGCTACGGTACCCTGCCCATCGTGCGCGAGACCGGCGGCCTGAAGGACACCGTGATCCCGTACAACGAGTTTACCGGCGAGGGCACGGGCTTCTCGTTTAGCAACTTTAACGGCGACGAGATGGGCGATGCGGTATTCCGCGCGGCGCGTCTGTTCTGGGACAACCGCGACGCATGGAACCAGCTGGTCACGCAGGCCATGAGCCAGGACTTTAGCTGGACGCGCTCGGCCGATAAGTATCTGGACCTGTACTTCTTTATGCATCCGGAGATTGAGAGGCCGGCGTCGGTTGTCGACGAGCCTGAGGCTGTTGCTGAGCCGGTGGCCGCAGAGGAGCCCAAGGCCGAAGAGAAGCCGGTTGAGGCTGAGTCCGCAAAGACCAAGCCTGAGGTGAAGGCTGAGGTTGCTCCTGAGGCAGAGGCCGAAGTCAAGCCCGCTGCAAAGCCCGCAGCTAAGAAGACCACGACCCGCAAGACGACCGCTAAGAAGGCTACGACAACCAAGGCTGCCGCCACCAAGACCGCCGCAGCAAAGACGACTGCTGCCAAGGCAACGCCCACACGCAAGCGCACGACCGCCACTGCAAAGAAAGCCGCCGAAGCCGAGGCTGCTCCCGAGGTAAAGACCGAGGTCGCTGAGGCCAAGCCGGCCGCCAAGGTTCCGGCAAAGACCGCTGCTAAGAAGGCGACCGCGACCGCCAAGAAGGCAACGGCAGCCAAGAAGACCACGGCAACGAAGTCGACGACCACGAAGGTCGCCACGACCAAGGCAGCCGCAAAGTCAGCCGCCAAAGTCGAGGAGACGCCCGCCGAGTCCAAGGCTGAGGCAACCGTCGAGGCCAAGCCCGCCGCCAAGACCACCACGCGAAAGCGCACGACGACGGCCAAGAAGACCACGGCAAAGGCCACAACTCCCAAGGCAGAAACTAAGCACGCTACTGCCAAAGAGGAGCCCAAAGCCGAGGTAAAGGCCAAGCCCGAGCCCGCCAAGGAGACTCCGGTCTCCTCCGCCGCTCCGGCCGAGGAAAAGGCTCCGACCAAGAAGACATCCGTCCGCAAGGCAACGGCCGCCCGCAAGCGTCACTAGTCAGGACGATTAAAACTTAATCCTCAACGCAAAAGAGGGTGCCCCCAACCAGGCGCCCTCTTCTTGGTTGAACTTCTCTAGTAAAAAAGAAGCCCGGTTTACTACGACAAAATGGCTCCGGCTGACCACGGCGAGTAATCTACGAAATTGGCAACGCCTCTACCTGCGGTTTTAATATCATCAAAATGACCGTGGTTGAGATCATCCAATTCATCGTAGTAAACCGAAGTACTTTTGGTTGGCTACAAATAGTATCGGTATAGACGTTTTTAAATATCGCAATAATTTGGGTGGTAAAACGATTTTCTAGGACAACCGTTCGCCGATGGTAAACGGATGTTGTTTATACAGCCTGTGTACAACAGATATACTTACATCCTGTGCGTAAAGCCCATGGCCAGCTGGCCATGATTCTATTGAACTGGACCGTACTATGAGATTGATATACAACAGCCGTCTGCCGCAGTTTCGCACTCCGTTTGGCGCTGTGACCACAGGAACTACCCTTTCGCTCTCCGTGATTCTAGAGGATGCCGATCCCGCGCAGGCAACGCTTACGCTGCGCACCTGGGTCGATGAGATCGGTGAGTCTCTGTATCCCATGACGCACGAAGGTGACGGCATATTTAGCGTAGAGCTTGAGTGCACCGAGCCCTGTCTTATCTGGTACAGCTTTATCTGCAATATCGAAGGCCAGCCCGAGGTCCGCTTGGGCGCACCGCAGGGACGCACCGGCGGCGAGGGCGTTACCTACGATTACGCCGAGGTGCCGTCATTCCAGGTCACCGTCTACAAACACCGTGAGAACCGTCCCACCTGGTACGAGCGCGGTATGGTCTACCAGATCTTCCCCGATCGCTATGCCCGCGACGAGCACTGGCGCGAGCGCACGCTGGCCGAGGTCGAAAAACCGCGCAACGGAATCCAGCGCCGGATGGTCGAGGACTGGAACGAGCCGCCCGTTTACGAGCGCGCCGAGGACGGCTCCATCAAGACCTGGGACTTCTACGGCGGATCGCTCAAGGGTATCCAGGAAGACCTGCCTCGCATCGCCGAGCTGGGCTTTACAGCCATCTACCTCAACCCCATTTTTGAAGCCGCGAGCAACCACCGCTACGACACCGCCGATTACACCAAGATCGATCCGATTCTGGGCACCGAGCAGGACTTTACTGAGCTGTGCGAGGCGGCCGAGAAGCTGGGCATTTCCATCATTCTGGACGGCGTCTTTAACCACACGGGCGACGATTCGATCTACTTCAACCGCTACGGTAACTACCCCGGAGTGGGCGCATGGCAAAGCGAAGATTCGCCGTGGCGCGATGCGTTTTATTTCCACGAGGACGGCTCGTACGACTGTTGGTGGGGCGTGGGCAATATGCCCGCCATCAATGAGAGCTCCGAACTGGTACGCGAGCGGCTCCTGGGCAAGGACGGCGTGATTCGTAAATGGCTACGTGCCGGCGCTCATGGCTGGCGCCTGGATGTGGCCGACGAGCTTTCCGATGACTTCCTGACCGAGATTAAGAAGGCAGTACTTGCCGAAAAGCCTGACGCACTGTTGCTCGGCGAAGTCTGGGAAGATGCCTCCAACAAGATCAGCTACGGCCATCTGCGTCGCTATCTGCAAGGCTCCGAGCTCGACTCGGCCATGGATTACCCCTTCCGCGACATGGTCATCGGCTTTTTGATGGGTTACAAAAACGCTTACCAAGCTGCTGAAGATATCGAGACCCTCCGCGAAAACTATCCGCGTGAGGCCCTGTCTTGCGCGCTCAATCTGCTTTCGAGCCACGATCGTCCGCGCATTATCTCGGTGCTCGGCGGCGGCCCTGACGAGTCGCAGCTGCCCGAGAGCGAACGCAGCAAGTGGCGCCTGGACGAGAACTCGATGGGCCTGGCCAAGAGCCGATTTTGGCTCGCGACGCTTATGCAGATGACATTCCCGGGCGTTCCCTCAATCTATTACGGTGACGAGTACGGCCTTGAGGGCCTGACCGATCCGGGTAATCGCCGCACCATGCCGACCAAGGAAGACCTGCACGACTTCGATACGTTTGCAATCGTCAAGAACGCATCTGCTGTGCGCCGCGCGCTGCCGTTTATGGTTGACGGCGAGATCAAGGCCTTTGCGCTCAATGACGAGGTGCTGGCCTACAGCCGTACCGGTAAAGACGGCGAGTCCGCGACCGTCATCATCAACCGCAGCCTGCGCAATTCGCATCGCTTGACCATTCCGGCGCTCGGCGAATGTGCGAGCGATGTGATTAGCGGTCACGAGTGCGAGATTCACAACGGCACGGTCACGCTCGACCTGTACCCGCTGGGCTCGTCGATCATCTATCACCACGCCGAGCAGCGCCTGCAGGAGCCGCTCGATCACGGTGCGGGTGTTGTGTGCCATATCACATCGGTGCCGACCGACGACGGCAAGCCCGGTACGATCGGTGCGCCCACGCGTCGCTTTATCGACCATCTGGCCGCCATGGGCATGCGCTACTGGCAGGTTCTCCCCGTCAACCCCACGGACTTCTTCCGCTCCCCTTACGCCGGTCCTTCGGCCTTTGCAGGCAATATCGACCTGCTACCCGAGAGCCACGAGGAGCTGGCCGCCGACTTTGAGACCTGGAAGGCCCGCGGAGGCGAGGATGCCGATCCGCTGTACACCGCGTTTAAACATCGCAATGCCGATTGGCTCGAGAAGTACTGCGTCTACATGGCCGTTAAGAAGTACTTTGAAGGCGATTCGCGCCATGATTGGCCGGCAGATGTCGCGCGCTACAACGAGCATCTGATCGACGACAATCGCTTCCACAACGAGGCCGAGCTTCAGGCGTACATGCAGTACCGCTTTGACCTCGCTTGGTGCGAGCTCATGAACTATGCGCACAAGAAGGGCATCGAGGTTATCGGCGATATTCCTATGTACGTGTCCGACGATTCGGCAGACGCGTGGAGCGAACCCGAGAACTTCTGGCTGTCCGATACCGGCAAGGCGATTGAGATTTCCGGCGCGCCGCCCGACAACTTTGCACCCGAGGGCCAGGTGTGGGGCAACCCGACGTTCCGCTGGGACCACATGAAGCAGAACGGCTATAGCTGGTGGATGGATCGCTTGCGCCGCGCGTTTTCGCTCTACGATCGCGTGCGCTTGGATCACTTCTTGGGATTCCACAGCTACTTTAGTATCCCCGCGGGAAAGGCTTGCGCCGACGGTCGATGGCTGGCGGGCCCGGGCAAGGACCTGTTCCAGACCGCCTACGACGAGCTGGGTCCGCTCAACTTTATCGCTGAGGACTTGGGCTATCTGACGCCCGGTGTTCGCGCCATGGCTTCGACCTGCGGTTTCCCCGGCATGGACGTGCTGGAGTTTAGCGATTACGACGTCCGTTGCGGCGTGCACCCCACGCCCGGCAAGATTCTGTACACGTCGACGCACGACACCTCGACGCTCGCCGGTTGGTGCACGCGTTCCTTTGCCGGCGGCGACGAGCCGAGCGGTGTTGAGTTTGCGGCCAAGCTGATGAGCGACGCGCTGGCAAGCGACGCTCCCCTGGTGATGATGCCGCTGCAGGATGTCCTGGGGCTTGGCGACGACGCGCGTATGAACGTTCCGGGCGTGGCCACGGGCAACTGGACCTGGCAGGCTGACGAGGCGGACATTGCAGCCGCTGAGAATAAAACAGCACAGCTCCTGCGCAACAACCATAGATTCTGGGGCGAAGCGTGATAAAACCCCCGATATAGGGTACAGTTACAGACGTTTGAATTTATGCGGGCAGAGCGATCTGCCCGCTTTGTGCTGAAAAGGAAGTATTATGGCGCGCTACGATTACAAGTGCTCGAGCTGCGGCAACGTGTTTGAGGTTGAGCATCCCATGTCCGAGACTCCCGAGGTCGTTTGCCCGAGCTGCGGCGCCCCGGCGGCCAAGACGTTCTCGGCCAGCGGCATCAAGTTTGAGGGTAGCGGTTTCTACAACACCGACCAGCGAAGCGGCGGCTCCAGCACCAGCGCCACAAGCGGCTGCTGCGCCAACTGCCCACACAACCACTAGCGACAAGCGGTCCCGCTGCCCAGGTTTCCTTATGAGTTGCGGTGAAATAAGGACTGTTTGGCGGTTTAAAGCCGCTATTCAATCCCTATTTCACCGCAACTTTTCTATAGATCGGATTTCGGGCTGATGCAAAGTTTGTAACATTTCAAAACTCTGCCGGATTACAGGGCTGAATTGACAACCTCTATCCATTCCAGTAATTTGCAAATTTCAGCAAGCCATCTACCTGCGGTTTTATTAAAACCATTTTTGCTATGGCCGGGCATCACCAATTAAGCCCCGTAATCTGCACTACTTTTGATAACAGCAAGTATGAGACGTGACTATTTTTACCACTCGTTACCGCTATTGCGATCTCCGCTCGCACGATTTCCTGAGTTGGGGTGAAATTAGGACCGTTGGGCGTGTAGAATCCGCTATTCAATCCCTATTTCACCGCAACTTAGTAGAGTTACTTGCGGACCAGGCGGGCGCAGAAGTGGCCGTCGTAGGAGTCGGCGTTTACGGGGACGCTTTGGAAAAGTCCGCGGTCGTTTTGGCGTACGGATACGAGCTTCTTGGCCTGATCGAAATCGGGGAGTTGCAGAATCTGTGCCTCGGAAAGCGGTGCCACGCTAAATCCGGCGCCCTCGGGAGAAGCGAGGAACGCATCCACGACCTGCGTGTTCTCTTCATCAAACACCGAGCACGTCGCATAGATCAGCTCGCCGCCGGCAGCTACGCGCGCGGCGGCTTCCTTGAGCATCGTCAGTTGCAGTTTGGGCAGCTCAACCGTCACATCCTTTTCGGTCAGGCGCCACGGGATCTCGGGATGGCGGCGCATGGTGCCGGTGCCCGAGCACGGCGCATCGATAAAAACCGTGTCGAACTTAACCGGCTCACCAAGCATGGCATCAAACGATGTGAGCACCTCATCAAGCTCGCAGGCATCACCCGAAACCGTACGAACGCCCTGAATACCGGCCTTATGCAGGCGAGCGAGATTCAGATCACACTTGCGATCATGCAGATCGAGCGCCGTATGCTGACGCTCATAGCCGGCGCGCTTGGCCTGGCACATCATCACATAGGTCTTGGTGCCTCGACCAGCACCAATCTCGAGGCAGCTTCCGGGACGCGTCGCAGCGGTCGCGATGAGCTGAGCGTTAAGGTCCGAAGCCACCGCAGCGGCGCGCTCAAACACACCCGAAGCAACGGTAACCTGGGCATCAACCGGGGCATGGCAGCCCGGGAAGACAGGCGCGACGAACTGCGAGATATACGGATCGGGCTTAGTTGCAAAGGCGTTCTCATGCAGGGCCAGCGGCGCGGGGGCCAGATTGCCGGCAAAGTTAAGCGCACCCTCTGGCGTGTCGAACGATGCCATAATGCGGGCGCACAGCCAACGCGGCAGACCCATCAGGCGCGACAGACGAACCAAGCGTCGCTCAGACTCATCCACATCAGACGCCGTGGCAAAGTCCTCAACATTGTCCGCAACCTTATGCAGTACAGCATTGGCCAAGCCAGCGGCGGACTTAGCACCGCAGCGAACCAGCTCAACACCTTGACTTACGGCAACGCGGCCAGGCGTATGCAGATAGAGCATCTCGAAGGCCGAGATACGAAGCGCCATGCGAACACGCGGCGCAACCTTTTTAGGCTTATCAAGAAACTGATCGAGCAGTTCGTCCAAAATACCCTGCGTGGCGGCCACACCCAGCGCCAAGCGGGCGGCAAAAGCGGAATCACGCTGGTCAATAGCCTTGGCAGAAGCACGGGAGGACAGCACATCGCGCGCGTACATGCCGCGGCGATCGGCCTCCATCAACACATCGAGCGCAAGCTTACGCGCGGGAGATAACTTGCTCATGACAAAACACCCCAGGTGAGATCGGCGCCCTGCAGACCAGCAGCCCAAGCAGAGGCAGCCATAGCACGCTTACCATCAGGCTTGACCTCGAGCAACTCAACCGCACCATCGGAAAGTCCGAGGTAAACACGCTTGGCCTTAACGAGGACCTGACCCTCGCCAAGCGACACATCAGCCGGCGCAGCGTCGAGCACGCGCACGGTCTTGCCGGCAATCACGCAACGAGCAGGCGCGGTGTCGGAAGAAGCCAGCACGTGACGCACGCAATTAAGCGCCGCCATTTTCGGATCCAGACGCATCTCCTGCTTAGAAATCTTGGCAGCATGAGTGACGAGCGCCTCATCCTGCTCGGTCCAAACCGCCGAACCATCGGCAAGCGAGGGAAGCGTATCAGCCAGCAGTTTGCCGCCAAGCTCACCAAGCTCCATGGTCAGCGCCTCAGCATGCTTACCGGCAACAGACGTGGAAGCCTGAGCACAATATGCACCAGTATCCACGCCATGCCCGATGCGCATGATAGAAACGCCAGCGACCTCATCACCAGCGAGAATCGCCCGCTGAATAGGAGCAGCACCACGCCAACGAGGCAGCAAGGACGCATGAACATTCACAATACCAAGCGGCGCCATATGCAGCACGTCATCCGGCAAAATGCAACCATAGGCAGCCACGCAGAAAATGTCAGCCTGGGCAGCCTTGAGCGCCTCAACGACCTCAGGCGTCATACGATTAGCCTCAATAACCGGCAACTCTAGCTCAAGCGCCTTGGCCTTAACAGGAGACGGCTCAAGTTTCTTACCACGCCCACGAACAGCATCAGGGCGAGTAATAACAAGCGCAATCTCATTCCCAGCCGCAACAAGCGAAGTTAAAGAAGGCACAGCAAAATCGGGCGTACCCATAAACACAATACGCATAAAAGTTAGTCTCCTCTCAATAACGAGCCGAGACGGCTACAAAACAAAAGCGTTCCGGGTCGCAAACGCACCCAGTCGCAAGAACAGTTCAACAAGAACAAATATACCCAAAACCAAAGAAAGAGCCGCAATAAAAGCAGCTCTTCCAACAAAGCAATTATCAGCGAAGACGCCCCTCCCTGGCCCACGGCACCCGGGCGAGACAAGCAGCGTTAACGTAGTCCCCGGGGCACCCGCCTATATCGTCCCGCGCGCAGTTTCGCAGCGCAGCGAGAATGTTTGAGCACGGGATGATATGTGGGCGCTCAGCACCGGGGACGGTGGGACCTACTCCGTCTCGCCCGGTCGAGCGCCGCGGGCCAGGGCGTCCTGGTACTCTTTGACTGCCTTGATGCGCTGCATCGGCTTGAGTCGCTCGAACATGGTGTTGCCGTGCAGGTGATCAATCTCGTGCTGCAGGCACACACAGAACAGGTCGCCCGAGGCCTCGTAACGAATCAGGTTGGCATCCAGGTCGTACGCCTCGACGACAACATGATCGGGACGCTCGATCTCGCAGCTAATGCCAGGGATAGAGAGGCAGCCCTCGCTAAACGGCACCAGATGGTCGCTCTGCTCAACAATGACAGGGTTGATGAGCACGTAGGGGTCATAGTCGTTCTTGTCGCTGTAATCGCAGTCGATGGTGACGAGCTGAATGAGCTCGCCGATCTGCGGGGCAGCCAGGCCGCAACCGCCGTTGTCGAACATCATCTTCTTCATCTTCTCGGCAAGCGCCTCGATCGCCGGGGTGATCTCCTCGATGACGGCGCACTCCTGGCGCAGACGAGGGTCGGGAGACAATACGATTCCGTTGGCTTCCATGGCCATCCTTTCGGGTTGTTACATCAAATCATAGGCGTCGACGTCAACGCTCACGCTCACGCCGCGCACGGAGCCCACCTCTTTGAGGCAGGCGTCGATATCATCAGAGACATGGTACCCTACCGGCGACTTTACAAGCAGATGGAAGCGGTAACGGTCCTTGGCTCTCTCGATTACACACGAAGCCGGGCCCAGCACCTGCGGCACGACGCTCCCCGCCCGCAAAAAGTCGGGCGCGGCGGCATGCCAGCGACGCTTGAGGAGCTTCGCGATGCGACCGATGTAGTCCCGCGCGTCATCCGCGTTCGTCGACCATACCAAGATGTTGGCCAGGCGTACGAACGGCGGATACAGGGCGTCGCGGCGCTGGTCCAGGTCGTAGTCGGTAAAGATCGAGCGGTCGTGCTCGGCGACGGCGCGAATGACCGGGTCATCGGGAAGGTAGGTCTGGATGATAACCTCGCCGGGGCGATCGCCGCGACCGGCGCGGCCCGCAACCTGCTCCAGCAGATCGTAGGCGCGCTCCCCTGCTCTAAAATCGGGCAGCTTGAGGGCAAAGTCGGCATTGACCACGCCCACGAGCGTGACCTCGGGAAAGTCGAGGCCCTTGGCGATCATCTGGGTGCCCAGCAGCACCGCGCAATCGGCGGCATCGAACTGCTCGAGCAGCTTTTTGTGCGCGTCCTTGCCACGCGTGGAATCGGCGTCCATGCGAATGATGGCGACGTCGTCGGGCAGCATCTGGTGCAGCGCGTCCTCAATCTGCTGCGTACCCAGGCCCATTTTTGCCAGGTAGCGGCTGCCGCACTTGGGACAGCGACTCGTGGGCGCCGGATAGGGCTGCACGCGCCAGGACGATCCGCAGGTGTGGCACTGCAGCGTGTGTGTGCGCTCGTGGTACGTGAGCGCGGTGGAGCAGTGGTTGCAGGTGGGCACGCAGCCGCATTCGCGGCACATAAGAAACGGAGCAAAGCCGCGACGGTTGTGCAGCAGCACGGCCTTCTCGCGGCGCTCGACCACACGCTCCAGTCCCTCCATCAGCGGTTTAGAGAACATGGAGCGGCTGCCGTGCGCGAACTCGCGGCGCAGGTCGGCAATGCGTACCGTGGGCAACACGGCGTGCCCCGGGCGCTCGGGCATCTCGACGCGCGTCCAGCTGGCACCGTTGTACGTGCCGCGACGGCAGCGGTCGAGGGCCTCGGCCGAGGGCGTGGCGGAGCCCAACACGAGCGGGCACCGATAGCGGCGCGCCATCTCGGCAGCTACCTCGCGCGCATGGTAGCGCGGGCTGGAACCCTGCTTGTAGCTGGTCTCGTGCTCCTCGTCGATGATGATGAGGCCCAAGTCGCTGAGCGCGCAAAAGAGCGCCGAGCGAGCGCCCACGACCACGCGCGCGGCACCGCTGGCGACCATATCCCACTGATCCAGACGCTCGCCGGCCGAAAGACGCGAGTGGAACACAGCGACCGTCTCGCCAAAGCGCGAGCGGAAGCGGCCGACGGTCTGGGCCGTCAGCGAGATCTCGGGCACAAGCACGCAGGCCGAGCGGCCGGCCGCGAGTACGCGCTCGATGGCGGAGAGGTAGACCTCAGTTTTACCGGATCCGGTGACGCCGTCGACAAGGACCACGTCGCCGTGTGCGTCCAGGCGAGCACGCTCAATCTGCGCGAGCGCCTGCTGCTGGCCGTTGGTGAGTTCCACCGGGGCCTTGCCACTCGCCGAGGACAGCGTGGTTTGCTCGCAGCAGCCACGCCACGCACGGCGCTCCTCCACCACAACGACGCCGCGTTTTTCGAGCGCTTTAATGGTCGCCGACATGCTGTTGTAGAGCAGGTTGAGATCGCGCGTCGTAACCGGGCCGCATTGGAGCGCCTCGATGAGCTGACGCTGACGGACCGCGGTCTTGGGCGGCGTGTAGTCGAAACCCTCGGGCGTGAGCATGACCCAGCGGTTTTGGATGGGCTTGACGGCGGGGCGCTCAACGGTCCACGCGCCGTCGTCGCCCTTGACCACGCGAGGGCTTCCACCCGGTGGCAAGAACAGGCGCAGGCACTCGGAAAGCGTAGCGACATACTCGCGGCTCATCCAGCGCGCAATGCGTGCAGCCTCGGCGGTAAAGAGCGGCTTGCTGAGGATGGCCTCGATAGGCTTGATGCGCGCGGGATCGAGAGCGCCGTTGCCTTGCAGGTCGGCCAGCTCGGTCGCGATGTCAACGATGTAGCCCGCGGCCGCACGGTTGCCAAAATGAACTAGAACGGTGGAGCCGGTCTGGGCATCGTTGGCGAGTGACGACGGAATGCCGTAGGCAAACGGCTCGGACAGCGCGCGGGTCGGGATGTCGAGGACCACGCTCGCATAGGCGGCGACGGGTTCGAGTGCGGGCTCGGGCTGCGCCGGGGCGGCGGCGGGGGCCGCGGACTTCGGAGCTTCCTTAGGTTCCGGCGAACCAAACAGCGAAAGTTGCTCGGCCATGGCCCCAGCACCTCCTATCCCATACGTCTTTAGAAACAAGAGCCCCACTCGTGGTGAGCGGGGCTCAGATACATGCGTTTACGCAGCTGCTACAGCGCCATCGTGCGGGCGCGGTCGATGCGCGCCAGGCAGTCGTCGCGGCCGACGAGTGCCATGGTCTCGCCCAGCGGGGGGCTCACCATGTTGCCGCAGACGGCGACGCGCACGGCCTGGAACACCACGCGCTTCTTGAGGTCCATCTGCTCGGGCAGCGGCTCAAGCGCGGCGTCGATGTTGGCGGCCGTCCACTCGTCCACGCCCTCGAGCGCGGCCTTGGCGGCATCCAGAATGGCGCCCATGCCTTCCTTGGCCAGACCCTTGTTGACGGACTTCTCGTCATACTCGAGCGTCTCGGCCGTGGCAAAGATGGGAGCGGCGACGGTCACGGCGTCGGCCGGCATCTTGGTGCGCGGCTTGACGATGGCGGCAAGCGCGTCGATCCAATCCTCGCCGTACTCGACATTACCCTCGATGAGACCCGCCTCGTGCAGCTCGGGGACCATGATCTCGTCGGCAAACTGAGCATCGGACATGCCGTTGATATACTCGGCATTGACCCAGTCGAGCTTCTTGGGGTCGAAGGTCGCCGGGTTCTTGGAGATGCGGTCGAGCGAGAACTTGCTGGCCAGGACATCGCGCGGGATAATCGTGGTCTCGCCGTCGAGCGACCAGCCAAGCAGCGCCAGATAGTTGACAAAGGCGTCGGACAGGTAGCCGGCGTCGCGGTACTCCTCCACCGAGGTAGCGCCGTGGCGCTTAGAGAGCTTTTTGCCGTCGGCACCCAAGATCATGGAGATGTGGGCGAACGTAGGCACGGGGGCGCCGAGGGCCTCGTAGACCATGACCTGGCGCGGGGTGTTGGACAGATGGTCGTCACCGCGGATGACGTGGGTGATCTTCATCATGGCGTCGTCGACGACGGTCGCGAAGTTGTACGTGGGCGTGCCATCGGAGCGGAAGATGACGAAGTCGTCGAGCTCCTTGGCGTCGAAGGTCACCTCGCCGTGGACGGCGTCGTGGATGACGACGTCACCGCGGCCCTCGGGCACCTTGATGCGCAGGACGTAGGACTCGCCGGCCTCGATGCGGCGGCGTGCCTCCTCGGGATCAAGATCGCGGCAGCGGCGCTGATAGCCCTGGAAGGGATCCTTGCGCTCCTGGGCGGCCTTTCGATCGGCGTCGAGCTGTTCCTTGGTGCAGAAGCAGGGATAGGCCTTGCCCTCGTCCCAGAGCTTCTGGGCGGCCTGCTTGTACAGGTCCAGGCGCTCGGTCTGTGCGTAGGGGCCGTAATCGCCGCCCACCTCGGGACCCTCGTCCCAGTCCAAGCCCAGCCAACGCATGGCGCGCAGGATAATCTGCGTGTTCTCGTCGGTGGAACGGGTGGGGTCGGTGTCGTCGATGCGCAGGATGAACGTGCCGCCGTTTGCACGGGCGAAAGCCCAGTTATAGATAGCGGTGCGGGCGCCGCCGATGTGCAGCTTGCCCGTCGGTGAGGGTGCAAAGCGGACGCGAACGTCTGATGCCATGGAAATCTCCTCGATTGCAGGATGGATGTCTAACCGCACCAGTATAAAGCAACAAAGCAACCTCCGCACAAAGGGCACCGACCTACTCATTGGGGACAGACTTAAATGACCAGTCGTTGGGCAACCTGAGGTAAGGCTGGTCATTTAAGTCTGTCCCCAATGAGCACCCGGCTGGTCATTTAAGTCTGTCCCCAATGAGTAGTCCCCAATGAGTAGGTGCGGAAAGGGTGTGAATGTTGGATTTACGCGATATGATGTACCCTTGCATATAGAGCTCGGCGGAATGGTAACGGTCGCCGGGACACGTTTTTGAAAGGACAATCATGTCAGAAGAACTTCGTTCCATCCCACCCCAACACGGGTCCTTTGTATTTACGTCGGAGTCGGTGACCGAAGGTCATCCCGATAAGATCGCTGACCAGATCAGCGACGCCGTCCTCGACGCAATCCTCGCTAAAGAAATAGAGCTGCAGGAGCAGGGCTACATCGCGCCCAACGGCGTGCCCGCCAACGTTGAGAACGTCCGCTGCGCCTGCGAGACCCTCGTGACTACCGGCACCGTCATCGTTGCCGGCGAGATCCGCACCCAGGCCTACGTCGACGTGCAGGAGATTGCCCGTGGCGTTATCCGCCGCATTGGCTACAACCGCGCAAAATTCGGTTTTGACTGCGATACCTGCGGCGTTATGAGCCTCATCCACGAGCAGTCTCCCGATATCGCCCAGGGCGTCGACGAGTCCTTCGAGACCCAGACCGGTGCCACCACCGACCCGATCGACCTGATCGGCGCCGGCGACCAGGGCATGATGTTTGGCTATGCCTCCAACGAGACCAAGACCCTCATGCCCATGCCGCACTACCTGGCGAGCCGCCTGGCCGAGCGCCTGGCCGCCGTGCGCCACGACGGCACCCTGCCCTACCTGCGCCCCGACGGCAAGACCCAGGTCACGGTGCGCTACGAGGACGGCAAACCCGTCGAGGTCACGACCATCGTCATCTCCACGCAGCACGCCGAGGAGATTGAGGACATGGGCAAGATCAAGGACGACCTCATCGAGCACGTCATCACCCCCGTCATGGCCGCCGAGAACATGCCGTGGGACAACGCCGACATCTATGTGAACCCCACCGGTCGCTTTGTCGTGGGCGGCCCCATGGGCGACACGGGCCTCACCGGCCGCAAGATCATCGTTGACACCTACGGCGGTTACGGCCGTCACGGTGGCGGCGCCTTTAGCGGCAAGGACTGCACCAAGGTCGACCGCTCCGCCGCATACGCCGCACGCTGGGTCGCCAAGAACGTGGTCGCCGCCGGCCTGGCCGATCGCTGCGAGGTCGAGCTGGCCTACGCCATCGGCGTGTCCAAACCGCTGTCTATTATGGTCGACACCTTCGGTACCGCGCATGTTGCCGAGGACAAGATCGTCGAGGCCGTCGAGAAGACCTTCGACCTGCGCCCGGGCGCGATCATCCGTGACCTGGACCTGCGTCGACCGATCTACGAGAAGACGGCAGCCTACGGCCACTTCGGCCGCGAAGACGCCGACTTCACCTGGGAGAAAACCGATCGAGTCGAAGAACTCAAAGCAGCCTGCGGCCTGTAATTAAGAACCGCTAAGGTCACAACAACATATGCACTTTCAAAAGAAGTACCGGTTCCAACCGGTACTTCTTTTTTTATTTAACCGGTAGCGAAGATGAGCCGACCTGGAACATGGAATAGGTCACAGGCCGATAAATTTTGCAGTATAGCAACTCCAACCATGTATCCTTAGTCCCGAGGGGCGGGGCATAAGGTCGATCGCGAGTTCCGCACGAGCCGGAGAGCACTTAATGTGCTCTCCGTGCGAGCAGGACTGTCCGAGCAGGCGACCTTATGCCCCGCCCCTCGGGACGACGGGACAGATTAAAGGAGCACCCATGGCAGGCAAGCCGCAAACACTAGCTACGACCTCGGCATTCGAAATCTTGGGCCCCGTCATGGTCGGCCCCAGCTCATCGCACACCGCCGGCGCCCTGCGGTGCGCCCAGGTGGCCGCCAGCCTGCTCGAGGGCCGCATTACCAAGGTCACCTTTGGCCTGTGGAACTCCTTCGCCCACACCTACCGCGGCCACGGCACCGACCGAGCGCTCGTCGCGGGTATCCTGGGGCTCGACACCGACGACGAGAATATCAAGCAGGCCTTTGACCTCGCACGCGAGCAGGGCCTCGATTATCACTTTGACATCAAGGGCGACGACGCCTCCATCCACCCCAACACCGTCGATATCGACATGGTCGACGACACGGGCGCAACGGCGCAGGTCCGCGGCGAGAGTCTGGGCGGCGGCAAGATGCGCATCAGCCGCATCAACGGCGTCGGTGTCGACATCTCGGGCATGTACTCCACGCTCTTCGTGGCGCACTACGACGTCCCCGGCGTACTCGCCGCGCTTACCAACTTGCTCGCCTACGCCCATGTAAACATCGCGTTTTGCCGTACCTACCGCACTGAGGTGGGCGGCCAGGCCTACTCCGTCTTTGAGACCGACGGCACACCCGACGACACTGTTATCCCCATGCTGCGCAAACTCGACAACGTCGGCTACGCCACCTTTATTGAGCTCCCCGGCTCGGCATCATCGCTCTCCCCCGGCGTCTCGGCCAAGGAGGTCTTCGACGACGGCGAGCAGCTGCTCGACGCATGCGAGGAGCTGGGACTCAGCATCGGCGCCGTCATGGCCGTGCGCGAGGCGCGTCTGACCGGCGAGGAGCACGCCGTCGCCGCCATGCGCCGCGTGCTCGACGTCATGCGCGAGGAGACCACGGCCCCCATCGCCAATCCGCAGCGCTCGCTCGGCGGGCTTATCGGCGGCGAGGCTAAGCTCGTCGATGCCACCGGCCGCAACGACCTTAGCTCCAGTTTAATGGGCGCCGTACAGACCGAAGCCGTGGCACGTGCCATGGCCGTACTTGAGCGCTCCGCCACTATGGGCGTGATCGTCGCGGCCCCCACGGCAGGCTCCGCGGGCGTCGTGCCCGGCTGCGTGCTGGCCCTGGCCGACCACCTGCAGCTCGATGACGATCAGGTCATGGACGCCCTCTACTGTGCCGCCGCTATCGGCCTCAACCTCACCACGAGCGCCTGCGTCGCCGGCGCCGAGGGCGGCTGCCAGGCCGAGGTGGGAAGCGCCGCCGCCATGGCCGCCGCCGCGCTGGTGCAGATGCTCGGCGGCACCCCCGAGCAGGCACTTGACGCCAGCTCCATCGCGCTGAGCAATCTGCTGGGCCTCGTTTGCGACCCCGTGGGCGGACTGGTCGAGGTGCCGTGCCAAAACCGCAATGCCATCGGCGTGGCTGCGGCCTTCAGCTCGGCCCAGCTCGCGCTCGCCGGCATCAAGAGCCTGGTACCGTTTGACCAGATGGCGCATGTGATGCTCTCGGTGGGCCACGCCCTTCCGGCAACCCTGCGCGAGACGGCCAAAGGCGGCATCGCTCAAGCCCCGGCCGCGCTTTCTGCCTGCGCCAAATGCGGCATATGCGGATAGGCAGGCTTCTCCAAACTGATACTGTTTCCGCACCACAAACAACAGGCTAATCGCTATAATGCAAGCCCAGTTAAAACACGATGAGCCGCAAGGCGAAACTCGAAGGAAATATACACGATGTCGCAAATCGACCGCAGCAACATGATTCCCGATCCGCAACAGCCCAGTAGGCATGCTGGCGGCATCCAATCGCCGCGCCCCATCGCGCCGGCTCACAGCCAACAACACGGCCCGGCCAATGCCTCTCAGCGCCCGAATCAGCGTCAATACCAGCAGCATCAACAACATCAGCAGCGTCCCGCACATGGTGCCGCCCCCACGCAGGGCCCTTCGCACGCTCGCGCGGCAAACAATCGCGGGCCCGCGGACAAGCGCACCAACAAAAGCAGCAAGTCGGGCGGAAAGACGACCTTCTTTGTCGTCCTCGGCCTCGTCGCGATCGTCTACATCGTAGGCGTCGTGGCGTTCTCGCAGGTCGCCTACCCCAACACTACCATCGCCGGCGTCGACATCTCGCTCTCTAACGCATCTTCGGCAGCCACCAAGGTCAACTCGGCATGGAAGCACTACAAGCTCACCGTTTCGGACGACAGCTTTAGCTGGACCTACCAGCCCGAGTCCGACGAGCCCATCGTCGATGGCGAGGAAGCCGCCCACGAGATTATCAGCAAAAACGAGCCGCTGCTGTGGCCATCGCGCCTCATCGCGTCGCTCGGCGGCAAAACCGATAGCGCCACCAAGAAAGACTCGGTCGACTTGGACCAGGACGTCGACCTGTCCATGCTCTCCGATGCCTTTGACCAAAAGCAGTTTGAGGAGGGCCTGGGCAGCGCTATCGACGAGTTCAACGAGGGCCGCTCGGGCACCTTCGAGGCCGCCAGCTCCTATGACGAGAAGGCCGGCAAGTTTACCGTTGAGAAAGCCCGTTCCAACGAGAAGATCAACCGCGAGCATGTCATCAAATATGCCGAGATCGAGCTCGCGTCGCTCGCCGAGAACGTCGATATCACCAAGATCGGCAACGACGCCTACGAACCGCTCAACGGCACCCTCACCAACGACCAGATTCAGGCTGCATGCGATGCCGCCAACAACTTCCTGGGCGTCAACGTGACCCTTAAGCTCAACGGCAACGATGCCGGCAAGGTCGACGGCAGCTCGGTGCTGCAGTGGATCAGCTTTGCCGATCCGGCCAACCCCACGCTCGATACGTCGCAGATCAGCAGTTGGGCCGCCGAGCTCGCCAACGGCTTTCACACCGTGGGCACCACCCGCTGGTGGACACGCGCCGACGGTAAGGAATGCGCTGTAGAGGGCGGCGACTTTGGCTGGTCCATCGACAGCGACACGCTCGCCAAGCAGGTAGAGGACGCTATCAATAACAAGCAGACCGGCGATATCGAGATTTCGTACTCCAAGAAGGCCGACACGTTTACCGCCAAGGGCGAGCCCGATTGGAAGGCCTATATCGACGTCGACCTGTCCGAGCAGCACGCGCGCTACTACGACGAGAACGGCAATATCGTGTGGGAGGCCAACTTTATTTCCGGCAAACCGGGCGAAGACGCCACCCCCGAGGGCGTGTGGCAGATCAACAGCAACGACGGCGCAAGCAAGCTCATCGGTGCCAAAGACCCCGCGACCGGAAAGCCCAAATACGAGAGCCCGGTCAGCTACTGGATGCCGTTCGAGGGCAATATGGTCGGCTTCCACGACGCTACCTGGCAAAACGATTCGAGTTTCGATAGTGCCGAATCGTACAAATGGTGCGGTAGCCACGGCTGCATCAACCTGCGCCTGGCCGATGCCAAGGCACTCCACGACTGCATCAGCGTCGGCCTGTGCGTGGTCGTGCACTCGTAGGGAAACACGCCTTCGCACAACGGGGAGCTGACGCTCCAATCTAACAGTTCCGAAAGATACCGCCATAATGCGCCCGCCTCTCGCGACGGGCGCATATACTTATCGAGGAACTTTCTATAAAGGAGACGCCATGTCGAATGTCCCCACCATCACCCCGGGACCGAATGATACCGAGCGAGCGCCCGAGGGTGCCACCGAAACGCTTCCCCTCATAACAACCGTGCACGCCACACAGCAAAACGACAGCACAAGCGATACAACCGAGATTTCTGACGAAGAGGCCTACGCCAAGCTCAAGGCGAAGCGTGCCGAGCGTCGGCGCAAAAAGCTCATCCGACGCGGCATTGCGGCAGGCGTCGTGGCCACCATTGTGCTCATCGCCGTTGTCGTGACCTTCGTCATCAACGCACGGCCCGCAGGCAACAACGGGCCGGTGACCGACATGGTCACCGAGGGCACATTTATGACCACCGTCGAGGCTAAAGGCCAGCTCAAGCCCATCTCGGCTTCGGTGGTCTCCCCTTCTGTCGACGGCACGGTGGCATCGATCAACGTGCAAGCCGGCCAGTCCGTCAACGAGGGCGACGTGCTCATGACCATTAAAAACGACGAGCTCGATCGCAATGTTGCCGATGCACAGCGCGCGGTGACAGCTGCCAAGGAAGACCTCGCCAACGCGCAGAAAGCGGTAGCTGCCGCCCAAGCCGCTCCGGTGACTGACGCAGATGCGGCAGGCGCGAGTGGCGTCAGCGGCACCGCCGACACGAGTGCCGTCTCGAGCGCCCAACGCAACCTGGCCTCGGCCCAGGCGAACCTGGACCAAGCCAACGCCAAAGCTGCCGAGCGCACCGTGACCGCGCCCAGCTCGGGCAGCATCGTAGAGCTCAACGCCAAGGTCGGCGCCACGGTGACGGGCGGCATGATTATGGGCGAAGGCGATACGAGCGGCGGCAAGCAGTGCATGCAGATCGCTGACCTCTCCAAGATGAAGGTCACCATTCAGGTGGGTGAAAAGGATATCGCCAAAATCGCCGTTGGGCAGAGCGCCAATGTTACCTATCCGGCCTTTCCCGATATCGTGAGCCAGGGAACGGTCACCGCAATCGCTTCGGTGGCAAACTCCGACGCTAACGGCGGCGGCAGCGTGACCTTTAACGTCGATATTTTGATCGAAGCGCCCGACGCGCGCCTCAAGCCGGGCATGACCGCCGAGGTCTCGGTGGTAACCGAACAGCTCGACGATGTGGTGATGGTACCGACCATGGCGCTCATGACCGAGGATGGCGAGCACTATTACGTCAACGTGGCAACCGACGGCGAAGGCAAACAGACCCGACGCGTCAAGGTGACCGTCGTGACGCAAAACGATAACGACGCCGTGGTCGGCAAAACGCAGGTCAAGCGTGATGACCAGGGCAACGAGATCAACCCCAACGTGCCGGTTACCAAGCTGCGCGATGGCGACACCCTCATCGTGGACACCGGCGCAGGCATGACGGCCGACGGCGGCGACTCTGGCAGCATGTCTGCCGATGAGGGCATGTAATGCGTCCCGTCATCGACATCCGCAACGTGCATCGCATTTTTGAGAGCGAGGCCGGCTGCGCCCATATCCTGCACAACGTGAACCTGGCAGTGAATCCCGGCGAATTCGTGGCCATTACCGGCCCATCGGGCTCGGGCAAGTCAACGCTCATGAACATCCTGGGCTGCCTGGACAAGCCGACGGCAGGCGATTATTACCTGCAGGGCCTCAACGTGGCGGAGCTCGACGATGACGAGCTCACCGAAGTCCGAGCCCTGAGCATCGGCTTTGTCTTTCAGAGCTTTAACCTGCTGCCGCGCCTATCGGTCATCGAAAACGTCATGCTGCCGCTTTCGTACACCAACGTGCCGCGGGCTCAGCGTGAGATGCGCGCCGTCCATGCGCTGCAAGCCGTCACGCTGCCGGTCGACCACTGGGACCACCGCATCTCCGAGCTCTCGGGCGGGCAGATGCAGAGAGTTGCCATCGCGCGCTCCCTCGTCAACGACCCGCCCATCATCCTGGCGGACGAGCCGACGGGAAACCTGGACTCCGCCACCGGAGCACTCGTGATGGAAACCTTCCACAAACTTCAGGAACGCGGCAAGACCATCGTGCTCATCACGCATGATCCCGGTATCGCCGCCGAGGCCGACCGTGCCGTGACCATCCGCGACGGTCGCATTCACGACGGCGCGTATATTCCACATGCACCGAAGACCCTGCGCAGCGCCGTAGATAGCCTGCCCATGATTTCCGCCTCCGCCAACCCGCCGAAAGGAGTGGTGGCATGAGCGCCCGCGATCTCATCCAGGAAGCCCTTCACTCGCTCGAGGCCAACAAGGGGCGCAGCCTGCTCACCATCCTGGGCATTGTCATCGGCATCGCCTCGGTTATTGCCATGACTTCGCTCATCGGCGGCATCCAAAACAGCTTGGTCAACAGCCTGGGCCTCAACGCAGCTCGTATGGTTCAGATATATTCGTCCCAAGAACTCACTGATTCTGACGTTCAGAAGCTTCAAAAACTGGTGCCGCAGATTGAGCAGATCGGCATTGTCGACAGCGCGTATACCGAGTACAAGACCGGCGATAAAAGCTATACCGTCATGGCGCAGGGCGTCGATAGCGACATGCTCGACGCGGTGGGGGCCGGCAAGCTCGTTGCGGGGCGTACCTATTCCCAGGCCGAGTCTCAATCAGGCTCGCGCGTGGCGCTCATCAGCCGCGGCGGCGCCGATCAGCTTTACGGCAACGAACAGGAGGCGCTGGGGAAAACCATCAAGGTGTCCAACGGCGAGGTGCAGATTGTAGGCGTGATTGATAGCGGCAGCGACTCCATGGGCTCGCTCACGCTGTATATGCCACGCGAAACCATCGCCGGGCTGTTTGGCGACGAGAATCCTTCATTCCCCAGCGTGACGGCACTTGCCGCCGAGGGCACGGACATGGATGAGCTTTGTAAGGCCATCGAGTCCAAGGTGCGCGCGATGAAGGGCATCGAGGAGGAGGATGAGTACGACAGTGTATCGGCGACCTCCATGAAAAGCGCTATCGATGCACTCAACTCCTTTATGGGCGCGTTCTCGCTCATCATGGGTGCTGTCGCCAGCATCTCGCTGCTTGTCGGCGGTATCGGCATTATGAATATGATGCTCAACAACGTAACGGAGCGCATTCGCGAGATCGGCATCCGCCGCGCTCTGGGCGCCAGTCGTCGCGATATCACCGCGCAGTTTTTGGCCGAGTCTTCGGCGCTGTGCGTCACCGGTGGACTGTTGGGTGTCCTGATTGGCTATCTGCTGGCCTGGGCTCTTGCGATGTTTGCCGCAGGATCAGGGGTTCTCGGCGAGCTCGGTGCCAGCGGGCAAATCACACCGAGCTTTTCAATCGCCACGGTGCTGCAGGCCTTCGCCGTCTCCGTCGGCATCGGCGTAATCTTTGGCTTCTACCCCGCTCGACGCGCGGCGAAGCTCGACCCGGTGGAGTGCCTACGCTACCAGTAAGCCACCACCAACAAGTTGCGGTGAATTAGGGACTAAATATGCTATCTAGCAGCAAAAAGGGGGTGCGGACAGAAAGTTGGACCGCGGGGCGGTCCGGACTGGAGGTTCGCATGTACAGCAGGGAGAAGGTCGAGCTCTTCCTCCTGGCGACGGAGGACGGCATGGGGCCGACCGCCGCCGCGAAGTTCGCGGGGGTCTCGGTGGGCGCGGCCAAGAAGTGGGCGACGGGGCACCTCCCGCACAGCTACACCGGGGCGCGCTGTAGAATCGGGGCGAGGAAACCGCCACGGAAGGAGGCCAGCTTGGGCCCCGACAAGTCGATCTACGCCCCGCCCGCGACCGGCCCGCTCGCCGGGCTCAACGAGGACCAGATAGAGAACCTGCTGCTCAGGGCGGTGTTGGCCGACCTAAAAGCGGAAGGGTGGGACCCGGCTTCGATCTCGAACAGGAGCAAGTGCGAGCTCGGCGAGAGATTGAGGCGGGCGACCGCCCTGCCCCTCCGCTCGATCACAGGTTTCTTGAGGATATCGAAGAGCTCCTATGAGTACTGGAGGCCCCGCGTCGCCGCGCCGCGCGACCGCGACGCCGACATACGCGACCGCGTGGTGCGCATCTTCCGCGAGGGCTCGGGGTGCTGGGGGTACCGCACCGTCTGGGCGCGCCTGCGCCGCGAGGGCGTCCGGGCCAGCGAGAAGCGCGTGGCCCGCGTGATGCGCGAGGAGGGCCTCGAGGTCGTCTACAACAAGAGGCGCGCCCGGGGCTACAGCTCCTACGCCGGCGAGGTCTCCAAGGCGCCGGAGAACCTCGTGAACAGGGACTTCCGCGCCGACGAGCCCAACCGGCTGTGGCTCACCGACATCACCGAGTTCAGGCTCCCGGGCGGCGAGAAGGTCTACCTGAGCCCGATCGTCGACTGCTTCGACGGGATGCCCGTCGCCTGGTCGATCGGGCTGCACCCCGACAAGCGCCTCGCGAACTCGAGCCTGCTCAAGGCCTGCGCGGCGAGGCCGGCGGGCGGGCGCACGACGATCCACTCGGACCGGGGCGGCCACTACCGCTGGCCGGAGTGGATCGGGATCTGCGAGGAGAACGGCCTGGTCAGGAGCATGTCCGCGAAGGGCTGCAGCCCGGACAACTCGGCCTGCGAGGGCTTCTTCGGCCGCCTCAAGAACGAGTTCTTCCACTACAGGGACTGGGAGGGCGTGACGGCCGAGGAGTTCATGGGGAGGCTCGAGGCGTAGCTCGTGTACTATCGCGAGGAGCGGATAAAGAAGTCCCTCGGGTGGCTCAGCCCGATGGAGTACCGCAGGAAGCTTGGATACGCCTAGGCGCGGTCCAAGAAATCGTCCGCACCCCCAAACAGACACTATTTCACCGCAACTTATTGAAGGGCTGCTTGCGCCAGTTCCGGGCGTCGTCCTCGAGCTATTAGCTGATGACTGGCTTATACGGGTCGAGCTTGCTCGGAGCGCTCCTCCTCGCAGGCGGGAGGGCGCGCAGGCGCGGCGAGCGCCTAGCGCGCGAACTCCCGTAAAAGCGCGTCTTCCACTTCCCGAAGCGAAAGGGCCCCGCCTCCCTCGGCGGGACGGGCGACCACGATACAGCGCGCTCCCACGTCGCGCGCGGAGGCGATCTTCTCGGCCGTGCCGCCTACGGTTCCCGAGTCCTTGGTCACAAGCCACTGGGCGCCCACCTGCCGAAGCATCGCCTCGTTGAGCTCGCGGGTGAAGGGCCCCTGCATGCCGATGACGTGCGACGGCGAAAACCCCGCGTCGATGCACTTCGTTATAGCACCGGGCAGCGGGAGCACACGCACGAAGAAGCGCTCCGCGAAATCGGTGACGCACGTGTAGGGAGCAAGCTCCTTGCTCCCCGTCGTGAGAAGCGCGCGACCCGGGTTCTCAGAGAGAAAGCGCGCCGCGCAGGCGATCGACGCGACCGACACGACGCCTTTGGGCAGCGCCTCGACCGGGCGCGCAAGGCGCAGGCATCGTGCACCCACGGCGAGCGAAGCGGCCCGGATGTTGCCGCTTGCGAGCGTAGCGAAGGGATGCGTGGCGTCGACGACGATGCGCGCGCCGGAAAGCACGCGCTCCATGTCGGCCTCGTCGAGCCTGCCCGCATGCACCTCGATGCCCGGAAGCTCGCCCAAAAGCTCGCCTCCGTACTCGGTTGCCGCGAAGGCACGGGCGGGGATGCCCGCCCCGCTCGCCCATTCGCACAGAAGGCGGCCCTCGGTGGTGCCGGCGAAGATGCGCAGGGCCGGCGCGGATGCGGGGGCCGTCACTTCGGGCCGCCCGTGCGCGTGATCTGGTAGAGCAGCGCGTTCATAATGGCGGCCGCCACGGTCGAGCCGCCCTTGCGACCCCTCGCGACGATAGCCGGCACGCGTCGCGCAAGTAGCTCCTCTTTCGCCTCGACCACGTTCACAAACCCGACCGGCACCCCAACGACGAGCGCGGGCGCGATCTTCCCCGCGTCCATGAGCTCAGCGAGGCGCAGAAGTGCTGTGGGAGCGTTGCCGACGGCCACGATGAGCGGACCCTCGATGCCGCAAGCTTTGTCCATGCTCGCAACGGCGCGAGTCGTGCCCGCGGCGCGCGCAGCCGCGGCGACATCAGGATCGGCCATGTAGCACACGGCCTTGCAGCCGAGCTTCGCGAGCGCGGGCTTGCTTATGCCTGCGAGCGCCATGTTCGTGTCGGTGAGCACCGTGGCCCCTGCGCGCAGTGCGTCGAGCGCACAGGGCGTGGCGTCATTGGTGAACACGAGGGAATCGGCGTACGAGAAGTCGGCAGTGGTGTGGATGACGCGCTTCACGACGGGCTCTTCGAGCGGCGGGAACGTGCGGCCGCCGAGCTCTTCGGTGATGATCTCGAAGCTGCGCCGCTCGATGTCGCCGGGCGCCATCTCCTTGGAATCCATCTAGTACTCCACTCCTTCCCTTGCACATATCCCCTGCTCGTAGGGGTGTTTCTCGCACCGCATCTCGGTTATGTAGTCCGCCTTCTCCACGATCTTACGGGAAGGCGCGCGCCCGGTGAGCGCTACTTCGATGCCGCGCGCGGACAAATCGAGCGCGCGGTCCACGAGCGCCTCGTCGACAAGCCCCTTCGAAAGCGCGTCGAGCGCCTCGTCGAGCACGAGCAGCCCCTCCTGCGCGCCCTCGAGCTCGGCGAGCGCGGAAGCGAGGTTCCCATCGTGCAGCTCGCACGTCGCGGCAAGTTCTTCCGGCGTCATCGACCAGGTAAACTTGTCCGACACCTTCCCCGCGAACACGGGCACGCCGAAATGCTCGGCGAGCAGGCGCGCCTCCCCGCTTTCGCCGTCTTTCAGGAACTGCACGACGACGACGCGGCGGCCTGCGGCGAGCATGCGAAGTGCGAGGCCCATCGCCGCCGTGGTCTTGCCTTTGCCGTCGCCATGATACACGTGGATCATACGCCCTCCTCGATAATGCGGTAGACATACTCCATGTCGAGCGCCCCGCGCACGCCGTCGGCCAGGCGGTCGAACTCGCGCGCACGGTGATCGGCCGCGGACGCCGCGCCCGCAGCACCCACGACGCTCTCGGGCAGGCCGCGCATGCGCGCAAGCGAGCGCGCGAGGGCAAGCGCCACCCCCGGTTCGTCGAACAGGCCGTGGAGATAGGTTCCGAACACGTTTCCGCAGGCCGCGCCTTCTGGTTTGCCGCCAATCGTGCCCGCAGGGGCGCAGGAGACGGTCGTTTCGCCGTCGTGAATCTCGTACCCGCGAGCCGTCATGCCGTTCCACACCGAGAACGCGCCTTGGGCGCCCGTGATGCGAAGCTCCGACTGGGCGAGGCGCTTTTCCTCCTTGAACACCGTACTTGCAGGGATGAGCCCGAGCCCGCGCGCGGTGCCAGCGCCTTCCCTGCCGTGCGGATCGGAAAGCTCGTCTCCCAAAAGCTGGTAGCCTCCGCATATGCCGAGCACCGGCGTGCCCGCGCCCGAAAGCGCGCGTACACAGGCTCCGATGCCGCTAGCCGCAAGCCAGCGCGCGTCGTCGAGCGTGGTCTTCGAGCCGGGGAGCACCACCAGGTCGGGTCGACCCAGATCGGTCGTCGAGGAAACGTAGCGCACGCCCACGCCGGGCACGCGCGAAAGCGGGTCGAAGTCGGTGAAGTTCGACAGATGCGGAAGGCGCACGACGGCGACGTCGATGACGCCGCGCGCCTCGCGGGCAGATAGGCGCGGCGCGAGCGAGTCCTCGTCGTCCAGGTCGAGCGTAAGATACGGCACGACCCCCACGACGGGAACCCCGCACATCTTCTCGAGCGGGGCCAAACCCGGGCGCAGGATTTCCACATCGCCGCGGAACTTGTTCACCACAAGCCCCCGCAAAAGCGCGCGATCCTCGGGTGCAAAGAGCGCGACCGTTCCGTAGAGCTGGGCAAACACCCCGCCTGGGTCGATGTCGCCCGCGAGCAGCACGGGGGAGGACACGGCGCGCGCAAGCCCCATGTTGACGATGTCGTTTTCGGCAAGGTTGATTTCGACGGGGCTGCCGGCGCCCTCGATGACGATGACGTCGTTTTCCTCCGCGAGCGAATCGAACGCCTCCAAAATCTGCGGCATGAGCGCCTTCTTTCGCGCGAAGTAGTCCCTCGCAGCGAAGGCTCCCTGCGCCTTGCCGGCCACGATGAGCTGGCTTCGGTGGTCGCTTTCGGGCTTGAGCAGAATGGGGTTCATGCGCACGTCGGGCGCGATACCGCACGCCTCGGCCTGCATGATCTGGGCGCGCCCCATCTCGAGCCCATCGGCCGTGACACCGCTGTTGAGCGCCATGTTCTGGCTCTTGAAGGGAGCCACGCGCAGGCCGTCCTGCGAAAGCACACGGCACAGCCCCGCCGCAAGCAGGCTCTTCCCCGCGTTCGACATGGTGCCCTGGATCATGATGGGCTTCGCCCTACCCACGGGTATCGACCTCCTTCGCCGAGCCTCGGCCATCCGCGCCCGCCATAGCGCCGCCGCAAGAAGCGCCGCCCCGTTCGTCGGGTTCGCCTTCCGCCCGAAGCGCGCGGCTAAAAGCCATCGCAAGCCGGGCGTTCTCCTTGCGCGTGCGCACCGCGACGCGGCACCAGAAACGGGACAGTACCGAAAACGAGTCGCACGTGCGGACCAAAACCCCCTGTTTATACAGGCGTTCGGGGATGTCTTTCGCCGGCGTGCGGACTAAAAGGAAGTTCGCATCCGACGGCACGACGGAAAGCCCGAGCGAGGAGAGCTCGTGGGAAAGCCACGCTCGCTCGCCCGCCAATACATCGCGCGTGCGCGAGACGTATTCGACGTCTTCCAGGGCGGCGATGCCCGCGGCCTCGGCGACCGAGGAGACGGGCCACGCCTGCCCCGCCCGGCGAATCCCCTCGATGAGTTGGGCGTTTCCGCTGATCAGATACCCCAACCGCAACCCTGCCATTCCGTAGAGCTTGGTGAACGCGGAGAGCACGGCCACATGGTGCGAACACGCGGCGCGTGCGGCCACGCTCCTTTCGCAGGCGTCGGGCGCAAATCCGAGGAAGCACTCGTCCACGACGAGCAGTGCGCCCACCTGCTCGCAGCGGCAAGCCGCGGCATCGATCACGCGGGGGTCGACGAGGCGCCCCGTCGGGTTGTTCGGATTGCAGAGGTACGCCACGTCTCCCGGCCCCTCGATCGCACGGGCGAAGGAGGCGGGCACGTCGAAGTCATCCGCTTCGGAGAGCGGGAACTCCTGCACGCATGCGCCGTAGTACGATGCCGCCTCCGCATATTCAGAGAACGTCGGCGCGCACACGACGATGCGTTTCGGGCGCACCGCCGCGGCGAGCCGCCAGATGATGTCGGACGCGCCCGCGCCGCAGACGATAGTATCTTCGGGAATGCCCTGGGCGCGCGCTAGGGCGCGAACGAGGGCGAGGCTTTCCCTATCGGGGTAGGCGTCGATTCGAGAAAGCGCCTTGCAAGCTGCGGCGACGGCGCGCGGCGAGGGGCCTGCCGGATTCACGTTCACCGAGAAGTCAATGAGGTCGGAGGCGCCCCCTTCGCAAGCGATGCCGAGCGATTGCGTGCTACCCCCATGCGCACGGGCGCGCAGGATTCCCCCGGCAGCCCGGGGCGCGGCGTGGTCTTCCCTCATGCCATCGCCCCCACGGCGAGCACGACCGCCGCGCGCGCGGCACCGAAGACGACGAGCGCGCATACGGACGCGGCGAGCATGAGCCTTGTCGCCCGGGCGATGTCGCCCCACTCGATTTCGCGGGACGCGTCGCCTATCGTCGGTTTCTCAACGAGCTTGCCGAAATACACCGCGGGTCCTGCCAGGCGCAGCCCGAGCGCGCCCGCGCACGCTGACTCGGTCTGCGCCGCGTTCGGGCTCGCATGGCGACGCCTGTCGCGGCGCCAGATGCGCGCCGCCCCGCGCGCGTCGAGCCCAACGATCGGGCACACGGCGATCATGAGCAGGGCCGATAAGCGCGAGGGAATCCAGTTCACTGCATCGTCGAGGCGCGCCGAGGCGCAGCCGAAGTCGATGTAGCGCTCGTTTTTGTAGCCCACCATGCTGTCGAGCGTGTTCACCGCCTTGTACGCCATGCCCAAGGGCGCACCCCCGATCATAAGGTAGAAAAGCGGCGCGATGACGCCGTCGCTCGCATTCTCCGCTACCGTTTCCACGGCGGCGCGCGCGACGCCCTGCTCGTCGAGAACAGACGTGTCGCGTCCCACGATGAGCCCGACGGCTTCGCGCGCCGCGACAAGGCCGCCCTTCGAGAACGCGCGGGCCACGGCCAGGCTCTGGCGGCGCAGCTCGCATGCCGCGAGAATCTGATAGCTCGCCCATGCCTCGGCCACGAAGCGCAAGCCGGGGTGAACCATGCCGCAAAGATGCAGGATTCCCCAGGTCAAAAGCCCACACGCAAGCGGAAGCACCACGGCGAGCACAAGCCCTGCGGCGCGCGTGCCCGCGGACGTTTGCGGGAATGCGCGCCGCAGGCGGCCTTCGGCCCACGTGATCGCGCGTCCCATGGCGACGACGGGATGGGGAAGCCAGCGCGGGTCGCCGAAGACAAGGTCGGCCGCGAACCCGGCGGCGACGGCAAGAATCGTCATCATCGGGCATCGCCCCCCGAAGCGGGGCGAACGTCGCGAAGGCAGCGCCCATCCCAGGTGGCGGCCCATGCGCCGCCCGGCTCGGTATGAACGTCGAAATATCCCATTTTCGGGACAGCTAGCTCGGAGAGCAGAGCTTTCATGGTACCCGCGTGAACGACGAAGACGGCGCGCCCACTCCCCTGGGCGCGCTCCGATTCGCACGCGTCCCGAAACGCCGCGACGACGCGGCGGGTGAAATCGCTCTTGCCCTCGCCATGCGGGCAGCGCGTCTCGCACCAGGAGTCTACCCAGGCGCGGTAGCGCACATCCTCTTTAAGGTCGGCGGCGCTTCGCCCCTCGAAGTCACCGAAATCCATCTCGCGCAGAGCGGGGCACGCCACAAGCTCCGCGTTCGGGAAGAGGATGCGCGCCGTCTGGTCGGTGCGGGCCATGCCGCTCGTGATAACACGGAACACGTCACGATCGCACGCGAGGTCGCGCAAAGCGCGCTCGCCCGCGCTCGACAGGGGCTCGTCGGTGCCCGCCCCGCTGTAGCGATGGTATTCCGTGCCCGCCGTGGCACCATGGCGCACGAAGACGACTTCCAAAGGCGCGCCCGCGCCCTGCGTCCCTCGAGGCGCATCGGCAAGGTTTCCTTTGATGACCTGGGGAATCCCGCACGTCATGCGCACGACGACGTCGGCGCGGGCAGCGAGCGCGCATCCCAGGCGCCCCGCGCGCTCGCGCCATTGGGCGTCTTCCGCACGCATGGGGACGACCCCCGAGCCGACCAAGGGCAGAATCACTGCGTCGAAGCCGATCAGCCGCTCGAGCGCCCGGTCAGCGTCGAGCGCGCGTACGAGTTCCTCAGCACGGTACGCGACGCGGCCGGCAAAAGCCGCGGGCACGCCGCCCTCCGCAAGCTGCGCCGCGTCGACGAAATCGTCCGCCGCGAACCCGAGCTTTTCGCGCACGAAGGTCCTCTTCCCCGAATGCGCGCCACCTACCACGAGAATCATAGGAGCATACCCCCCGCCACCAGCATGGCAAGCATCGCGAGCTCGGCCCATTGCAGAAACCATCCAGCCAAATCCCCCGTTACCCCGCCGAAGCGGGACAGGGCAACATGACGGTACCACGCGAGCGCCAAAAGCCCCGCCACCGCCATAAGGGCGCCGACGGCCTGAGCGCACGCGACCATCCCTGCAGCCGAAGCCGCAGCGAAAGCGCAAAGCGGCACGACGATCGCCGCGCGCTTCTTAGCAGGCGAGAGTCCCGCGGCCATGCCGTCCGCCCGCGCGGCAGGCCAGCATTCTACGGCGAGCCCCGAAAGCGCGCGGGAGAACACGAGCGAGCACAGAAGCGCGAGGAACGCCCCCGCCGTAAGCGGCAGCGCGGTGAACAGGGAAAACTGCAGAATAAGGTACACGACAACACCAATGACCCCGAAGGCGCCCGCCCGCGGGTCGTGCATGATCTCGAGCTTTCGCTCGCGCGGGGCCCAACTTGCAAGCGCATCGGAGGTGTCGCAGAGCCCGTCTAGGTGGATGCCTCCCGTCACCGCCACAGGCAACGCCACGAACACGGCCGCGACGATGGTCGCGGGCACGCCGAGCAGGTTCGCCACGTGCCCCCACGCCGTCATGAGGAAGCCTTCCGCAACGCCCACCAGGGGAAACGCGGCAAGCGCATGGGTTGATCCGAAATCGGTCCAGGCCGATTTCGGGACGGGGATGCGCGAGAACGTTCCGAACGCCGCGCCGATTGCCTCTGCTATCTTCACCTTGTAGGTCCTTCGCCTTTCATCCACACGGGAATCCCGCATACCACTTCGACTGCGCGGTCGGCCAGCGCCGCCACGCCCGCGTTCACGCGCGCGAGCGCGCGCCTCCATGCCTCGGTCCCCTCATCGTAGCGCATCCCATTGGCGAACACGTCGACGGAGACCACCACCGTATACGCAGCGGCCTGAGCGAGCCGTTCGATGCCTCCGAGCACCTCGCGCGCCACAGCGTCGGGGTCACGCGGGGACAAGTCGCCTTCCGCGAAAAGCTCGTTCGCAACCAGGTTGCCCACGTCCTCCAAAAGAAGCGTGCAGCCGCGCGGAAGCCCGGGCACTGCGGCGCCCACGTCACGCGTGCGCTCGAGGGCGGAAAACCCCTTGCCCTCGCGCAGCGCCCGATGGCGCGCGATGCGGCGGGCGCCCTCTTCCCCGAAGGGCTCCATCGTTGCCAGGTACACGCGAGGGCCGTCGTGCCCAAGGCACAGGGACTCGGCGTAGGCGCTCTTGCCGCTCGCGGCGGCGCCGATAACGAGCGTCACCGTCATTTCCCAGCCTCGAAATGCTCGTAAGCAGCCATGCCAGTCGCCGTGAACGTCTTCCCATCCCGGTACACGCGCAGCGCCGAATCCAGAAGGGGCAGATACGCCATGGCGCCCGCGCCCTCACCCAAGTGCATGCCTGCGTCGAGGGGTGCCTTAATGCCGAGCTCGCGAAGGAGCTCCTGGCTTGCGGGTTCGCTTGATGCGTGGGTGCCCACGAGGTAGCCCAATGCGTTGGGGCACAGGCGCGCCGCGCACAGGGCCGCCGTGCAGGATATGACCCCGTCGAGGAGCGCCGGCGCCTTCGAGGCCGCGGCCCCCAGGTAGAAACCGCACATCGCCGCGATGTCAAAGCCGCCCACCTTCGAGAGCACGTCGATCGGGTCGGCGGGATCGGGCGAGTTCGCGTCGATAGCGCGCTCGACCACGTCGCGCTTGCGCGCGAGCGATGCGTCCGAGAGCCCCGCGCCGCGCCCGACGAGGCTCCGCGCGTCCGCCCGGATGAGCACTGCGGCCACCGCCGCCGAGGTGGTCGTGTTGCCGATGCCCATCTCGCCCGCGGCGAGAAGGCACACGCCGGCGCGGGCAAGCCCGCACGCGACGGCGATTCCGACCTCGATCGCGCGCACGGCCCCATCGCGAGACATAGCGGGACCGTGCGCGATGTTGCCGCTCCCCCGCCGCACGTTCGCGCGCACCATGCGCGCGTCTTCTATACCCCGGGCCATACCCACGTCGATGGGCACGACCTCGGCACCCGCGAACGTCGCCATGCGGCAGGCACTCGTGGCCCCCTCGCACATGTTGCGCGCGACGGCTCGCGTCACGTCTTGCCCGCTTTGCGACACGCCTTCGGCAACGACCCCGTTGTCGGAGAAGAATACCGCGAGCGCACGGGGGAACTCGGCCACCTCGGCGCTCCCCTGAGCTGCGGCGATACGCGCGACGGCGTCTTCAAAGTCGCCCAATCCCCCCAAGGGGTGCGCGATGGAGTCCCACGCGGCGTACGCGGCGGCGCGGGCGCACTCGTCTGCGGGCGCGATCCGGGAGAGGGCGGCTTCGAGCACGGCGCCCGGCGCCGACGAGAACGCGCGCTCGACTTCCTCGCGGATGCAGGCAAGCGCGGTTTCGGTTGTTTCAGCCATGCCGTCTCCTCTCTGCGAACGATGCTGCGGCAGACGCGAACGCGCGCGCAACGTCGGGGTTAGCAGGATAGTACACATGCGGGAAGCCCGCCACCAGGGACGGGGTGGTCGTCATGCACGGCCAGCCCTTGTCGCGCCGGGGCTTCTGCGCCCAGAAGTCGCCACCCGGGCAGGTGGACTGCCAGTAGTGGAACTCGTGCGCGCGGATGCGTGTGCCGCGCGGCCCGTAGAGCCCGTCGCGTTGGGAAGTGAGCTCCACGTACCCGAAATGGGACAGCCTTCCCCCGTTCTCGCTTGCGCCCTCAAGGGCGCCCGCAACAGGCCAGCGCCGCCCCTCGCTATCGGCGATTTCGCGCTGCAGGTACAGAAACCCACCGCATTCGGCGACCGTCGGCATGCCCGATTCCACCGCGCGCCGCACCGCCTCGCGCATCGGCGCGTTCTCGGAGAGCTGCCGCACATGGAGCTCCGGGTAGCCGCCCCCCAGATAGAGGGCGCTTGTCCCCCGGGGCAACTCGCTATCACACAGGGGGCTGAAAAAGGCCAGCTCGCAACCCAGGTCCTCGAGCGCGCGCAGGTTCTCCTCGTAGTAGAACGAGAACGCCTCGTCACGCGCGACGGCGACGATGGGCCGCGCTCCCGCGATCGGCTCCAACCGGTAAGGTTCCTCGCGGATATCGGGTGCCGTCGCCGCTATTTCGAGCAAGCGGTCGACGTCGACGCTCTTTTCCACCAGCTCGGCCATCTTGTCGATGCGCGCGGAGAGCTGCTCGACCTCGTCGGCGGTCACAAGCCCCAGATGCCGGCTTTCGAGCGAGAACGCCTCGTCGGCGGGGATATTCCCCAAAACCGCGACGCCCGTGTGCTTCTCAATCGCAGGGGCCGCGTAGGCGCAGGCAGCGGCGCTCGTCTTGTTCAGCACGACGCCGCGCACGTTCGCACAAGGCAGGAACTCGGCGATGCCGCGGATTACGGCGGCGAGCGATAAAGACGCCCCACGCCCGTTCACCACTAAAACGACCGGCGTTTCCGTATCGCGCGCAACCTGGTAGCTGCTCGCGTCGGCCACGCCGGGCGCCATGCCGTCGTAGAAGCCCATGACCCCCTCGAGCACCGCGACATCCGCGCCCGCGGCGCCGCGTGCGAGCAGGGCGCGCAGCGTCGGGGCGTCGGTGAAGAAGCCGTCTAAGTTGCCCGAGCGCGTGCCCACGACGCGGCGATGGAAGAGCGGATCAATGTAGTCGGGGCCGCATTTGAAGGCCGCGCATGCGAGGCCGCGGCGCGCGAGCGCGCGCAGGAGCGCACACGTAACGACCGTCTTGCCGCTCCCGCTCGAGGGTGCAGCGACCATGAAGCGCGGAATGGACGTGCTCACCGGGCGCCGCCTTCCCCACCTGCACCACGCGCGCTGACGAGGAACACGGGGTTTTGCGCCTTCATAAGATGGTGCGAGCCTACAGCCTCGGCGCGGGCGGCCGACACCTGGCACGCCTCGAACCCCTTAAAGCGCGAACCCGAGAGGAGCGCGCACGCCTCGGTGAGCGTCTCAACGGTGACGCATGGCACGCACAGGCGAACCTGCGAGTTCTTCTCGAGCGCTGCCTCCACGATGGAGGGAAGCTCGCCCGCGCTCCCGCCGACGAACACGGCATCGGGGACGGGCAGTTTCGCGAGCGCTTCGGGTGCGAAACCGGGGACCGCATGCACGTTGCCGCACCCGAATGCATCCGCGTTCTCTCGGATGAGCTGCACGCCGGCCACGTTGCGCTCGACCGCCCATACCGACCCCGCTCGCGCGACAAGCGCCGCCTCGATCGACACGCTCCCCGTGCCGGCGCCGACGTCCCACACGGTGTCGGTCGCAGTAAGGCGCAGCTTCGCGAGCGCGACGGCGCGCACCTCCTGTTTGGTCATGGGAACGTCGCCGCGGATGAAGAGCTCGTCGGGAATGCCCGAGGAAGCGTACGGCCAGCGTGAGTTCGCAGGCGACCCGGCGCCGCCTGCGAACTCGATAAGCATCACGTTCAAGTCGTCGAACGTCTGACCTGCAATTTCACTTGCGGTCGCGCAGGTGATGCGCTCGTCGGGGTACGACAGGCGCTCGGCCACCGTCACGCGCGCGTCCCCGAAGCCCGCTTGCACAAGCACGCCCGAAAGCCGCGAGGGGTCTTCCCCGCCCGACGTGACGAGGAAGAGCTCACCTGCGCGCTCGGCCTCGGCCGCGATGTCGCACGCCACGCCGTGAGCGCTCGCGAAGCGCCAATCCTGCCATGGACGCGCGAGGCGCGCGGCGAGATACGACGCTGAGCTTATGCCGGGAATGACGCGCACGTCCACCTGCGCGTCGCCGGAGAGCGCCTCCACCAGGCGGCGTGCGCCGCTGAACAGCCCCACATCGCCCGTCATCACGACCACGGCGCGCTGCCACGACGCCGCATCGGTGAGCTCGGCAACGATGTCCGCCGTCTTCACGAGCTCGCATCTCACCACGTCGGGCGGCACGTCGATGCCGGCAAGCGCGCGATGAGCGCCGATGACCACGTCGGCGATGTCAATCGCGTCGAGCGCCGCGCGCGAGAGCAAGTCGGGGTTTCCGGGGCCCGCCCCGATGATCGTTACCTTTCGCATGGAATCTCCCGATACCCGCGCGGCGTGACCATACGGCCGCCCACGCGCTTCGTGTCCGCGTTGCCGACGAACACGGTGGTGAACATGTCGGCATCGAGCTCCCCCAGCTCGGAGAGCCTGCACATTCCCGACTGCTGCCCCTCGCGCCCGATGTTGCGAACCCAGCCGCAGAGCGTGTCGGGGGCCTTCCATTCGAGCATAATCTTCGCCGCGCGCGAGAGCCTGTCGGCGCGCTTTCTGCTGCGCGGGTTGTACAAACAGATGCAGAAGTCGGCGCTCGCCACGGCGGCGAGCCTGCGCTCGATGACCTCCCACGGCGTGAGCAGGTCGGAGAGCGACACGACCGCGAAGTCGTGGGCAAGCGGGGCGCCGAGCACCGCCGACCCGCTCTGAGCCGCGGTGGCCCCGGCGATAACTTCCACGTCTACATCGGGGTAGTCCTCCGCAAGCTCCAGCACGGGGCTCGCCATGCCGTACACGCCCGCGTCACCGCTGCACACGAGCGCCACGGCTTCTCCGCTCTGCGCGCGCGAAAGCGCCAGGCGGCACCGTTCGACCTCGTGCATCATCGGCGTCGCGAGATGCGCCGCGTCGGGCACGGCGGCGAGCGCGAGCTCCACGTATTTCGTGTACCCCACAACGATGTCGGCCGCCTCGAGCGCGCGCCGAGCCGCAATCGTCATGCCGTCGGGGCCGCCCGGGCCGATCCCCACCACGAAAAGCTTTGCCATCACCGCTCCTTAAACGAAAGTTCGAAAGTTACCTTGGAAAACGCGACGGTCACGCCGCCGTGAGCGAGCTTCGGGAAGATAAGTTTGCCCCCGTCCGCGAGCGCCGCGCGCTCGCACACGTTGTCGACCCCCACCGTCGCGCGCACGAAATCAGATGGCGAAACGCTGCCTTCGACCTGCGACAACTTATCTGCGGAATACGTCGCAAGTGGGATATTCCGCGCGCGGCAGAAGGCGAGCAGACCCTCCTCGTGCGCCTTCACGTCGATCGTCGCCGCCTCGCGCACGGCCGAAGGCGAGATACCCGCCTGCCCGCACGCGAGAAGAAACGCCTCCTCGATCACTTCGGCGCACGCACCGCGACGGCACCCTATGCCCGCAACGATGCAGGGAACGACAAGGCGAAGCGGCTCGGGCGCAGGCGCCTGTGCCCGCACGCACGCCGGCTTCCCCGTCTCACCGGCGGGCACGACCTTGCCCGTTGTCTCCGCCGCGCGAACGGACGCACCTGCATTCGCGCCAGCAAACGGCGACACGACGATATCGGCCCGAGCGCGGTCGGACGCAATGTCAACCCCCTCAGGCGGCTGTCCCGAAATCGGCATGTCTGAATAGAGCGCCACGCGCCCGCCAGAAAGCAGCCGCACCGACACTCGCTTGATGGCCTCGGGATTCGAAACGGCGAGCCCCGCACAGCGCGCCCACGTATCCACCGCCCACACGCCGCGGACGTCGGTCGCCGTGGTAATGACGGGGATGGCCCCTGCCGCGCGTGCCACAGTTTGCGCAAGCTCGTTCGCACCGCCCAAATGCCCCGACAAAAGCGGGACGGCAAAGCGCCCCGCCTCGTCGATCGCCACAACCGCGGGATCGGTTGCCTTCGAGGCGACATGCGGCGCGATCGCCCGCACGGCGATGCCCGCCGCGCCCACGAACAGAAGCGCGTCCGACGCTTCCCACGCGAGCGCCGTCCATGCGCGCAGGTCGGCCTTCCCCTCGCCGAACCCGCGCGAAACGGAAACGTCCCAGCCAGGGTCATCTTCACCTGTCTGCGCGCAATCGGAAAGCGCGCGTGCGGTGCGCTCCGCAAACGCATATCCCCTCTCGGTGAACGCTATGCAGGAAACCCTCATCTAGCGCACCACCATCGTCGAGAAGTAGCTGCCCCGATCGGGCACATCGTCGAGCGAGCGGTACATGCGCTCGCCCGGAAGCCCACAGTCCTCTACGAGCTCGGCACCGTCGAAGGCGCCCTCCTCGCGAAGGATGCGCTTCGTGTCCGCAAGCGAGCGGCGCGCCTTCATGACCACCTTCGTCCCCGGCCAGCCGATTGCGTGGCGCACCCCGTACAGCACGCCTTTACTCATACGTCGCCCCCAATTCCCCGATAACCGCATCGGCGCCCGACGTGCGGAAAAGCTCGCGGCGCTCGGCGTCGAACACGACCGCGGCGATGTCGCATGCGCCCGCCGCGCGGCGGCGCAACCTGTCCTCGATTGCCGCAGCGAGCGAGGCGCGCGCAGCGTCCCCCACGCCGGCGGCCTCGATTACCTCGAGCGCCGCCGTGGTCGTGACCGACGACATGATCTCGCACACGGTCTTCGCGCCCGCGCCGGCCAAGGCCGCGTGGGCGGCCAGAATCTCCGCGCGGCAGTCGGCGGTACGCGAATGGGTGTCCATGATGCCGCCCGCGACCTTCACCAGCTTGCCGATGTGTCCCACAAGAAGGACATTGGTAAATCCCTCGCGAACGCAGCAATCAATCGCATCGCCCACAAAGTTGGAGATGAAGACCACCGGCGCACCGTTTAGGTGGAAATGCCCCGAGATGAACTGCGCGCCGTAGTTGCCGGGCGTGAGCACGACTCCGCGCCGCCCCATAGCCGCATGCTGCCGGATCTCGAGCTCGATGCTGTCGCGCAAGGCAGCGAGGCTGCGCGGCTCGACGATGCCCGTCGTTCCCAGGATGGAGATGCCGTCCTCTATCCCCAGGTGCGGGTTGAAGGTCTTTTCGGCAAGGGCAACACCCTCGGGTACCGAAATCGTCACAGCAATGTTTCCAGAAAAGCCGTGCGCGGCGCACACCTCACGCACCGCCGAAGTAATCATCGCGCGCGGCGTCGCGTTGATGGCGGCCGCCCCCACCGGCTGCTCGAGCCCGGGCAACGTCACGCGCCCCACGCCCACGCCGCCATCGACGGAAACTTCCGATTCGTGCGCGGGCACGTCCTTGCTGCCCGCAGCACCCGTGCCCGACCCCGCATGTTCCACGCGCGCGTACACGAGCACGCCGTCGGTCACATCGGCATCGTCGCCTGCGTCCTTTTGTACGGCGCACTGGGCGCACCCCTCGCCGATGCATGCATCGACCACGTCCGTCTCGACGGGCAGCCCGCCGGGGGTGACGATCGACACGTGGCCGACGGGCTTTCGTGACAAGAGCATCTCGCAGGCCGCCTTCGCCGCGAGCGTGGCGCAGCTCCCCGTGGTATAGCCGCAGCGCAGGCGGGTCGTCCCGGTATATATGTAGTGCTCGAAGGCCACGCTAGCTTCTCGCCTTCCGATACCCCGTGGCAAACGAAGGGTCGTAAAGCTTGCTGCGCTCGTACGACTCCGCTTGCGCGCCGGCGTGCGCAAGCCCGCCGCGAGCTCCGAGCACGCGGCCCACCACCACGAGCGCCGTGCGGTCGATGCCCTCTCGCGCGCCCGCATCGGCGAGCGTGCCCACCGTGCATCGCACCACGCGCTCCTCAGGCCAGCTCGCCTTGTACACGAGCGCCGCCGGCTCGTCGGAGCTGCGGCCCGCGGCCAAAAGCTCGGCGGAAAGCTCGGCGAGCATACCCGAGCTCAGAAAGATAACCATAGTCGAGCCGCTTTCCGCCATGGTGCGCATGCCCTCGCCCGCGGGCATGGGGGTGCGCCCGGAAAGCCGCGTGATCACGACAGACTGGCTGATTCCCGGCAGCGTGTATTCCTGGCGAAGCGCCGCCGCGGCACCGCAAAAGCTCGACACGCCGGGCACCACCTCGTAGTCCACGCCACGCGCGTCGAGCGCATCCATCTGCTCCTGGATGGCGCCGTACAGGCACGGGTCGCCCGTGTGCAGGCGCACCACTTCCTCGCCCCGCGCATCTGCCGCGCACATCACGTCGAGCACTTCCTCCAAGGTCATGTGCGCGCTGTCGTAGACGACGCAGGATTCCTTGCACTCGGCGAGTAGCTCGGGGTTCACAAGGCTCCCCGCCCAAACGACTACGTCGGCCGCGCGCAGAAGGCGCGCCCCGCGCAGCGTGATAAGGTCGGCGGCGCCCGAGCCTGCGCCAACGATATGAATCATCCGAGCCTTCCCTTCCCGTTTCTCATCGCAACCGTTTACGCCGCCATTCGCGCAGCGGACAAAACACGGCGCCTGCGGCGGCAATCGGCGCAAATACGCAGGCAGGAGGCGCAATGCTGCCCGCCCTGGCTTTGACACGTTCACAAGTGCCCACTATGATAGTAAAAGTTTCGGCAACGAGCATATGACAATCGGATAAAAGGAAATGACCGGCGCGGCGCCCGCACAGCCCGCGCTGGCTTGCGGAGGGAACCAGGTGGGAATCCTGGGCAAGGGACATTACTGTATAGGACGCGCGGGCGAACCGCCTCGCGCCCCAAGCCAGACTGCTTCGCCTTTTCCTCACGGCATCGCCGTGGCGTTAGCTCCTTGTGAACCCCGAGGGGTGCGCTTTTCTTTCGCTTGTGCCGACAAGCAACTGTCGCCGGGGGACCGGCAAACCGAGGAAAGGAAAAACCATGTCCGACCAGATGTCACGCCGCGGCTTCATGAGCGCCGCAGCAACCGGAGCCGTCGCGCTCGCCGGAGTCGCGCTCGCGGGCTGCTCCAACACCTCCGCGAGTTCCGAGAAATCGAGTGAAAAGGAGAAGGCCGTGAAGCCGGTCATCCTCGTCACGAGCTTCGGCACGAGCTACAACGACTCGCGCCACATCACCATCGGCGCCATCGAAGACGCTATCCGCGAGAAGTACTGGCAGGACTACGACATCCGCCGCGCCTTCACCGCGCAGATCATCATCGACAAGCTGAAGAAGCGCGACGGCATCACGATCGACAACATGACCGAGGCGCTCGACCGCTGCGTGGAAGACGGCGTGAAGGAAATCGTCGTGCAGCCGACGCATCTCATGGGTGGCCTGGAATACACCGACGTGAAAGACGAGCTCGACAAGTACGCCGACAAGTTCGACAAAATCTCGCTCGGCGACCCGCTGCTCACCTCCGACGACGACTACAAGAAGGTGGCCGCAGCCATTAAGGAGAACATGGCGTCCTTCGACGACGGCAAGACGGCGCTGTGCCTCATGGGCCACGGCACCGAAGCCGATTCCAACGCCGACTATGCCAAGATGCAGGAAGTGTTCAAGAACGAGGGCTTGACGCAGTTCTTCGTCGGCACCGTCGAGGCTGAACCGACCTGCGAGGATGTTATCGCCGCCGCGAGCGCCGCAGGCTACAAGAAGGCCGTGCTCGCACCGTTCATGGTGGTCGCGGGCGACCACGCGAACAACGACATGGCAGACGAGACCGACCCCGACAGCTGGGCTGCGAAGTTCGTGGCCGCCGGCTTCGAAGTGACGTGCCTGCTCCAGGGTCTGGGACAGAACGTCGCGATCGACGACATCTACGTCTCGCACGTGGACGACGCCATCGCCAAGCTGTAAACTCGCCGCGCACGGGGGCGCCGGTCGCGTCCCCGTGCAACGGGCATGCGCCTTCCCCGACTGACGGCGCATGCCCGTTGCATTCGCATCCCGCCCGCCCACCGCACGGCGCGGGCGGTCGAAGCGATTGAAAGGAACCCCTCCATGTTGAAGAAAACCCTCGCCTTCGCCCTGTCGGCGGCGCTTTTCGCGTTCTCGCTCGCCGGCTGCGGCGGAAATTCAATCGACAGCGCAAAGACAAGCGATGCCGATTCCCAGGAAAAGACCGAACAGGCGGCCGATGCGCCCGAGGGAGCAAGCGCTGCCCCCATCACCGCCGACAAGGTGGTCGACGGCACCTATCCGATCACCGTAGATTCCAGCTCGAACATGTTCAGGATTGTGGACGCCCAGCTCATCGTGGAAAACGGCTCCATGCACTGCGTGATGACACTTTCCGGCACGGGCTACGGCAAGCTCTTCATGGGCACGGGCGACGAAGCTGCCGCCGCAAGCGAGGCCGAATTCATCCCATATGTGGAAAACGCGGAAGGCAAGTACACCTACGACGTGCCCGTTGATGCGCTCGACGAGGACACCGCCTGCGCCGCGTGGAGCATTAGAAGGGAGCGGTGGTACGACCGCACGCTCGTATTCGAATCCGCCGGCGTCGATCTGCGCGCCGACGCACTGAAGTAACGCCATGCGGTCGATTCTTCCCAAGGGGGAAAACAGGAAGCGCCACAGCATCGCGGCGCGCGCGATCGCCTGCGTTCTCGTCGCCCTGCTCGCGCTTCCCTTCGCGGGGTGCAGTGCGAGCCCGAACGCGACGGGTGGCACGGCGGGCTCTCAGGAATACACTGTGAGTGTCTCGCTTTCCGGTGGGTCAGGGCGCGCAAGCATCGCCTCACCCACCACAATTGTGAAGGATGGCGACACCTACACCGCGACCATCACCTGGTCGAGTTCGAACTACGACAAGATGACCGTCGACGGCGTGGACTACGCGCCCGTAAACGACGGCGGCAACTCCACGTTCGAGATACCCGTCACGCTCGACGAGGACATCGCCGTGTCGGCCGAGACCGTCGCCATGTCGACGCCGCATACCATCGACTACACGCTCCACTTCGACTCATCCACCATGAAGGAGAAATCGAGCGACGATGCAAGCGGCGGCTCCCCTGCGGGAGCGGCTTCAAGCGCCGCGGCCGACTTCCACAACGCCGATTTGGGCTGCGGCTGGGAGCCGACGGGGGCGCTTCAGCTTGAATACGCCAAGCACTTCACTGTCGACGAGTTCGAAGGCGGCTTGCGGCTTATCTGCGTTTCGAACGGGGAGCGCTTCCTCGTGGTGCCGCAGGATGCGAAGGTACCTGATGGGTTGAGCTCCGACATCGCGGTCATAAGGCGCCCCGCCGACAAGGTGTACCTCGTGTCGTCGGCGACGATGTGCCTGGTCTACGCGCTCGATGCGAACGACGATATCTTAATGTCGGGCACGAAGGCCGACGATTGCTCGGTCGCGGGCTTCAAAAGCGCGCTCGAAAGTGGGGCGATCGCCTACGGCGGCAAGTACAGCGCGCCCGACTACGAGCGAATATCGGCCTCGGGCTGCACGCTAGCCATCGAGAACACCATGATCAACCACACGCCCGATGTGAAGGAAAAGCTGCAGAAGCTCGGGCTCGTCGTGCTCACCGAACAGTCGTCGAGCGAGCCCGAAGCACTCGGGCGCGTCGAGTGGATTAAGCTTTTCGGCGTCCTGTTCGACAAGGAGGACGAGGCCGCGCACCTGTTCAACGAGCAGAAGGCCCGCGTCGAGCAAACGTCGGGGCTCGCGTCGTCAGGTAAAACCGTGGCGTATTTCTACATTAACTCGAACGGGGCCGCCGTCACGCGACGGGCGGGCGACTACGTGGCGCAGATGATCGAGCTTGCAGGCGGCAGCTACGCGCTCGATGACGCGCAGACGGCGTCGACGTCAGGTTCGTCAGTAACGCTCGAAATGGAGCGCTTCTACGCGACGGCGAAGGATGCCGACATCATCGTCTACAACGGCACCATCGACGAATCGGTTGCCACCTTGAACGACTTCGTAGGCAAAAACGCGCTATTGTCGCAGTTCAAAGCCGTGAAGAACGGCAACGTCTGGGTCACAAGCGCCGACATGTACCAGCAGATGACTTCTACCGCCGACATTATCGACGAGCTCCACGGGGCGTTCACCGGCGATGACGCGAGCGACTTCCATTATCTGAGGAAGCTCGGCTAGCGCCATGAGAAGCCGGCTTTCCATGACATACGACGAATCGGGGCGCACCGCGCGGTGTCGCGTCGTGACGGCGCTGCTCGCTGTTGCCCTCATTGTGCTCGTCGGGGCCAACCTGTGCATCGGGAGCGTGCTCGTGCCCGCAGACCACATCCCCGGCATCCTTTCGGGCGGCGCGGCCAATTCCATGGAAAGCCAGGTCATCTGGGAGATTCGCCTACCGCGCGTGCTTTCAGCAGTGCTTCTCGGCGGGGCACTTTCGCTTTCCGGGTTCCTACTGCAGACGTTTTTCAACAACCCCATTGCCGACCCGTTCATCTTGGGCGTCTCCTCGGGCGCAAAGTTCGTCGTCGCGCTTACGATGATCGTACTTCTGGGCGCGAACCAGGCCATGTCCTCGCCGGCCATGGTGGCCGCAGCGTTTCTGGGCTCGCTTATCACCATCGGCTTCGTGCTCCTCATCGCACGGCGCATAAGTTCCATGGCCATGCTCATCGTGGCGGGCGTCATGGTGGGATACATCTGCTCGGCGGCGACGAACTTCCTCATCGCCTTCGCCGACGACCAGTCCATCGTGAACCTGCACAACTGGTCTTTGGGTAGCTTCTCGGGTTCGAGCTGGGACGACGTCGCGGTCATCGCGGTCGTGGTGATCACCGTGAGCGCATGCGTATTCGCGATATCGAAGCCCCTTTCCGCCTTCCAGCTGGGAGAAGCCTACGCGAAAAGCGTCGGCGTGAACGTTGCACGCTTCCGCGTGGTGCTCGTCCTTCTAGCGAGCATGCTCTCCGCCTGCGTGACCGCGTTCGCTGGTCCGGTGTCATTCGTAGGCATCGCGGTTCCACATCTCGTGAAGTCGGCGCTGAAATCGTCGAAGCCCATCCGCGTGATTCCTGCGTGCTTCTTGGGAGGCGCCATCTTCTGCGCGGGCTGCGATTTGATCGCGCGCACGCTGTTCTCTCCCGTCGAGCTTTCCATCAGCGCCGTCACCGCTATCTTCGGCGCGCCGGTGGTTATCGCACTCATGTTGAAGAAGCGGGTGAGGTAGATGGGGGAATTCGTGCCGCGGCCCAAAACGCTCGGAGGGGACATTCCATGCTTAGACAGTCCTGAGCTCGCACGAAAGCGCCAGAAGGCACTTTCGGCTCGTGCGGAACTGCGCGCGGAACGCCTCCTTCGAGCGGAGTCGAACCTCGAAACCCCGGTCGAAACGCAGGCTGACGGAGCGCCGCTTTTCCGCATAAGCGACCTGTCGGCGGGCTACGACAAGAAGATCGTAGTCGAAGGTGTCGATCTGGAGGTTCGCGCGGGCGACGTCGTGGCGCTCATCGGGCCGAACGGCTCGGGCAAGTCGACCATCTTGAAAACCATCACACGCCATCTTGCACCGCTTGCCGGCGCGGTCGAGCTCGACGGGCGGGAGATTTCCCGATGGAAGACGGCGGAGTTCGCAAGGAACCTTGCCGTTATGCTGACAGATCGCCCCCGGACCGAGCTCCTCACCTGCCGCGATATCGTAGAGGCGGGAAGGCATCCCTACACCGGGCGAATGGGCACACTCACGCCCAACGACCATAATCGGGTCGACGAGGCCATGAAAACCGCACATGTGGAAGAGCTCGCCGAGCGCGACTTCATGCAGATAAGCGACGGGCAACGCCAGCGCGTGATGCTCGCACGCGCCATCGCGCAGGATCCGCGTGTGCTCGTGCTCGACGAGCCCACGTCATATCTCGATATCCGCTACCAGATCGACCTGCTGCGAATACTTCGCCACCTTGCGAAATCGCGGAATGTGGCTGTCATCATGTCCATCCACGAACTCGAGCTCGCGCAGAAAAGCGCCGACAAGGTGATTTGCGTGAAGGACGGCCGGGTCTTCCGCGCCGGCGCACCCGAGGACATATTCACGCGCGAGACGATTGGCGAGCTCTACGGCCTTCAACATGGCACCTTCAACGAGCGCTTCGGCAGCGTGGAAATTGGGCGCCCGCACGGCGATGCGCACACGTTCGTCATCGCCGGCGCAGGTACGGGATCGGCTGTGTTTCGCCAGCTCATCCGGCAGGGCAAGGCGTTCTACGCGGGCGTTCTGCACGAAGGGGACATCGACTGCGAGCTCGCGCACGACCTGGCGACGGAATGCGTGGCCGAGCGCGCCTTTGAGCCGATCGGGGATAAAACCATAGCCCGCGCCAAAGAGCTCCTCGTCCACTGCGCGCGCCTTATCGTGTGCCCCGCCGCCTTCGGCACCATAAACGCCCGCAACGCAGAGCTCGTCGAGTTCGCACGCTCGCATGGTATCGAGGTCATGCGAGCGTGCGAAGGCGCATCGGAGGATTCCCAATTGGATACGCCTAGGCGCGGTCCAAGAAATCGTCCGCACCCCCTTTAGGTTGTTAAAAGGCCTATTCAGTCCCTATTTCACCGCAACTCAGGGGGGGGTAAGGCGCAAGTGCTATTCGAAGCGAGATTCTAGGCTCGAAAGGCCGTTGAGCGTGAGGTCATTAGCAACCTCCGAGACACGCTCGATAGGAACCGAGCCGTCAGACAGTGCCCACGTGCGATAGATACCGATAATACCCGACAGCAAAAACGCCAGATAGTAGTCAAACATCTCGTCCTTGAGACCTTGGGGCAGCAGATCGCGCTCGGCAATCTCGTGTTCGAGCGGCGCACGAAGACGAGCCATGAAATCATCGAGCGGAATATTCTCGATCAGCTGACGATTGAGCACCAAGTTGTTGCACAGTGCCTCATTAACGGTTTTAAAGAAGGTCGCCGCCGCGCCAAGAGCGCGCTCGTTGGTGTCACCGTCCATAGAAGCAAGCGTTTTCTCGACCGAGTCGACAACCATCTCCACCACATCGACGGCAATGGCATCGAGCAGGCCGTCAACCGTACCAAAGTGAACGTAAAAGGTCTTGCGGTCGACATTGGCCTCGCGCGCGAAGGCACTCACCGTAATGTCTGCCAGCGGCTTTTCCATGAGCAGGCGCTCGAAAGCCGAAAGGATGGCATTGCGGCTGCGAACGATGCGGCGGTCAAGACGCGGTTTGCTGGTTGCCATGGGCGTGTCCCTTCGATATGCGAGCATTCATCAACAGATGAGAGATAATCTACGTAAGAGGATTATCCCCCATACAGCACAAATATGCCCCGCATCATGAAGAACGCACGACTGCCCTACTGCGACTTAGGGTGCTTCTTCTTATTGAGTGCCGACGGAGATACGCGAATACCGTCGCCTGTCTGGCGCACATAGGCTTTATGAGCCGGCTTAGCGGTCCCAGAAGCCTTCTGGGCGTGCTTCTTGGGATCAACGGTAACAGCATTCGTGGGGTGAGGCTTAGTGGGCGCAGAGGGCGTCTGAGGCGTGCGGCCGAGCTTGCGCATCACGCGATCCCAACGCGCATGGATGCTCTCGTTGTGGGCGCTCTTAAGGCCCAGCAGGGGCGCAGCCAAAATGGTCGGCGCAATAAACGTAATGAGGCGCCACAGCAGATAGCCAGTGGTCGAAGCCGACCCAAAGAAATGACCCAAGAACAATGCAAAGCCGCCCTCAGCGCCACCAGTTCCACCGGGCAGGGGGACCGCAGAGCTCAGCAGCTGGACAAAGGCGCTCGCGGCCATGACCGAGAAAAAGTCGACCTCGTGGTGGCCAAAGGCAAGCATCAGGAAATACGGAACCAGATAGAAAAACGCGAGCTGCAGCATGGTGATAAACACGGTGAGCAGCATGGAAGAAAAATGTCCGGCCGAAAGCTTGAACTTCTCGGAGAAGGAATAGATCTCGCCATCGACAAACGTGCGCCATCCCTCGATCTTAGTGGCCGAGACACCTATGCGCTCGAGCCAATTGATGATGCAATGGGCGACGCGCGTGACGGTCTTAGGCATGAGCGCGACGGCGAAGATGCCCAGCAAGATGCAGCAGTGCCCACCAAAGCTAAAGACGCACAGCAGCGTCATGTCGCCATAGCGCTCGGCAAAAAAAGGCATGCGAGCAAGCAGTAGGATAGCGCCCCAGGCAACGAGGCCAAACTGATACACGATAAAACGCGTGAACTGCGTGGCGCCGGCCTCGCCCACGTTTTGGCCCGCCTTGGTCAGGCGGTAGATCTGGGCGGGAGTCGAGCCCATCATCATGGGCGTGAGGTTGCCAAAGAAGATGCCGCTCGCCTCGACCGAAATGAGGTCGCTAATACCGACGGGCGAATTGGGATCGAGCCAGACGGCGATCGCATAGGCCACAATGCCAAAGAACAGGTACAGGAACATGCAGAAGCACGCTGCGGCAAGCCAGGGCGCCTGGACGCTCGACATAGCGGCCCAGAACTGCCCCATCTGCCCGGTTACCACCAGATAGACGATATAACCCACCAGCACAACGCCGATAAAGATGGCGCCGCGGCGTGCGCTCTTATTGTCATCTCCGCCCGAGGCCTCAACCTCGACCTGGGGCTTAGACGTATGCTGAGAGGACTCCGTCATGAGACTCCTTCTAACAGTCAAAATATCTTGGATATTGTACCCGTAAGGGCCATAGGCAGAACGCAAAGCTCTGGTTCAAACGGGAATTGCAGACGGTTGTTTGAAAATAAAAAACCCGGCCTTCCATGGGAAGTCCGGGTATCAGATACGTGGTAGCCCGTACCAGATTCGAACTGGTGATCTCCGCCTTGAGAGGGCGGCGTCCTAAACCGCTAGACGAACGGGCCACATGACATCTGCACTGCCGTGCTGCGAAGAAATATATTACGGGACAAAAAACGTCAGCGCAAGAAGAAATTCCAAATTGCCGAAAAATTGTCGGCAGGTTATGGAACACGCAGGTAAACTTGGTAGCTAATTCAAGTTGAGATGGACCAAAAGAGCTTCGCGCTCGTTGGGAATGTCATCTTCGATCACGGCGTCGAGGGCGGAGTTGAGAAGCTGCCCCAGTTCCGGCCCGGGCTTGACTCCGGCACGGATCAGGTCGCCGCCGTTGATGGCGAGCATCTTGAGCGTATAGGGCTCCCCTGCCTTCAGCAGCTCGTGCGCCATCGCGCGCATCTCCTCAATCGTCTCGACGTAATAGAAGCACGACGGGGCCTTGCCAAGTGTGTCAGCACGCTTGAGGTCCATGAGCTCGTCCATCAGACGGGCCGTGTCGACGCCCTCGCCCGAAAGCGCGCGCATCATATTGAGCAGGCAGGAGCGCTCGGGACGCAGCGGCTTGTCATGGTATTTGATGAGCAGGCACACGTCGCGCACCAAGTCGTGCGAGAGCGCCAGGCGATCCATAATGAGGCGCGCCTTCTTGGCGCCGAGCTCTGGATGACCGTAGAAGTGTCCGCTGCCGGCGTGATCGACCGTGAAGCACTCGGGCTTGGACACATCGTGCAAAAACGCCGCCCACATAAGGCTCGACGAGGGCGCGACGCCGTCACACAGCGCGAGCTCCCCCGCCACCGTCAGCACACGGGCGATATGCTCGTAGACGTTAAACGCATGATAGACACTTCGTTGATCAAACCCGCGGCCCGCTGCCAACTCGGACACGGCGGCGCAGATAAGCTCGGGGTAGCGCAGCATGGCGTCTCCCCCATGACCGGTCGAAAGAATGCCCTCGAGCTCAATACCAACACGCTCGCGCGCCACGGCATCGAGCAACGGCGCACATTTGGCCAAAGCCTGTTTGGTCGCGGGTTCAATCATAAAGTCCAGGCGGCAGGCAAAGCGCACCGCACGCAACATGCGTAGAGCGTCCTCATTAAAACGGCGTTCGGGATCACCGACAGCGCGAATCAGCTTGCGCTCCAGATCACCCTGGCCGTCGTAGCGGTCGACAAGCCGGCGTTCGGGATGCCAGGCCATGGCGTTGACGGTAAAGTCGCGGCGCGCCAGATCGTCCTCGAGCGAGGCGGCACGCTCCACACTCTGGGGATGGCGACCATCGGTGTAAAAGCCATCCAGGCGGTACGTGGTGACCTCGATACGCTCGCCATCGGAAATAGCCGTGATTCCACCAAATTTAATGCCCGACTCCACGACCGCGATGCCGGCGGCCTCGAGCGCCGCTTTGGACTCCTGCCACAGGCCGCTACAGCACATATCAACATCGTGGCTAGGGCACCCCATCAGGGCGTCGCGCACCCAACCGCCCACGTACCAAGCCTCAAGACCAGCCGCCTCAAGCGCGCGCAGGACGCGCAGGGACGCATCGGACGGTTGCGTACCGTTGAGCGAAACATTGCACATGCCTATGGCCTCCTGCACTTGTGAGCGTAAATCGATGGTTCTCAAGAAGTCTAACAAGAAACAAGAAAGCGCGCACACGCAATTGCTTCGTCAATTCGATAAAACGAGACAGCAGACGCCATATGCGTTCAGTGCACAAAAACACCCGCCTTGGTAATCCAAAGCGGGTGTTCGGCAACGACGTATCGATGCTGCTAGCAGACCTGGCGAACCTCAATGTGCTTCTTATATTCGTCCACCTTGGCAAAATCGCCCAGACCGGGGCACTCGACCACGTTGGCGCCGGTAGCCATCGAAAGGCGCAGGGCGTCCTCGACGCGCTCGGGGGCGTCGTGCCACACGGACAGGAAGGCAGCGAGCGAGGAATCGCCGGCGCACACCGTCGACAGCAGCTTGACGTCGAAGGTGCGATTGGCAAACCAGATGTGCTCGCCGTTGGAGAAGTACGCACCGGCGCCACCAAGGGTCAGCAGCACGTTCTTGGCGCCCTTGGCGTGCAGTTCGGCCATCGCGCCCTTGACGGACTCGTCGTCGCCACCGCTCACCTTAATGCCAAAGATGTCGAGCAGCTCATCGTCATTGGGCTTGATCAGCAGCGGCTCCATGGCAATGAGGTCTGCCAGCTGATGGCTCGAGATGTCGAGGACGAACTCGGCCCCCTTGGCCTTGACGCGGCGCAGGACCTCGGCCAGGAAGCCCTCGGAAGTGTTGGGAGGCAACGAGCCGCTGATGACCAGGCAGGTCATGTCATCAAGCGAATCGATAAGCTCAAACATCTCCTGCTCATTGGCCTCGTTGATGGCGGCACCGGCGTTGACCATGTTGTACTCGGTATCGGGGCCGGCGTTGAGGAACACGTTGACGCGCGTGATGCCGTCGGTCCACACGGGCTTGACGGGCACGCCCAGGGCCTCGGCGCCCTTGACGATGAACTCGCCCGAGAAGCCGGCGAAGAAGCCCAGGATCGTGGTGTCGACACCATAGTGGTCAAGCGTAAACGAGACGTTGAGGCCCTTGCCGTTGGGCGTGTAGACGGCATTGCGGGTACGCGTGACGGTATTGGCAGTAAGGCCGTCGCAGGCGATGTTGTAGTCAATGGCGGGATTTGCAGTGAGCGTGTAAATCATGAATGTTCCTTTCACGAAGCAACGTGTTAATGAAAGTATATTCCACGCATCGGTAAAAGGATAGGGCAACTCGGTGAACGGTGTGGAAGCGATGAAGTACGGCGGGACACCTCTCCCCCGTGGCGGAACAAAAAGGCGCCCCAGCCGAAACCGGGGCGCCACATGCGCACGAATATGTCGCGTTTCGATTACTGACGATCGAGCTTGCGGACAGCAACGCGCTTGCTGTACTCGTCGACGTGACCAAAGTCGCCAATGCCGACGGACTCGGCAACGTTGGCGCCGGTGGCCATAGCGAGCTTCATGGCCTCCTCGACGTTGTCGCGATCCCTGTACCACTTGTGCAGGAACGCAGCGAGGGTGCAGTCGCCGGCGCAGACGGAAGAAACCAGCTTGATGTTGAACTCACGCTTGGCGTACCAGATGTCCTCGCCGTTGGAGAAGTAAGCGTCGCCGCGGCTACCGCGGGTGAGCAGCACGTTCTGAACGCCAGCGTCGTGAGCCATCTTCATGGCAACGCGGACCTCGTCGTCGGTGTCGACCGGCACGCCGAAGATGGCCTTCATCTCGTGATGGTTCGGCTTGATGAGCAGCGGCTTCTTGTGAGCGAGCTCCTTGAGCTTGTCGGAGGACAGGTCCAGGACGACGTCGGCGCCACGAGCCTGAGCGTGCTCCATGACCTGAGCCAGGAAGTCGGGCGTAGCTTTGGGAGGCACGGAGCCGGAAACGATCAGGCACTCGAGATCGCCCGCGGTGTCCAGGATGTTGTAGAGCTCCTCCTGGTGCTGCGGCGTGATCGGAGCACCCGGGTTCAGGATGCCGTACTCGTGCTGGCCATCGTTGACGTAGGTGTTAATGCGCGTGATACCGTCGGTCCAGACCGGGCGGCACAGGCAACCCAGGTTCATGACCTCCTCGACGATGAACTTGCCCGTGAAGCCAGCGAAGAAGCCGAGCGCGACGGTGTCGACGCCCATCTTCTTAAAGGCGAAGGACACGTCGAGGCCCTTGCCGTTAGCCGTGTAGCTGGCCGAGCCGGTGCGGACGTTCTCGTCGGGCTCGAGCGGAGAGCTCGAAACCGTCATGTCGACAGCCGGGTTAGCGGTTAGCGTGTAGAACATTTACAGTACCCCCTGTATATGTGAGGGCCGCGTGGCCGGCCCATTCCAACCACGCGGTTACCTCTGATACCAAATTAGCGAGCTGCGGACTCGAGCAGTGCCTTGACCTCGGCGGCGGTGTTGCAGGCGAGCGCCTTCTCGGCGAGCTCGTCGCACTCGGCCTTGGTCCACTGGCTGATGGTCTTGCGGGCGCGCAGGATCGACGGAGCGCTCATCGAGAACTCCTCCAGGCCCCAGCTGATCAGCAGCGGTTCGAGTAGCGGATCGGCAGCGGCCTCGCCGCACATACCGACCATGATGCCGGCCTTCACGCCGCTCTCGATGATGTTCTTGAGCGAGCGGAGCACGGCGGGATAGTAAACCTGGTACAGGTTGGAGATGGTGTCGTTACCACGGTCGGCGCACATGGTGTAGCCGATCAGGTCGTTGGTGCCGATGGAGAAGAAGTCGGCGACCTCGGCCAGGCGGTCTGCGAGCAGCGAAGCGGCGGGCGTCTCGACCATGATGCCGACCTCGATGTTCTCGTTGAACTTACGACCCTCTTCGGTCAGCTCGGCCTTGCACTGCTCGACGAGCTCCTTGACAGCCAAGACCTCCTCGACGCAAGTGACGAGCGGGATCATGATCTTGACGTCACCGAAGGCGCTAGCGCGCAGCAGAGCGCGGAGCTGGACCTTGTACTGGTCGGGATTGGCCAGGCAGTAACGCACGGCGCGGAAGCCCATGAAGGGGTTGTCTTCCTTGACCATATGCAGATACGGAATCTCCTTGTCGCCACCCACGTCGAGCGTGCGGATGATGACCGGAGCACCCTTGAGCGCGCTGGCGACCTTACGGTAGGCGTTAAACTGCTCCTCCTCGGAAGGAAGCTCAGCAGAGTCCATGAACAGGAACTCGGAGCGGAACAGACCGATGGCCTCGGCATCGTGATCGAGCGCGTTGGGCACGTCATCGGGGTTACCGATGTTGCAGGCGATGATCTTCTTGATGCCATCGGCAGTCACGGACGGCTTGCCGCGGAAGGCCTCGAGGGCTGCCTTCTCGGCAGCGAAGGCCTCGGCCTTGGCGGTGTAGGCGGCGAGCGTCTCCTCGTCGGGATCGGCCTCGACGATACCCTTGCCGCCGTCGACGACAACGGTCATACCGTTGCGCAGCGCGGTGCAGCTGTTGGAAACCGAAAGGACAGCCGGGATCTCGAGGGCGCGGGCGATGATCGCGGAGTGCGACGTGCGGCCACCGGTCTCGGTGACGATACCGGCAACGTGGGCCTTATCGATCGTGGCGGTCATGGACGGCGTGAGGTCGTGCACGACAACGACGGTGTTCTCGGGCAGGACGGAGAGGTCGACGACCTCCTTGCCCAGCAGCTCGGCCAGAATACCGGTGCGGATGTCGGCGATGTCGGCCGCGCGCAGACGGAACATCTCGTCGTCCATGGACAGGAACATGTTCTCGAACATGGTCGAGGTGTCCATGAGCGCCTGCTCGGCGCAGGTACCGCCGTCAATGGCGGCGTTGATGGCGTCAGTCATGCCCGGGTCCTGAGCCAGGACAATGTGTCCGCTCATGATCTCGGCCTCGGCCTCGCCCACCGTCTCCTTCATATGGTCGGCCTGAGCCTGGGTCTTCTCGCAGAAGACCGAAAGAGCGGACTGATAGCGCTCCTTCTCTGCTGCCGAATCGGCAACCTCGTGCGGCTCAAACGTCAAGTCGGGATCGACGGCAACCATGACGGTGCCGATACCGATGCCCTCGGAAGCGTTGACTCCCTGATACATTCCCATTCCTCTCTCCGTGTCATGTGATAAAGCGTTTTGCCATATCCATGACAAAAGAGCGCAGCTACCTTAGAACAGGTCACTGCGCCCCCAAATATGAACTTAGTTGTTCAACATGCGACCCGTTTGAGTTCTACTCGCCAAGACCGCTCTTGATGAGCTCGATGGCAGCAGCCAGAGCCTCGGCCTCGTCGGCGCCATCGCACTTGACCTCGACCTCGGTACCGCAGGGGATACCAGCAGCCATGAGGGCCATCGGGGACTTGCCGTTGACCTCCTTCTCGGGGGTGACGACCGTCACGTCACAGGCGTACTTGCCCATGGTGGAGGCGAACAGACCAGCCGGACGCATGTGCAGACCCTGAGGATTAACGAGGGTAGCCTTCTTAGAAACCATAATTGACTCCTTTTTGTGTTTAACCCCTGTCATGCATGTGGCAGGAGTCAGATTCACGACGTTGTTTATATTAACTCACATCAAACGGTTTTTCATTGTGTTTCACACGAATTGTTGGACAGATGTCGTATCCCTGCGCTCGCCCGCCGGGCGGGACGGTTAAGTTTGCTGCTCTACAGTCCTGCGCAAGACGGAAAGCACATTAAGTGCTTTCCTTTGCGT
>UQLF01000005.1 GCA_900541875.1 uncultured Collinsella sp. | reverse complement strand
TCTCGTCGCCGTCGCGGTTGTAGGCGCTCGTAAAGCAATAGCCTGCATCGTCGGTGGTGCCAGTCTTGCCACCGATGTTGCCATCTTGGCCCAGCAAATAGTTATGCGTGTCCATGGAATGCGAATGGTCGGTGCCGTCGGCGCCCGTGACCTCGATCCAGGAATCCTCGCTCGCTACGATCTCGCGGATCGTGTCGTTTTTCATGGCCTCCTGCATCATCAGCGCTACGTCGTGTGCGGTTGAGTGCATATCGCCAGCCCACTCATCAAAGTCCAGACCATGCGGGTTTTCAAAAAGCGTACCGGTGCAGCCGAGCTTCTTAGCGCGCTCGTTCATGGCCTTCACAAATGTGGCCTCGGCGTCTTTGGTCTTGGGGTCGATCTTCTTGCCCACATATTCGGCGAGCACGATGGCGGCGTCGTTGCCCGAGGGAATCATCAGACCGCGTAGTGCCTGCTCCACGGTAAGCTCGTCGCCTTCGAGCAAGCCGGCGGTCGAATTACCCACGGTGGCTGCGGCGTTGCTCACCGTGACCTTCTCGTCCATCTTGCAATTCTCGACGGTTAGGATTGCGGTCATGACCTTGGTGATCGAGGCGATTTTGACCTGCTCATCGGCGCCGCGCCCATAGTAGACGGTACCGTCTTTGCCCATGACGAAGGCATTGGTCGCATCGATATCGGGCAGGTTTTCGGCCGTGATGCCGCGCGCATCGGCGGTTTTGCCGCAAACATTGTCGGTCGTGAGCACTTGGGCGCCGGCGACGGTGGGCGCGCCAGCGGCAAGGGCGATAGCGCAGACAAAGCCGGCGGCAAGCTGGGCTGAGCGCTTTGCAAAAGAGGTGAGGGACTTCACAGATTTCGCTTTCGACGGGATGGTCTCTTCTGGAACTAGAGTATATCGTTTGCCGGCGTCGGCGATCATCGCGTGCGCGCTTGGCCCACATCCGCACCCGAACGGGCACAAGGGTGCTTAAGGCCGACTTAATCACCCACGCTTGTTGTGTGTGGCGTGCGTCGCCTCAGGCATAATGGAGCGCGAGAGGAGCACGCATGAACGAGCGCATACTGGTAGTTGATGACGAGAAGGCCATTGCCGACCTAGTAGGCATCTACCTTACAAAAGAAGGTTTTGACGTCCAGATTGCCTATAGCGGGGCCGATGCTGCCAAGGCGATTTTGGAGCAGGAGTTCGATCTGGCGCTGCTGGATGTCATGCTGCCCGATATCGATGGCTTTGAGCTGCTGCGTACGATCCGTTCCAGCCATACCTATCCTGTGATCATGCTGACGGCGCGCGATGCCCAGCAAGACAAGATCGGGGGCCTTTCGCTTGGCGCGGACGATTACGTGGTTAAGCCGTTCCGTCCGCTGGAGCTCATCGCGCGCGTGCACGCTCAGCTTCGCCGCTACACCAGCTACGGTAGCCGTGCACAGGCGGCCGAGTCGCCGACCCTCCAGCTCGACGGCTTGGAGATCAACCGCGATGCTCGTTCCGTGACAGTGGACGGTTCACCGGTTCGCTTCACGCCCACCGAGTATTCAATCTTGCTGTATCTGGTCGAGCATCGCGGCAGCGTGGTGGCCGTGGAGGACCTGTTCCGCGCGGTGTGGAACGAGGACTTTATGCCCGGCTCCAACAATACGGTGATGGTGCATATTCGCCACTTGCGCGAAAAGATCGGCGACGACGCACAAAAGCCACGCTTTATCAAAAACGTCTGGGGCGTCGGCTACATCATCGAATAACGCTTTTCGCTTGTGAGGATCTTGATATGACAAAAGACGATAGGCAAGCGTTCGAGGTGCCCGATCGGCTCTTTGAATACGTGAGGTCGGTCGTCGACAACCGCGCGCTTGCAACGGTGCTGCTCTTTTTGCTGAGCCTGCTGCTGATTGGCATCGACAACATCGTCGGAATCTTGGCGGTGCTGCTTGTCGGCTTTTTGCTGATCGATCGATTTGAGATCGCGTGCCGCTGCGTGGTGATTGGCGGCGCCGCGTGGGCCATGACGTTGGCGATCGGCGCCATGGCGCTCGGCGGCTTCGAAGGGCCGGTGCTGTTCGATGCCGGCTTTGTATTCAACATGCTTGGCTTTGTGCTGGCGCTTGCCGTGTGTGTGCTGTTCTTGTGCGGCCGCGCCCTGTACTACCAGGGCTACGAGCAGGGCGAGCAGCATGCCGATTGTGTGCTGGCTGCTCGTATTCAAGATCGCCTGATCGATCACCCCGACACCTGGGACAACATTGACGGCGACTTCTTGGAGGTCGAGGGCGCCCTTGACCGCGTGCGTGACCGTGAGCGCAAGGTGCAGCAAGCTCTGCGTGACGAGTCGCATCGCAAGGACGATCTGGTCACGTACTTGGCGCATGACCTACGCACCCCGCTTGCCAGTGTGGTGGGCTATCTTTCGCTGCTGCAAGAGGCTCCTGAGTTGCCGGTTGAGCAACGTGCGCGCTTTACGGGCGTGGCACTCGACAAGGCCCACCGGCTCGATGCGCTCATCGAGGAGTTCTTCGATATCACGCGCTTTGACTTCCACGATATCGTGCTCACGCGCGGCTATGTTGATCTGGGGTTGCTGCTGGCTCAGGTGGCTGACGAGTTCTATCCCATCCTCAACGAGCAGCATAAGGAAGCCCAAGTTGATATTCGCGAGGACCTGACGGTGCTCGTGGATGGCGACAAGATGGCTCGCGTGTTCAACAACATCATGAAAAACGCCGTCGCCTATAGCTATGAGGGCTCGACTATCACGATTGAGGCCGGGCGCCAAGACGATGGCGGCGTGCGCGTGCGCTTTATCAATCAGGGCGATCCTATCCCTGCGGCTAAGCTCAAGGTGATCTTTGAGAAGTTCTATCGCCTGGATGCGGCGCGTGCGACCAATCGCGGTGGTGCCGGTCTGGGCCTTGCTATTGCCAAGGAGATCATCGCGGCACACGGCGGTACCGTTGCATGTGAATCGACGCCCGAACACACGATATTCACCATCGAGCTGCCCGCCGCATAGCCAGCGTGCCCTTACAAACACTTGACAATGCGCTCACGTGCATATGAGCCGCGATTTCTACTATCGATACTGCTGAATTGATATCGATGTGGAGGTATGCGGTATGACGGCTGCTGCGGCTGTGGAGCCCACGGAGCTTGAAGAACTCATGAAAGCGCAGGCCGAGGCCGCGCACGAGCGCGAGGTTGGGGATGCGACTCGCCCCACGGCAGAGGATCTTGCCGCCTCGCCGACGCGCATCGACGTTGAAGGCCTCGACCTGTTCTATGGCGACCATCATGCGCTCAAGGACGTGAATATCAAGATCCGCGACAAGCAGATCACCTCGTTTATCGGGCCTTCGGGCTGCGGAAAGTCCACGTTGCTGCGCTGCTTTAACCGCATGAACGACGGCATCAAGGATTGCCGCATCGAGGGCAAGATTGCGCTCGATGGTCAAGATATCTTGGGCGATTACGACATTTGCCGCCTTCGCCAGCGCGTGGGCATGGTGTTCCAGCGCCCCAACCCGTTTCCCATGAGCATCTACGACAACGTCGCGTATGGTCCGCGCGGCATGGGTGTGCGCGATCGCGTCGTGCTCGATGAGCTGGTCGAGGACTCCCTTCGTCGTGCTGCGCTATGGGACGAGGTCAAGGACAAGCTCAAAGAGTCGGGCCTGGGTCTTTCGGGTGGACAGCAGCAGCGCCTGTGCATCGCCCGCGCGCTTGCCGTGCAGCCCGACATTCTGCTGATGGACGAGCCGACCTCGGCACTCGACCCCGTGTCGACGCTGGTGGTTGAGCAGCTGGCCTGCGAGCTCAAGGAGGTCTGTACGCTCGTGGTCGTTACGCACAATATGCAGCAGGCGGCGCGTATCTCCGACTCGGTCGCGTTTTTCTTGCTGGGTGAGTTGGTGGAGCACGCGCCCACCGCGCAACTCTTCAAGAATCCGACCGATCCGCGCACGGCGGATTATTTGACGGGACGTTTTGGCTGATACCATCTAGTAAAGGTACCTTTAGGGTTAAGATGCGGTCATGCCGGCCGCAAAGGGGTTCAACATGATCTATTACGTCGAGGACGATGACAACATCAGGGATTTGACGGTCTATGCGCTGCGCAAGCAGGGGATTGAGGCCGAAGGCTTTTCGTGCGACGGTGAGTTTAAGGCTGCCGTGGCGCGACGGGTACCCGATGCCGTCCTGCTCGACATCATGCTGCCCGATACCGATGGCTTGGCGATTATGCGTCGACTGCGTGCCGATCGCCTGACGGCGACGGTGCCCATCATGATGCTTACCGCCAAGGATACCGAGCTCGACAAGGTGATGGCGCTCGATGGCGGTGCCGACGATTACCTGACTAAGCCGTTTTCGCTCATGGAGCTCGCCAGCCGCTGCCGCGCACTGCTGCGTCGCGGCGGCATGGTCAAACAGGCAAGCGATGTGCTCAGCGTGGGCGACATTGTGCTCTCGCCCAGCCATCGTGAGGTGACTGTTGCCGGCGAGTCGCTTAAGCTCACCCTGCGCGAGTTCGACCTGCTCGAGTACCTCATGCGCAAGCCCGGCGTGGTCTTTACCCGCGAGTCGTTGCTGCAGAGCGTGTGGGGCTGGGACTTCGACGGCGGTTCGCGCACCGTTGACGTGCACGTGCAGACGCTTCGCCAAAAACTGGGCGAGCATGCCGGCGCCATCGAGACCGTGCGCGGCGTGGGCTACCGCTTGGCCGAGCCTTCTGCCGGTGATGGTGCCGAAGGTGACGACACCGCGGCCACCGCATCGGAGGAGTAACCCGTGGTCTTCGCCCCCCAGGGAAAACATACGCTGTCGCACCGCGTTTTTGTGACGATCTTTGTCTGCGCCATGGCAGTTATCGTGGCGTTTACGGTGCTGGGTGCGTTCTTTGTGCAAAACACCTTGGCGGATGCCACGAGTGCCAACCTGGCGCAGGAAACCGAGCTCATTGCTGCCGCCCTCGACGAGCAGCAGGAGCCCATCCCGTTCTTGCGTAGCCTCGATCGCGAGGACTTGCGCATCACGCTGATTAACAAGGATGGATCGGTTGCCTACGACAACGAGGCGTCGCCTTCCACACTGCCCAACCATGGCGATCGCCCCGAGGTCATCGAGGCCTTTGAGAGTGGTTTGGGTTCCGCGGAGCGCGCAAGCTCTACGCTCGACGAGATTATGCTGTATCGCGCCGTCGCCCTTGATAACGGCCAGGTTGTCCGCTTGGCGCAGGCCCAGCCTGGCGTTGCAGCGATTTTGCTGTCGATGGTGGCGCCGATGCTGCTTATCGCAGCAGCGGGTGCGGTACTCTCGTTTTTTATGGCGCGCCGCGAGTCCCGTGCCATCATCGCGCCGTTGCAAGAGGTGGATTTGGACCACCCACGCCGTAGCTATGAGCACGCCTATGCCGAGATGGTCCCCATGCTTGAGCGTATTGAGTCGCAGCGCCAGGAACTCAAGCGCCAAATGGCGGTGCTAGCGGACAACGACCGTATGCGCCGCGAGTTCACGGCGAATATCACCCATGAGCTCAAGACGCCGCTTACGGCGATTTCGGGCTATGCCGAGCTCATCGCAAACGGCATGGTCGAGGGCGAGGACGACCTGCGCAACTTTGGCGGTCGCATCTATCGTGAGGCGGGCCGTTTGGCGGCGCTTGTCAACGACATCCTTACGCTGTCTAACTTGGACGAGGCCGAGCGTGCAACTGAGGGCGAGGCGGTGCCCATTGGGTCCACGGAGCCTATTGAGCTCTCGCGTGCCATCTACGCGGTTGAGCAGCGTCTTGAACAGGTCGCCCGTCAGGCGAATGTGACGATAAGTCATGAGACCAAGCCTGTGGTCATCGAAGGCGTGTCGCGCTTGATCGACGAGCTCATCTATAATCTGGCAAGCAACGCCATCCGCTACAATCGGCCCGGCGGTACGGTTACGCTGCAGTGCGGCACCAACGACGAAGGCCATCCGTTCCTCGCGGTCGCCGACACGGGAATCGGTATCGCGCCTGAAGAACAGGGCAAGGTATTTGAGCGGTTCTATCGCGTGGACAAGAGTAGGTCCAAGGCACGCGGCGGAACCGGTCTGGGGCTTGCCATTGTCAAGCATGCGGCCCTGTATCATCACGCCACGCTCGATCTGTCGAGCGAGTTGGGCGTGGGAACCACCATTACGGTGACGCTTCCCATACAGCAGGACGAGCCATTCGCATAGCGATACAACATAGATATTGATGCAGACGCCGCATTTGACTTTCGGGTGCGGCGTTGTTGTGCAATTTTACGATTGCTTCCGACATTTTTACAGGAGAGCCTGTTTCTTATGTATAGAGTTTGGTCTCGGTAAAAAGATGCGATAGCATACGAACAGTTTTGTCAATCCGAACTGGGGAAATGAAAGGCAAGCTGCATGACCCTTCTCGAACTGTTCCAGCTGCTGAAGAAGCACCTTCAGCTGGTCATCACCCTTCCGGTGGTCTGCGCGATCGCCATGGGCATCGTGTCCTTCGTTGCGATGGACAACACCTATACCGCGACGACGAGCATGTACATTCTCGCCAAGACCGACGATAGCGGTCAGATGAGCTACAACGATCTCTCGGCGAGCCAGATGCTTTCCAACGATATCGCCACGCTGCTGGATAGCGATAGCGTTAAGAGCGGCGCCGCCAATGAACTGGGCCTCACCGATCTGGATGACTACAAGGTGTCTGTTTCCTCCGAGACCACCACGCGTGTCATTACGCTTTCGGTTACCGGCACCGATGCCAAGGAGACGGCTAAGGTCGCAAAGGCCATGGCCAGCTCGGTGAGTACGGTCGCTCAGAACGTCGGCGCTGCCCAGAGCATCAACGTTATCGACGAGGCTAAGACCCCCGAAGCCCCCAGCGGCCCCAAGCGCACGCTGTATATTGCCGTCGCGTTCCTCGCGGGCATCTTTATCGCAGTTGCCTATGTCGTTTTGGCAGACATGCTCAACACCCGCATCCGCGGTGCAGAAGAGGCAGAAGAGCTCCTGGGTATTCCCGTTGTTGGCCGAATTCCGGCTATGAAAGGTGGTAAATAGGCATGGCTAAGGCAAAGAACACCGATAAGCTCGTTGTACAGAATGCCGCCAAGACCCTTCTGGCCAACATCCGCTTTGCGAGTGTGGACGACCCCATTCGCACCATCACCGTTACCTCCTCGATTCCCAACGAGGGCAAGTCTACGGTTTCCATTAACCTTGCCCAGGCTATCGCCACCAGCGGCAAGAGCGTCCTGCTGGTCGAGGCCGATATGCGCCGCAGGTCCCTTTCCGATATGCTCGGCGTTCGTTCGCGCGGCGGACTCTATGCGGTCCTTTCCGAGCAGATCTCCATTGACCAGGCAATTGTCGAGACGGGTCAGAAGAACTTCTACTTCCTCGATGCCGAGCCGCATATTCCCAATCCTGCCGACATCATCGTCTCTCACCGCTTTGCCAAGCTGGTAAAGGCACTGTCCGCCAAGTTCCAGTACGTCATCTTCGACGCTCCTCCGGTCGGCACCTTCATCGATGCTGCCGAGATTGCCAGCCTGACCGACGGCACGCTTTTTGTCGTGCGTGAGGATTTCACCAAGCGCGAGGAGGCGCTCAACGCTATCGGTCAGCTTAAGAAGTCCGAGAAGGTCAAGCTCATCGGTACCGTTATGAACTACTGCGAGACCGAGACCAGCGAGTACTACTACTCCTACTACACCAAGGACGGTAAGAAGGTGAAGAAGGGCTCCGACGATCAGGGGACTTCAAAAAAGGGCATCTTCACCAACCGAGCAAACGTTTAGTTGATTAAGGCTGACCTATGCGTGACATTCATTGCCATATCTTGCCGGGTGTAGACGACGGCGCCGCCGATCTCGATGAGAGCTTGGCGATGCTCGAGGCTGCCAAGCGGGCCGGTGTAACCAGAATCGTTTGCACTCCTCACTGCCGGGATCCCTATTTTGATTACGACAAGATGTGGGATGCCTTTGAGCTGCTGCGTGATAACGCTGACGGTTTTCCGCTCCAGATGGGCTTCGAGGTCAACCATCGAAAGCTCGTTGAGCTTGGTATCGATGCCGCGGAGCACTTGCATTTCGATGGGACCAACGAGTTTCTGCTCGAGCTTTCGACGCATGCCGATGCGTATGCGTTTAGAGAGTACGAGAACACGATTTACGATTTGCAGTGCCGTGGCTACCAGGTGATCATCGCTCATCCTGAGCGCTATCGTGCGGTTCAAAAGGATGTAAGCGTGGCGGAGCGCCTGGTCGATATGGGCTGCAAGCTGCAGGCTTCGGCGGACTTTATTGCCGGCGGTCGATTTGGTCGCGAGAAAAAGCCGGCACAGCGCCTGTTCGATCAGAACCTGTACAGTTTCATCGCGAGCGATGCCCATAACGTGGGTCATTACGACTGCTTGGCGAAGGCTCGCGCGAAGTTTAGCGTGCGCGGGGCCCATTTTCGCTAAAATCTGTCCCCAACGTTCGCATTGAATGAAAGGGCAGCCATGGATATCCAACTTAAGACGGGATGCTTTGATGACGCGGCGCTGGTGCGCCGCGTCGTTTTTATGGACGAGCAGGGCTACGAGAATGAGTTTGACGCTATCGACGAGGATCCGAACTGCATTCATGTGACGCTCTATGCAGACGGCGAGCTTGCCGGTTGCTCGCGCGTGTTTCCCGAAGAGCTTGAGCGCGCGGCTGACGCAGAGGCCCCGGTGTCGCCGGCATGCGACATGGACGAAGGCGTTGCGGCGGGGGAGACCTACATTATGGGGCGCGTCGCCGTGCTGCCGGCTATGCGCCGTCGCGGACTGGCGAGTGCGATCGTCGAGGCCAGTGCTGCGTGCGCACGCGATGCCGGCGCTAAGCTTATTAAGCTGCATGCGCAGGAATACGTGCTACCGCTCTATGCAAAGGCGGGCTACACGCAAATTGCCCCGGTAGATTACGAAGACGAGGGCCAGCCCCATGTTTGGATGGCCAAGCGCGTAGATGGCAGATAGGGACGTTCCTTTTCTGCCGGCAGCTGGGGACACTCCTTGGCAATTGACGCATCGGAGCGCTTAGACATACAGTTTTTCGATTCCGTATGTATATATGCGCGCTAATGGGTTATAAAATCTAAGTCTGAACATAGCAGGTCTGCGATGCGGCTCGGGCAACCGGGCCGTTTTTGCGGACGGGGGTAGCGCGAAAGGACTGCACATGCGTCAATTTAAGACCGAGAGCAAAAAACTGCTCGACCTCATGATCAACTCCATCTACACCAATAAGGAAATCTTCCTGCGCGAGCTTATCTCTAACGCGAGCGACGCCGTCGACAAGCTCAACTTTAAGAGCCTGCAGGATCCGAGCGTCAAGATCGACCAGGGCGACCTGGCCATTCGCGTCTCCTTTGATAAAGACGCCCGCACCATTACCATCTCGGATAACGGCATTGGCATGACCGCCGAGGAGCTCGAGCGCAATCTGGGCACCATCGCCCATTCCGGCTCCGAGGAGTTTAAGACCGAAAACGCCGAGCAGCAGGGTTCGGATGTCGACATCATCGGTCAGTTTGGCGTGGGCTTCTACTCGGCTTTTATGGTTGCCAGTCATGTGAAGGTCGTCAGCCGCGCCTATGGCGAGGATGTCGCCCATGTGTGGGAATCCGACGGTCTTGAGGGCTACACCATCGAGGACGGCGAGCGCGCCGAGCACGGTACCGATGTCATCCTGACGCTGCGCGAGAATGAGAAGCTCGATGCCGACGGCGAGGCCGAGACCTACGATCGCTTCCTGACCGAGTGGGGCCTCAAGAGCCTGATTCAGCAGTACAGCAACTATGTGCGCTACCCGATCCAGATGATGGTGTCCAAGAGCCGCCAGAAACCCAAGCCCGAGGACGCCGGCGACGATTACAAGCCCGAGTACGAGGGCTACCAGGAGCTCGAGACCGTCAATTCCATGACACCGATCTGGAAGAAGCGCAGCTCCGATGTCGAGCAGAAGGACTACGACGAGTTCTACAAGTCCACGTTCCACGACTTTGACGATCCTGCGCGCACCATCAGTTTCCATGCCGAGGGCACGCTCGAGTATGACGCCCTGCTGTTTGTGCCGGGTCGCGCGCCGTTCGATCTGTACAGCAAGGACTACGAGAAGGGCCTGGCGCTCTACAGCTCCAACGTTCTGATTATGGAGAAGTGCGACGACCTGCTGCCCGACTACTACAACTTTGTCCGCGGCGTCGTGGATTCCGCCGACGTGTCGCTCAACATCTCGCGCGAGACGCTGCAGCAGAACCGTCAGCTCAAGGCCATTGCCAAGCGTGTCGAGAAGAAGATCACCGCCGACCTTGAGGATATGCGTGACAACGACCGCGAGGCCTACGAGAAGTTCTTTGAGAACTTTGGCCGCGGCCTTAAGTACGGCATCTACTCGAGCTATGGCATGAAGGCCGATGAGCTCGCCGACCTGCTGCTGTTCTGGTCTGCCAAGGAACAGAAGATGATTACCCTTGCCGAGTATGCCAAGGGCATGCCCGAGGATCAGAAGGCCATCTACTACGCCGCCGGTGACTCGCGTGAGCGCTTGGCCAAGATGCCCGTGGTAAAGGGCGTGCTCGACCGCGGCTACGATGTACTGCTGCTGACGCAGGACGTGGATGAGTTCACGTTCCAAGCTATGCGTGAGTACGTTGCCGCCGATATGCCCAAGATCTACGAGGACGACGCAGCTCGCGAGGCTGCCGAGAAGGCTGTGGCCGACGGTGCCGAGCCCGAGGTCGAGGATCGTCATCTGGAGCTCAAGAACGTCGCGACCGGTGATCTTGACCTGGCGACCGAGGACGAGAAGAAGGAGGCCGAGGACGCCACCAAGGAGAACGAGGACCTCTTTAGCGCTATGAAGGAGGCGCTCGGCGACAAGGTCGAGAAGGTCGCCGTCTCTGCGCGCCTGACCGATGCTCCCGCGTGCATCACCACCGAGGGCCCGCTTTCGCTCGAGATGGAGAAGGTGCTCCAGAAGGGACCCGAGGGCGCGCCCGACGGCATGCCCAAGAGCCAGCGCGTGCTCGAGCTCAACGCCAAGCACCCGGTCTTTGCCAAGCTCGTCGCTGCTCAGAAGGCGGGCGACGCCGACAAGATCAAGCAGTACTCCGGTCTGCTCTATGACCAGGCTCTGCTGGTCGAGGGCATCCTCCCCGAGGATCCCGTAGCCTTCGCGGCGGCTGTTTGCAACTTGATGTAGTTCGGGGATACGGCACCGTAACTAGATTAGAACGAGAGTGGATAATCTCCCACTTTTGGCTCGAATGCGGGCTTGAAGTGAGAGATTTTCCACTCTCGTTTCCTTTTGAATGATCCCTCCGTCCCCAAGGGATCATTTATTTGTGCGGGTTGTGGTTTTGCGACCTGCTGAAATTAAAGATACTGTACAACTGTACGCTAACTCATCTTCGTAGTATATTGCTACCCGCAAAACTCAATACCATTGTGCTCTGAGACGCTAAAGCGCCTACGTACAATGGTTGTCGATAGTACGATTTGATTCAACGACAGGATGGATGGTTCAAGCGTGAGTCTCGGCAGCAAACTATCCGATGCAAAGGTCTCCTTTGCGATATTTAAGCGCGACATTAAGCGACTGCTTGTGAACCCCGTCGCCTTGGTGGTTACCCTCGGCGTGTGCGTTATTCCCTCACTGTATGCCTGGTACAACATCGTGGCAAACTGGGATCCGTACGGAAACACCCAGGGTATCAAGATTGCCATCGCCAACAACGATCAGGGTACCCAAAACGAACTGGTGGGTGAGCTCAACGCGGGCGACAAGGTTGTCGATCAGCTCAAGGAGAACGATCAGTTGGGCTGGACCTTCGTCGATTCGGCGGCCGATGCCAAGGAGGGCGTCGAGAGCGGTGAGTACTATGCGGCCATCGTAATCCCCAAGAACTTTTCGGATAACCTGGTTTCGATGCTCGACGGCAACTACCATCAGCCAAAGCTCACGTACTACGTCAATGAGAAGAAGAGCGCTATTGCGCCCAAGGTTACCGACACCGGTGCAAGCACCATCGAGGAGCAGATCAACTCGGAATTTGTCTCCACGGTGGGCGAGACCGTTGCCAGTATTGCCAAGGATGCCGGAGTCGATTTAAAGGACAAAACGACCAAGACCCGGGATTCGCTGACTGGTTCGGTTTCAGAGGCATCCGATACCTTGGGCGAGGTGCGTGATTCGATTGGCGACATGAATTCCGCCATCGATAAGACGAGCGGCTCGATCGCATCGGCCGATGCCGTGTTGGCGGGCCTGCAGGGCCAGACGCCCTCTCTAACGCAGGCAATCGCTCAGGGCAATGACCTGCTGGGCGAGGCCCGCACTGCGGCGGGCAACTCTGTCGCCTCGCTCTCTAAGGCGCTCTCGGAAGGCAGCCTTGCTCTCACCAAGACGTCAGCCTCCGCGAACGCTGCGATTGGCAAGCTGACGGGCACGGTCGCATCTACGACCGCCCGCATCGACAACTCGCTCGAGTCTCTCCAAGCGACGATTGACCACAATAAGGCCGTTATCGGGCACTTGGAAATTTTCGTCAATGACACGTCGACAGGTTCCAAGGAAATTGACGCGCGCATTGTATCGACCATCGATTTGCTCCGCGAGCAGAATGAAAAGCTTCAGAGCATCAAGGACGGTCTGTCTGCGCAGTCGAGCGCCATGGCGAATGACGCCGCGGCTGTCTCGGGTGCCAGCGACGCTATCAATAACGCAATCCAGACCGGTGCGACCAACCTTGGCCAGGCTCAGACGGATCTGGGGCAGAACGCGCTGCCGAAGGCTTCGAGCGCGCTGGACTCCTTCGCCGCCGTTTCGGGCGACCTGACCGGCATCGTATCGGGTCTTACGCCCACGATTTCGAGTGCGCGTGGCACGCTGGCTCAACTCGATGCGACGCTCAAGCAGGCCAAGACCACGCTGTCCCAGACCGACGGCTCTCTTGCCAAGGTCCAGGACAGGCTCGCAACCGCCGCCAATGACATCGCGGCCCTGCAGACTTCCGAGTCCATGGGCGAGCTGGCTGATCTGGTGGGCGTCGACGTCAATGACATCGCAGATTTTATGGCATCTCCGGTTGAGCTCACGTCCAAGTCAATCTATCCGGTCAAGAGCTTTGGCTCGGGCATCGCGCCCTTCTACACCAATCTGGCGCTGTGGGTAGGCGGCTATGTGCTCATCGCTATCTACAAACTCGAGGTCGACCGCGAGGGCATCGGTAGCTTTACGGCACGTCAGGGCTACTTTGGCCGCTGGCTGCTGCTGGTGATCCTGGGCGCGTTCCAGGCCATTATCGTTACGGTGGGCGATCTGGCCATTGGCGTTCAGTGCGTCAATCCGCTGCTCTTTGTGCTGGGCGGCATCGCTATCTCGTTCACCTACGTCAACATCATCTATGCGCTGTCCACCACCTTTAAGCATATCGGTAAAGCCATTGGTGTCATCCTCGTCATTGTGCAGATCCCCGGCTCGTCGGGCATGTATCCCATCGAGATGATGCCCGGTTTCTTCCAGTGGCTGCACCCGCTGCTGCCCTTTACCTACGGCATCAATCTGCTGCGCGAGACGGTCGGCGGCATGTACTCGTTCAACTACCTGTTTAACTTGTGCATTCTGGGCGTGTTCTTGATCGTGGCGCTCTTTATCGGTCTGCAGCTGCGTCCGCTGCTGCTCAACCTCAACCTGCTCTTTGACAAGCAGCTTTCCACGACGGGTCTGATGATCTGCGAGTCCAATGACCTGCCGCGCCAGCGCTACTCGCTGCGCACGGCCATGCGTGTCATGCTCGATTCCGATTCGTACCGTCGCGAACTGCTCGATCATGCGGTCGCCTTTGAACATCGCTACCCGTACTACATCAAGGGCGGTTTCGCCGCTGTAGTCGGCGTGCAAGTGTTGCTCTTCGTTCTGTCGACGGTTCTCGATATCGACAACAATGGCAAGATCATTCTACTGGTCATCTGGATTATCTCGGTCATTGCCATCTGTGGCTGGCTCATCAACATCGAGTACATCCGCTCGAGCCTCAACACCCAGATGCGCATCTCGGCGCTTTCGGATGAGGACCTGCGCCGCGAGATGCGCGAGCACACGGCCGCCATTCCGGCCGCTCGTCGCATGTTCGGCTTGAATGCGAGCGAGCGGGGGTCTGAACCCAAGACTCAGGCTGTCAGCCAATGTGGTCATCGCGATGCGGTCCATGTGCCCGAGAACGGGGATGACACGTTTGTGATGAATGAAAAGAACGCCCCGCTCGGCAAGCACTCCAAAGGAGGTGAGGCATAAATGAAGAACATCCTGCATCTGTTTAAGCGCGATGTCCAAAACGTGTCTCGCTCCGTAATCGGCTTGGTTGTCGTGATGGGCCTCATTATCGTGCCGTGCCTGTACGCGTGGTTTAACATCGCCGGCAGCTGGGATCCGTACGGCAACACCGGCAATCTTAAGATCGCCGTGGTCAACACCGATGAGGGTTACGAGAGCGATCTGATCCCCGTCGAGGTCAACGTGGGCGAAAACGTGACCGCCACCCTGCGTGGCAACGAGAACTTCGACTGGGTTGTGCTCAACGATCGAGAAAAGGCCATCGAGGGCGTCAAATCGGGCGCATACTATGCGGCTGTCGTTATCCCTAAGACGTTTAGTGCCGATATGATGACGCTTTTCTCGACCGACGTGAAGCATGCCGATATCGAGTTTTATGAGAATCAGAAGGCCAACGCCATTGCCCAGATCGTGACCGAGAAGGGCTCGAGCGCCGTCCAGAGTCAGGTCAACGAGACCTTTACCGAAACCATTACGACTATCGGTCTTAAAACCGTGTCCAGCCTGCTCGACTACATGAGCACCGACCAAGTGAGCAACTTTATCGCCAACCTGTCCTCGACGCTCGGCGATTCGGTCCAGGACTTGCAGGACATTCAGGCCAGCGCAACATCGCTTGCGGGCGTTTTGAGCTCCACGTCCGATTCGCTGACGTCGGCGGGCGGTATGCTCAAGCAGTCCGGATCGACCGAGGAGTCGGTGAAGCAGCTCATGCAGCATGCCGAGAGCGGTATTGCCGATTCCGAGCAGGCGCTCAAGTCCGCCAGCGATGCGATTGATGCCGCTATTGATGGGAGCGCGGGTTCGTTCGATAACGTTTCTACCGAGCTCGCAAAGGCATTCGACGCTGCAAACCAGCATGTCGATCTTACGGTGTCACAGCTCAACGATGGCGCAGCGTCACTCAATACGCGTGCCGACGAGATTGATGCCACGGCCGATAAGCTCCGCAGTCTTGCTGGCCAGGTGAGTAACGATAAGCTCAAGGCAGGGCTTGAGGACGCGGCTGCTGAGCTTGACAAAACCGCGACGGAGTACCGCAACAATGCCAATGAGCTGACGAATATCGCGACGTCGCTCAGGAAGAGTATGACGGAGGTTAACAAGTCGCGTGCCGAGGTCGATCAGGCAATCGCGGATGCCAAGGCTGGTATCTCGGGCGCCAAGATTGACTACGACTCTACGTTCTCGGTTAAGGCCAAGGAGCTCAAGAAGACTATTTCGGGCGTTTTGGATTCGCTCAACGGTATCTCGGGCGACCTGGATAGTGCTGTTGCTGGCCTGACCGACGCATCCGGTTCGCTGGCAAAGGGCCTCTCCAAGGCTGCAAAGCTGGTCAACAAGGCTTCCGATCAGCTGGGTGAGGCGTCGGACAAGATCAGCGCGTTTAAGGACGAGCTTGATGGTGCCCTGATGTCGGACGACCTTGCTACGATCAAGACGATGATCGGCAATGATCCCGAGGGCCTGGCCGTGTCGCTTTCCGGCCCCGTCGCGCTCGACCGCAAGCCGGTCTATCCGATCCGCAACTACGGCTCGGCCATGGCGCCGTTCTACACGATTCTGTCGCTTTGGGTCGGCTCGATCGTGCTGGCGGCCATGATGAAGGTCTCGGTTGACGATGAGCTTATCAACGAGCTCATCCCCGTACGCCTGCACGAGATCTATCTGGGTCGTTATCTGTTCTTTGGCGGTTTGGCTCTGCTGCAGGCAACGCTCGTGTGCGCGGGCGACATTCTGTTCTTTGGCATTCAGTGCGACAACCCGCTGCAGTTTGTGCTGGCGGGCTGGGTCGCGAGTCTCGTGTTCTCCAATATCGTCTACACGCTTACGGTTTCGTTTGGCGATATCGGCAAGGCGCTCGCAGTCGTGCTGTTGGTCATGCAGGTCGGCGGTTCGGGCGGCACGTTCCCCATCGAGATGACAGGCCCCGTGTTCCAGGCGATCTATCCGTTCCTGCCGTTTACTCACGGCATCAACGCCATGCATGCCGCCATGGCTGGCGCCTACCATATGGAGTACTGGGTTGAGCTGGGCATTCTGGCGAGCTACCTGATTCCGTCGCTGGCCCTGGGCGTCGTCTTCCGCCGCCCGGTCATCAAAGCCAACGACTGGATTATCGAAAAGCTGGAGTCAACCAAATTGATTTAGTTCAGCGTGTAAATGCCGATGTTGCGGCAATGCCAGCGAGCGAGCCACATTTGCGCCAAGGTGACGTGAAATGAAAGGGCGCTGACCTTATGGTCGCGCCCTTGAAATTGAACGTCAGATTGGCGTGAATGCGGCTCGCGCAGCGTCGGCCGGTCCGCCGTTCGGTAGAACGGCGGAACAAAACGCTTTAGCGGGGTGAATTGCGTGGGCTGCTTGGTTGTTGCTACAGTAGCGGGGCGTGCCGGGGGTCCGGTGCGCCCTGTTTTTATTTGACCATGAGGCGGCACGCAGCCATACGCGTGCGGACACCACGCCCAGATTGAGTGCGAGGATGTTCCATGGCCCAATACACTGCCAACGAAATCGAAAACATGCCTGATACCCCTGTAGCCCGTGAGGATTTGGGCGCGGGCGGTATTCCCCGGGGCGCGGGCGCTCGCTCTCCGCTGTTCTGGAAGGTTCTGCTACTTTCGGTGGCAGTCGTCTGGGGCTACTCCTTTACGACCATGAAGGACGCACTCGACACCATTCCGGTGTTTGAACTGCTCTACGTGCGCTTTCTGCCTGCGGCGTTGGTCATGTTTGTCATCTTCCACAAGCGCATCATCGCGCACCTCAATGCCCGCAACCTTATCGTCGGACTTGGAATGGGCACACTAATGTGGGCCGCCTACGTCCTGCAGACAGTCGGCCTGGCGCACACCACGGCGGGCAAGAATGCTTTTTTGACGGGCACGTATTGCATCCTCGTGCCGTTCGCGAGCTATTTTCTGAGCGGCGAAAAACTCACCCGCTATAACCTGGGCGCGGCACTGCTGTGCTTGGCGGGCATTGGCTTGGTGGCCCTCGATAGCGTTGAATTCAATATCGGTGACGTCATTACGCTGGCGGGCGCGGTCTTCTTCGCCGTCCAGATGGCGGTGACCGCCAAGTACGGTCGCAAAATGGACATCAACGTCATCACGTTTTGGATGTTTGTGGGCAACGGCGTGCTGAGCCTGATCTCGTCGCTGCTATTCGAGACCCAAGCGCCTCTGTCCGTTTGGACGCCGAGCTTTATCAGTGTGATGGCGTTTCTCTCGGTGGGCTGTACGTGCGTGGCCCTGCTCATCCAAAACGTCGGCCTGGCGCATGTCCCGGCCTCGACGGGCTCGCTGCTCCTTTCGATGGAGTCGCCTTCGGGCGTGTTGTTTTCGGTGCTGCTGATGGGGGAGGCGCTCACCTCGCGCCTGCTCGCCGGTTTCGTGCTTATCTTCCTGTCGATTATCTTGAGCGAGACTCACTTCGATTTTTTGCGCAAAAAGCCGCGCCAGCAATTGTAAACAACTTGTTGCGCCGCCCTCCCGGGGCGGCATTTTTTATGCGCCACCCTTAAAGTTGTACCTTGCACTTTACGCTATCAAAGTGCTTGCTGCAAAAACGTTACTGGGGGCATCTATGGCACTAGCTCTGTCCGATTTTCAACCGCAATCAGCGCCCAAGGCCACCGCGGCGGCGCAGGCCGCTATCGGTGACGGTCTTGTTGCAGAAGCTCAGGCTTTTGCAGACGAGCTCGCTGCGTGGCGACACGATTTACACCAGATGCCCGAGCTGGGTAATAGCCTCCCGCAGACCTCTGCGTATATCCAAGCACGCCTGACCGAAATGGACATTCCATTTGCCACGCTCGTCGATGGTTCCTGTGTTGTGGGCCTTGTCGGTGCCGGTGCCACCGCGGCCCAAGGCAATGGCGTCTGCACGGACGAACAGGCCGGAACGGTCGTTATGCTGCGTGGCGACATGGACGCCCTGCCCGTTGTCGAGGAATCCGGCGAGCCCTTTGCATCCACCAATGGCTGCATGCACGCATGTGGACACGATATGCACGCGACGGCGCTGCTTGGTGCGGCTCGTATGCTCAAGGCCCGCGAGGCCGACCTCGTCGACGCCAATGCCACCGTCAAACTGTTGTTCCAGCCGGGTGAGGAGACCTTTGAGGGAGCGCGCGCTGCCATCGCCGACGGCTTGCTCGAGAACCCGCGTCCCCAGGCGGCTTTTGCCATGCACGTTAACAGCCAATCGCCGCTTGGCCTGGTGCTCTATGGGAGCCCGGCGCTCTCGGGCGTGTACGGTTTCCGTATCACGCTGCAGGGCAAGGGCGGCCATGGCTCGAGCCCCGAGATCTGCATCGACCCCATAACGGCCGGTGTGCATGTGCACCTGGCACTCCAGGAGCTCATCGCTCGCGAAGTGCCGGCGGCCAAGGAGGTCGCACTGACCGTGGGTAAGTTTGCCGGCGGCCAAGCGGCCAACGTCATCCCAGATGCCTGCGTGCTGGAAGGCACACTGCGCGGCTTCGACGTCGAGCTCATGGGGCACCTCAAGACCCGCATCGCGGAGGTTGTCAAAGGTGTTGCCACGACCTATCGCACGCCGGCGACCATCGAGACACTCTCGGATGTTCCCCCGCTCGTCCTCGATGACGACATGACCCAGGCTTCGCTTGGCTATGTGGGTGCGACGCTGCCCAAGGCCGCCTTCCTGCCGCTGTTCCACGCCATGGCGAGCGAGGACTTTGCGCTTATCTCGAGCGAGATCCCGAGCGCGTACTTTACGATCGGCGCTGCTGTGACCGATACGGACGAACACTTTGCCCAGCACCATCCCAAGGCACGCTTTAGCGATGCCGAGCTGCCGCTCGGCGCCGCGGCTTATGTGGCAGTCGCTTTGGGCTATATCGCCGACCACCGGTAGCACCCAACCTTGCCTTTCAAGCCTGCGGGCATGGCCATAAGGCCTATGCCCTTGTCTTTCAAGGCAATCTTGGGCACTACCGGCGCCCGGCGCAGGCTATTCGTTTGTTTAAAAGGAGCAGTATGTCCCGGCAGCATAAATTCTTCCCCGGTTGGCTTGTCGTGGCCTCCGGCTTTGTCATCATGGCCACGTGCTACACGATTTTCGTTAACTGCATGAGCCTGTTCCAGCCGCTCATCGTCAGCGACCTGGGCATTTCTCTTGCGCAGTACAATATTTCCAACGCCATCTCCACCGTGGTGAGCGTTATCGGCTCACTTGTGATCGGTCATGTGGCCGATAAAGTAAGTAGTCGCGTTTTGGGCTCCCTCACTGTTATCGCCACCTCTGCCGTTCTTGCCGGCATGAGTTTTGTCGGTGAGCTGTGGCAGGTCTACGTGCTCTTTGCCGTCTCGGGATGCTTTGCCGTCGCCTCGACCCGACTGCTCATTAGTCTTGTGACCGCCAACTGGTTTACTGCCAAGCGAGGCCTTGCCATTTCCATCGCACTTTCGGGCTCGGGCTTTGGCGGAGCCATTCTCTCGCCGATCGTGAGCTCGCTTATCGTGAGCGTTGGTTGGCGTTCCGCCTTCCTGGCGCTCGCGGCTATCTGCATGGTGGCGGCGCTGCCTATCACGGCCTATTCCTTCCGCACCAAGCCTTCCGAGATCGGCCTTAAGCCGCTCGGCGAGAACCCGGGCGATCCGTCCATTTCGACGGCCGGCGACAAGGACGAGCGCACGGTGCCCGAGGTTAACGTTGGCTGGTCTCGTATCAAGAAGAGCCCGGCGTTTTGGCTGCTTGTCGTCGCCTTCCTCTTTATGGGGCTCGTTAACGGCGCCGTCTTGCCCAACCAGGTCACCAACATGACGAGCGTTACCGTCAACGGCGCCAAGATCGTCACGGGCGGTCACGATCCCATGTGGGCGGGTACTGTGCTTTCGGCCTACATGGTCACGGTCGTTATCGCCAAGATTTCGCTCGGCGCCATCTACGACCGCTTTGGCCTGCGCTTTGGCAATGTGTTGGGGTCCGTTGCGTGCATCGTCGCCTGCGTCGCCCTGTGCTTCCCCGCGACCGATCTTGGTCCCATCGTGGCTGCCGTGAGCTTTGGTATCGGAACGTGCATGGGCACCATTACGCCCACTATCGCCGCGTCCAAGCAGTTTGGCATGGCCGACCTGGGCAAGGTCACGGGCACTATTACCTCGCTCGAGATGGTCGGCGGCACCGTGGGTGCCATTGTCTCGGGCGTGCTGTTCGATGCCACGGGCTCCTTTGTGAGCACCTGGATTGTCTGCTTGGCGTGCTCGGTGATCATGCTGGCGTTCTTGCTGGCGTCTGAGCCCATCGCCGCCAAGCTGCGCGCAAGCGTGGCGGGGGAGTAGACGTCCGTCGCTCTTTGCTGTTCGCCCCGTTCTGTCCGTGGCTGCCTTGGAAGCCGAATGGATGCTCGTACCATCATTCGGTTTCCAAGGCGGCCACGGGCCTACGAAATGATCCGTTTTCCTCCGTCCCCAACAGATCACGTGATTCGAAGGGGACGGAGGAAAACGGATCACAAACCGCGGCGGCGCATCTGGCCGAACGAGCCCCCATACCCTCGTTCGGTCAGACGCGCCGCCGCGTTTCTGCTTTGTGCCGTATAATGTCCACTACCTATGACGCGATACAAAAGAAAGGTGTTTGCCCATGCAGGCACAGAAGGCGGAGGGAACCCGCGACCTTATCGGCGCCGAGATGCGCGCCTGGCAAAAGATGCAGCAGATCGCTGCCGGCGTGTTCGAGCCGTTTGGCTTTAAGCCCATCGAGACGCCCGCGATCGAGCAGGTGGACGTCTTTGTCCACGGCATCGGCCAGTCGACCGACGTCGTGCGCAAGGAGATGTTCCGCGTGTTTAGCGGCGCCAACCTGGAGCGCGTCTTTACCGAGGGTACCGATACCAAGCTCAAGCCCAAGCAGCGCCTGGCCCTTCGCCCCGAGGGCACGGCCGGTGTGGTGCGCGCCGTCGTGGAGAACAACCTGGTGCCCCAGGGCTCCACGCCGTTTAAGGCCTACTATGCCGAGGCCATGTTCCGCGGCGAGCGTCCCCAGAAGGGTCGTCTGCGTCAGTTCCACCAGGTTGGTATCGAGTGGCTCGGCGCTCCCGATCCGGCGGCAGACGCCGAATGCATCATCATGCTCATGGAGTTCTACAAGCGTCTGGGCTTCGATCTTTCCAAGCTTCGTTTGCTCATTAACTCGATGGGCGACGCCCAGTGCCGTCCGGCCTATCGCGAGCAGGTCAAGCAGTTCATTCTCGATCACGCCGACGAGATGTGCGATGAGTGCCGCGAGCGCGCCGAGCTTAACCCGCTGCGCGCCTTCGACTGCAAGAACGACCACTGCCGCGAGATCATGGCCGAGGCTCCGTTGATGGGTGACAACCTGTGCGACGAGTGCCGTGAGCACTACGAGCAGGTCAAGCGCTATCTGGATGCCGCCGGCATCGAGTATGTCGAGGATCCTACCTTGGTGCGCGGCCTGGACTACTACACCCGTACTGTCTTTGAGGTCGAGGCCCCTGGCGCCGGTGTCGGCTCCATCGGTGGCGGCGGTCGCTATGACGGCTTGGTCGAGCTCGAGGGCGGCAAACCCACGGCAGGCGTTGGCTTTGCCGTCGGCTTTGAGCGCGCCCTGCTGGCCCTACAGGCCTTTGGCAGCGACCTGGGCGCCGATGAGACCCCGTGTGTCTACGTCGCCAACGCCGGCAAGGAGTTGCGCCAGAACGTCTTCGCCATTACGCAGGAGCTTCGCGCCGCAGGTATCGTGACCGAGGCAGACTATCAGGGTCGTTCGCTCAAGGCTCAGTTTAAGCAGGCCGATAAGGTGGGCGCCAAGCTCATTTTGGTCTTGGGCGGCGACGAGCTTGCCGCCGGCAAGGTCAAGGTGCGCGACATGGAGAGTCATGACGAGGTACTGGTCGATTTGGCCAACGTGGTCGAGGCGGTTCGCGAGCGCCTGTAGCGCTTGATTTTTGAGCTGCGGGCCTGCTAACTTGCCCCGCTCATGGAGAGCGATTGTTACGGGGGTGTTTCGCATTTATGCGGAATGCCCCCGTTTGCATATGCCGTCCACCGAGAAATACGACCATTTGGGACAAAAAACCTTGCAATGCAGAAAATACTTTTGTGTGGTAAAGCGCAATCAGCGTCGAAAGTTTTTGCCGAGTGCCTATAATGAATACCGCATGTTACGTGCATAGAAGGAGGAATGGGAGGAAACGTGGCTGAGAACCTAAGCAACCAGTCTGTACCCGAAGCCGCGGCGCGCGTCGCTGCCGTGGTCAACCGCCTCGTTAACCGAATCGGCTCGAATGCCGAATCCAAGGAGCGTCTCGCCGAGATCGAGATCCCCGAGGAGCTGCGCGACAATCTGGCGCTGTTCTTGCGCCTGGAGCGCCGTGTGCTTAGCGAGTATGATCCCGAGATCGCGGACCTGTTCGACAAGATTTTGACAGCCGAGATTGTGGCCAACGCCGGAAACCCCGGCACCCGTGCTGCCGACGAGTCCGTCGACGAGCAGGGCGTGCCCACTGCCGACGAGCCCACCGCCGTGGCGTTTCGCGAGGTTGTTGATCTGATCGACAGCCTGCCGCTCGATAAGCAGCAGGTTATCGTCCGCGCCTTTACGAGCTTCTTCCATCTGGCTAACCTGTCGGAGGAGAACTACCGTGTGGCGCAGCTGCGCGAGCGCGAGGCCGGCGCATCGACTGATACCGAGGTCGATCCCGCCAACGAGCTCACCGTCGCCTATCACCAGTTGGTAAACGAGATGGGCGCCGAGGGCGCCAACGAGCTGCTCGGCAAGCTCGAGTTCCACCCCGTCTTTACCGCACATCCCACCGAAGCCCGTCGCAAGGCCGTCGAGGGCAAGATTCGCCGTATCTCCAACCTGCTGGAGGAGCGTCCGCGTCTGGGCGGCTCCGACTTGGTGGAGAACGAGCGCCATATGCTGCAGGAGATCGACGCCCTGGTGCGTACGAGCCCCATCGCGCTCAAGAAGCCCACACCGGTCGAGGAAGCCGACACCATCATCGACATCTTCGATAACACGCTGTTCGATGTCATTCCCGTTATCTATCGTCGTTTTGACGACTGGGTGCTGGGCGATAAGGCCGGTACCGTGCCGCCGCTGTGCCCGGCGTTCTTCCACCCCGGCAGCTGGATCGGCTCAGACCGCGACGGCAACCCCAACGTTACCGCCAAGGTGAGCCGCGAGGTCGCTGCCAAGTATTTCACCCATATGGTGCTCAAGCTCGAGGATAAGTGCCGCCGCATCGGCCGCAACCTGACGCTCGAGGCCACCTACAGCAAGCCGTCTGCCGAGCTCATCAACCTGTGGAACCATCAGGTCGAGATGAGCACCCAGTACACCGCACGTGCTGAACTGATCTCCGAGCACGAGCCGCATCGCGCCGTCATGCTCGTCATGGCCGACCGACTCAACGCCACCGTCCGCCGTATCACCGACACCATGTATCACAGCGCAGACGAGTTCCTGGATGACCTGCGTGTCGTCCAGCGCTCGCTGGCCGCCTGCGGTGCCGTCCGTGCTGCCTACGGCCCGGTCCAGACCATCATCTGGCAGGTCGAGTCCTTCGGCTTCCATATGGTCGAGATGGAGTTCCGTCAGCACTCCGTGGTGCATGCCCGCGCCCTCAAGGATATCCACGAGAACGGTATCCATGGCGACCTGCAGCCCATGACGCGCGAGGTCATCGATACCTTCCGCGCCATTGGTTCCATCCAAAAGCGCTACGGCAAGAAGATGGCGCACCGCTACATCATCTCGTTCACCAAGAGCGCCCAGCATGTGGCCGATGTCTTTGAGCTGGCCCACCTGTCCTTTGCACACGAGGAGGATGTCCCCGAGCTCGACGTGATCCCGCTGTTCGAGCAGCTCGAGGACCTCGAGGGCTGCGTTGACGTGCTCGACCAGATGCTTACGCTGCCCGTGGTGCAAAAGCGCCTTGCCCAGACCAACCGCCGCATGGAGGTTATGCTGGGCTACTCCGATTCCTCCAAGGACGCCGGTCCTACCACGGCCATGCTCGCGCTGCACTCCGCGCAGGAGCGCATCGCCAAGTGGGCCGAGAAGAACAATATCGACCTGGTGCTCATGCACGGTCGCGGCGGTGCCGTGGGCCGTGGCGGCGGCCCGGCCAACAAGGCCGTGCTGGCGCAGCCCAAGGGTTCGGTCAACTGCTTCTTTAAGCTCACCGAGCAGGGCGAGGTCATCTTTGCCCGTTACGGCAACCGCACGCTGGCTCAGCGCCATGTTGAGTCCGTTGCCGCCGCAACGCTTTTGCAGTCGGCCCCGAGTGTCGAGAAGACCAACACCGAGACCACGCGGAAGTTCTGGGACATGGCAGAGAAGCTCAACGCCGCAAGCCACGAGCGCTATCTGGACCTGCTGAACACCGAGGACTTTACTCCGTGGTTCTCGACCGTGACGCCGCTGACCGAGGTCGGTCTGCTGCCGATCGGCTCGCGTCCCGCCAAGCGCGGCCTAGGCGCCAAGTCGCTCGACGACCTGCGTACCATTCCGTGGATCTTCAGCTGGAGCCAGGCGCGCATTAACCTGGCCGCTTGGTACGGCCTGGGCACCGCCTGCGAGCAGTTGGGCGACCTTGACCAGCTTAAGGCTGCCTACCAGGAGTGGCCGTTCTTCCGCACCTTTATCGACAACATCGAGATGTCGATTGCTAAGACCGATCAGCGCATCGCCAAGATGTATCTGCACTTGGGCGATCGCCAGGATCTGTCCGAGAAGGTCTTCACCGAGATGCAGCTCACGCGTAAGTGGGTTCTTGCCATCGTCGGTGACGAGTGGCCGCTGCAGCGCCGCCGCGTGCTCGGCTGCGCCGTTCGCGTGCGTAACCCCTACGTTGACGCCCTGTCCATCGCCCAGGTCCGCGCCCTTCGCGAGGTGCGTATGAACCAGGACGAGATGGCCGAGGAGAAGAAGGCCGAGTACATGAGCCTGATTCTTTCGACTGTGACCGGCGTCTCGGCAGGACTGCAGAACACGGGGTAATCGATAGCCCTGTGGCTCTCACCGGGACCCGACGGGTTTCCCTCTGAATGCGTCCTCGCACTTGAAGCCCCCTTATCCTGCTCCTTCGGAGCTGCGGATAAGGGGGCTTCGTGCTGCGGAATGCATTCAGAGGGAAACCCGTCGGGTCCCTTCGTCCTCGGTCTTCAGGGATTGGGGCTGAGGAGAATAATGGTGCGCTTCGCGCTTAATGTGGAGTGCGGCGAGGGCTTCTTGCGTCCTGCGGAGTGTGCCTAAAAGTAAACTAATGGCGGGCCCTGCGATGTCTGGTCTTCGGCGGATCAGCCGCTGGGTGAGGGTGGTGCTTGGGGCGACGTGCAAAAAACGGAGTTTTCAGCAGCCAAAGATTGGTGCATAAGGCTATGGGTGACGTTCGCGGCTCCTGTTGATGCTTTTGCATGACGATTGGGCTTTGTCGATGTTCATATATGGCTGGTTTCTCGCCGCATGCCATCCAGATGGGACGAGCCATGAGGACTATCTACCTTTTGAAAGACTTTTGACACCAAAATCTTATCCCGCGATGCTGAATACTCGCAAAAATGCACGCTCCGGAGGGTACTACCCTGTTACGGTTCGAAACCCAGGCGTCATTCTATGCAGCTTATTGACGAATTTATGCAAAATGGCTTACGTGCGTACGTCTCGGACTAGATGTTTGCCTCGGCGCTGCGTAAATCATCCTGTCTATAGTGTCTTTGACAGGCGGCCGCGGTCCCCTTTGGGATTGCGGCAGCTTTGTTGTGGGTCAAATATGAACGTTGTGTTAATGAGTCGGTGGACGGTGGTGTTTTTCGGTGAGCGGCGTATCCCTCCAACGGTTTATCTAGTGTGTCAGTTGAAAGGAAGAGGGCGCTCGTCATTGTTTGAATGTGAACTGCCGTTTGACCACAAGACGTTGCATCTGGAGCTCGAGGATAAGAACTTCGCGGGTGTGATGGAAGGTCATCAAAACGAGTTTAAGACTACAAAATCACAGGAAGAGCTGGTAGAGGAGTCACTTGGCAACCCTTATGGCTCGCCTTCGCTCGAGGAGCTTTGTGCTGGCAAGAAGGATATTGTCATCATTAGCTCCGATCATACGCGCCCCGTTCCCTCGCGTGTGACGATGCCTATTCTGCTGCATCACATCCATTCCGCTGCGCCCGATGCTCGCGTGCGTATTTTGGTTGCTACGGGTATGCACCGTCCGTCGACGCACGAGGAACTCGTCAACAAGTATGGCGAGGAGATCGTTGCCAACGAGGAAATCGTCATGCACGTCGCGACTGACGACAGCATGATGAAAAAGATCGGTACCCTGCCTTCTGGTGGCGAGTGCATCATCAACAAGATTGCCGCCGATTGCGACCTGCTGCTTGCTGAGGGCTTCATTGAGCCGCACTTCTTTGCCGGTTTCTCTGGTAGCCGCAAGTCCGTCCTGCCTGGTGTCGCCAGCTATAAGACCATCATGTACAACCACAACGGTCAGTTTGTGAATGATTCCCACTCGCGTGCCGGCAACCTGTGCCACAACCACGTGAGCGAGGACATGTTTGCCGCTGCCGAGATGGCTCACCTTGCCTTTGTGCTTAACGTGGTGCTCAACGGCAAGCACGAGGTCATCGGCTCCTTTGCCGGCGACATTCACAAGGCGCACGAGGCCGGCTGTGAGTTCGTGAAGAGCCTTGCCGGCGTTGAGCCCGTTGAGTGCGAGATTGCCATCACCACCAATGGCGGCTACCCGCTCGACCAGAACATCTACCAGGCCGTGAAGGGCATGTGCTCTGCCGAGGCTACGCTTCCCGAGGGCGGCGTGATCATCGATGTCGCCGGCTGTGCCGACGGTCACGGTGGCGAGGGCTTCTATCACAACATCGCCGACAATGATCCAGCAGAGTTTGAGCGCGCCTGCATTGACCGTCCTATGGACGAGACCCTGCCCGACCAGTGGACGAGCCAGATTTTCGCCCGCATCCTGGCGCATCACCCTGTGATCATGGTCACCGACCTGTGCGATCACCAGATGATCAAGGATATGCACATGACGCCGGTCAACACCCTCGATGAGGCGCTCAAGCTCGCCTTTGAGATGAAGGGTGCCGATGCCAAGGTGGCCGTCATTCCCGATGGCCTGGGCGTTGTTGTCGCTCAGCACTAGTGCGCGGCTCAAACGAATCGTTTATAACCGACAAGAAAGATAAGGTTTTATGCTTACCAAACTCCTCTGTGAATTCGGCGCAACGGTCCTCATGATCATCTTTGGCGTGGGCGTGCACTGCGATACGGTGCTCAAGGGCACCAAGTATCAGGGCTCCGGCCACATGTTTGCCATCACCACTTGGTCTTTTGGCATCTCGGTCTGCCTGTTTGTCTTTGGCGGTGCCGTGTGCATGAACCCCGCCATGGTGCTTGCCCAGTGCATCGTCGGCCTGGTGCCGTGGAGCAGCTGCATCCCCTTCATGATTGCCGATATGCTCGGCGGCTTTGTGGGCGCCGTAATCGCTTGGCTTATGTATGCCGATGAGTTCAAGGCTTCCGAGGGCGTCGTCGACCCTATTGCCCAGCGCAACATCTTCTCGACCAACCCCACCACCGAGGGCACGAACTATGCCCGCAACTTCTTCTGCGAGGCCATCTGCACCTTCGTGTTCATCAGCGCCATCCTTGCCGCTGCTAGCCGCGCCGGCGAGAACGTTCTGATGCTCGCCATCTGCGTTGGCCTGATCGTTTGGGCCGTTGGCATGGGCATGGGCGGCATCACCGGCTTCGCCATGAACCAGGCTCGTGACCTTGGTCCTCGCATGGCCTATCAGGTGCTGCCGATCAAGAACAAGGCCGACAACAACTGGAAGTACGGTCTGCTCGTTCCTGGCATCGCACCGTTTGTCGGTGCCGCTCTGGCCGCACTGTTTGTGCACGGTTTCTTGGGCATGTTCTAGTCTGAGGCTACATAGTTGTCCGCTGGCCGCATGGGGTAACTTCCCAGCGCGTCCTCGGACATGCAAAAAGGCTCGCTGCGCACTTCGTGCGGCGAGCCTTTTTGCGTCCTGCGGAATGCGCTGGGAAGTTACCCCATGCGGCCAGCTGCGGGATCTTGGTCGCGTTGGAACAAGCAACCCAACATATATATCTGAATTTGGATGGGAGGGGCTTGTTGCTGTTGGGGGGCATTGAAGCGCGAGTGATACTTTGGGATGCGTGGCGCCCTGGGTTGGGGCGATGCTTTGGGGTGAGCTTCTTACTTAGCCGAAGAGGGGTTTTATGGCTGAGAGGTAGTCTTTGGCTACGTCGGCTTTGTTTGCTTCGAAGTTGTGCCAGGCCCACCATTGGACGGTGGCTACGAAGCTTGAGGCTATGTGGTGCAGTAAGAAGCTGCGGTCCATGGCGCTGGCGGGGCCTGCGGGGTCGACGGGGACGGTTTCGGCTGCTCGTGACATGATGGTCTTGCGGAGACAGTCGGCGAAGACGCGTGAGCCGGCGCCGGCTACGAGGGCTCGAACGCCCTGGCGGCGCTCCCAGAGGTTGTTGAGGATATGCTCGACCTGCACGAGTGGGTCGTCGAGGGGCGTACCGTCATCGTCGAGGGCGTGGGCGCAGATATCGCTCACGAGCGCGGCGAGTAGGTTGTCTTTGCTCTTGAAGAGGCCGTAGAACGTGGCCCGACCCACATGGGCGCGAGCGATGATGTCGCCGACGGTGATCTTGCTGTAGTCTTCCTCGCGCAGGAGCTCGGAGAATGCCGCGACGATGGCGGCGCGGCTTTTTTCTTTGCGGGCATCCATGGCTATGCGTCCGCGTGAACGAGCAGGCAGCGGAGCGTACCGGAGCAACCCTCGTAGGGGCGTTTGCCGGCGCCGTAGCCGACGGCTTCGATGCGGTAGCGTGCCGGCAGGTGCTCGGACGTGCGCAGCGCGGTGACGATGGCGGCGCCCGTGGGCGTCACGAGCTCGCCGGCGACCGGTGCGGGCGTGAGGGCGATATTGCCCGCCTGGCATAGGTTGACGACAGCGGGGACGGGAATGGGCATGAGGCCGTGGGCACAGTGGATGGTGCCGTGGCCCTCGGAGAGCGACTCGACGACAATATCCTCGATGCCCAGGTCATCGAGGCAGATGGCGACAGAGCAGACGTCGACGATGGAGTCAACGGCGCCCACCTCGTGGAACAGGACGGTGTCGGGCGTTTTGCCGTGAGCCTTGGCCTCGGCGGCGGCGAGTACGGAAAAAATGGCGAGGGCGCGACGCTTGGCGCCATCGCTTAGCTGCGAGCCATCGATGATCGTCGTGACATCGGCCAAAGAGCGGTGGTGATGGTGGCGGGCGTGATGGTGACCCTCGTGACCATGGCCGTGGGCCTCATGGTCATGCTCGTGGCAGTGCTCGTGTTCGTGCTCGCCATGGCCATGATGGTGGTGCTCGTGCTCGTGCATATGCTCGACAGCTGCTTCGTTGCCGTAGAGCCAGGCCATGTCGTGATCGTGGTTCTCGAGCTCCTCTGCAAGCTGGACGTCAAAATCACAGGCGTCGATGCCATGCTTGTTTGCACGCGTGACGGCGATCGTAAAGCCGTCGACCGGCAGCGTGGTGAGCTGCTCGCGCAGGTTCTCCTCGCTGGCGCCCAGATCGAGCAGGGCTGCAACGGTCATATCGCCGCTGATGCCCGAGGTCCCGTCGATGATAAGCGTGTGCTGATGGTTGGACATGGAATGCTCCTTAACGGGCGCGGGATGTGCCGGCGCTCAGATGATTGATAAGACTTGCCTGATAGGCGGCACCAAAGCCGTTGTCGATATTGACGACCGAAACGCCGCTGGCGCAGGAGTTGAGCATGGCGAGCAGTGCGGCTACGCCACCAAAACTTGCGCCGTAGCCCACGCTGGTGGGAACGGCGATGACCGGACAGCTCACCAGACCGCCGACAACGCTCGCCAGAGCGCCCTCCATGCCGGCGATGGCGATGACCACCTGTGCCTGGGCAAGTTCCTCGGCATGCGCGAGCAGGCGGTGCAGGCCGGCGACGCCCACGTCGTAGAGGCGGTCGACCTCGTTGCCATAGAACTCGGCCGTTAACGCGGCTTCCTCGGCGATGGGCAGGTCGCTCGTGCCGGCACAGGCGACGACGATGCGCCCGTTGCCGGTAGGGGAGGGCTTGCCGCCCACGAGGGCGAGCTGTGCGTCCGGGACATATCCCAGGTCGATGCCGTTGTCGAGGAGCTCCGAGGTGCGGGCTGCCTTTTCGGCGTCCACGCGCGTGACCAGTATGTGCTCCTGGCCGGCATTGCGCAGCGCCTCGATAATGGCGGCAATCTGCTCGGCGGTTTTGCCGGCACCGTAGACGACCTCGCCAGCTCCCTGGCGTACCCCGCGTGAAAGATCGAGCTGCGCAAAGCCCAGATCGGCGGTCGGCGCCGTCTGGATGCGCGTGAGGGCGACGGCCGGGGTGACTGCTCCGCCGGCAACATCGCTCAGCAATTGCTCAAGATCTCGCTTATCCATATATGTTCCCTTCGACGGCGCAAAGTCTAGCACTCAAAGGGCATGTTTCCGAACACTAAGACAAAATTGTTCGGAAACTATAGGACAGACTGATTCAATTGTTAGACGGATCGGCTAGTCACGCAGGATGATGTCCATGGCGAGCATTAGGTTGCGCTCGTCGATGGCAAACGGGGCGGCCTCGCGCGTCTTGGGCTTGGCGCAAAACGCGATGCCCGTGCCAGCGGCCTGAATCATGGGGATGTCGTTGGCGCCGTCGCCGATCGCCACGGTATGGGCCATATCGACGCCGCACTCAACTGCCCAATCCAGCATCTGGATGAGCTTGGACTCCTTGGTCACAATGTCTGCCGCCAGCTTACCGGTGAGCTTGCCGTCCACGACCTCCAGGCGGTTAGCGAGGCAAAAGTCGATGCCCGCGGCGGCCACGATCTTGTCGGCGATTTCGTGAAAGCCACCACTTACCACGCCGACCTTCCAGCCCTTGCTGTGCGCCGATCGCACAAGCTCCAGCGCGCCGGGGGTAAACGTCACGCGCGCAAAGGTGCGCTCGAACACACTCTCATCCAAGCCGGCAAGCAGCCCCACGCGTTCCTCGAGCGCCTGCTTAAAGTCAAGCTCGCCGCGCATGGCGCGTTCGGTGATCTGTGCAACTTGCTCGCCCACGCCGGCCTCTTCGCCCAACAGGTCGATGACTTCCTGGTTGATGAGCGTGGAGTCGATATCCATAACGATGAGGCGTGCGGTCATGACGGGCCTTTCCGAGTGCGGTTGTATTGGGGCACATTGTCGCACGCGGCGCGCCTTGGCGACGGCCAGGCCGCGTCAATTGTTTCGTCTCCGTCAAGTCTTTGAACAAGAGCTACTTTTTCGCGGCACATCGACGCGGGTGCGATAAGATAGAACGCCATGTCCGGCTGCGCGGTTTACGCAGGCTGGGCAAATCTGTACGACGCCGCCCGGAACGACACGGGGCGGCACAGATCCATAAAGGAGGATCACTGGTATGAGCCAGACCCGTCCCATCGATGAGCATTCCATGCACACCCGTACCTGCGGCGAGCTTCGCTTCGAGAACGTGGGTGAAGAGGTCACCCTCACCGGTTGGGTGAGCCGTCGCCGCGACCACGGCGGCCTTATCTTCTGCGACCTTCGCGACCGCGAGGGCATCACGCAGCTCACCTTCGACCCCGAGCACTCTGACGGCGACGCCTTTAAGATCGCCGAGACCATGCGTCCCGAGTGGCCCATCAAGATCCACGGTGTCGTGCGCGCCCGTGGCGAGGAGACCACCAACACTAAGCTCGCGACCGGCGAGATCGAGGTCCTGACCGACCACGCCGAGGTGCTCAACACGTCCGTCACCCCGCCGTTCCAGATTGAGGACGGTATCGAGACCAGCGAGGACACCCGCCTGCGCTATCGCTATTTGGACCTCCGCCGTCCCGAGATGATGGCCAACCTCAAGCTGCGCTCCGACTTCACCTTTGCCATTCGCGAGGCGCTGCACAACCGTGAATTCATGGAGGTCGAGACGCCCTCCCTGTTCAAGTCCACGCCCGAGGGCGCCCGCGACTTCATCGTCCCCAGCCGCATCCAGCCGGGTAACTTCTACGCCCTGCCGCAGTCCCCGCAGCTCCTGAAGCAGCTGCTCATGGTCGGTGGCGTTGAGCGCTACTACCAGGTCGCCAAGTGCTTCCGCGACGAGGACCTGCGTGCCGACCGTCAGCCCGAGTTCACCCAGGTCGATATCGAGATGTCCTTCGTGGACCAGAATGATGTCATGAGCGCGCTCGAAGAGGTCCTGTCCGATGCCTTCGGCCGCATGGGCGTCGAGATGCCCACGCCGCTGCGTCGCATGGACTACTGGGAGGCCATGGACACCTATGGCTCCGACAAGCCCGACACCCGCTATGGCATGCACCTGGTCGACCTGACCGACATCTTTGCCAACTCCAAGTTCAAGGTCTTTGCGACCGCCGCAAACGAGGAGGGCTCTGTCGTCAAGGCCATCAACGCCAAGGGTGCCGGTGCCTGGGCACGTGCCAAGATCGATAAGCTCGCCGGCGTGGCCTCCACGTTTGGCGCCAAGGGTCTGGCCTGGATCGCCTTCCGCGAGGACGGCTCCATCAACAGCCCCATCGTCAAGTTCTTCTCGGACGAGGAGATGGCGGCTCTGCGCGAGCGCATGGACGTCGAGCCCGGCGACCTTGTGATGTTCGCCGCCGGCCCGCGCCTGCTCTCTGACGAGATTCTGGGCGGCATGCGTTCTCACATGGCCAACGCACTCGAGATCAAGCGCGAGGGCCACGACTTCCTGTGGGTCGTCAACTTCCCGCTGTTCCACTGGGATGAGGACCGCAAGGCTTACGCTGCCGAGCACCAGCCCTTCACCCTGCCGACCGAGACCGACATCGCCAAGATCGAGGCCGATCCGTTGGCAGCCGGTTCTTGCACCTATGACTTTGTCATGGACGGCTTTGAGGCCGGCGGCGGCGGTATGCGTATCCACAACGCCGAGATGCAGATGTCCATGCTCAAGCTTCTGGGCTTTACCGAGGAGCGCGCCGAGTCTCAGTTCGGCTTCCTCATGGAGGCGCTCAAGTTTGGTGCGCCCCCGATGGGCGGTTTCGCTCTGGGCCTGGACCGCGTGTGCATGCTGCTCACCGGCTCCGATTCCATCCGCGACGTCATGGCGTTCCCCAAGACGGCCAGCGGCTCCGACCTCATGTCGGGCGCCCCGAGTGCCGTTTCTGGCGCCCAGCTCAAGGACGTCAGCCTGCGCCTGATGTAGGCGAGCGGCTACCTATTGTCTGTAACGAGGGAAGGACATGTGCCTTCCCTCGTTTTTTATGCGCCGAGGTTGCGAGGGCATAGGGTGACCGGACGTCACGGAAGCTGCGACCCGGAATCCAGCCAAATAACGGGACGCACTTTCCGGTTGAGCTTCTGGCGGAAAGCACATCCCAGAATCGGCGTTCGGAATGGGCCGGGCTTTCCGCTAAAGCAGCCTAGCGGAAAGCCCGGCCCAGTTTCCTACAGTGAGTCTCTCTGAACGAGCTGCATGTGCATGACAGTGGTGGTGGGCGCGGCGCCGTTGATCATGTCGAGCGCAATGCCTGCGGCCATGCGGCCTTCCTCGCGAAGCGGCTGACGAATGGTCGTCAACGCGGGGACGCTGCGAGCTGCGACCTCGTGGTCATCGAAGCCCACGACCGAAACGTCTTTGGGTACGCTAATTCCCGCTTCGTTGAATGCGGCGATAACGCCGGTTGCGATACGGTCCGATCCGCATAGCACGCCGTCGGCATGTATTTCGCGCGCGAGCAGCCGCCGCGTGGCTTGGTAGCCGTCTCCGCTGCTCCATCCGGTATAGATGACATTTTCATCCGGAAGGCTTTCGCCCAAAATCGCACGGTAGCCGCGAAGGCGGTCGACGACGGCGGGGTTATCCTGCGGCCCCAGCACGGCAACGATGTCCTTGCGTCCGCGATCTTTCATAGCGAGCGCCGCAAAGCGTCCGCCCTCTTCGTCGTCGGAGTAGACCGTCGAGAACACCTCGCGATAGGGATGGCCCTCGAGCTGGCCGCATAACACAGTGGGTACGCCCAGATCGCGCAGCACCTCGAGCAGCTCACTGCCCTTGTAGGGCGAGACGTCGATGACGGCGTCAAACGAGCGACGCTCAAAGTGCTCACGTGCGCGGTTGCGCTCATGGGATGAGGACGCCTGCAAGATCACGGGCAGGTAAGATGACTCCGATAGTTCCTCGGTAATACCGCTCAAAAACTCACTGTAGGTGGGGTCACCGAACAGCTCATTAAGGGGCTCGGTAACCAGTACGGCGATGATTTCTGTGCGTCCGACGGCGAGTGCCCGGCCGCGTGCGTTGGGAACGAAGTTAACCTTTTTCGCCGCTGCGCGGACGCGTTTCTTGGTCTCCTCGCTAATGCGGGGCGAATCGTTGAGGGCACGCGATGCCGTGGAGCGCGATACGCCGGCAGCTTCAGCAACCTCGGCAAGCGTGGGTGCGGTGCGTGCTGGTTGGGTCATGGCGTCTCCTGTGCAATTGGGTCGGTGGACTATCGATAAAGGCTAATGCGGATACAGATTACTATAGCGCGCGTAAACGGCGTTCATGGTATCCGGTGACCGGTGTCGTTTTGCAATCAAACTGCGACTGAGCACGGCATGTATGGGCGAGACATAGGTAGGCGCGACAGTTGCCTGTGAGTTCAAGAACGATGCCCTGTGCTGTGTGCCTAAGCTTAGGGTGACATAAATAGCATGGTTGTACAACCGGTTGCACCGTTAATCCGGCAAAATCGACCGTTCGGCGGACAACCGGTTGCACAGATTTTTGTACCGCCCGTAAGATAAGGACAACCGGTTGCACAAAGAAGCACTACGATGACGAAGGAGCATCACCATGGACGCCATTAACGATTGGGAAAACCAAGCGCTCACCCACAGGAACCGCCTGGCACCCCATGCGTACTTTATGGGTTATGAGACCGCCGATCTCGCCGCTACGTACAGCCGCGAGCTGTCGCGCGGATTTGTCCAGCTGTCCGGCTCGTGGCAGTTCCGCCTTTTTGAGGGCCCCGCGGCCGTCTCCAACGAGGCGCTTTGCACGTACGAGCCCGAGTGGGATCACGTGGAGGTTCCGCACCTGTGGCAGGTAGACGGCTATGGCAATCTCGCCTATACCGACGAGGGCTTCCCGTTCCCGGTGGATCAGCCGTTCGTTCCCTCCGACGACCCTACGGGCGTCTACCAGCGCATCGTCAACCTTCCTGCCGTGCCTGCCGGCGCTCGCGAGATCATTCGCTTCGACGGTATCGAGAGCTACGGCGAGCTGTATGTCAACGGCAAGTTTATCGGCATGACTAAGGGTTCGCGTCTGTCCGCCGAGTTTGACGTGACCGACGCGCTCGTCGAGGGCGACAACCTGTTTGCGGTCAAGGTTCTGCAGTACAGCGATGGTAGCTACATCGAGGATCAGGACATGTGGTGGGCATCGGGCATCTTCCGCGATGTGTACCTCATGCAGCGTCCCGCCGCGCATCTGGTCGACTTTAGGTTCCGCACGCACCGCGAGGGCGATGCCGCTCTGATTACGCTCGATACGGTTGCCGAGGGCGCAAGCCGCGTTGTGTATACGCTCAACGATGGCCAGAATGTGGTCGCTACGGGTGAGTTCGTCGACGGTCATGCCGAGTGCAGCGTTGCCGATGCCCACTTCTGGAACCCCGAGGACCCCTTTCTCTATGACCTGACGTTTGAGGTCTACGACGGCGACGAGGTCAGCGAGTACGTGCCACATCGTCAGGGCCTTGCCGAGGTGACGGTCGAGGGCAATCATATCTACCTCAACGGCACCTACTTTAAGATGCATGGCGTCAACCGCCACGACCACGACGATCACAAGGGCCGCGCCGTGGGCCTCGAGCGCATGCGCCGCGACCTGGAGCTCATGAAGCAGCACAACATCAACGCGGTGCGCACGTCCCACTACGCCAACGACCCGCGCTTCTACGAGCTGTGCGACGAGTACGGCATCATGCTGGTCGCCGAGACCGATATGGAGAGCCACGGCTTCGAGAATATCGGCAATATCGCCCTGGTCACCGACGACCCTGCCTGGGAGCCGGCCTACGTCGACCGCATCGAACGCCTGGTGATGCAGGAGCGCAACCACGCGTGCATCATCATGTGGTCGATGGGCAACGAGAGCGGCTATGGCTGCAACATCCGCGCGATGTACGCCAAAGCTCACGAGCTCGACGGTCGTCCGGTCCACTACGAGGAGGATCGCAACGCCGATACCGTCGACGTCATTTCCACCATGTACTCCCGCGTGTCGCAGATGAACGACTTTGGCGAGCATCCGTTCCCCAAGCCGCGCATCAACTGCGAGTACGGCCACTCCATGGGCAACGGTCCTGGAGGCCTGTCTGAGTACCAGGAGGTCTTCGATCGTTGGGATTGCATCCAAGGCCAGTTTATTTGGGAATGGTGCGACCACGGTCTGGCTGCTGTGACCGAGGACGGCGTTGCCTACGACATGTATGGCGGCGACAACGGCGATTACCCCAACAACAGCAACTTCTGCATCGATGGCATGGTGTTCCCTTGGCAGCAGCCGAGCCCGGGCCTTACCGAGTACGGCCAGGTCATCTGCCCGGTCCGCATGGCTTATGACGCCGAGGCAGGCGAACTGACCGTCACCAACAAGCGTTGGTTTACCACCCTCGAGGATGTTTGCCTGTCGGCCGAGACCCTGGTGGACGGCGATGTGGTCTGCCGCAAGACGCTCGTGCCCGGCGCGGTTGCCCCCGGCGAGTCCGTCCAGCTTCCGCTGGTGATTCGCGAGGCCGCGGTGGGCGAGACCCTGCTGACCGTGCACGCCTACACCATGGCTGCTCACGCCTGGTGCGAGCCGATGTTCCAGCTGGGTGCAAGCCAGTTTGCCATCGCAAACCATCCGGCGCCGGCCATCGCGGCTCCCACTCGTCCTGAGCTTACGGTCGAGGAGACCGAGCAGGAGATTCGCATTCACTCCCTCAACAGCGAGCTGACCTTCAGCAAGGTCAACGGTACCGTGAGCGAGTGGAAGGCATCCGGCCGCGACGTCATGACCTCCGGTCCCCAGGTTGGTTTTTGGCATCCGCTCGTCGACAACCACGCCCAAGAGTATGACTCCCTGTGGAAGGACAACTTCATCGATGTGATGCAGACGTCCACCCGCAAGGTTTCTTGGAAGCAGGACGGCAATGCGGTCGTCGTTACCGTGAGCCAGCGTATCGCTCCTCCCGTCCGCGCGTTCGGCATGCGCGTCGAGCTCGTCTACACCGTGCTTCCGAGCGGTCGCGTCGACCTCAAGGTTTCCGGCGAGCCCTACGGCGACTATTCGGACATTATCCCACGCATCGGCATCTCCTTCGAGGTTCCCGGTTGTGATCGTGCCGTCGAGTGGTATGGCCACGGCCCGGGCGAGAACTATCCGGACTCGCTGCGCGCCAACCCGGTCGGTCATTACCGCACTACGGTTGACGACATGTTTACGCCCTACGTTATGCCTCAGGACTGCGCCAACCGCGAGGGAACCCGCTGGGTTGCCCTGCGCTCTAGCCACGGTGACGGCGTGCTGGTGACCCGTCCAGCCGACGCCGCTTCCAACCCGTTCTCGTTCTCCGCATGGCCCTATAGCTGCGAGGCTATCGATAACGCCAAGCATGTCTACGATCTTGTCCCGGGCGACACGGTTACGGTCAACATCAACGACCAGCTGCTCGGCCTTGGCTCGAACTCTTGGGGTTCCGAGGTGCTCGATTCCTATCGCACCCGTTTTGAGAGCTTCAGTTTTGAGGTGTCCCTGCGACCGCTGACGTCTGCCGATCTGGCTCAGGCGCTGGCACCCATTAAGGAGGCATAAGTCATGCATGTCTTTAATTCGCGTGCTGATTTCGACGCCCAGATGAAGTCCGTCAAGAAGTGGATGCGTACCGGACAGGCGCTCGACGGCGTTTCTGAACTGCAGCACGATGTGGCGTACTCTATCGGCGACTCGCTGGTGTATTGGTGGGTGAACGCCCACGAGGCGGCTACTGCCGATCTGCTCGGTCACCGTCGCTACCATGCCGTGCTCGCCCCGCTCGACGGCGATCTGACCGTCGAGGTGGCTTCCAAGGCCGATCTTACCTGTACGCGCGCTTACAGTGATATCGACGATCGCGAGCGCTTTGAGGGTACGGGGGAGACCGTGACGATTCCCGCCGGCGGCGTTGCCGTCGTCGAAATTGACGAGGCCTACCGTGTTATCGCCGAGGCTTCGGATCCCCGCGTCGTGGTACTGCACGTGACGGTCGAAGGTTATTCCTTCCCCAACAAGTAGTATTCGTCCGTTTGGACGTTTGCTTCGCGCTGTTAAGGGAGATGGCTTTGTTGACTCCCTTTTCCCCATTTCCCTTAGCAGGTGCGCCGTCCGTGTTTGCACTTGCAGCTCGGACGGTTTTAGATGACATTTAACAGATGATTGGGAGGGCTTATGAGCTCTGAAAAACGAGGAACGATTGGTTCGTTCGCTCTGCTGGGCATGACGGTCGCCGCCGTGTTCGGTATCAAGAACATCATCAACAACAACGCGGCCATCGGCTTGGCAGCAGCGCCGTCGTTCTTTTTCGCCACGCTTTTGTACTTTGTCCCCTATACCCTGGTTACCGCCGAGTTCGTCGGCCTCAACAAGGACTCCGAGTCGGGCGTGTACGCATGGGTTAAGACCTCGATGGGTGGTCGCTGGGCGTTCCTGACGGCATTTAGCTACTGGTTCGTTAACCTGTTCTTCTTTGCGTCCGTCCTGCCCAACGTCATCATCTACGCGAGCTACGTGTTCTTTGGTGCCAACGCCGAGCTTTCGCAGCTGTGGATCACCATTATCGAGATCGTCGTCTTTGCTATCGCCACGTGGGTTTCGACCAAGGGCGCTAAGTGGATCGGTTCAATTTCCTCCTTCGGTTCGACCGCGGCTCTCGGCCTGACCGCCGTGTTCATCCTGCTGTCCCTGGCTGCTGCCTTTGGCGGTGTTGAGTTCGCTACGGCTCCTACTCCCGCTAACATGGCTCCCGACATGAGCAACTTCGCAACTGCGTGGGGCTTCTTCGGTACGCTTGCCTGGATCATCCAGGGCGTTGGCGGCGCTGAGTCTGTCGGCGTGTTCCTTAACGACCTTAAGGGTGGCGTCAAGGCCTTCGTGCGCACCGTCGTTATCGCCGGCCTGACCATCGGCCTTCTGTATGCAGGCGCTTCACTGCTGGTTAACCTGTTCATCCCCGAGGGCGGCGTTGCCATCTCCACCGGTATCTTCGACGTATTCGGCGCTGTCTTTGCCCACTTTGGCATTCCCATGGAAGTGTCTACGCGCGCCATCGGCTTGATCCTTCTCGCCGCCACGCTGGGCTCCCTCATGATGTGGACCTCTGCTCCCATCAAGGTTTTCTTCACCGAGATCCCCAAGGGCGTCTTTGGTAGCAAGATCGTCGAGCTCAACGAGCATGGCATTCCCGCCCGCGCCGCTTGGCTGCAGTTCGCCATCGTCGTCCCCATCCTGATCATTCCGGCCCTGGGCTCCGGTAACCTCGACGACCTGCTCATGATCGTCACCAACATGACTGCTGCCACCGCTCTGCTCCCGCCGCTGCTGATTTTGCTTGCCTACTTTATGCTGCGCAAGAACTTCGACACCGCTCCCCGTGACTTCCGCATGGGCTCGCGTACCTTCGGTCTGGTCGTTGCTGCATTCCTGCTTGTGGTCTTCTGCTTCGTGCTTATCTGCGGCACCATTCCGCTCGATCAGCCGCTGTGGCTGACGCTGGTCTACAACGTTGGCGGCGTGGTTGTCTTCCTGGGCCTTGCCGTGATGTGGTACAACCGCTACATCAACCGCCTGCGCGAGACCGATCCCGAGGCCGCCGAGAACGAGCTTCGCCCTTCCGTCCTCGATATGATGGAGTAGCGGCTAGGATTAATCTACGGCTGTGGAATAAATCGATTCCCTTTCCTAAGGAGGGGCCTTACGAGGCCCCTCCTTTTGTGTTTTGGGGCATGGTTTTGGAGCCCGTGGTCAAAAAATGCTAAATATGAGTACTGTTGCAAAAGAGGTGTCATATTTTTCGGCTTGTTCTGTGCGAAAATGGGCTAAAAATCAATTTATCTAACCCCTCTTAAAGGGCGTTTGACGGCTTTCAACCTCTTCGAATCGCTCAAATTAGGCAATTTGCTCTCGATTTTGCTGCTACTAAATTGGTGACAGTACTCATATTTGCCACTTTTTGACCACGGGGAATCCGGAGGAGCTCTCAACAAGCATCTAACGCTACAATAACTACCACATGGCTGGGTTTTGCCGGCCGAATGTACGACGTCGCGGGAGGGGACATGGTCGAGTTTACAAAGACGATTAAAGATCCGTTGGGACTGCATGCCCGCCCGGTTGCGCTGCTCTATGACATCATTGCCAAGCATCGTAGCGACGTGTCGGTCAGCATCGGCGACCGCCATACCGACGGTCGCGACGTTATGGGCCTCATGGCTCTCTACGGCGAGTGCGGCGAGGACATCGTGTTCCGCGTTTCGGGCGTGGATGAGGCCTCCTGCGTCACGTCGATCAGAAACCTCTCGCTCTAATCTCAACAATGCAACAAAGGGGACAGTCCCCTTTGTTGCATAAATTGGTATGACAAGGCACCGCAAAGAGATGGTCTTTGCGGTGCCTCTTTTGTTTCGTATAGGAAACTTTTTCGAAATCTGAATGGGGACCCTTTCCAAAAAGTTAACCACGTGTTAGTTTACTAAAGCGAACATAGACGTGGTTAACTTTTATCGCGTCGATGTTGAGGACGAACTGACGTTAGGAGCAACTCATGTCTTGCGGACCGCAGATGCCGGCCATGCCGCTTTCGATGGTAAAAGCGGGCGAAACCGTGCGCGTGTCTCGCGTAAAGGGCAATGAGGACATGAAACACCACCTCAAGGACCTCGGTTTTGTCGAGGGCAACGAAATCCACGTGGTGAGCTCGAGTGGCGCCAATATCATCGTCACCGTGCTGGGCGCACGCTTTGGTATCGATTCCAAGGTTGCCATGCACATCATGACCGTCGGTTAGTCCGCAGCATTTCATAAAAACCGAAAGGGGGACAAGAGGATGAAGACGTTGGGTGACGTTAAGGTGGGCGAGAGCTCCACCATCGTCAAGCTTCACGGTGAGGGTGCGCTTCGCCGCCACCTTATGGACCTGGGCCTCATCAAGGGCACTTCGTTCAAGGTCGTGAAGGTTGCACCGCTCGGTGATCCGGTCGAGATCAACGTGCGCGGCTACGAGCTTTCCATCCGCAAGGAGGAGGCGGCCGTCGTCGAGGTCCAGTAAGGGCTCGCGACGTGTATTTCTGCAGATAAAGTTAGGTATTTCTAACTTAATGCTGCAACTTTGAAGCACATCATCCAGCTTGCGCGGAGAAAGCAGCGCAGGCACACAAGGAAGAAGGATTGAATGGCGGATTCTCAGATCCATGTCGCGCTGGCGGGTAACCCCAACTGCGGCAAGACCACGCTTTTCAACCTGATCACCGGCGCCAACGGCTACGTTGGCAACTGGCCCGGCGTCACGGTTGAGAAAAAGGAAGCCAAGCTCCTAAGCGACAAGAACGTTACCATCACGGACCTCCCTGGCATCTACTCGCTTTCCCCCTACAGCCCCGAGGAGCAGTGCTCGCGCGATTACCTCATGAGCGGCGAACCCGATGTTGTCGTCCAGGTGGTCGACGCCACCAACCTCGAGCGCAACCTGTACCTGGCGCTTCAGGTTATCGAGACCGGCCTGCCCGTAGTCGTCGCCCTCAACATGGCCGACTTGGTCGAGAAGAACGGCGATAAGATCGACACGGACAAGCTCTCTAAGAAGCTCGGTTGCCCGGTCATGATGATCTCGGCCCTTAAGAACAAGGGTATCAAGGAGCTCTTCGAGCAGGTCAAGAAGTCCGCTGCTTCCAAGGGCCAGGTGCCGGAGCACAAGTTCGATTCCTCCATCGAGGACGTTCTGGACCACATCGAAAACAACCTGCCGGCAAGCGTTCCCGCCAACAAGCGCCGCTACTATGCCGTCAAGCTGTTCGAGCGTGATGCGGATGCCTGCAAGCTCATCAACCTCACCAAGGAGAAGGCCGCTCGCGTCGAAGAGCTGGTCGCTCAGTGCGAGCAGGACTGCGACGATGACGCTGAGTCCATCATCACCGGTGAGCGCTATGGCGTCATCGCGCACATCATTGACGAGTGTCTCACCAAGGCTCCGGCAAAGATGAGCACCTCCGAGAAGATCGACCGCGTGGTTACCAACCGTATCCTGGGCCTGCCGATCTTTGTGGTCATCATGTTCTGCGTGTACTACATCGCCGTTTCCACCCTGGGCGGCACGGTGACCGACTTCACCAACGACCAGCTCTTCGGTACCGACGGCTGGTATGTGCTCGGTCAGGGCCGCGACGCCTACGATGAGGCTGTCGAGGCCGCGGGTGACGACGCCGACTCGGTCGACCCGGTCGACCCGGCGCAGTATGGCCCGTATGTTCCGGGTATTACCACCATGGTCCACGACGCACTTGTGGCGGGTGGCACCGAGGACGGCGGTCTGGTCGATTCGCTCGTCTGTGACGGTATCGTCGGCGGCCTGGGCGCCATCTTCGGCTTTGTGCCGCAGATGTTCCTGCTGTTCGTCATGCTGTCCTTCCTGGAGGACTGCGGCTACATGGCCCGCGTCGCCTTCATCATGGACCGCGTGTTCCGCCGCTTCGGCCTGTCCGGTAAGTCCTTCATCCCCATGCTCGTGTCCTCGGGCTGCGGCGTCCCCGGCGTCATGGCCACCAAGACCATCGAGAACGAGAAGGATCGCCGCATGACGGTCATGACCACCACGTTCATCCCCTGCGGCGCCAAGCTGCCGATTATCGCCCTGCTCATGGGTTCCATCATTGGCGATTCTTCCACCACCGCCGCGTGGATCAGCCCGCTCTTCTACTTCCTGGGCGTCTTTGCCGTCATCGCCTCGGGCCTCATGCTCAAGAAGACCAAGCTCTTCGCCGGTCGCCCGACGCCGTTCGTTATGGAGCTTCCTGCCTACCACTTCCCGGCGATCCGCTCTTGGGCGCTGCACGTGTGGGAGCGCTGCTGGGCCTTTATCAAAAAGGCCGGTACGGTCATCTTCGCGTCCACCGTCGTGGTGTGGTTCCTCTCCAACTTTGGTAGCTACAACGGCGCCTTTGGCTTCCTGCCTGCCATGGAGGGCATCCCCGAGGAGTTCATGGACTACTCCGTGCTCGCCATGCTGGGCAACCTGGTCGCTTGGATCTTCGCCCCGCTCGGCTTTAGCACCTGGCAGGCAACCGCGCTGACTGTCTCTGGCCTTGTCGCTAAGGAGAACGTCGTCGCCACCGCCGGATCGCTGCTGTCCGTCGCCGACGCGGGCGAGACCGACCCGAGCCTGTGGACCGCGTTTGCCGGCATGTTCCCCACCATGGGCGCTTGCGTTGCCTTCGGCGCGTTCAACCTGCTGTGCGCTCCGTGCTTTGCCGCCATTGGCACCATCCGCAACCAGATGGACTCTGGCAAGTGGACCGCGATTGCCATCGGCTACGAGTGCGCCTTCGCTTGGGTCATCGGCCTGTTCATCAACCAGTTCTACAACCTGCTTGTCCTTGGGCAGTTTGGTATCTGGACGGTTGTGGCCATTGTGCTGCTGGTTGCGATGCTCTTCCAGATTTTCCGTCCCATGCCCAAGCACGCTTGGACCGACGAGGACGAGACCAACACTGCTTCCGCCGCAGTTTCCGCTTAAATCCGAATAAGGATTAACCCCTTTCCACGAGCCCGGGTGTCCCAGCGACACTCGGGCATTTTGGTGGGGGAGATGTGGCGTTTCCGCAGATAAAACCGACCAAAATAAACCTGTCCCTTTTTGGTAGGTGGAGAATGGAGTAAAGTAAGTAGTGGTTAACTAGAGGAGGCTTGCTATGGCACCTATCGATATTGTTGTACTGGCTGTTATCGGTATTGCGTTTGTCGCCGTGTGCGTGCGCATCTACCGCAAGGGCACCTGCGCCGACTGCGCTCAGGGTGGCGTTTGCACGGGGCATTGCTCCAACAAAAAGACCTGTGCCGCGTTTAAGGGCGTGGACAAAATTGCCGAAGACTTGGGCCGCGGTATTAAATAAGGTCTAGGCATCCAAGCGCCTCGCGAGCATCCGTTCGCGGGGCGCTTTGCATATTTGGGGGCGAGCGCGGCGAGTTGAAGAGTGATTTTGGGGTATCGTTACCTGTACTGTTAATTGGCAACTTATCTATAATGGAGTATCCCCATGAGCGCTCGCGTAACCATGAAGGACATAGCCGCCGAGCTTGGCGTTTCCATCAATACCGTGCACAAGGCCCTGACGGGTAAGGCCGGCGTGAGCGAATCCGTGCGCTCCAAGGTGAATGCTAAGGCCGAGGCCATGGGTTACCATCGCAATACGAGTGCCTCGAGCCTGCGCCGTAAGGATATCAACCTGGTGTTTTGCCTGCCCCGCGCATCGCGCGAGGGAGCGTACTTTTTCCGTTACCTTTGGGAGGGCTGCAACCGCTTTGAGCAGGAGGTCATCGACCGGGGCATTACGGTTGAACGTGTTGAATTTGGCGTGGGTGGCTACGCCGATGCGCTCGAGCAGATTGATGAGCGCCTGCAGGTAGGCGAGAAGATTGATGGCCTGCTTGCCTATGTTCCGAGCGATGACCGCGCAACCGAGCTTTTGAGGCAGATTGCCGAGGCGGGTGTGGCGATCGAGCTCGTCGATGGCGACCGACCGCACCTCGATCGCCTGGGTGCCAGTCTGGCAGACTATTCCGCGGCGGGCAGTCTTATGGCAGAGCAGGCGGCAAACCTGGTTCACGCTTCTGGGGCTGACGCCCGCGTGCTCCTGTTGGCGGGCGACCCCTATACCGATTCACACTATCTGACCGCCCGCGCCTTTCACAATTACCTGCTCGAACACGATATTCCATGGCAAGTTGAGGACCTTGCCGGCGCCCATGCGCAAGTCAAACAGCTCGAGCGCGAGCTTGAGCAGCGCTTGAGTGCGCCGGATGCTCCCGAGCTCATCTGTAGCGTTTTTGCCGTTGGTTCCGAGGTAGTCGCCAACGCGCTTGTTTCGAGCGGCAAGGCCGGCAAGGTCATGGTAATCGGCAACGACCTGTTCCCCGAGAGCGCCTTGGCCTTGCGCCGTGGCATCTTTACCAATATTGTCTATAAAGACCCGGTGAGCTTGGCCTACCGTGGCGCTAAGACTTTGGGCGAGTATTTGCTGTGGGGTAAAACTCCGGCGGAGCCCGTGCAGAAGGGTGCTGTGGAGATGGTGTTTGCCAGCAACGTTGACCGTTACTGCAAACTCGCCGGAATCTAATGCGTTTAGTGAGTTCCCTATTTGCCGCGTACTTTTTGGTAGGGGTATCGAAAAAGCTGTTTCGAAGGCCACTGATGGCGAATCTGCCGTCAGCGGCCTTTCTCTGTGCCGCTTCAACGCAGGATCCATGGCTCGGCAACCGTTAAGCGGCCAAAACCTACCGCTCACCCCGTGATGGTTAGGTGAACGTTCACCCACAAACGATTTTTGAACTAAGATAGTGAACGTTCACCTAGAGGATAGCGAGCGCATCGTGCGCCCGCTCCGCCAACAAAGGGGTTGTTTGATGAAAAACTTCATGGACGATCAGGATTTCCTGCTGAGCACCAAGACCGGCGAGGAGCTATTCCACAACTTTGCCGAGGGCATGCCTATCGTCGACTACCACTGCCACATTTCTCCCAAGGAGATCTGGGACGACAAGCGTTTTGAGAACATCACCGAGGTTTGGCTGGGCGGTGACCACTACAAGTGGCGCCTGATGCGTGCAAACGGCGTTGACGAGCGCTTCATTACCGGCGATGCCCCTGCTCGTGAGAAGTTCCAGAAGTGGGCCGAGACCCTGGGCCGTTGTGTGGGCAACCCCGTCTTTGAGTGGAGCCACCTGGAGCTTAAGCGTTACTTTGGCTACGAGGGCGTCCTAAACGGCAAAACCGCTCAGGAGGTCTGGGACCTTGCCAACGCCAAGCTCGCTGAGGCCAGCTTTACCTGCCGTAACCTGATCAAGCAGTCCAACGTCCGCATGATCTGCACTACCGACGACCCCGCCGACAGCTTTGAGTGGCACAAGAAGATTGCCGCCGACGACAGTTTTGACGTTCAGGTCGTTCCCGCCATGCGCCCTGATGCCGCGCTGCGTATCGAGCGTGGCCAGGAGTTCGCCGACTACTGCAAGCGCCTTTCCGAGGTTGCCGGCGTCGAGGTCAGCGACTTCGAGGGCATGAAGGCCGCCATCTCCAAGCGCTACGATGTCGCCCACGAGCTGGGCTGCCGCGCTTCCGATCACGCACTCGACTACGTTATGTACGTTCCGGCCACCGCTGACGAGATCGAGGCCATCTTTGCCAAGGGCCTTGCCGCCGAGCCGCTTACCGAGGACGAGGTCCTCAAGTACAAGACGGCCTTTATGCAGTTCGTCGCCGGCGAGTATGTCCGCCTTGGCTGGGCCATGCAGCTGCACTTTGGCTGCAAGCGTGACAACAACCGCGCTATGTTCGCCAAACTCGGTCCCGACACCGGCTACGATTGCATCTCCAACTACACGCCGTCCGACCAGCTGGCCGATTTCCTCAACTCCATCCAGGAGTCCACGGGTCTGCCCAAGACCATTCTGTACAGCCTGAACCCCATCGACAACACCATGATCGATACTGTGATGGGCTGCTTCCAGGAGGCTCCGACCGCAGGCAAGATCCAGAACGGTTCCGCCTGGTGGTTCAACGACAACGAGGTCGGTATGCGCGAGCAGCTCACGGCTCTGGCTAACGAGGGCGTGCTGGGCAACTTTGTGGGCATGCTTACCGATTCCCGCTCCTTCCTGTCCTACCCGCGTCACGAGTACTTCCGTCGCGTGCTGTGCGGCGTGATCGGCGAGTGGGTCGAGCAGGGCAAGTATCCGGCCGACATGGAGCTGCTGGGAGCCATCGTGCGCGACATCAGCTACAACAACGCGGTCCGCTACTTTGGCTTTGACCTGGATACCGTCGAGGCCTAAACCCGCATCGAATCACACCGAACTCGGGAGCGCCGTTGCCACACGCGGCGCCCCCGTTTTGCCTGCACGCTAACAGCAATCTAAGGAGAGACATCGATGGAGAACATCAGCTACGAGACGCTCGAGAAGATCGGCTACAAGGGCTACCTGCTGCCCAAGGACGCGCCCGAGAGGGTTCTGCAATTTGGCGAGGGCAATTTCCTGCGCGCCTTCGTCGACCGCTTCTTTGACATGGGCAACGAGGCAACCGGCTGGAACGGCAAGGTTGTCATGGTCCAGCCCATCAGCGGCGCCTTTGGCTTTGCCGATGGTATCAACGCCCAGGACGACCTGTACACCGTGTTGGTGCGCGGCAAGGAGAACGGCAACACGGTTGACGAGTCCCGCGTGATCAGCGCCTGCAGCCGCTGCATCAACCCGTACCGCGAGGACGACTACCGCGCCATGATGGAGGTCGCCGTCTCCGACGATTTGGAGATTATCGTCTCCAACACCACCGAGGCCGGTATCGCCTACGACCCGTCCTGCAAGGCCGATGACATGCCGCCCGCGAGCTTCCCCGCCAAGCTTGCCCAGGTGCTCCACACCCGCTGGGCCGCCGGCAAGCCGGGCGTCATCGTGCTCGCCTGCGAGCTCATTGATCACAACGGCGAGGAGCTGCTGCGCATCATGAACCAGTACGTGAGCGACTGGGGCTGGGAGGACGAGTTCTCGCAGTGGATGGCCAACGACTGCACCGTCTGCACCACGCTTGTCGACACTATCGTCCCCGGCCGCATCCGCGACCCCAAGGAGGCCGCTGCCGTGGCCGAGCGCCTGGGCTACGAGGATCCCTTCCTGGCCGTGCGCGAGCCCTTCCAGATGTGGGGCATCCAGGGCGACGAGTCGCTTGCCGAGAAGCTCCCCTTCGTGAAGGCCGGTCTGCCGGGTGTCTTTGTTACCCCCGATGTCACCCCGTACAAGAAGCGCAAGGTTCGCATCCTCAATGGCGCCCACACCGCCTTCGTCCCGGGCTCCTGGGTTGCCGGCTTTGACATCGTGCGCGATTGCATGCACGACGAGACCGTCCGCGGCTTCATGAACACCATGCTCTACGACGAGGTCATCCCGACGCTTGCCGCCGACCTGGACGTCGAGGACTGCAAGGCCTTTGCTGCCGCCGTCGAGAACCGCTTCGACAACCCGTTTATCGACCACGCGCTGCTCTCCATTTGCCTCAACTCCACGGCCAAATGGCGTGCTCGCGACCTGCCCACGCTCAAGGACTATGTTGCCGAGACCGGCAACCTGCCCAAGTGCCTGGCGACGAGCCTCGCTACGCTCATTGCCTTCTATACTCAGGAGCTCGTTGCTCGCGAGGGCGATGGCCTGCACCTGCGCCGCGCCGACGGCACCGAGTACACCGCTCAGGACGATGCCTTCGTGCTCGATTTCTACGCCGCCCACGCCGGCGCCGACGACGCCGAGCTGGTGCACGATGTGCTCACCAACGAGCAAATGTGGGGCGAGGATCTTACGCAGATCGCAGGCCTGGAGGAGTTTGTCGTCAACGCTCTCGCCGTCGTGCGCACCGAGGGCGCCAAGCAGGCCTTCGCCAACGCTCAGGCGTAAATTTCCGGCGCAGACGCGGGCGCCAGACGGCTTGCCCGCGCCTCGACTTCTGCTCAACCTGTAGGGTTAGGACCATTTGTAATGAACACTATCCAGATCAATCCGGCCGACAACGTGATCGTCGCGCTGTCGCCGCTTGCCAAGGGCACCGCCGTCGCGGTTCCCGGGGTGGGCGAGGTCGCTGCCGCGGAGGATATTCCGCAGGGCCACAAGATGGCCGTGCGTGCCATTGCGGCGGGGGAGAACGTTGTCAAGTACGGTCTTCCTATCGGCCATGTGACGGGCGACATCCAGCCCGGTCAGTGGCTTCATACGCATAACGTCAAGACCAACCTTTCGGGCGAGGTCGAGTACGTTTACAATCCGACGCATCCGGTCGTTGAGCCGGTTGAGCCCGAGACCTTTATGGGCTTCCGTCGCGCCGACGGCCGCGCCGCCACGCGCAACGAGCTGTGGATCATCCCCACGGTCGGCTGCGTCAACGAGGTCGCACGTGCCATGTGCGAGCAGGCTCAGGATCTGGTCGAGGGTTCGCTGGAGGGCGTCTATTACTTTCCGCATCCGTTTGGCTGCTCGCAGACCGGCGCCGACCATGCCCAGACCCGTCGCCTGCTGGTAGCGCTCTCGCGTCACGCAAACGCTGCGGGCGTGCTGTTCCTGTCGCTCGGCTGCGAGAACTGCACGCATCAGCAGGTGCTCGACGAGCTGGGCGAGTACGATCACGAGCGCGTTCGCTTCCTTACCTGCCAAGATGTTGCCGACGAGCAGGTCGAAGGCCACAAGATTCTGTCTGAGCTGGCAGATCTCGCCAAGCAGGCCAAGCGTGAGCCCATTCCGGCCTCCGAGCTGGTCATTGGCCTTAAGTGCGGTGGCTCTGACGGTCTTTCGGGCATTACCGCCAACCCCACGATCGGTCGCGTGAGCGATATGCTCGTCGCCCGCGGTGGCACGTCGGTGCTCACCGAGGTCCCCGAGATGTTTGGCGCCGAGAGCATTCTGCTCGATCGCTGCGAGGACGAGCAGGTGTTTAACGCCGCCTCCGACATGCTCAACGGCTTTAAGGATTACTTTATTAGCCATGGCGAGGTCGTCTACGAGAACCCGAGCCCCGGCAACAAGGATGGCGGCATCACCACACTCGAGGACAAGAGCTGCGGCTGCGTGCAAAAGGGCGGATCTGCCCCCATCGTCGACGTGCTGCCGTACGCCGGTCAGGCTACCAAGCATGGTCTGAACATGTTGTGCGGTCCGGGCAACGACATGGTATCCACCACGGCCCTGACGGCTGCCGGCTGCCACGTGATCCTGTTCTCGACCGGCCGCGGCACGCCGTTTGGTGCGCCGGCGCCTACGCTCAAGGTGTTCACCAACCAGCGCCTGTGCGACCACAAGGCCAACTGGATGGACTTTAACGCCGGTGTGGTGGCTACGGGCGAACGTACGCTCGATGAGGCTGCCGGCGATCTGTATCAGCTGGTGCTGGACACGGCGAGCGGCAAGCTTACCAGCGCCGAGCGTCGCGGCTGTCACGAGATCAGCATCTGGAAGGACGGAGTCTGCCTGTAGCGATGACACGTTGAGCGCGTGATTGAATAAGCTGCTGCAAAGACTGGGCGACCCCGCCGAGGACAATCTCGGCGGGGTCGTTTTTCGTTTCTCGTTGCGTTGTCGTGCACGGCTTTTTTGGGAAGGGTGCCCGGCACCTCCCTCATCTCCAGAGAACAATGAACGTTCACCTAGTTGTTGCGTGGTGCTGAATCGACTTGATAATCAAAAATGCAGGGATTTTTTCATTTTCAGGCCCGTTCAACGGCAAAAAACGACCGTTCAAGGATAATATACAAGTGAACGTTCACCTATCATAAGCAATCGCGCATAATCTAGCTAAACGTTCACCCTGAACGGCATGCAGACAGACGTCGGTATGGACTCCAATGTCTTGTTCCAAGACAATCGAGAAAAGAGAGGGAGCTCGATGACTAACAAGATCGGTAAAAAGCGCAAGATCACATTCTGGACGCGCTTGGGCTTTGGTATGGGCGGCATGCTCAACTCCGGTGCCCTGACCTTTACGCACAGCTACATGGTGCTGTTCCTGTCCACGGAGTGCGGCCTGTCCGCAGGCGAGGCTGCGCTGATCAGCTCGTTCGCCATCTATCTCAACGCCATTCTGTGCCCGCTTATGGGCTTTGTGGCCGATAACTTCTACGCTACCAAGATCGGCCGTATCTTTGGCCGCCGCCGTTTCTGGATCTTGCTGGCAATCCCGATGATGGTCGCCGAGCCGCTCATCTTTGTGGCTACGCCGTTCGGTTTCCCGTACTACTTTGTGCTGTACCTGATCTACAACGTCGCGTATACGTTCTGCACCGCCAACCTGTCGCCGCTTACCATCGAGATGACCGACGACTTCAAGGAGCGTACGTACCTCACCGGCTACAAGCACCTCTTTGGTAACGCCGCCGGCTTCCTGATGGCAGCACTCGTCGGCTTTGGCTTTGGCACCTTCGGCGAGACCAACCCGTTCAGCTACTTCATCATCGCTACGGTCAACGCTTCGGTCATGGCAATCTCGCTGCTGTGCGTGTACCTGTCCACGTGGGAGCACACCCCCGAGGAGGTGGCTCAGGAGAAGATCGAGAGCGTCGGCGAGGGTATCAAGAAGTTCTTCATCGACGTTGTCTCTACCTTCCGCAACAAGTCCTTCCGCAAGGTCCTGTATGCACAGGTCTCCACGAAGCTCGCTGCTGCCTGCTGGTCTGCCTGCCTGTCCTTCTTCATCGTCTACTGCCTGCAGATTCCTAAGTCCTATGAGTCCGTGATGGAGATGCCCGGCAAGGTCGTCGCTATCGTCTGCACCGCCATCTGGGTTGCCCTCATGGCCAAGAAGGGCTTCCACAAGTCTTGGTACCTGGCCAACGTCGGTTGCGCTGCGTGCATCATCGCCTACAACTACTTCGCCTTTGGTCAGATTAACGGCACCTCCACGGTCGCCATCGCCATGATTGCCTACCCCATCATCTTCGCCATCTGGAAGTTCTTCTACGTTGGTTTCCAGTACCTGCCCGATGTTCTGCTCAACTACATCCCCGATGTCGATGAACTCATCACCCTGCGTCGTCGCGAGGGCATCTACAGCTCCGCTCAGCAGCTCTGCCAGCAGATCGCCCAGGCTATCGCCGTCAACGCATGGGCTATTGTCCTTGCTGCCTCCGGCTTCATTCAGACCGCCGGCAACAGCGACGCCGTAACCCAGCCCGCCACCGTGCCTCTGTACATCTGCGGCTACATGCTCATCGGCTGCGCCGGCTTCTTCCTGCTCGCGGCTGTCCTTGCCCGCGGCATCAAGATCGACAAGGAGCAGTGCGACATCCTCTGCGACGAGATCAAGCGCGTCAAGGAGGGCGGCAAGATGGCCGACGTCCAGCCCGAGGTCAAGGCTCTTTGCGAGGAGCTCTCCGGCTTCAAGTACGAGGACTGCTTCGCTCACAACAACGTTGGCTTCCAGGACGGCAGCGTAATTCCCGCCGAGTAGGGCAGGCGCATCGTCCAAACCACAGGGTCGTGCCACCGGAGATCCACCGGCGGGTGCGGCCCTTTTTTAAAAACGAGTAGTATGAACTTCTGATTACATTTGAGGGAGAGACCCATGGAGACGAACGTTATCTGGCGCAACGCCAGCGCGGCCGTTATTGAGCTCGACGACGGTGGCTACTTTACCTGTGCCGATACGTGGGAGATCTTTGTCAACGATGAGCCCGTCGGTACCACGAATACGGTCGAGACCTATGTTGACGGCCTGGTTCCCGGCAAGCGCAACCTCGTCCGCTTTGTCTGCGGCGAGCGTGAGCTGAGTGTGGGCGTCACCACGCCCGCGGAGCCCTTTACCATCAACGTTCGCGACTGCGGCGCCAAAGGCGATGCCGAGCACGATGACACCACCAATATCCAGGCTGCCATCATGGCTTGTCCCAAGGGCGGGCGCGTGCTGATTCCCGCTGGCAACTACCGCATCAAGTCCCTCTTCCTTAAGAGCAATATCAACATCGAGCTCGCCGAGGGCGCGGTGCTGCTGGCCCGTCACGACCGCGCGGCGCTTGCCTACATTCCGGGCACGGTCACGGGTGACAAGGGCACCGGGTATGCCGGCACCGATATGCTGCCCCTGGGCCGCTGGGAGGGCGAGAGCTTTTCGACCTATTGCTCGACCTTTACGGGTCTGAGCGTGCACGACGTGTGCATCTATGGCCGCGGCGCCATCGACGGCCAGACCGATTTTGCCGAGGATAACTGGTGGAACAAGGACTTTAAGAATATCTTCCGCCCCGAGGAGGGCCGCGAGATCGCCCGCCCGCGCATGATCTTCCTGTCCGAGTGCCAAAACGTGAGCCTTGCCGGCTTTACCGTCCGCAACAGCCCAGCATGGAACATCCATCCCGTTCTGTGCGAACACGTCGATGCCCTGTGTCTGTCCATCGAGGGTCCCAAGAACTCCCACAACACCGACGGCTTCGATCCCGAGAGCTGTGGCTTTGTTCGCATCCTGGGTTGCCAGTTCTCGGTGGGCGACGACTGCATCGCCATCAAGAGCGGCAAACTGGGCATTGAGCCCGAGCTTCGTCCCGCCACGCATGACGTGTTGATCGCTCACTGCTACATGCACGACGGTCATGGCGCCGTGGTGTTGGGGTCCGAGGCTGCCGGCGGCATCAAGGACCTCACCGTGAGCAAGTGCCTCTTTGAGCGCACCGACCGCGGCCTGCGCGTTAAGACTCGTCGCGGTCGCGGCAAGGACGCCGTCAACGAGGGCATCACCTTTGAGCACATTCGCATGGACGAGGTGCTCACGCCTTTCGTGGTCAATTCGTTCTACTTCTGCGATAAGGACGGCAAGACCGACTATGTCCAGAGCCGCGACGCGGTGCCCGTCGACGACCGTACGCCCGGCTTTGGCGCCACGACGTTTTGCGATATCGAGGCCACCAACTGCCACGCTGCCGCCGCCTACATCACGGGCTTGCCCGAGAGTAAGGTGACGCGCCTGACGTTCCAGGATGTCCATGTGACCTTTGCGGCAGATGCCGAGCCCTTTGTGCCTGCAATGGCCTGCGGCGTGGAGCCCATGGCGCGCCAGGGCATCATCGCGCAGAACGTGAAAGTCCTCGACCTGCAAAATGTGGTGATCGAGGGTCAGGATGGCGACGAGCTGCAGCTCGAGAACGTCGATAAGATTGTCCGTTCCTAGCTGGAATTGATGACCGGGGCCGCATTGCCGAAAAAATCGGCCATGCGGCCCTTGTGCCATGCGGCCGCGCTACGCATCATAACGAGAAGGTATACATGCTCAATAAAACGATTTGTGTCGGGGTCGATGGCTCGGATGCCGCGATCTCGTCCTATATTTTTGCTCCCACCGAGGATGCTTATGCCCTGGAACCCCGACCTGCAGTTTTGATTGTGCCGGGTGGGGGCTACGATCATATTTCGCCTCGCGAGGGCGAGCCGGTGGCGCTACGCTTACTTGCGATGGGGTATCAGGCTTTTGTTCTGGACTACTCGGTTGCGCCCGCCACCTATCCGCTTGCATTGCAAGAACTTGCGCGGGCGGTCGATACCGTGCGAAGTCATGCGACGGAGTTTTGCGTCGATCCCAATCGAATTACGGTCATGGGTTTTTCGGCGGGTGGACACCTGGTTGGCTTGCTCGGGGCGCTTTGGGACAAACCTTGGCTTGCAGAGTCGATCGCGACATCGCCTGAGTCGATTCGGCCTGACGCACTTTGCTTGTGCTATCCGGTCGTAAGCTCGGGGACCTATGCTCATCGTGGTTCGTTTGAACACCTAACGGGTGCCGATGAGTCTTTGGCTCAAAAGTTGTCAATCGAGAATATGGTGGGTGAGGGCTTCCCTCGTACGTTCTTGTGGCATACCGCCGATGATGCATCGGTGTCAGTTCAAAATAGCCTCCTTCTTGCGCAGGCTCTTGCCGACCACGGGATTGGCTTTAGCCTACATGTCTTTCCGCATGGAAAGCATGGGGCATCGCTCGCTTCGGCCTTAACGGCATTTAAGGGCTGCGCCGAGCATATTCAGCCACAGGTTCAGGGCTGGCCTGAGCAGTTCGCTGCCTGGGAGCGTGATGGACGATGAGCGAAAGCATCTATACACTGCGCGTTTCGAGGGCTGCGGCAGGAGCATATCCAACGATTTCCGATGCCTTGGCGGCAGCCGATCAACTCTACCCGGATGCCGAGCAACCGGTGACAATCCATATCGAGCCGGGTGAGTACCGCGAACGGGTCGAGATTCATCGACCGTATGTGACGCTGGTGGGCGAGACGGCTGACAGCGTGCGTATCGTGGGCAGTCTGGGCGCCAAGATGCCCTCGGGGGACGGATCGGGCATTGACGGAAAGCTCGGCACCTTTAGGACCTATACCGTTTTGGTCGATGCCGACGACGTGCGGCTCGAGAACCTCACAATCATCAACGATGCCGGCGACGGTCGCGAGGTGGGGCAGGCGATTGCCCTGTACGCCGACGGCGACCGTTTGGTGGTCGACGCCTGTTGCATTACGGGGCGCCAGGACACGCTGTTTTTGGGCCCGTTGCCCCCGCGCGAAGTCAAACCAGGCGGATTCATTGGGCCCAAGCAGTTTGCGCCGCGTCGGGTGGGCCGTCAGTATTTTCGACGCTGCCGGATTGAGGGCGACGTCGACTTTATCTTTGGTGGCGCGTGTGCCTATTTTGAGGGGTGCGAGATCCGCTCGCTCAACCGCAATATGGACGTGAACGGTTACGTGACGGCGGCATCGACGCCCGAGGGAGAGCCATATGGCTTCGTGTTCCACGGCTGCTCGTTTACAGCCGCGCAAGACGTGGCACCGGATTCGGTCTATTTGGGTCGTCCTTGGCGTGAGTGGGCCCAGACCGTGCTGATCGATTGCTGGCTGGGACAGCATATCAAGCGCGAAGGTTGGTGGGATTGGGCTAAGCCGGCGGCGCACGAGAGGGCGCACTACGCTGGTGCAAGCCTACATGGCCCGGCGAGTGATGCCGAAAACTGGGCGCCATGGGCGCACGAGCTCGATGCGACAGCCACTACCCGATACGCCCGCGAACAGGTGCTTTCCGGTGCGGACGGCTGGGACCCCGAAGGTGGCCCGGGCGACGCTGCGGAGACCGACAGTCTTTCCGATAACGGTCGCACGGTGCATATCGACACCTATTACGAAGACGAACTGGCGTTTCGTGAGCGCCTTAAGCGTGAGGGCCGCTCCGCCGCATTTAAGGGCACGACGCCCGAAGAGTTTGAGGCATGGCAGATTGCGACGAGGGTTCGGCTGTTTGACCTGTTGGGCTTATCGATTATGGATCGCGTGTCGATTGAGGCGCGCGAACTCGATCGGGTGCAGATTGCCGGCGGTATCGTGCGCACCCATGCGATGCTGCAGGTGGAGCGCGACGTTTGGATGCCGTTCTACCTGCTCGAGCCGCAGTCGCCTAAGCTCGATGCGCGCGGCCGCAAGTGTTGCTATATCTGCCCGCATGGCCATCAGGGAGCAGGCGCCGCAAGTGTTGCGGGCGTGACGGGCGTGCCGGCGGTCGATGATGCTGTGCGTAAGTTCAATTACGACTACGGTCTACGTTTGGCGCGTATGGGTTACGTGACCGTCTGCCCCGACGCACGCGGTTGGGGATACCGTCGTGACTGGAAGGGTCAGGGCGATGACGAGAACAGCTTTCTGCGCGGCACGTGCCTAAACCAGGCGCGCATGGCCGAGCCGCTGGGACTTACCGTTGCGGGCCTCAACGCTTGGGATAACATGCGTCTGATCGATTACCTAGAGGCGCGCGGCGACATTGCCATGGACGACCTGGGCTGTTTTGGCTTTTCGGGCGGCGGATACATGACACTGTATCTGGCCGCACTCGACCCACGCGTATGCAAGACGTTTGTCTCGGGCTACCTGTACGGTGTCGATGATTCGCTGCTGCACCTCAACGGCAATTGCAGCTGCAACTACACACCCGGACTTTGGCGCTTGCTCGATATGGGCGATATCGCGTCGCTCATTGCGCCACGCCCGCTGCTGGTGCAGAGTTGCGAAGAAGATCATCTGAACGGTTCGCGCGGGCTGAAAAATGTCGATGAACAGCTCAAGATCGTGCGCGATGCCTACAAGTTGCTGGGCCGCAGAGATGCTCTGCGGCACGAGGTGTGTCCGGGTGGACACCATCTGGGAGTGACACATCTTGTCGAGGATATCGAATGGCTCGATTCGCACGTTGCGAAATGCGACCGTGCATAGCCCCTTGGCATGCTGCAAATAACGGTACGTACCTGTATGGCCGCCAATGGGCGGATGAGGAGAAGATTATGGAAACGAAGAACTTGAGTGAATCGACCATTTGCTGCTTTGGCGATTCGACCACATGGGGGGATAACGGATGCGGCGCAGGCGGCAACGACATCTCTTGGACTTCGCATCTGGGCGCGTTGCTGGGAGGTGCAGTCGTCGAGAACTTTGGCATCAAGGGTTCGCGTATCGCCATCAAGGCCGACCGTACCGATTCATTTGTCGAGCGCTTGGACGGCATCGACGATGCGGCCGATGTCTATGTTGTCTTTGGCGGCGTTAACGACTTTAGCCGCAACGTGCCGCTTGGCGAGTTGGGCAGCACCGATGCGCATGAGTTCTATGGTGCGGTCGACTATCTGATCCGAACCATCACGGCGCGCTCACCTCAGGCAAAGCTCGTGTTTATGACGCCATGCAAGACGAGCGGCAAGCACGAGAAGGATATCCCGGCAAGCAACGAGGCCAACCATCTGGGCCTGACACAAGACGCCTACGTGCGAGCGATGCTGGAGGTCTGTGACCGTTACTCCGTTCCGGTGATTGACCTGTATGCGCAAAGCGGCATCAGCCCGTTTTTGCCGGAGCACCGCGAGCTCTATATGCCGGACGGTCTGCATTACAGCCCGGCTGGCTATGAGCGCCTGGCGCATCGCATCGCCGCGGGCTTAGCCGCCGTTTGCCGTTAAAAGTCTGCCGTTCGCGGGGAATATAGGGTTAACGTTCACCCTATATTCCCCGTTCGCGTTACACTAGGGTTAACGTTCACCTATCATTAACGTCAGAGGGGACAGCAATGGGTTGCAATCAAATCCTGGACCGTTATATCGAGCAGTTGATCGAAACCTCTACGCCGCAGGCGCCGGCTTGGAATATCGAAAAGATTCGCGCCGGCAAGGAGAACACCTGGAACTATATCGACGGCTGCATGATCAAGGCGCTCATCGAACTGTACGAGATCACGGGTGAGCAGCGCTACCTGACCTTTGCCGACGACTATATCGATTTCTTTGTCCAGGACGACGGCACCATCAAGCATTACAACCCCGAGGAGTACAACCTCGATAACGTCAATGCGGGCAAGACCCTCTACAAGCTCTATGACCTGGTGGGCAAGCCCAAGTATCGCGCCGCCATGGATACCATCTATCGTCAGCTCGAAACCCAGCCGCGTACCAAAGAGGGCGTGTTTTGGCACAAGGCCGTCTACCCCAACCAGATCTGGCTCGACGGCATGTACATGGCGCAGCCGTTCTACATGCAGTACGAGCTGAGCTTCCACAACCGTCGTGCCTGCTCGGACAGCTTCCATATGTTCCAGGTTGTGCATGACCTGATGCGCAACCCCCTCAACGGTCTGTACTATCACGCTTACGACGCGAGCCGCAAACAGTTCTGGTGCGACCCGGTCACCGGCCTTTCGGCTAACTTCTGGCTGCGCGCCGAGGGCTGGTTTGCCATGGCGCTCATCGACACCTGGGAGCTTATGCCGCCTTCGATGTCGGCCGAGAAGGACGAGATCCGCAAGATGTTCCACGACCTGATTGACGCCATGCTGCCGTATCAGGACGAGAAGACCGGCATGTGGCACCAGGTCATCAACCTGCCCAATATCGCCCCCAACTATCTGGAGGAGTCGGGCAGCGCGATCTTTGCCAACGCCATCATGAAGGGCGTGCGTCTGGGCGTGTTGGGTGAGCGCTACTACCAGTACGGCCGTCGCGCCTTCGACGGCATCTGCGAGACCTGCCTGTCCGAGTATGACGGGCAGCTGGCGCTCGACAACATCTGCCTGGTTGCGGGCTTGGGAAACACCGCGCACCGCGAGGGCACGTTTGATTACTACATGAGCGAGCCCGTGGTCAAAAATGATGCAAAGGGTGTGGCGCCGCTGGTGCTTGCCTATATCGAGACCATGCATCACGACAAGCTGGCCGGTAAGCGCGATCCGCTCGCCCCCTCGGGCGTGTGCTCCATCGAGGACCCGTTTGGCGGATACACCCCGGGCATCAACGCTCATAAGGGATGTGAATAACGTGGGGGCTATTACTCCGGGCGTACGTTTGCACGACCTTCCGCAGGGGACCGTCGAGGAACGCATTCGCATGGCGGGAGAGCTGGGCTTTTCGTGCATTCAGCTGCCGAGCAAGGTGCTCTACGCATCGATGGGGATCGATCGAGGCGGCCTGACCCGCGAGCTTGCTGACCATTTGCGTGCGGTGCTCGACGAGGCGGGCGTTTCGGTCGCCGTGCTCGGCTGTTATAAGAATCTGGCGACGCCCAATCGCCAACAGCTCATGGATATCTTTGCCGAGTACGAGGCATGCTTGAATTTTGCCCAGATGCTCGGCGGATGCCCGGTTGGCACCGAGACCGGTCGTCCCAATGCGCAAAATCGCGTTGCTGGCGACCGCATGACCGATGAGGCGCTCGAGGCTTTTATGGACGGGCTCACATACGTCTGCGAGCGTGCCGAGGCCGTTGGTGGGCAAATACTAATTGAGCCCGGCTGGAACGAGACGGTCAGCACGCCGGATCGTTGCCGCGAGGTGCTGGAACGCGTCTCGAGCCCGTCGCTCGGCGTGATCTATGACCCAGTGTCGCTGCTGCACCCCAGTGTCGTTGACGAAGCGCAGGAAATCACAGCGCGCATGCTCTACTTATGCGGCAGTAAGATCCGCGCGCTGCACGCCAAGGATTTTGAGGTCGTTGATAACGAGGATGAAGCCGGTTGGTGCGACGGTACGGGTTCGCGCCTGGTGTGTCATGGCGTGGGCGAGACGGGACGATATGACTTTGAGCCCGTGGTGGCCTGGGCGGCTGCCGCCTGCCCTGGGATTCCCTGTGTGGTCGAGAACAGCGCGCCGTCGACGGCGGCTGACTGCCTAGCGACACTCGAGCACATGTCCGCTCGCTGCGGGGCTCCGCATTGCGAGTTGTAGCATCGGCTTTTGCCGTGGCGGTCGATTAAGTTTGCCTGACTGGGGCAGCGGTGAAGGATCTTTATCGTCGCCCCATTGGATTGAATCAAAAAGGGGAGTTGCGTGGCTATCCACATTGTCGAAGAGGCGAATCGTTGCCTAGGTTGCAAAAGGGCATTCTGTCAGCTTAAGGGCTGCCCGGTTCAGACGCCTATTCCGCAGGTCATTGACCTGTTCAAACAGCGTCGTCTAGAAGAGGCGGGCGAGCTACTGTTCCAGAACAATCCCATGAGCGCGGTCTGCTCCATGGTGTGCAATCATTCGGGCCAGTGCGAGGGCGCTTGCATTCAGGGCCGTAAGGGCGCACCCGTGCATTTTTCGAGCATCGAGAGCTATATCTCGACAGCGTATTTGGACCGTAAGGAGTGGAAGCCCGCACCGTCGTGCGGTAAACAGATTGCCGTGGTCGGTTCCGGTCCCGCTGGTATTACCGTGGCTATCAAGATGGCCCAGCTGGGCTGTGCCATCACGGTATTTGAGCAGCGCCCCGAGATTGGCGGTGTGCTGGAGTACGGTATCCCCGAGTTCCGTCTGCCGCGCTCGCTCGTGCAAAAGTACCGCCACGTGATGTGCTCGCTCGGTGTGCGCGTGCGTCCGTCGACCACCATCGGCGGTGCGCTCCACATCGACGACCTGCTGCGCGACGGCTACGATGCGGTCTTTGTCGGTACTGGTACCTGGCGAGCTCGAAAGCTGGGTATTCCCGGCGAGTCGCGCGGCAACGTGCTGTTTGGTATCGACTATCTGGTCGATCCCACGAGCGTGGCAATCGGGCAGAACGTGGCGGTTATCGGCGCCGGCAATGTGGCCATGGATGTTGCCCGCACGGCCCTGCGCTCGGGTGCTCGCAAGGTTACCGTGTACGCCCGATCGCGCCATATCTCTGCCATCGATGACGAGGTGGAGCTGACCGAGCTTGACGGTGCCGAGATTATGTGCGGCAAGGCGATCTGCGCCATCGACGACAACGGTCCGGTGTTCGAGACGGCTATCTTTGACGAGGACAACAACGTGGTGGGCTACGAGGAAGAACTCGACCACGTGTCCGCCGACACGGTTGTGATTGCGGCGTCTCAGGTGCCCAAGGACAAACTCGTGCTTACAACGGGCGGTCTGGAGACCGACCATCGCGGTCTGCTTTCGGTCGACGAGCACGGCATGACCACCGTGCCTGGTGTCTTTGCCGCCGGCGATGTGGTCAACGGCCCGCTCACTGTGGTCCACGCCGTAGCTGGCGCCAAGCTCGCCGTCGAAGGTATGATTGCCTACTTGGGCCTCTAACTCCATCCCGTCCATCAGTTGCGGTGAAATACGGACTGTTTTGGCTGTCAAAGGCCTTATCTACTCCGTATTCCACCGCAACTTTTTTGTGAGGGTCGGGATTGAAGGTGGGGAGTGCGAGCGAGTGCGAATGCGGCGGTTGCTGATACGATAGGTATGTCTGCAAGTGCCGCCGAGCGGCTTAAACGAAAGGAAGCCTGTATGGAGTCATCCGCCTACCCGATGCTCTTTAGCCCGATCAAGGTCGGTACGACCGAGGTCAAGAACCGCGTCTTTATGCCGCCGGTGTCCACCAACCTGGCCGATCATGGCTATGTGACCGACGACTTGGTCGATCATTACCGTGCCCGTGCCAAGGGCGGCGTTGGCCTGATCATCACCGAGGTCGTGACGGTCGAGCCTACCTATACCTATCTGCCGGGTGACATGTGCTGCTACGACGACACGTTTATCCCTGGCTGGGAAAAACTCGCCGCGGCCGTCCACGAGTATGGCTGCAAGATCATGCCGCAGCTCTTCCACCCCGCCTACATGGCCTTTAACATTCCGGGCACGCCGCGCCTGATCGCTCCGTCCTTTGTGGGCCCGTCCTATGCCCGCGAGGCGCCGCGTCCTATCACGGTCGACGAGATTCACGAGCTCACACATCAGTTCGGTGATGCTGCCGTGCGTATGCAGAAGGCCGGTGTCGATGGCGTCGAGGTCCATGCGGCGCACGCCCACGGCATGCTCGGCGGTTTCTTGACCCCGCTCTATAACAAGCGTACCGATGAGTACGGCGGCTCGCTCGACGCCCGCATGCGCTTTTTGCTCGAGGTCATCGCCGAGATTCGCGAGCGCTGCGGTAAGGACTTTATCATCGACGTCCGCATCTCGGGCGATGAGTACACCGATGGCGGCCTGACCCTCAACGACATGATCTACGTCTCGCGTCGCCTGGAGAAGGCTGGCGTCGACATGATTCATGTGTCGGGCGGCACCACCATCAAGCGCGGTTCCGCGATTCCTGCCGCCGGTACCCAGCAGGCCTCGCACGCTGCCTGCTCGCGCGAGATCAAAAAGCACGTCAACATTCCCGTCGCCACTGTCGGCCGCATCAACGAGGCCTGGATCGCCGAGGAGCTGATCGAGGACGGCGCTGCCGACATCTGCATGATGGGCCGCGCCAATCTGTGCGATGCCGAGTTCTGCAACAAGGCCGCTGCCGGCAACGTCGACGACATCCGCCCCTGTATTGGCTGCCTGCGCTGCCTGAACGGCATTATGTTTGGCAAGCGCATCTCCTGCACCGTCAACCCGGACGTGGAGCGCGACGAGGCTGGCTACGAGCCTGCCGTCGAGGCCAAGAATGTGCTCGTTGTGGGCGCTGGTCCTGCGGGCATGGAGGCGGCCTACATTGCCGCTAAGCGCGGCCACAACGTGGTGCTCGTGGATAAGCAGGACGAACCGGGCGGCGAGATACGCATCGCGGCCGTTCCTCCGGCAAAGCAGGAACTCACCCGCGTGATCAAGTACCAGTATCGCCGTCTTGCTGAGGCGGGCGTGAAGTGCGTCTTTGGTACCGAGCTTTCGGCCGAGGACATTCAGCGCGACTACGCGGGCTACGAGGTCGTCCTGGCTTATGGCGCCGAGCCCATCGCCCCGGCCTTCATGCAGGGCTTTAAGCAGGTTATGACGGCTGACGACCTGCTGGGTGGCAAGGCTTTCCCGGGCAAGAAGATCGTCATCGTGGGAGGCGGCACCGTCGGTTGCGAAACGGCCGATTACCTGGCCCCGTTGGTCAATGACCTCTCGCCGGCCAATCGCGATGTCACCGTTATCGAGATGACCAAGACGCTCGCCGCCAACGAGGGCGGCGCCGGCCGCGCGGTGCTTATCACGCGCATGCTCTCCAAGGGCGTTCACGTGCTGACCGAGGCCAAGGTGACCGAGATCACCGAGGACACTATCAGCTACGAAAAGGACGGCGAGGTCCACACCATCACCGGTGCCGATACGCTGGTGCTTGCCATGGGCTATCGTCCCAATACCAAGCTGGCCGATGACCTTGCCGCTGCCGGTGTTGCCACCCACGTGCTGGGCGACGCCAACAAGTGCGGCAACATCCGCGACGCCATCGGCGATGGCTATAAGGTTGCGTGCAAGCTCTAGTCAACTCCTTGATGCATGGGGGACCTGTCTCCGCGGCGTCAGTCGGTAAATAGCAAAAAGCGACGGCCGTCCCGTACGTGGGACGGCCGTCGCTTGCGTTAGTTGCAATAGGTCGTGCGATTAGAGCCCCAGGAGCTCCTTGACCTTGGCGATGATGGCCTCGTCGGTGGCGTTGGCAAAGAAGTACTCCTGGAAGTGCTCGCCAGCCAGGGCGCCGCGGACCAGGTCCTGATTGATCTCGCCCAGGACGTCGACGAGTGGACGCATGGTCACAGCGCGCACGCCGTCGAGGATCTTCTTGTTGCGCTGCTCGGGCTCAACGCGCTCGGCAGGATAGCCGTTGCCCGAACCAAAGCCAAAGAGTTTCTCGAAGGTGTACTCGAGGTTGAGCTCCTGGCCCCAGCCGTTCTTGAGGGCGAAGGGCATGGCAACGGCGTTGCCATCATTGACCTGGGCAAAGGTGTAGGCGTCGAGCGGGTCGGCAACGTGGCCGCACAGCACGCCGGGGAAGGAGTTACAGGCGAGCATGGCGCCCTCGCCGGTGCCGCAGCCGGTCACGACGTAGTCGGCAGCACCGGAGTTCAGCAGCACGGCGGCAAGGATGCCGTTCTGCACGTAGGTGAGGGGCTTGGAGTCGGCGTCGGCATACATACCATAGTTAAAGACGGTGTGCCCCATGGGCTCGACAACCTTCTTAAGCGCAGCCTCGATCATGGGGTTCTTAGAGTTCTGAGAGTTCTCATTGATCAGAGCGATTTTCATAGGGGTTCCTTTCCACTTTTTCAGTTTTAGTTTCTGTGCGCCGTCGGCGGTCAATTCAACCCGCGTTGAGTCCTGCGGCCGGTTCGCGATTAAGTCTGTCGCGAGTTCCGCACGCATAGGAAAGCACTTAATGTGCTTTCCGTCATGCGCAGGACTGTTTGAGCAGCAGACTTAATCGCGAACCGACTCGCCGAGTGGGCCTTACTGCGGCTGCTTGCCGATATAGGCGAGAATGCCGCCGTCGACGTAGAGGATGTGACCGTTGACGAAGTTCGATGCATCGGAAGCCAAGAACACGGCGGGGCCCTTCAGATCCTCGGGCGTGCCCCAACGGGCGGCCGGCGTCTTGGCAATGATGAACTGGTCAAACGGGTGGCGGCTGCCGTCGGGCTGCGTCTCGCGCAGGGGTGCGGTTTGCGGCGTGGCGATGTAGCCGGGTCCAATGCCGTTGCACTGGATATTGGCCTCGCCAAACTCCGAGCAGATGTTCTTGGTGAGCATCTTGAGTCCGCCCTTGGCGGCGGCATAGCCGGCGATGGTCTCGCGGCCCAGCTCGCTCATCATCGAGCAGATGTTGATGATCTTGCCGTGGCCCTTGGCGATCATGCCGGGCAGGCAGGCTTTGGACACGATAAACGGTGCGTTGAGGTCAATATCGACGACGCGGCGGAAGTCCTCGGCGCTCATGTCGAGCATCGGGGTGCGCTGGATAACGCCGGCGTTGTTGACCAGGATGTCGGGCGTGGTGCCAAAGTCGGCCTCGATCTTGGCGATGAGCTCGGCGACGACGGCCTCGTCGGTGACGTCTGCCACGTAACCATGAGCCTCAAAGCCCAGCTCGCGGTAGTGCTTCTCGGCCTCGGCTACCTTGTCGGCGTGACGTGCGTTAAAGGCGATCTTGGCGCCAGCCTCTCCGAGCGCCTCGGCGATAGCCATGCCAATGCCATAGGTGGCGCCGGTTACCAGTGCGACCTTGCCGTCCAGACGGAAGCTGTCCATAAGATCAGACATAGCGATCCTTTCAAAAGAAACGTTCATCTATATTTATCTTGCTTTTAGTACAAGCTCAGTATAGGAGAAGAGGAGGATTTAAAAATCAGATTCTCCTAAAATCAGGTGAACGTTCACTTTTAAAAGGTAAACGGTGATCTCGCCCCTGCCGCGCGGACCTCTACTCGCTTTTTGCCTGCGTGCCCTCTGCGATCATGTTGCGGTTATACACCAGGTGCAGATACATCGCGTCGTGCGCGGCGGTGGGATTGTGCGAGGCGATGGCGTCGGCCACATCGCGGTGCGTGCCGATAGTTTCCTCGACGAGCTTTTTGCCAGTCACGTCGATAAAGAGGGGGACGGATGCCTTGAGCACGCCCATCAGGCGGGGAACGACGAGGTTTCCGGAGCTCTCGGCAATGGCATTGTGGAACGCGGTGTCGGCGGCGGAGTAATCCTCACCGGCCTCGGCCAGGCGCTCGGATTCGTCGCAGAGCTCTTTGATACAGACGACCTGGTCGTTGGTTGCGTGCTCGGCTGCCATGCGTGCCATCTGCGGCAGTGCCACGGCCCTCTCGCACGTCAACGATGCCGGTTTTTGGATGTGCTCTTCATTCCTGGAGATTGACGAGAAGACCACCCTCAAGTCCTGGACCGTTATGGAGACGCTCATCGGCCTTTCGGGTCTTGCCTGCGCCCTGGTGATTTCGTTCTTCGCCTAGTTCGCGTAGCTAAGCATCTTTTGCCGAGTGCATCGCTCGGTACCCATTTACACCAGATTCATTAACCAACGATTGGTACAACCGTTCAAACCAAAAGAGGAGAACATCATGGACGAGAAAACCAAAGCACAGATTCAGCAGGAGGCCGCCGACCTGGTTGCCAAGCTGCAGCCGCGTTCTGGCAAGTTCCGCACCATCAGCCCCGAGATGGACCCGCTGCGCCTGGGCTCTGGCTGGAGCATCGAAGACCTGGACAAGCCGCAGGTCATCATCGAGTCGACCTTTGGCGATTCGCATCCAGGTTCTGCCGGCCTGTTCGAGCTGGTCGAGGAGGTGCGCGCTGGCGTTGCCGAGGCTGGTGGCCACGGCGCCCGTTACTTCTGCACCGACATTTGCGACGGTGAGGCCCAGGGCCACGACGGCATCAACTACTCGCTGCCCAGCCGCGACATGATCGCCAACATGATCGAGATCCACGCCAAGGCCACCCCGTTCGATGCCGGTGTCTTCGTTGCCAGCTGCGATAAGGGCCTGCCCGCGAACCTCATGGCCATGGGCCGCATCAACATCCCCTCGATTGTCGTCACCGGCGGCGTCATGGATGCCGGCCCCGACCTGCTGACCCTGGAGCAGCTCGGCGCCATCTCGGCCCGCTATGAGCGCGGCGAGATCTCCCGCGAGGAGCTTGAGTTCGCCAAGCATAACGCCTGCCCCAGCTGCGGCGCCTGTTCCTTTATGGGCACCGCCTCGACCATGCAGGTCACGGCTGAGGCCCTGGGCCTTATGCTTCCCGGTACCGCCCTGCTGCCCGCAACCAGCTCCGATCTGCGTGAGTTTGCGCGCGAGGCTGGCCGTCAGTCCGTGTGGCTCTCCGAGCACAACCTGTGCCCCCGCGACATCGTGACCAAGGAGTCCTTCGAGAACCTCATCATGGTCCACGGCGCCATCTCCGGTTCCACCAACTCGCTGCTGCACATTCCCGCGATCGCCCGCGAGTTTGGCATCGAGATGTCCGTCGACGATTTCGATCGCCTGCACCGTGGCGCCCACTACCTGCTCAACGTTCGCCCCGCAGGCGAGTGGCCGGCGCAGTTCTTCTACTATGCGGGCGGCGTGCCGCGCATCATGGAGGAGATCAAGTCGATGCTCCACCTCGACGTTATGACCGTCACCGGCAAGACTCTCGGCGAGAACCTCGAGGATCTCAAGAACAACGGCTATTACGAGAAGTGCGGTCGTTACCTTGAGAAGTGGAATCTCAAGCGCGAGGACATCATCCGTCCGTTTGACCAGGCCTTCGGTACCGACGGTTCCATCGCCATCCTCCACGGCAATCTTGCTCCCGAAGGCGCGGTCGTCAAGCACACCGTCGTTCCGCGCGAGATGTTCCAGGCTACGCTCAAGGCCCGTCCGTTCGACTGCGAGGAGGACGCCATTCACGCCGTCCTGACGCACGAGGTCAAGCCCGGCGATGCCGTTATCATTCGCTATGAGGGACCCAAGGGTTCCGGTATGCCCGAGATGTTCTACACCACCGAAGCTATCGCCAGCGACCCCGAGCTGGGCGCGAGCATTGCCCTGATCACTGACGGCCGATTCTCCGGCGCCTCCAAGGGCCCGGCTATCGGTCACGTTTCGCCCGAGGCCGCTGTGGGCGGTCCGATTGCCCTGATTGAGGAGGGCGACCTGATCCAGATCAACATCCCCGAGCGCTCGCTGTCCATCGTGGGCATCGCCGGTAAGGAGATGGAGCCGGCCGAGGTCGACGCCATCCTGGCCGAGCGCCGAGCCGCTTGGAAGCCCAAGGCTAATCGCTATACCTCCGGCACGCTCAAGTTCTTTACCGAGCATGCGGTTTCCGCCATTCAGGGCGGCTACATGGAGTAGCGCCCGTGCGCATCGATTCCCTCTCATAGATGTGCGGCACAAAGAGCCCCGAGCTCACACGAGCTCGGGGCCTTTTTCGTCTGGATTGGGGACGCATAGCCGGACGAAAACAATTCGCCTCTGGTAATAAGCGTACGAAAGCGATATTTACGTCTCAAATCCAGACGCAAATAAGACGAAAACCGTTTGCGTCTGGTTCTAAACCGTACGCAAACGGTTTTCGTCTTGCAGAGCGCCGACCGTCCCTTCAGTTCAGTCTCCAGTTCGGCTTTGTCGTCGTTGAGATGCTCACGCATGTAGGGGATGGCGAACGACACCTTGCCGTACGAGGGCGCCTCGCTAATCGATTCTCTCAGCAGGCGACTACGGATGGAGCCTACCTGCTTAGGTGTTTTGCCTAGGTTGTCGGAAATCATGCTGGCTGAACATATAAGTTGCGTGGAATAGGATGCCAATTTGAGATCGGAATAGCACCTGTGCCGCGAAAATAGCCCATCTACTACGTTTAAGCCGCAAGGGTCAACCATAGCCGGCTTTTTCGAAAATCAACAAGCTGTCTACCTGCGGTTTTGTTTTCACGGTTTTCGGTATGGCCGAGGCTATCCGCGTTAACGTAGTAGATGGGCCACTTTTGTGGCAAGGGGGCCGATCTGCGGGCCAGGGTAGCTAAAAGAGCCCCGTCCCAAAAAGACTGATTGGGAGCTGGGGCGTGTCGATGCGATAGTATTGCATGGTGGTATTCGACAAACCGTGGGCTTCATCCGAGGGCTTTATGGAACAACACCAGCATTATCAGAGTCTGCAAGACCAGGCATACAACGCATTACGCTCCAAGATCATCTATGCCGAGCTCAGGCCCGGCACGCGCCTTTCGGCGATTGGTCTGGAAAAGGAGACGGGAATCGGGCGCACGCCCATTCGCGAGTCCTTTGTGCGCCTGCGCGAGCAGGAGCTGGTGGAAACGCGTCCCAAGAGCGGCACCTACGTCTCTAAAATCAGCATGGAACACGCCGAGAATGCCTGTTTCTTGCGCGAGAAACTCGAGAGAAGCGTGCTTATTAAATGCTGTTCGGCCGCCTCGCCCGAGCAAAAGCATCGGCTTGAGCAGATTCTTGCCGAGTCCGAGTCGCTCGACCATAGCGAAACGCGTCGCTTTTTCGACTTGGATAACCTGTTTCATGAGACATGTTTTGCGATTGCCGGCCGCCATATGTTGTGGGATTGGATGAAGAGCGTCAATACGCATTTTGAGCGATACAACTGGTTGCGTATGGTGTCGCAGGATTTGGATTGGGAGCCGATTCGTCGGCAGCACCGCCGGATTCTCGAGGCCATTAAGAGGGGCGATACCGACACGGCGAGCTATCTGGCCGAGACGCACTTGCACCTGATGCCCGAGGAGCAGGGCCCGGTTATAGCCTTACATCCCGATTATTTTGAGCTGTCCAAAGACACGGCCATCTAACTCGTCCCTCCCCCTTAATTAGTTGCGGTGAAATAGGGATTGTTTTGCGGCTCTGATGGCGTAAACAGTCCCTATTTCACCGCAACTGCCGAGGTATTTTCGGGGTATGAAAAAGCTACGGCGCCACTTGGAGGAAAAGACCGGAAGCAAGGGTCCATTCCTCCAGGCGGCACCGCAGCTGTTTTGGTGGCTCGGTTTTTGTCGATGTGGCTCAACTGGGCGCGGTTGCCAGCCAAGTAGGCAAAGCGGCTCGGGGGCGTGTCGCTTCCGTCACGTTCTATCAGCATACAAGACGGTTTCGGTTCTTGTTCGTGACGGAAACGGCGCGCTTCCGAGCCGCTTTAAAAGAAAGGGGGCGAGGTCTAGGGCACGCCCCCCTTCACGATAGAGAGCTAAACCTAGCCGCGGACCTTCTTGACGACGTCCATGGCCTCACGGGCGATCTGTTCGACCTTGGAGAAGTCGCCGTCGGAAAACAGGGCCGGCTTGACCATCCAGGTGCCACCGCAGGCGATGATGGCAGAGGAGCTCAGGTACTCCTCGACGTTGGCAGTGCTCACGCCGCCGGTAGGCATAAAGCGGTGACCGACAAACGGAGCGGCGAGGGCCTTGATGGTGTTCAGACCGCCATACTGGGACGCGGGGAAGAACTTGGTGACCTTGAGGCCCAGGTTCTCGGCTGCGGTGACCTCGGAGGGGGTCACGGTGCCGGGAAGGACAGGCAGGTCGATGTCGATGCAGTGCTTCACGACGTCCTCGTTGTAACCCGGGGAGACGATGAACTTGGCACCGGCTGCGCGGGCCTGCTCAACCTGCTCGACGGTCAGGACGGTGCCGGCGCCAACGCACATCTCGGGCTCGGCCTCGGCCATAGCGGCGATGCACTCGGCGGCGCAGGCGGTGCGGAAGGTGACCTCGGCGGACTTCATGCCAGCTGCCATAAGGGCGTGGGCGAGCGGAGCAGCGTCCTCGACCTTGTCGAGCACGACGACCGGCACGATACCCAGGGACTCAAGCGTGGTGTAGAACTGATCGAACATAATGTTCCTTTCGATGTATGGCGCGCATAGGCGCGTGATTGCCAAATATGCTGGTCAGGAGCCGATTTTGGATTGGTTATCGGAGGCACTGCTTGGGGTTCAAGCAATTCCAAAACCGGCTGCTCGACCAGTCGTGTAGGGAATGCCAGACAAAACCGGAATGGGACTGGTGGTTTTGCCCGGCCGGAGGAATCGGGGAGCGGGCCGCAGGGGTATGGGATTGGAAAGCTGCGGCCCGCGGAATGGAGACGGACTAGCGCGCGACGCGGGTGCCACCGTCGGCGGCGGATGCCACGGCTGCGATCTCGCCTGCGGTCACCAAGTTGGAATCGCCCTTGATGGTGAGCTTGAGGATCGAGGCTGCAATCGCGTAGTTGACGGCGACCTGCGGGCCAAAGTCGTTGATGAGGGCATGGACCAAACCGGCGTTGAAAGCGTCGCCGGCGGCAACGCCCTCGAGCACGTGAACGTCGTGAGCAGGGGAGAACCAGTGCTCGCCGCTCTCGGCGTCATAGAGCATGCCCATCCAGATGGAGCGCTCGACGCAGGAGATGTTGCGGACGACCGAAGCGACCTTCTTGCAGCCGTACTCGGCGCAGATTTGGCGGGCCATCTCGACGTAGGTGTCGCGCTCCTCGATGCCGTGGGCAAGGGAGCCGGAGACGCAGGTCATGCCGAGGCCGGCGGGTGCGTCCTCGTCGTTGGCGATGCAGATGTCGACGAGCGGCAGGAGCTCCTTCATGGTGGCCTGCGACTTTTCGGGCGACCACATCTTGCCGCGATAGTTGACGTCGCATACGGTGGTGATGCCCTTGGCGCGGCAAGCGGTGAGGGCATCCTTGCACGCAGCGGCCATCTCGTCGGAGACAGCGGGCGTCACGCCGGAGAAATAGAAGACATCGATGCCCTTGAGGATCTCGTCCCAGTCAAAGACGTCGCGCTTGGCCATGTTGATGGCAGAGTACTTGCGGTCGTAGACGCAACCATTGCCGCGCTGCGAGGCACCGACCTCAAAGACATAGGAGCCAAGGCGGTCGCCCTGACGCACGACGCGCGTGGTGTCGACGTCGTAAGCCTTAAGCGAACGCAGAGCGCACTCGCCCAGACGGTTGGCCGGGACAACGGAGACGTAAGCGGCCTTGTCGCCCTGGTAGGCCAAGGAAAGCGCGGTGTTTGCCTCGGCGCCGCCGTAGCGGACATCAAACTCGGCCGCCTGCTCAATGCGCAGGTGGTCTTTGGGCGATAGCCTCATCATGATCTCGCCGAAGGTAAGAACCGTTTTACCCATGGTCGCGTAGCTCCTTCTTGCTCGTGCGTACACCTTTGATATGGCGTTGGCACGCAGGTGCCAAGACGGTAGGGTGCGTCTTTGCACCTGCGTGCCAACGCTCACCGAAATCGGTTTACGAAATCGGTTTCGTTTCGAGTTGTAGTATACTCACCTACAGCGTTTTGCAACCGAGATTTTTAAAAAAATGCCTAAAATGGCTCAGATCGCCGACAATTGGGAAACGGGGTGCGTTATGGCGCAGATGAGAATCAAGGACATTGCCGCCGAGGCGGGCGTGAGTCCGGCCACGGTCTCGCGCTATCTCAACAACCGCCCCGGGCAAATGACCGAGGAAACCCGTGCTCGCATCGCGGCGGTTATCGAGCGCACCGGCTATCGCCCGCGTGCCGCCGCGCGCAATCTGCGCAGCTCGCGCACCAACCTCATCGGCGTGATCCTGGCCGACATCGCCAACCCGTTCTCGAGCGCCATGCTCGAAGGACTTTCCGCCAGCGCCGCCGCGCGCGGCTGCTCGCTCATGACGGCCATTAGTGGTAACGACCCCGCTAAGGAAGCGGAGTCGCTCACCAGGCTTATCGACGCTGGCGTGGATGGCCTGGTCGTCAATACCTGCGGTGGTAACGACGAGGCCATCGCCGCTGCCGCGGGACGCTTGCCCGTTGTGTTGCTCGACCGCGATGTTGCCGACGGCGGTGTCGATCTGGTGACCTCTAACAACCGCGAGCTAGTTGCCGGCTTGGTAGATGCCTTGGCCGCCGCTGGCAGCGAGCGCCTGTGCCTGCTCACCGAGGCAAGCGACGACAGTCCCGTGCGTCGCGAGCGCGCCGAGGCCTTTGTCGACGAGCTTTCGCGACGCGGCCTTGCGGGCGAGGTCGTCATCCTGGCCGACGGTGGCGCCACGGGCGTTGGCCGCTTGGGCGAGACCATCCGCGGCTATGCGGGCAAAAAGCTCGGCCTCATTGCCGTCAACGGCCTGGTTTTCCTGCGTTTGACCGAGGCGCTGGCACAGCTGGGGCCCTCGTTGCCGGCTGGCCTCAAGATCGCGACGTTTGACGATTACCCTTGGAACCACGTGCTCTTTGGCGGTGTGACCACGGCCGCGCAAGACACCCTTACCATTGCCAAGCGCGTAGTCGAGCGCCTGTCCGAGCGCATCGACGTCGTTACCACTACGGTGGGCGATGCGGCAAAGCTCGCCCCTAAGCGCATCGAGATCCCCGGCCACATCGAACACCGCGCCTCGACCTCGCGCTAGCCGCTCGTTCGCAACGGCCTGTTCGCGCACGTTTTTTGAGCGCTTGATACGCTTTAACCCTGCGGAAACATTTTTCTGCGATAGTATCTGCGATATAGACCAGTCGAAACCCGCCCGAAAGAAAGGGGAGCGACATGAACCAGCAGAACATCGATTACGTACTCCGCTCCGTAGAGCAGCGTGACATCCGCTTTGTGCGTCTGTGGTTTGTCGACATTCTCGGCCGCCTCAAGAACTTTGCCATTAGCCCCGAGGACCTCGAGGTCGCTTTTGAGGAGGGTATTGGCTTTGACGGCTCGGCCATCGAGGGCTTTGCCACGCCCGAGGAAGCCGACATGCTGGCGTTTCCCGATGCTTCGACCTTCCAGATTCTGCCGTGGCGCCCGAGCCACAACGGCGTCGCCCGCGTGTTCTGCGACGTGTGCACCCCCGACCGCAGGCCCTTCGCCGGCGATCCGCGCGATGCGTTGCGCCGCATGTTCCGCAAGGCCGAGAAAGCTGGCTATCTGCTTAACGTGGGCGCCGAGCTGGAGTATTACTACTTCCCCGACGAGCACACCCCCGAGCCGCTCGACAACGTGGGCTACTTCGATCTTTCGGTGAGCGATGCCGCCCGCGACCTGCGCCGCAACACGGTCCTCACGCTCGAGAAGATGTCCGTGCCCGTGGAGTACACCTTCCACGCCGCCGGCCGCTCGCAGCACGGCATGAGCCTGCGCCATGCCGAGGCCTTAAGCATGTCCGACGCCGTCACCACGGCAAAGCTCATCATTAAGCAGCAGGCCTACGAGAGCGGTTGCCACGCCTCCTTTATGCCCAAGCCGCTGGCGGGCGAGGATGGCAGCGCCATGTTCCTGTGCCAGTCGCTGTTCGACCACGACGGCAACAACGTCTTTTGGGGAGAGGACGACGAGAAGTACCATCTCTCCGACGTCGCCAAGCACTACATGGCCGGCATCCTGGCGCACGCGCGCGAGATTAGCGCCATCACCAACCCCACGGTCAACTCGTACAAGCGCATCACCACAGGTGGCGACTCCGTGCCGCAGTACGCCACGTGGGGCCTGCGCAACCGCGCGAGCATGGTCCGCATCCCGGTCTACAAGCCCGGCAAGCAGCTGTCCACGCGCATCGAGCTTCGCAGTCCCGATCCCATGGCCAACCCGTACCTGGTCAACGCCGTCACGCTGGCGGCTGGTCTCGATGGCATCGAGCGCAAGCTGGAACTCCCGCCCGAGGCAACGGCCGAGACGCTCAAGCTTACCGACCGTCAGATGGTCGAGGCCGGCTACACGCCGCTGCCGCGCTCGCTCAAAGAGGCGCTCGACGTGTTTGAGGACTCGCAGTTTATGAAGGATGCCCTCGGCGAGCACATCCACAGCTTCTTCCTCAAAAAGAAGCGCGACGAGTGGCATAAGTTTGAGTCCACGATCACCGAGTGGGAGATCAAGCATTATCTGGCGAACTCCTAATCGCGCTGGCTTGTTCCAGTACGATTGAGCTCATTTCCTTGGAGGCCGATATGTCCGAAAAGAGTGCCCTGTTCATGGCGCGCACGACGCGCTTCCACGAGTTTGCCCGCAGCTTGACGACCACCCTTGGTGTCGAGGTGAGCCTGGCTACCCCCGATTCGCCGACTGCGGCGCACGATTTTGACCTGCTGATCCTCGATTCCGACGGTATCCGCAGCGACCGCATCGATCAGATTGCCAAGTGGCTTGACGATCGCGGCGGCGTCCCCATGTTGGTGATTGTCGACGACGAGGCGCTCGGCACCCTGCGCCTGCCGAATCACGCGCATGCCGACTTTGTATGCCCCACGGCGACGCCCAACGAGCTCAAGGCTCGCGCACAGCGCCTGATGGGCGAGGAGGAGACCGTCGCCGCCGACGATGTGCTCAACATCGATAACCTCGAGATTAACCTGGCTACCTACCAGGTGACACTCGATAACGAGCCCATCGACCTGACGCTGATGGAGTACTCGCTGCTGAGCTTTTTGGCGACGCATCCCAACCGTGCCTACAGCCGCGAGGTACTGCTGCACCGCGTGTGGGGCTTTGAGTACTGCGGCGGTACGCGTACCGTCGACGTGCACATCCGACGCATCCGCTCCAAGGTGGGCCCGCAGATCGCGGCACACATCACCACCGTCCGCGGTGTGGGCTATCTGTTTAAGGACTAGATTTCCACCACAAAGGGGGCAGGCACCTTCGTGGTGGTTTTGACGCAGGTGCGGGTTCCTTTTGGGCCTGCAGCAGAACTTAAGCCTTCCTAAAAGATTGCGTTCTCATACACGTTCGCCCGCATATTGGGGTACAACTCAACGTGAACAATGATGGCCCGCCACATGTTTGGCGGGCCTTTGGTTATTAGACGAAAGGATCGCAGCTATGAGCGAGAACGATTCCCAGCGTCCCCAGGACGCGGGCAACGCCGGCGAGACTCAGCAGCAGCCGCGTGTGCAGGTGGAGTCGACGCCTGCCGACAGCAGCATTCCCTACGTGCAGGCCTACGACACGCAGACCGGCAAGCCGCTGGGCAGCCAGCAGGTTGTAAACAAGCACACGGTGGTCAAGACCAAGACCAAAAAGCTGCCGATCTTTATTACGGCGCTTGCCGGTTGTGCGTGCGGCGCCTTGCTGGTCATCGCGCTCATTATGAGCGGCACGCTCGATATCGGTGGCGGCAAGAACGCCGTGACGGCGGGTGCTTCGGGTTCGTCGACGCAAAAGATTACGATTGACTCCGAGGACACCACGCTGGCCGAGGCCGTTTCTGCCAAGGCATTGCCCTCCGTGGTTTCCATTACCGCCACTTCGAGCGGCAGCCAGAATGGCTCGCTTTCGCAGTCTGCTGATGAGTCGGATAGTTCGGGCAGCGTCGGTTCGGGCGTGGTGCTCGATACCGAGGGCCATATCCTCACCAACAACCACGTGGTCGATGGCTATGACCAGTACGTGGTGACCATGGATGACGGCACCACCTATGAGGCCGAGTTCGTGGGCAACGATGCCTCGAGCGACCTGGCCGTCATCAAGCTCAAGGACGCCGACGCCTCCAAGCTCACGCCGATCGAAATCGGTGATTCCTCCAAGCTCAACGTGGGCGAGTGGGTTATGGCGATCGGCTCGCCGTTCGGCAACGAGCAGTCTGTCTCCACCGGTATCGTCTCGGCGCTCTACCGCTCCACGGCCATGAGCTCTACCAGTGGAAACACCATCTACGCCAACATGATCCAGACCGATGCCGCCATCAACCCGGGCAACTCCGGTGGCGCGCTCGTCAACGACAATGGCGAGCTTGTGGGTATCAACTCGCTCATCGAAAGCTATTCGGGCTCCAGCTCGGGCGTGGGCTTTGCCATTCCGGTTAACTACGCCAAGAACATTGCCGACCAGATCATCGACGGCAAGACGCCGGTGCATCCGTACCTGGGCGCTACGCTTTCGAGTGTCAATGCGCTCAACGCCCGCACCAACAAGCTGAGCACCGATAGCGGCGCGTATGTGGCGAGCGTCGTTGAGGATGGTCCTGCCGCCAAGGCCGGCATTCAGGAGGGTGACGTCATCACCAAACTGGGCGACGATGAGATCACGAGCGCCGATGGTCTGATCATCGCGCTCCGCAGCCACGAGGTGGGCGAAAAGGTCGAGATCACGCTCATGCGCGGCAAGGAAGAGAAGAAGGTCACCGTCGAGCTAGGCTCCGATGAAGAGCTGCAGAACCAGCAGCAGGACGACAGTTCGACCGACACCGGCAACGGCGGTATTACCGACGAGCAGCTGCGCCAGTACCTGGAGGAGCTGTTAGGCCAGCAGGGCCAGGGCCAGGGTCAAGGCTACGGCCAGGGCTACTAGCGAGCCGTATCGCATATATCGAAGCCAGAGGGGCTGTCCCATCAACGCGGGACAGCCCCTCTTTTCTTATTGATCCGTTGGGGACGGAGGAAAACGGATCATTTAGAAATGGCAAGGGCATGGTTTGATCGTGCGATCCATCCGGTCTGGCGGCTGCCGATTCGGTGCGGTTCGAAAGGGTTATTCGGCCCCATGGTGACCGGTGGTACTCTTGTATCCGTTTGAAATCGAGCGAAGGAGTGCCGCTATGGAGCAATCGAGCCTGTTTGGTGACGGCGTGGACATCGATACCGAAACGCTAGCGAGCACGGATACCGCTGCACCGGCCGATGCCCGTGCCCAGGCGGCAGCGCGTGCGGCCGAGCTGCGCCACGAGCTCGACTACCACGCCTATCGCTACTACATGCTCGATGCGCCCGAGATCACGGACGCTGCCTTTGACAAAATGCTCGTTGAGCTGCAGGAGATCGAGGCGGCCTATCCCGACCTGGTGACGCCCGACAGCTACACCCAACGCGTGGGCGGCTACGTGAGCGAGCAGTTTACGCCGGTCACGCATATGGCGCGCATGTATTCCATGGACGATGCCATGGATCTGGACGAGCTCGACGCATGGCTCCAGCGCGCCGAGGATGCGCTCGGTGCCGGCAGCGTCACCTATACCTGCGAGCTCAAGATCGACGGCCTGGGCGTGGCGCTTACCTATCAGAATGGCGCCTTCGTGCGCGCGGCCACACGTGGCGACGGCACCACGGGCGAGGACGTGTCGCTTAACGTCCGTACCATCAAGGATGTGCCCATGCACCTGTCCGAGACAGCGCTCGCCCACATGGGTGCCGACCGCGAGCGTACCATTGAGGTACGCGGCGAGGTCTATATGCCCAAGGGCAGCTTTGTTCGTCTGAATGAAGAGGCCGATGCCGAGGGACGCGACCCCTTCGCCAACCCGCGCAACGCCGCCGCCGGCAGCTTGCGCCAAAAGGATCCCAAGGTTACGGCGCGCCGCGATCTCGCCACCTTTATCTATGCCATCGCCGATACCGACCCGCTGCACGTCCACAGCCAGCGCGAGTTCCTCGATTGGCTGCGTAGCGCCGGCTTTAGCGTCAACCCTAACGTTGCCCGTTGCGCTACACCCGCCGAGGTTCACGAGTTCTGCGCTCAGGCGCTTGAGCACCGCGGTGACCTGAACTACGACATCGACGGCGTGGTCGTAAAGGTGGACAGCTTCCAGCAGCAGCTCGACCTGGGCTTTACCGCCCGTGCGCCTCGCTGGGCGATTGCCTTTAAGTTCCCGCCCGAGGAAAAGCAGACCGTCCTGCGCGAAATTCGCATCCAGGTTGGCCGCACCGGTGTGCTCACGCCGGTTGCCGAGTTCGACCCGGTGACGGTCGCCGGCTCCACCATCGCGCGCGCCACGCTGCACAACATCGACGAGATCCGCCGCAAAAACGTGCGCGAGGGCGACACTATCATCGTGCACAAGGCGGGCGACGTGATCCCCGAGGTCGTGGGTCCGGTGCTCGACAAGCGCCCGGTCGATTCGGCCGACTGGCACATGCCCGAGGTCTGCCCCGTGTGCGGCAGCCCCGTGGTCCACGAGGACGGCGAGGTCGCCTACCGTTGCGTTTCCATCGACTGCCCCGCGCAGCTCAAGGAGCGCCTGCTTCACTGGGTGAGCCGCGGCTGCATGGACGTCGATGGCCTAGGCGACGAGATCGTCGACAAGATGATCGCCGCCGGCCTGATCCACGATGTCGCGGACTTCTACCAGCTCACGGTCGACGACATCGCCGGCCTGGACACGGGCCGCGTGTACGCCAGCTCCAACAGCAAAAAGGGCGTCAAGAAGGGCGACCCCATTCCGGTAGGCCTCAAGACGGCCGAGAAAATCATCGCCGAGCTCAACAAGTCCAAGAGCCAGCCGCTCGGTCGTGTGCTGTTTGCCTTGGGCATCCGTCACGTGGGCAAGAGCGTGGGCGAGGTCATCGCCGAGCGATTCCTGTCGATTGACAAGCTCATCTTGGCGAGCGAAGAGGACATTGCCGAGTGCGAGGGCATCGGTCCCAAGATTGCGGCGAGCGTCAAGCAGTTCCTGGCCGTGCCCGAAAACCTGGCCGTGCTGGAGCGCCTGCGTCAGGCGGGTCTGTCGCTCGAGGTCGACTTGGGCGCCGCGCACGCGCAAGCTGCAGCCGACGCTGGCGTGGCGGGCGAGCTCGCCGACGCACAACCACTCGCAGGCCTGACCTTCGTGCTCACCGGCACGCTTGTCAACCGCACGCGCGACGAGGCGGGCGCGGCGCTCAAGGTGCTTGGTGCCAAGGTCTCGGGCAGTGTTTCAAAGAAGACGAGCTATCTGGTCGCCGGCCCCAAAGCGGGCTCCAAGCTCACCAAGGCCGAGCAGCTGGGCGTACCCGTACTGGACGAGGACGCACTCGAGCAGATCTTGGCGACTGGTCAGGTGCCCCAGGCTTAAGACATCGATAATCAAATTAGAAAACCTCCCGGAAAGGTTGATACTTTCCGGGAGGTTTTTATTTGGGCGTGGTGGCGGGCAGCATGATCTGCGTCATGTAGGTTGCTGAGGGTGACCCTGCGGAGCGGTGTCGTTCCGGAGCGATAGAAGATTCATACAAAGCAGAGGTGCCCGTAATGGTTGATCGCCCCCATTGTGGTGATTCTTATACACGTTAACATTAACATTAACGTGTATACTGAGCAGTAAAGATATATGTTGAGAGGAGCAGTTATGGTTACCGTCGCGTTTTCGGAACTGCGCCAAAACCTTACGCAGGTGGCCGAAAAGGTTGCCAATGAGGGCGAGGAGGTTGTGGTCTTCAAGCGGAGCAAGCCGTTGTTCAAGATCGTGCCGCTCGACTATGAAGGTCCAGTTACGGTGGAATATGACGCTGCCCAGGAGCGTGGGGGCGCAAAGCCGACGTGCGGCACGGGCAAGCCCAAGCGCGACGTGGGTACGATGTGGCATCCCAAGATCACCTGGAAGGAGATCCGTGAGATGCTTGCGGAGAATGAGGACTACCAGGAGTATCTCGATATCGTGGCTAACATGCCAAAGGGAACGCCGCTCGATACGATGACGGTTGAAGATGAAAAGCGCGTCGCGAGGGAGCGCTACCTATGAGGGTGTTTCTCGATACCAATTTTCTGCTCGATTGTGTACTGCCGGGCCGGCCGGAGCATGGGGCTGCACAAATGACCAAGGGGCTCGTTGACGTGGGGCTTATCGAGGGCGTTGTTTCGGCCTGCTCTCTCAAGGACGCGTACTACATTCTCACTAAACAGACGGGCGAGGCGTGCGCCCGCGAGGTGGTTCGCGACTGCCTTAAGAGCTACTCGGTAGAGCCTCTGGACCAAGAAGCTTGTTTTACCTCCGCCTATTCTGATGAACCGGACTTTGAGGACGGCTGTATCCGTGCGATGGCCGAGCGTGCCGGCGTGGACTTTATCATCACGCGTGACCGCGCCGCTTTTGTGCGCTCGACCATCAAGACCTTCTCGCCTGCAGAGTTCATCCGTGCGTTTCCGATTCCGGAGGAGTAAAACCGCCATATCGGGGACTGTCCTCGGCGTGATAGTCCTCCTGTAGCCGACGCTCGTTAGTTGAGCTGCACTTCATGCCTGTCCGGGAGGTTCTTAATCGAGCGCAGTAACGGGCACCGTGATCTGCGTCACGTAGGTCGCCGGGTCGTCGCTGATGATGTCGTCGATGAGGGCGATCTCGCGTTGCCCCGCTACGCTGCCAACTTGTCAAAGGCCCCGCGGCGGTTGAGCACGGTAAACGCGACAACGCAAATGACTGCCGACAAAATCGATCCGCACGGCGAAGCGATGCCCATGGGAAACAGCGTGTCGGAATAGGCGTTCGACAGCAGCCACGCGCCCGGCACGCGAATGAGCGCCACGGCTAGCACGTTGTGCGCAAAGCCGATATAGCTCTTGCCGTACGCAGCGAAAAAGCCACTAAAGCAAATGTGGATGCCGGCAAAAATCGCGTCGAAAATGTAGCTGCGCATATAGCCGGTGCCGGCGGCGACCACCGCGGCGTCCTTGGCAAAAAAGCCGATAAACGCCGGCGCCACCAGCCACATCAGCGCCGTGATCAGGCAGCCGTACACCACCGAGATCGTCATGGCGTCCTTGAGTACCTGACGCGCGCGGTCACCCTTGCCCGCACCGGCGTTTTGCGCCGTGAGCGCGCTGACGGTAGCGCCCATGGAGCTCGGCACAATGAACAAAAAGCTGATCATCTTCTCGACCAGGCCCACGGCGGCGGCGTCGACCAGGCCGCGGTGGTTGGCGATGACGGTGATGAACATAAACGCCACCTGGATGCAGCCGTCCTGCACGGCCACGGGCACGCCGATCTTAAGAATGCTGCCGAGCACCTCGGGCTGGGGGCGCAGGTCGCTGCGCTTAACGTGGATGTTCGTGCGGCGGCTCTTGAGCCACACGAGCGCGAGGACAACGCTGGCCGTCTGCGCGGTCACCGTGCCGAGCGCCGCGCCCACGGGGCCGAGCCCCATGTGCCCGATAAACAGAAAATCGAGCGCGATGTTGATGATGCATGCCACGCCGATCACGTACATAGGCGAGCGCGAATCGCCCAGCCCGCGAAAGATGGCCGAAAGAATGTTGTACGCGGCGATAAAGGGAATGCCGACAAAGCAGATACGCAGGTAGGCGGCAGTGCCTTCGACTGCCTCGGCCGGTGTGCCAATGAGCGCCACGATCTGCGGGCACAGTGCGAGCAGGACGGCGGCCAGCACTACCGAGACACCCATAAAGAGCGTGATGGTGTTGCCGATGGCGGTCTCGGCGCGGTCGAAGCGGCGTGAGCCCACGGCGTGGCCGACGACCACCGTCGTTCCCATGGCCAGGCCCACAAGCGCCACGGTAATCATATAGAGCGTCTGCGCGCCATTTGCCACGGCGGTGATGCCGGCGGCGCCGCTAAACTGCCCCATCATGTACAGGTCGGCCATGCCGTAGAGCATCTGCAAAAAGTACGAGAGCATATAGGGCAGGGCAAAGACCGCGATGGTCTTGAGGACATTGCCGCGTGTGAGGTCGTGTTCCATGGGCGGGGCTTTCTGGCTGGGTTTGTTTACGTACCAGTGTAGTGAAAACCCTACAACGATTGTAGAGTCAAGGTTTGTGTCGGCAGTGGGGCGAAAAAAGTCACGCGCACCATTATTCCGAGTGAATATGGACACACATCACGAGAACTCGCCGCCGGCGCTAACCTTGCAGAAAACGATTTCGGAATACTTGACACCATTATTCGGCGCGCAATAATACGTGCGTTTGCGAACAACGTTTGATGGGGGATGAACCTGCGTGCGCAATCTCAAGATCCTGTTTTCCTACTTGGGGGAATACCGTCGCGACGCCATACTCGGCGTGCTCTTTGTGACGGCCGAGACGGCGCTCGAGCTGTTTATCCCGGTTATCATGGCGAACATCATCGACGTGGGCGTGCCTGCGGGCGACATCAACTACATGCTGCTGCAAGGCGCGTACATGTTGGTGTGTGCGGCGTTTTCGCTGGTATTGGGCTTGGGCTATGCCCGCACATCCGCTCGCGTGGCCTCGGGCTTGGGCGCCAACCTGCGCGAGGCAGAGTATCGCAAGATCCAGACGCTCGCTTTTGGCAACCTGGACAACTACGATGCCAGCTCGCTCGTCACCCGCATGACCACCGATATTACCGTCATCCAAAATGCCATCGGTAATGGCTTCCGTCCCATGGTGCGCGGCCCGGTGACGCTCGTTGTCGGCCTTATCTACGCGCTGGCGCTGTCGCGCCCGCTCGCCACCGTCTTTGCGATCATCTTGCCCGTGCTGGCAATCGTACTGGGCGTCATCACCTATCGCGTCAGTCCGCTCTACCGCCAACTCCAGACCTCGATGGACCACCTCAACGGCGTGGTGCAGGAGGACCTCACTGCCGTGCGCGCCGTCAAGGCGTATGTGCGCGCCGAGCACGAGGAGGCCAAGTTCGACACCGTCAATACCGAGCTCGCGCATACGGCGACGAAGACGTTCGGCAATGCCGTGTTCAACCTGCCGGTGTTTCAGCTGTCGATGTACGTTGCTGCCATCTCGATCCTGTGGATCGGCGGGCGCATGATTATCGCCGGCGAGTTAGGCGTGGGTTCGCTCACGGGCTTTATGAGCTACGTTTTGCTGATTATGAACTCGCTCATGATGATCTCCAACGTATTTTTGCTGCTTACGCGCGCACTCGCCAGTGTGGAGCGTATCTCGCACGTCCTCGATGAGCGCTCGCTTATCGAGGCGCCCGCGGCAGACGCGGCTGTGTGCGAAGTTGTCGACGGAAGTGTCGAGTTCCGCGATGTGTCGTTTAAGTACCGCGCGGATGCTGCCGAGGACGTGCTCGAGCATATCGACCTTTGCATCGAGCCGGGCTCCACGGTGGGCGTGCTCGGCGGCACGGGCTCGGGCAAGAGCTCGCTCGTGCAGCTCATCGCGCGCCTGTACGACGCGACTGAGGGCGCCGTGCTCGTGGGTGGGCGCGACGTGCGCGACTACGACCTGGTTGCCCTACGCGATGCGGTGGGCATTGTGCTGCAAAAGAACGTGCTGTTCACGGGCACCGTACGCGAGAACCTGCAGTGGGGCGCGCCCGATGCCACCGACGAGGAGTTGTTGGATGCCTGCCGTGCGGCGTGCGTGGACGAGTTTCTGGATCGCATCGGCGGGCTGGGCGGCGAGTTGGGCCAGGGTGGCGCCGGTGTTTCGGGCGGCCAGAAGCAACGCCTGTGCATCGCGCGCACGCTGCTCAAGCACCCGCGCGTGCTCATTTTTGATGACTCGACCAGTGCGGTCGATATGGCGACCGACGCCAAGATCCGCGAGCATATCGCCCAGATTCCCGACACGACGGTGATCATCATCGCCCAGCGTATCGCAAGCGTGATGGATGCCGACCGCATCGTGGTGCTGGATGACGGCCGTGTCCACGGCGTGGGCGCGCATGAGGAGCTGCTGGCAGGTGACAACATCTACCAGGAGATTTACGCCTCGCAGATGGAGTTCGCGGGTGATGCGAGCGACGACGGTGATGTCGACGACGCGAACGATCCGTTTTCCTCCGTCGCATACGGATCATCCCTGGAAGGGGGTGAGCGCCATGCCTAAGACTTCCGCTCAGGCTCGTCCGGCCAATCTGCGCCGAACGCTCCGCCGCTTGCTCTCCTACATGGGGCATGCCAAGTTCTCGCTGCTGGCGGTTGGTGTGCTGGCCTCCATCGCCGCCATCGCGAGCCTTGCCGGCACCTATATGGTGCGCCCCATCGTCAACGGCCTGGCCGCGGGCGGCGAGGAGCTGCTCACCAAGCAGGTCATCGTAACGGCGATCATCTACGCCGCGGGCGTGCTCTCGGCTCTAGGCTACTCGCAGATCATGGTGCGCGCGGCCCAACGCGTGGTTTCCGACATCCGCCGTGACCTGTTCGCGCACATTCAGACGCTGCCGCTCAGCTATTTCGACAGTACGCGCTCGGGCGACATCATGAGCTTTTTCACCAACGACGTCGACACCGTCTCCGAGGCGCTCAACAACAGCTTTGCCAACGTGATTCAGGCGACCATTCAGGTGATCGGCACCACAGCCATGCTCATCATCCTTAACTGGCAGCTCACGATTATCACGCTCGTGTGCGATGCGGCCATTGTGCTGTATGCGCGCTACTCGGGCGCGCGCTCTAAGCGCTTCTTTGCCGCCCAGCAGGCATCGCTTGGCGACCTGGACGGATATATCGAAGAGATGGTCTCGGGCCAAAAGGTCATCAAGGTCTTTAACCGCGAGGCAGCGAATCTCACCGGCTTCACCTGCCGCAACGACGAGCTTCGCCGCACCGGCACCGCCGCCGTGAGCTATGCCAACTCCATGGTGCCCATGACCGTCGTGATTGGCTACGTCAACTATGCCATCGTCGCCGTGGCGGGCGGCATGCTCTGCATCAAGGGCCTGGCCGACGTGGGCGCGCTTGCAAGCTACCTGGTCTTTGTGCGCCAAGCCGCCATGCCCATCAACCAGTTTACGCAGCTCGGCAACTTCTTGCTCAACGCGTTGGCCGGTGCCGAGCGCCTGTTTGCGGCTATGGACCTTAAGCCCGAGGTGGACGAGGGCTGCGTGGAGCTGGTGCAGACGGGCGATGCCGCGTGGGCGTGGAAAATTCCCGAGGGCCAGGGCGTGGGCGCGTACGGGCATTTGCATGACGTGGCAGCCGTTGATGAATCGGGTCGTGCGGTGGCAGCCGACGGTACCGAGCTTGTTACCGGTCTGGTCCCGCTCGCCGGCGACGTGCGCTTCCATGCCGTGGACTTTTCTTACGTGCCAGGCACCCGCGTGCTCACGGATCTCAACCTGTTCGCCAAACCGGGGCAAAAGATCGCCTTTGTTGGCTCGACGGGCGCCGGAAAGACGACCATCACCAACCTCATCAACCGCTTCTACGAGGTCGATGACGGCGAGATCACGTACGACGGCATCGACGTCAAGCATATTGCCAAGGCCAGCCTGCGCGGGTCACTCGGCATTGTGCTGCAGGACACGCACCTGTTTAGCGGCACCATTGCGCAGAACATCCGCTTTGGCAAGCTCGACGCGACCGACGAAGAGGTGCGCGCCGCTGCCGAGGCCGCCTGCGCGGATTCGTTTATCCGCCGCCTGCCGCAGGGCTACGACACACCGGTCACGGCCGATGGCGCCAACCTGTCGCAGGGCCAGCGCCAGCTGCTCGCCATCGCGCGCGTGGCCGTCGCTGACCCGCCGGTGCTCATTCTGGACGAGGCCACGAGCTCCATTGACACGCGTACCGAAAAGCTCATCGAGCGCGGTATGGACCGCATCATGCGCGGACGCACCACGTTTATGATTGCGCACCGCCTGTCCACCGTCCGCGACGCCGACGCCATCATGGTCCTCGAACACGGCCGCATCATCGAGCGCGGCACGCACGAAGAGTTGCTCGCCCAGCACGGCGAGTACTGGCAGCTGGCGCATGGCTTAAAAGAGTTGGATTAACCCGTTCGAGCGCGATGCTTTGGCCCTCCGTGCCCCTTACCTCGCCTCAAACCATCACAACATTCGACGTTTTTTGCCAAAATCGGGAAAAGCACCGAATGTTGTGATGGTTTTTCTGCCACTCGACCGGGTGGAATCGCTTTCTTGTGCACGAAGGTGTGCGGACCCGTGGGCAGGGGAATAAGGTTGGTTATCCGACTCCATTGGAGGGCTCATGGACCTGCCGATCGTCCTGTCCCATAAGACTGCCTGGCTGTACCACAACGTGGCGCGCCCGTCCGAGCCGCTCTCGCGAGCAAGTATCCTATACGATGAGGACTCGCTTGCTAACGAGGCGGAGCCGACTGCGAGCCTGCCCAAATTGGGACTCGATGCCAAGGGGCTGAGGGCTTCAACGGCAGTTGGAATCGTTGCCGACTATCTGGTCTCGCTCGGTATTCCGCGAGAAGAGCTCGATCATATCGACACGCTCGTCAACTTCGATTTTGAGCGCTCGACGCCGGCTGGATTTAGGTGCCACGTGTTTGGGGCGCCGGTACCTCCAGGTCATCTTATCGAGGTGGCAGAGGGCCTTCTGGTGGTTGATGAGGTCATGTGCTTTGTCCAAGCGGGTTCGTGGATGAGCGAGCCCGAACAGCTGGAATATGGCTACGAAATCTGCGCCCGTTACCATTTGAATCATCTGTCGACAGGCGATTATATCGAGATGGGGCAGAGGTATACCGTTGCCGACTTGATTGCTTATTGCAACGAGAACCGATCTCGTCAGGGGGCTGTGCGCGCGGCCGCCGTGCTCAAGCGCGTGCACGATGGCGCGCGTTCGCCCATGGAGACGGCCACCGCAATCATGGTCGTAGCAAAACGTTCCCAGGGCGGGCTGGGATACGCCAAGGTTGAGCTCAACCATCGGGTCGATGTTCCCAACGAGTTCAAGTATCTCGCAAAGGCCGGGTATTTCGAGATCGACGTATATGCGCCTGCGAACGGTACGGGGATTGAATACAACGGCTTGGACCATCTTGATAAACAGCGCAGCGCGTCGGATGCGGAGCGGATGACCGTGCTGAGCGCGCTGGGCTTTAGGATGATCGTCCTCACCGGGACTCAGTTTGCCCATCAGCTGCAATTGCACCGGGCGATGAACGCCATCGCGCTCGCTATGGGTCTTAAGTGCGACCGAAGCGAAGCGTTCCAAAAGCGGCAGAATGACCTGCGAGAGTTCGTGATCCGGCACTGGGACGGCGGCCTTTAGGGACGTTCCGGTCCTTCTGCGGGGTGCCGTGGGCAGGCAAACCATCACAACATCCGACGTTTTTTGCCAAAAACGGGAAAAGCATCGAATGTTGTGATGGTTTGCGTGTTGAGGATGGGCTTGGAAAGTCCGTTTTGCTCGAAGCAACCTGTCCTGTCGTACGGGTGTCGGCATGATTCTCTCGTGGGGTATTATGTTTTCCGAAGAATAAAACGCCGCGTGAGAGGAGGGCCGCGTGGACGGGCGCGTGCAACATGACGGCTTTGGCCGCGATATCAACTACCTGCGCATTGCCGTTACCGACAAGTGCAATTTCCGCTGCATTTACTGCATGCCGGCCGATGGCGTGGCGCCCCGCGCGCACGACGAGCTGCTCAGCGCCGAGGAAATCGCCCGCTTTGTGCGCTTGGTAGCGGGGGAGGGCATTCGCCGCGTGCGGCTGACGGGCGGCGAGCCGCTGGTCAGCCGCCGCATCATCCCGCTCATTCGCGACATTCGTGCGATCCCGCAGATCGAGGACATCTCGCTCACCACTAACGGCGCCCTGCTGCCCAAGCTGGCGCCGCAGCTCAAAGATGCCGGGCTTAACCGCGTCAACATTTCGCTCGACACGCTCGACCCTACGCTCTTTGGAAAGATCACGCGCCTGGGTCGGCTCGAGCAGACCATGGCTGGCATCGATGCGGCGCTGGCTTGGGGCTTTGAGCCCGTTAAGGTCAACTGCGTTGTTGTGCGTCGGCTCAACCAGGATGTGACGGCCCTCGCACGGCTGACCGTCGACCGCCCCATTCATCTGCGATTTATCGAATATATGCCCATCGGCGATGAGCACACGAGTTCGCATTGCGCTGTGGATCCGCATGCGCCCGCGCTCAATCCCGAGTTGTGGGACGCGAGCGACACCGTGCCGAGTGACGAGCTGCGGGCGCGCATCAATGCCGGGGCCGCCGCGGCGGGTCTGGGCGAGCTCGAGCCGCTCGACATCAACGACGCTCCTGCCGGCGCGGGCCCTGCGCGCTATTGGCACTTTCCGGGCGCGGCGGGAACGGTCGGCTTTATTAGCGCCATGTCCAATCATTTTTGCGCGAACTGCAACCGGCTGCGCCTGACGGCCGATGGCAACGTGCGTCCGTGCCTGTTCAGCGATGCCGAGTATTCGGTGCGCGAGGCGCTGCGCCGTGGTGATGATATGCAGGTGCTTTCGATTTGGCGCGATGCCGTGACCCACAAACCGCAGGAACACGCGATAATTGAGGGTACGCAACGATTTATGTCCCAAATCGGAGGATGATTATATGGCCAAGAGCAGGTACGCCGATGCCACCAAGGCCGCTCGCAGGGCCGCGATGTCTGCCCACAAAGTCACGGCTGCGGCGAATGCTGGCAACGCCGATGCGTCCGCGCAGCCGTCTGCCAGCGCTGCCACCGAGCCCGCCCGTGACGCCCGTCGCGACGAGCTGACGCACGTGGACGCCAAGGGCGAGGTGCGCATGGTCGACGTGTCCGACAAGGCCGAGACCCATCGCATTGCCATCGCCGAGGGCACCATCCTCATGCATCCCGAGACGCAGGCTATGGTGCTGCAGGACCGCGCCAAAAAGGGCGACGTGCTTGCCTGCGCGCGTGTGGCGGGCATTATGGCCATCAAGCGTACGAGCGACATCATTCCCATGTGCCATCCGTTGCTCATTACCAAGAGCAAGTGCGACATTGCGCCCATCGCTTCGGCGGGGACGCCGGCCGAGGACGTGCCCGAGGGCTGGGCGCCGGCGCGCGCGGACGGGCAGGTCGGTTTTCACGTGCTGGTTACGGCCGGCGTGACGGGCAAGACGGGTATTGAGATGGAGGCCCTGACCGGCGCGAGTGCCGCGTGCCTAACGATCTACGACATGTGCAAGGCGGTCGATCGCGGCATGGAGATCGTCGACGTGCGCCTGCTGCACAAGGAGGGCGGCCGCTCGGGCGTCTGGGATCGCGCAGAGCGTCAGGCTGCTGCCGTTGAGGCCGTGGGAGCCGCGGGCGACGCACTCGCGAGTACACCCGTCGCCGTCGCGCCCGCAGCTCCGACACCGGCCGTCCCCGCGATCGCGTTTATCGGCTACCAGAACTCGGGCAAGACCACGCTCGTCGAGAAGGTTATCGCCGAGCTCACCCGCCACGGCCTGCGCGTGGGTTCGCTCAAGCATCATGGGCATCACGGCTTTGATATCGATGTGCCCGCTAAGGACACCTGGCGCCATCACCAGGCCGGATCCAAGCACGTGGGCCTCATCTGCGCCACGCGCTGGGCGGAGTACGCCGACACGCGCGAGGAGGACGAGATGCCCGCGCGTGAGCTGCTGTCGCGATACAACGATGTCGACGTGGTGATCATCGAGGGCTACAAGACCGAGGGCTTCGACAACATCGTGGTCGCGCGCTCCGGTGTCGACCGTCTGCGCGGTAAGAGCTCGCTCGACCTGGTCGACGGTCACACGCTGGCCCTTGCCTGCAACGAGGCACTGGCGCGTCAGGCCTTCGACGCCGGCTTTGCGACCCGAGCCATCAACATCAACGACGCCCGAGCCATCTGCGATCTGATCCAAGACCATCTGGCCTAAAACCTGCCAAAAAGGGACAGGTTTATTTTGGCAGGTTTTACCTGGGCAAACGTCACTTCCACCACAAAGGGGCCAGGTACCTTTGTGGTGGTTTTGCTTTGTTAGATGTGTGGGACATACCTTACAATCTACCAAGTAGTTCATGACGGGCGAAAAACGGAGAGAAGGGGCTCGATGCGTCCTTAATGTTTCATGCGGATAGATTGATTTGACAGACGGTGGCGAATGCCCACCGCCCGTATTCGTATGAAACAAGGAGTCTCCATGCTCGCCTCTCTTTTCTCAAAGCCTCAATCATCGCTGTCCGCGCAGGCCAAGCGCCTGGTGGCGATGCGCTTTCTCATCTACACCGGTTTTCAGACCAGCTACTTTATCGGCGTCATCGGAACGCTCACCTATGCGGACGGCGCTTCGGTCGTCGCGACATCGCTGGCCGTCCTCTTTATGAACGTCTTCGTGATCCTGGGATCCTTTGCGGGCGGCGCGGTGCTCGACGCTTGGGGCCCGCGACGCCATTTCTTGCTGAGCGTCGTCGGCGCGTTGGCAACCGGCGCGGCAATCCTCGCCTTTGGCAGCGCGACCGGCATCGTCCTGCTCGGTGCGGTGCTCCTGGGCTTTGTGATGGGGTTCGCCCAGCCCATCGCCACATCCTATCCGGCCTACCTCACCGACGATCCTGTCGAGCTCAAAGACATCAACTCCGCCATCGCCATGTTTTCAAACGTGAGTATCATCGTTGGTCCCACGCTGGGCGGCTTTGTCGCGGCGGCTGCGTCGTCGCGCGCGGTGTTCGTGCTCATGATGCTCTTTACAGTGCTGGCGCTCGTCGCTGGTTGGGGCTTTAGGCAAAGTGCAGGCCAGGTCGCCACACACGAAGGTAAACCCGCGATCGGCGACATCACATCGGATAAGGCCAGCCAAAGCCCCGACCCCAACACATCTTCCCGCGCCACCTTCGCAGCCAGCATCAAGACAGTCTTCGCCAACAGCGTTCTCGCGCTACTTTTCTGCATCATCTTCCTTTCAAACTTTGGCTATGGTGCTTTCGATCCGCTGGAGTCGTTCTTCTACCGCGATGTCCTGCACGTCGGTGTCGAATGGATGGGTTGGCTCTCGTCGGCCAGCGGTGTGGGCGCGGTGCTGGGCGCCGTGGTCGCGCTCCGCTTGCCGCCGAACCTGGTCAACCTTAAGACGCTGCTTGTGGCGCTCATGTCCGTGGGTCTGGGAAGTTTGCTCTATGTGGGAACGCCGTACGTGGGCGTGGCCCTCGTCGGCCAGATCGCCCTGGGCATAGCTTGGGGTGTCGTCAACCCGCTCCACAACACGATCGTGCAAACGACGGCTCCGCTCGAGCAGCTCGGTCGCGTCAACTCGGTCATGGGTTTTGGCAATATGTTCGCCGGCGTGGCCCCGCTGGCGATTGCCCCGTGGCTGGCGGCGACGTTTGGTGTGCAGCAGACGCTCGTAGGGGCGGGCATGGTCGTGACGGCGGTTCCCGCGGCGTTGCTGCTGTTTGGACGCCGGCATTTTGATCGTGGCGCAAGGCAGTAAAAACCATCACAACATTCGATGAAAACCGCGATTTTGCCGAATAATGTCGAATGTTGTGATGGTTTGCGCTCCGGGCCAGGCCATCCTGCGGGTCCGACCACCACAGAGGAGCCAGGCACCTTTGTGGTGGTTTTGCGCCCAAGCGCCTCGTGTGCGCCTTGGTATACCATGTACGCCGTTCACGAATACACCCCACACCGCCGCACAACCCAGAAAGGCCCCCATGGACACCACCTTCAGCCACATCAAAGCCGTGTTCTGCGATATCGATGGCACGCTGCTCACGAGCCAGCACACGGTGTCCCCGCGCACCGTGGCGGCGATCCGCGCCCTGCGCGAGCGCGGCGTGCTCTTTGGCCTGTGCACCGGGCGCGACGCCCACGCGACCGAGGCCATGTACAAGCTCTGGGGCATCGAAGGCCTGGTAGACGTGATGGTGGGCTGCGGTGGCGCCGAGGTCATCGACCGCGCGCACGACATCAACGAGCTGAGCTATCCGCTGCCGGGCGAGACCATCGCGCGCATCTGCAAGCACATGGCGGACCTTCCGGCAACGCCCGTCTGCCCCCGAGACGGCGTGTTCTACGTGCCCGAGAGCAACGCGTGCGTCGAGCACCTGTCGCGCGTCGACGGCGTGCCCTACCAGGTGGTCGATTTTGCCGAGTTCTTGCGCGAGCCGCAGCCCAAGGTGATGTTTACCATGGCGCCCGAGGTAATGCCGCGGGTGATTGAGCGAGCATCGACGTTTGCCGATGACACTGTTAAGGCGGCGGCTCTGCAAACCACGCAGCGGCTCTACGAGTTCATGGATCCGCGCGTGTCCAAGACGCGCGGCCTTGTGCGCGTGGCGGAGCTCAACGACATGGAGCTCCAGGACATCTGCGTGTTTGGCGATGCGGACAACGACACCTGCATGGTGGCCGACGCCGGCGTGGGCGTGGCCATGGCAAATGGCAGCGACGCCACCCGTGCCGCCGCCGACTTTGTAACCGCGAGCAACGACAAAGACGGCATCGCGATCTTTATCGAGGAGCATCTGCTATAGCGCCGGGGGGGGGACCACCGCAAAGGGGGCAGGCTCCTTTGCGGTGGCCTCTGGCGATTTGGGCGAATTGATGCCTAAAATCTGCGCGAAAATTCAAATATGGTTGTCTGAACATTACGCTTGTAACTACCGATGAGTTAAAGATATTCCCATCAACTTGGTAGTCTATTCCTCCCGGTTAATGATCTACCGTTCACGGTCGATTTTCGACCGTTCAAAGGACGCATGCTCTTGAGCAAAATGTTGTGCAAATAAATAAAATGCTATTAAAAAAATGATAACTAGCTTAATTACCAGTAAAAATAGATATTTCATAGCGAATAAACGAAGGTAAATCCGAGCAAATGTCAAGAGAATTGAGAATTCGCTACAAAACTATCGGTATTTTTGCTTAGATGTTCAAACAATCGTTACAATATGTACTATACGCGTGCGCAATTACAGATTGCGCAGATACGTTTGATAATGAAAGAGCAAGATCGCGGTCTCTTGGGGAGGAGACATCGATGAAAGCGAATTCAGAAAAAACTAAGCAGAGTAAAAAAGCGACGCGCCGCGTACTGGCAGGCGTTTTGTGCGGAGCCTCCGTTTTGAGCCTGGTACTGTCGCTCGTCATGCCTCCGATCTTGCAGGCCATTGCCAACGATGATCAGGCGGTTTCTACCGAGGAAACTGTGATGGGGGGGTTCCTCAAGTGAGTCTACTGGTGTAGACAGCACCAACAACGGGGATACCGAAAACCAGAATAGTGACGACGCTGAGGGTGGCGAGACTGGCTCTTCAAATGACGTTGAACAGAATCAGGCTGAGGATCAGCTTGAGGACGAGCAACGGGGTGAAGACGGCGAGACGTCGGATGACAATGCTGTAAAGGCGGTCGCGGAAGGCGGGCAGGCCGAAACGGCATCCGGTGAGATAAAAAGCATAGATAGCGCGAATAAGCTGAAATCTGAGCTGGAGAATGCGAAAGGCACTGCCAACTTTCAACTTACGACTGATATTGATACCAGCACGTATATTCTGCTCGACGAAGACGGTAGCAATATCACGCTGGATCTAAACGGCCATAAGATTAAGTATTCGAATAAAGATCAGCCTCTGTTTAACATCACTAAAGGTGCAACGTTAACCGTCAAGGATAATAAGCAGACTGCAATGGATATTCCGACTGGCGACGACTTCGTTTGCCAGGATAACTCGCTCAGCAAAAATGGTAACCCTGCTTCCATGACCTGCGACAATTCCAATATCCCTACCAATCTCACCTACTATGTAACTGGATCGTCTGTTAAGGCGGACGGCACCAGTACTACCGAGACTCTGTATAAACATGAAACGAGTATCGGCGGTGCCATCGTGGCATGTGCTGACAAAGACAACCTGAATCTTGACCACCTGAAACTCATTAATCTCTATGCATTCGACAACAAGGGCGGTACGTTCAATCTCGAGAGTGGCGTGATTACGCAACAGAAAAATATCAGTGTTAACAGTTTGGTTTATGCCGAGGAAGGTTCTACCGTCAATATGAGGGGTGGCTACGTTTGCGGTGCAACCTCTAAGAGCCAAGGCGCAGGCATTGAACTTGGCGTCAAGAACGGCAAAGGTGCCACCCTCAACCTCACCGGTGGCGTGATCGCGGACAACTACGCTTCCAATGGCGGCGGTGTGTTCGCTAACGGCGTCGATGTGAACCCTAAAGACCCTGAAAACAACATGACCAAAATCAACATGACCGGTGGCGTAATCTCCGGTAATAGCACACTCAACGCGGGACTCGGTGGCGGCATTATGGCCAAGGGCGGCATCGTGACCGTTTCTGATGGCTATATCACGAATAATAGAATGGCTAAATTCTGCGGCAAGGATGGCAACGGTGACCATGGCGGCGCTGGGCTTGCTGCCAATTATGGAGCGAAAGTCACTATTTCCGATGGTCAGATTACCGGCAACTACTCCGATGAAGCCGGCGGCGGCGTTTACGTTACCGATGTCGAACGGAATGACCAAACGTCTCGCTCAGGAATGGCGTGGCTGAATATCACGGGAGGAATTATTGCCTCTAACGTGAGCTACCGATCTGAAGGTGCCGGCGTCCGAGTGGGCCAGATGGTTGACGCGATGATTAACGGCACTGGAAACAATAAAGTCTATATCACTAACAATCACTGCATGTCTCGCTTTGACTGGGGTGGCGGCGGCATCTTTGTTCAGGGAAACTCAAACCAAGGCGAGGAATATACTGCTGGTAGGCTATTCATATATAACTCGTACATTAGCGCCAATGAAGCTGGCGGCTACGGCGGTGGCGTTGCAGTCTGCCCCACGGGCAAGACGTTGGTAACGAACACTGAGGGCACGGCAATCTTTGGCAACACTGACGCTGGAGGCGCTTCTAGTTACAACAACGAAAACGACAAATACGACCCGTCGAATAATTCCGGCAATAATAGCAGCCCCCATCTTTCTGGCGGTGGCAACGGTAAGGCAGAAGACAAGGACGCCTATAACCGGGTCGATAGCAACGGCGAACATGTTTTTCGTAACAGTGGTCATGCCGATTTCTTCCTCGCGGCGAAAGGTCACACAACGCCGGTCGCAGTGGTAAGCGGCAAGATGCTTGGCGATATAGACGCCAAGTATTCGGGAAGCATTGAGCTAACGAATCGCATTGCCATCCCCGCCAACGGTGCTGCTCAGGTAAAAAATAGCATCGGTCTGACTTCGGGTGTTGATACCACGGATAAAACGACGATTGATGCAGTACGGAATAAAGCGACAACTTTCATCACGGGCAACTATTCTTGGGACCATGGTGGCGGCATCATGTCGAATGGCAACTTGTACCTAGGCGTGCCTGCGGATACGTACATCTTACCGAGCCTTAAGTTGAAGGCAACCAAGGCGCTGATAAATCAGCAGGCCAATCAGCAGACCAATCAAAACATGAATATTGACAAAGGCAAGTTCTCCTTCTCGGTCTACCGTAAGGATTCGGATGAAGCGAGGGAGCCCTCTTGGAATGACAAGACATTCAACAGTGGCGGCTGCACCTTGGTCGGAACCGCCAAGAATGATGGGAGCGGTAACATCACCTTTGACCTTGGCGAACAGTACATTGATAAGGCTGTTAAGGCTAATGAGATTACATACTACTTGGTCGAAAATGCTGGTAATGATCCCGGCATCACGTACGATCCCGACATCACGTACGACCCAGCCGTGTACAAGATTGTGGTGAAGGTTCAGGACAACAAAACGGAACTCATGAAAGTGCCTAGCAAGGAAAATCCAAACTCGGAGGTTCCTCTTTGCGTTCACAACTACACGATCACAAGCGTGAGTCTGGGAGATTCAACTAACCCGCTGGAAAAGAACGAGCAAGGCTATTATTCGATTGTCGGCCCCGACGGGGGAAAGACCTTCACCAATAAGTACACTCCGTACACCTCCAGCGGCACTTGGATACCTCAGGTGACCAAGAAGGTCGATGGCGGCGAGATGAAGAAGTTCAAGTTCGAGCTATATACCATGGATGGCGGCGAGAAAACGGTGCTTGATACAAAGAGTACTGCTGATGACTCGAACAACTCGCAGACGGTGACGTTCGCCAAGCAGAAGATCGGACCACTCAAAGTCAGCGACTTCAACGACGGTAAGGCAACATTCACTTATTACATTTGTGAATGCGCTGCTGACGCCGGCGAAGGCACCAGCCACAAGGGCTATACCAACGACACCAAGACCTTCAAGGTTGTGGTGACGGCCAAGGACAACCGTGACGGCACGCTGACCTGCACGCCGACCTACTACGAGGTCGACGCCAGCGGTCATGAGAGCGCGAAACCGACTGACACCCCCACCTTCACCAACACCTACTCAACCTCTTTGCCCCTTTCTGGTATGTCGGGCGTCACTCTGACGTACCTTGCCGGCGCGGCGGTGCTTTGCGCTGCTGCGGCCTGGATGCACATTCGTCGCAAGGCGAATGCGAAGGGAGGCGAGCGTCGTGAATAAGAAAGTTTGCTCTTTCCCGATCTTGTTTGCGCTGCTTGCCCTCCTGATCGGCACCTGCGCGGTTGTGTTCCCCGCTTCCGCGCAGGCCGCGCCGACCTCGACCGGTTCCATCACGGTGAGCGGCACCGTGGCGAGCAGCTACGACGCCTACCAGATCTTTAGCGCCAACGTCGTCGACGGCGACAACGACGCCAAGATCGCCACCGACCTCGCTTGGGCAAGCGACGCCGTGCGCGACACCGCGCTGCCAGTGCTGCACAGCGCCGGCATGCCCAATTCCCAGGCCACCGCGCAGGAAGCTGCCGAGTGGCTCAACACCGATTCCCACCTTACGAGCGCGCTGAGCGCACAGCTCGCTCGTTCCCTCCAGAGCTCTGGCGCCAAGTCTGTGGCCCTTAACGCGGGCACGGCGGCCGAGCTGCCCTGCGGCTACTGGCTCATCGTCGCCAAAGACGACGCCATCGCCCAAGGCGAGGCCGGCACCGCGCCGATCATGGCCCTGGTGGGCGGCAGCGCCGTCACCGTCAAGCCCAAGGCCGCGACCCCCAAGGTGGCCAAGCATGTGCTGGAGGACGGCACCGCCGCCTGGGGCAAGGCCGCCGACGCCATGGTCGGCGACGACCTGTACTGGCGCCTCTCTGCCACGGTCCCGGCGGGGCTCACCGCCTACGACACCTATACGGTGCGGTTCGTCGACACCATGAGCGCGGGGCTCGACCCCTCCAAGGTCGCCGCGAGTATGCGCGTGTACGTGGCGGCGGGTGCGGACGGCGGCTTCGACGCCGTCTCGGCCGGTAAGGACGGCCGCGCCGGCACTGAGCCCGCGAAGGGCTGGACCGACATCACGGCCCAGTGCGCCACCAAGGTAGCGGCCGACGGCAAGACCTTCACCGTGCGCACCGGCGACCTCATCGCCGCGCTCGGCGGGGCCGACGCCTTCACCGCGGGCGCCCGCGTGGTCGCCGTGTACGATGCGCCGCTCAACAGCGCGTGCAACCACGGCATCGCGAAGGGCAACCCCAACGAGGTCTACCTGCGCTACCCGCGCTCTCCCTTTGCCGACCAGTCCGGCGACGCCGGCTTTACCCGCACGCCGAGCGACGATGCGTGCGCCTACACCTGGGATCTCGCGCTCACCAAGCGCGGCAGCGACGGCGACAAGCCGCTTGCCGGGGCGGTCCTGAGCATCACCGATGACCGCGGCCGCACGCTGGCGGCCGACGGCACGTGGGATGCGGAGGGCAAGGCCACCGTCACCACGGGCGAGGACGGCCGCGTGACCGTCTCGGGCGTTGACTCGGGCAAGCTGGAGGTCCGCGAACTCAAGGCGCCCAAGGGCTACACCGCCTTTGAGGGCACGCGCTCCGTGACGGTCAAGGCCGAGGGCCTGGACGTCGACCAGGTGGCCGCCGCCAAGCCCAAGCTCACCATCACGGCCGAGTCGCCCCTGCGCGCCGACAGTGCGGACGGGTCGACGGGTAGCCTGGAGGCGTCGCTCATCAACACTCCCACCGGCACACCCCCTAGCATTACCACCGGAGGCTTTATGCCCTCGACTGGCGATATGGCAATGTACGCCGCGGCCGCCGCAGCGGTCGCCGGAGCCGCGCTCATCGTGGTCGCGCTCCTGGTCAAGCGGGGAGGTGGCAGCCATAAAGAGTAGCTGGCAGCCCCACAGAGAGCGGGGCGAGACGTAGCGAAGCAGATGCTAAGACACAGACAGACAGATTTAGATCAAATGGAATTCGAGCAGAAAGCAGAGGAAAAGAAGATGAGCATGAGCAAGAACATCGCACGCCTGGCAGTAACCGCCGGCCTCACGGCGGCGTTGAGCTTCGGCGGAGTTATGGCCCCGGTGACCATGGCGTTTGCGGCGGGTACGGATGGCTCGGTGACCATCAAGAACGTTGATGGTAACGCTACCGAGTTCAAGGGCTATCAGATTTTCAATGCTGATGTTGACAACAATGGAAACGTCAGCAACATTACGTGGGCAAGCACTGAGGTGCAGGGTGCTGTCGAGGGCGTCATCAGGAAAGAGGACAAGCTCTATGCGGGAACGACCGCCCAAGACGCCGCGGACTGGATCACGGATAGGGTGAAGGGAACCGATAAGACAACCTGCGTTGACTCCAATTCCGTTGCGTACAAGATTGCCGACGCCGTGGACGGCCTTGCCGAAAGCGCGAAGACGACCAACAAAACCGTCTCCGATCTTAAGCACGGCTACTGGCTCTTTGTGACTGATGCCAGCACCATCAATGCCGGCGAGGCAGGCACGTCTCCCATTTTCGCTGTCGTGGGAAGCAAGCCCGTTAACATCACTGAGAAAACGGGCATCCCCACCGTTGAGAAGAAGATCGTTAGCGATAAAGGCGATGGGGAGTACGATGCTGCCGACTCCCAAATCGGCCAGAACGTGACGTACAACCTTTACGGCACCATTGCCGAGAACTACGACAAGTACGACACGTATTTCTACAAGTTCTCTGATCAGATTTCCAAGGGCCTGACGCTTCAGGATGGTGCTCAGGTGTATTTGTATGCAAGCAAGGATGCTGCGCAGAAAGATCTTAAGCACGAGAAGCCGATGTTGAACATCACGGGCTCGTTTACGCCGGAAAGCGGTGATGCGGATGCGAACGGCAACAAGACGATGACGTGGACTTGCAACAATCTGAAGGACATCAGTGGGGCGGCAATCACTAAGGATTCTTGCATCGTTGTCTCTTATACGGCTCAGATTAATAAGGATGCGGTTGTTGGCCTGAATAGCAACAAAGAAGGCAATCCCAACACCGTAACGCTTTACTACTCCAACAATCCCATGACCACTGACTATGGTCAAACCGTGCCCGACACTGTCAGGGACTACACCTACGGCCTCAAGATTAACAAGGTCGACTTGGGAACGGAGCGGGCTCTGAACGGTGCTCAGTTTACCATTCAGGTGAATAAACCAGACGATCCGACCTTGAATGGTAAGTTTGTTAAGGATGACGGCACCCTCTCCAACTCTGAATATGTATTCAAGACCGAGAACGACGGGCATTTTACAGTGACGGGTCTCGATGCCGGCACATATACCGTGACAGAAAAGCCTCTCAAGGGTTATGCCGATATCTCACCGTTCGATTTCGAGATTGTTCCGACCATGTCAAAGGATGGGGCTAATATTGATAAGCTAGAGCTTCATATGACCGAATCTGAAAAGCTTATCGCAGGCATCAACGATAATAGCGAGGGTAAGGTTGGCGATAACAAGCTTCAGGCCAAAACTGGCACAACCACAAACTCAGACGGCACCTTCAATATCACCGTCGGCAATACCAAGCAGGTCGGCCTTCCCCTCACCGGTCTCAACGGCGTGACCTTCACTTGGATCGCTGGTGGCGCGGTGCTGTGCATCGGTGTGGCGCACCTCATCCGCAGCCGTAAGCAGGCTGAGGAGTCCGAGCAGGAGTAACGCTCGCTCACCCATCCCTTTGGCAGGTGGGATGTGATGGCCATGAGACTTGCGGACACTTTTCTCGTCCATCCACGTTCTTGCTTTGCCATTCTCTTTTCGGGGCAGATTCCAGTGCGGAGTCTGCCCCGTTCTTTTTGGATAACGCAGATAGCCTCCATCGTCCGATGGATTAAGCGTATGATTATCGAACAGATGTTTGCAAATATTGCGTTTACCAGCTGCGGGTGCATACGCTCGCAGTAAAATGGCTTTGCGACGCATTCCGTGCGCGGGCGGCCGACGACTCGATCGGAGGTCCCCAAATGCTGAAATTCCTTAACGCGCTCGCCGCCCTCGCGGCGGTGGGCACGTTCGTCATCGCGTTTCTTGACTCATATGAGGTTCGGTTTAAGGTCCGTAGGCGCACGCGCGGTGCGGACGGTAGAAGGCATTTGCGCCGCAACAGGCGCAAATAAGAATGCCCGGGGTTAGAGGCCCGGGCATTTAACAACACCGGAAACTGGTCGCCCGCGCTCCAAAGTACTTACGCGGGGTGCGTCGTTTCCTGTAGCTATTGTATCCCGAATCGCTTCGCCGATTCGGGACATTTTGAAAACGCAAATGCTGGCTTATGCACGAAAGGAATCTCGTTAATTCCGAAAATTATGTATAATTCCAATTTAAACTGGAATCAAACGAAAACGATGGAAATGAACGAAGCGCTAATCTACTTACAAGAAGCATTAGGCCTCTCCGCCAAGACCAAAACTTGGCCTGGATTCGCACGCCTGCCGCTGCATCTGCGGGCGATTGAGGTCCGCGCTGTTGACGCAAACGGTTTTTCGTTTTTGCTTGCAAGTTTGCCTACTGGCGTCGGGCTTCCCGAGGCTAAGAGGGTCTATAGTCAGCTAGCCTTGCGTGCGGAGACTCCTGTTGTCGTTTCGTTTCCTGATGCCGATGCACGTCAGCGCAAAGCATTGGTCGCACAAGGGATTCCCTTTGTCTGCCCCGGTAGACAGGCTTTTCTTCCATTTATGGGCACAGCTTGCACGGGGAGGGGCGGTACCCGGTTTCGCAATCACGCGACTAAGATGTCGCCCAACGCGCAGGCTGCCGCAATCTGGGGAGCAGCCCAGGAGCCATATCGCCCCTATGACCTTTGTCGTGCGCTTGGGATTTCGGCAAGCCGCGCGAGTGAGGCCATAACCGAGCTTGTTGACAGGGGGCTCGCGAGGCGCGAGCGTCGCGAACGACGTGTCGTCGTGTTCCCTGTTGCCGTTGATCTTCTGCTCAGTGAGCACATGGCAGAGCTCTCCTCGCCTGTCTCGAAGGTCTTTTTTGCAAGGAAGACGCCGCAGATCGACTATCTTGCTGACGCCGGGGAGACGGCGCTCGCCGCGCGTTCGATGCTCGCTGCGCCGGGTATGGAACAAAAGGCCGTCTTAAGAAGTGCATGGCGTCAACTGAGCGACCTCGAAGTCGCAGACGGGGAGTTGCCGGATAACGAAACGGCGATGATCCAAGTGTGGCGCTATGCGCCCGTGTTTGCCGGCTCCTCCCGTGTCGACGACATTTCGCTTGCGCTATCTTTGGCGGCAATCGACGATGAGCGAATTCAGCTCGAAGTCGATCGCATGTTTGGAAAGGAATATCCATGGCAAGAAGCGCTGTAGAAGGTCTCCAAGAATTTCAGCAGCATATGCAAAAAGCTGCAGGATCGTATGCCCTTATCGGCGGCACGGCATGCGACATTTTGCTCTCGGAGGCGGGACTTCCGTTTAGGGCGACTCACGATTTTGATGTGGTAATTGTCGCCGATGACCGGTTGCCTCAGACGGCAGAAGCTATATGGACTTTGGTGCGTGATGGCGGCTACCGCTGCGGCTGGGGCGAAGGTAAAGGCTCGTGTTTTTATCGGTTTACAGAGCCTAAGAGGCCGGGTTACCCCCATATGATTGAACTCTTCGCGAAGTGCCCCGACTTTCTAAAGGGTCGTGAGGGGATTGATGTGGCGCCAATTCACGTTGATGAAAACATAAGCAGTCTTTCGGCAATTTTGTTGGACGATGCTTACTACAGCTTGTTCCTTCAGGGAATTCGGACCGTAGGCGGCGTTTCGGTCCTAGGTACGGAATACATTGTCCCGTTCAAAGCGAAGGCGTATCTCGACCTAAAAGCTAGAAGGGAAGCGGGGGAGAACGTTGATTCGAGGAAGGTAAAAAAGCATAAACGCGATGCGCTGAGGCTTGCTCAGTTGCTTGGCGAGTCGGAAGGTGTCGACCTACGCGGAGAACTGAAGGACGATATGCTTGCGTTTGTTAAAGATTGTGAGGTGGGCGACGTCAATCTGAAACAGATTGGGGTTGCGGGCGTAACGATGGCGCAGTTGCTCGAGACGATGAAAGCAACATATGGCTTGATTGGTTGAGTGGGGTTACGTGGCCCGGACGGTGCAGTCAAGCTGCGTTGTCCGGCGCATGGGCTCGCTAATCGGCTATTATTCGTTTAGACAACTTGAGCTGTAGAGGAGTGACCGGCGATGGTGCAGGGCGCCAAACATATGAAGAGCAATAACGCCGCGGCCAACGGTGGCTCAAGCCCTCAGCCCAAACCTCAACCAAAGCCCAAGCGCCGCCGCAAGCGGCTGCCGCGCTGGGCCGACCGGCTCATCACCATCGTCATCATTCTTATTGGCGTGGGCCTTATGACCTGGCCGTGGATCTTGGACCGGCTCGAGGCCTCGGGCGTGTTCAACCAGATCAGCACCGTGTCTAGCACCGTGGACGCGCTCTCTGAAGAGGAGCGCGAGCGCATCCTGCTCCAGGCTCGCTCCTTTAACGAGCAGCTGGCGGGCGAGGCCACCGAGCTTCCCACCGACCAGATCGAGCCCTACGCTCAGCAACTTATCTTTGACCGCGACCCCATGATGAGCTGGGTCGAAATCCCCTCCATCGACGTGAGCATGCCCATCTACCACGGTACGAGCGAGGAAGTCCTTATGGCGGGCGTCGGCCACCTGGAGGGCACGAGCCTGCCGGTGGGCGGCACCTCGACGCATTGCGTGCTCACCGCGCACTCGGGCATGCGCAACCTGAGCATGTTCGACGACATCCACTCGCTGGAGCCCGGCGACCTGGTGCTGCTTCACACCATGAACAAGACGCTCGCCTACAAGATGGTGGACTCCGAGGTCGTGCTGCCCGAGGAGATGGAGTCGCTGACCATCGAGCCCGGCGCCGACAAGGTGACGCTCGTCACCTGCACACCCTACGGCGTGAACGACCATCGCCTGCTGGTGCATTGCGTGCGCACCAAGTACAACAAGAAGGACGTCGACAAGCAAAAGTCGCTGGCCGGCCGCCACTGGGGCAAGCGCGAGTTTGCCGTGCTTATCGTGGTCGTGGCCATTGTGCTGTTGCTGCTGGACATCGTGGTCCACGCGGTCCGCAAGCGCCGCAAGGCCAAGGCCTCGGCATAAGACATTCTCCAGAACCTCCGCAATGGAGACAGGCGCCTTTGTGGTGGTCGGGGGCTTCCAAACCATCACAACATTCGATGAAAATCTCGATTTTGACGATAAACGTCGAATGTTGTGATGGTCTTCGTTGTGGGCGAGACGGTTTTCGTTGTGGGCGGGACGCTTTTCGCTATGGACGGTGCGCTTTCGCTGCAGAACCGCCGGCCCGCCGCCTGCCGTCCCGCCACCCTCGTTACGTTTTCGCTGCATTTGGGTAAAGCGCCTGCTCAAAGCGGCATTGCCTTGTATACTAGAGCGGTTTATCTGTTATGCGGAAGGGAGCGCCTATGGCACTCAGCGAGAAAGACGTGCGCGGCATCGCCGAGTACGCAAAGATCGCACTGACCGATGACGAGCTCACCCAGATGACGTCCTACCTGAACGACGCCGTCCAGATGCTCGAGCCCGTCTTGCAATATGACTTACCCGACGTGGAGCCCACGTTCCATCCCATCGGAAGCCTGTCCAACGTGATGGGCGACGACCTGCGCGAGCCCGAGCGCGACCTGCCGCTCGACGTCGCGCTCGAAAACGCCGGCAGCGCGCGCGACCGCTACTTCCGCGTGCCGTCCATTTTGGGAGAGGGGGAGAGCGAGTAATGGAGCAGAGCTTCGATTTCCTTACCGCCGCCCAGATTGCCGCGGGCGTTGCCGCCGGCGACTTTACCGCTACCGAGGTGGCCCAGGCCTCCCTTGCCGCCATCGAGGCGCGCGAGGGCGGGGTCCAGGCATTCCTGCAGGTGGTGCCCGAGCTTGCGCTCGAGGCCGCTGCGCGCGTGGATGCCGACCGTGCCGCAGGCAAGCCGCTGCCTCCGCTCGCGGGCGTGCCGCTGGCCATCAAGGACAACATGAACCTTGTGGGCACGCGCACTACCTGCGCTTCCCGCATGCTCGGGGACTACCAGAGCGTCTACACCGCCACCTGTGTCCAGCGCATGCTCGATGCCGGCTGCCTGCCCATGGGCAAGGCCAATATGGACGAGTTTGCCTTTGGCAGCTCCACCGAGAGCTCGGCGTTCCACCGCACCAACAACCCCTGGGATACCGAGCGCGTGCCCGGCGGCTCCTCGGGCGGCTCCGCTGCAGCCGTCGCCGCGGGCGAGGTCGCGCTCTCGCTGGGCTCGGACACCGGCGGCTCCATTCGCCAGCCGGCGTCGCTGTGCGGCGTGGTGGGCTTTAAGCCCACGTATGGCGCCGTGAGCCGTTACGGCGTGGTTGCCTTTGGCTCGTCGCTCGACCAGGTGGGCCCCTTTGGCCGCACGGTCGAGGATGTCGCGCTGGCCATGAACGCGCTTACCGGTGCGGGCCACGATCCGTACGACTGCACCAGCCAGGATTGCGCCGTCGACTTTACCGAGCATCTCAACGACAGCATCGAGGGCAAGCGCGTGGGCATTATCCCTGCGTTTATGGAGGCCGAGGGCCTGACGCCCGAGGTCAAGGCTGCTGTTCAGCGCGCCGCCCAGGAGCTGCAGAACCAGGGCGCCGAGCTGGTCGAGGTCGACCTGCCGCACCTGGACGCCGCCATCGCCGCCTACTACGTCATCGGCCCGGCCGAGGCGTTCTCCAACCTGGCACGTTTCGACGGCATTCGCTACGGCTACCAGGAGGAGGGCTGCGCCAACCTGTCCGACCAGAGCTCGCTGTCGCGCGCCCACGGCTTTGGCGCCGAGGCCAAGCGCCGTCAGATGCTCGGCGCCTACCTGCTGAGCTCGGGCGTGTACGACAAGTACTACTACGCCGCGCAAAAGGCCCGCACGCTCATCACGCAGGATTACGACGCCGCGTATGCCAAGGTGGACACCATCCTCATGCCCGCCTCGCCGCGCACGGCCTTTAAGTTTGGCGAGATCAGCGACCCCACGCAGATGTACCTCTCCGACCTGTACACCATTTCGCTCAACATCTGCGGCAACGGTGGCATCTCGGTGCCGCTGGGCTTGGGCGAGGACAGCAAGCTGCCCGTTTCTGCCCAGCTGGTCGGTCCGGCGTTTAAGGACCGTCAGCTGCTCACGTTTGCCCGCGCCCTGGAGCGCGGCTTTGCCGATGCCGCCACGGGTGCGCCCGCGCTTTCCGTCGCGCCCGATTTTGCCGGGAAGGGAGGCGAGCTGTAATGAAGGAGCTTTCCGAGGTCCTGCAGGATTGGGAGGCCGTGATCGGCCTGGAGATCCATACCGAGCTCACCGCACTCGATACCAAGATGTTCTGCAACTGCAAGCTCAGCCACGATGACGAGCCCAACGCCAACGTGTGCCCGGTGTGTCTGGGCCTGCCCGGCGCCCTGCCGGTGCCTAACAAGAAGGCAATCGAGAGCATCGTCAAGGCCGGTCTTGCCACCAACTGCGAGATTCAGCGCCACTCGATGTTCTACCGCAAGCACTACTTCTATCCCGATATGGCCAAGAACTTCCAGACCACGCAGGGTCCGGTCGCCTTTGCCATGTACGGTCACCTTGATCTGGATGTGACCGGTCGCGGTGCCGCCGAGCGCCCCGACTGCGCGTTTGGCGAGGCCGAGGCCCAGAGCCTGGCGAGCGCCTCGGCCAACGCCGAGGGCCTGTCCACGTCCATGACGTCGACCATGCGCGAGGGCAACCAGCGCGCCGGTCACCTGGCCAGCTACGATGCGTCCAGCCTGCAGATGCCCGAGCGTCGCGAGGACGGCTCCTACACGGTGCCCATCCGCATCCTGCGCATCCATATGGAAGAGGACGCCGCCAAGATGGTCCACGTGGGCGGCGCCGAGGGCCGCATTACCGCCGCGGCCGAGTCGCTCGTCGACTACAACCGCTGCGGCACACCGCTGATTGAGCTCGTTACCGAGCCCGACCTGCGCACGCCCGAGGAGGCTCGCCTGTTTATGGAGAAGCTCCGTCGCATCTTTGTGACGCTGGGCATTTCGGACTGCTCCATGGAGAAGGGTTCCATGCGCTGCGACGGCAACGTGTCGCTGCGCCGCCGTGGCGAGACCAAGCTGGGCACCAAGACCGAGCTCAAGAACCTCAACTCGTTTAAGAGCCTGCACGACGGTCTTGCCTACGAGATCTGCCGCCAGGCCGAGGTACTCGAGGAGGGCGGAATCATCTATCAGGAGACCCGCCACTGGGAGCCCAGCCGCAAGCGCACCGTGGTCATGCGCGTCAAGGAGACGGCCGACGACTATCGCCTGTTCCCCGATCCCGACCTGGCGCCGTTCGATTTGGATGACGAGTTCATCGACCGCTGCCGAGGCGAGATTCCCGAGCTGCCCGATGCCAAGCGCGCCCGTTTTGAGGCCGACTTTGGCATTAAGACGGCCGATGCCGAGCAGATCGCCGGCGACCCGGAGTTTGCTGAGTTCTTTGAGGCCGCCGCTGCCGGTATGGCTGGCAAGGAGGCCCAGACGGTCGCAAACTTGCTGGTGAACGAGATGATCGCCTACCTTAAGGGCGCGGGCGTCTCGCTGGCCGAGTCCGGCATCGCGCCGGCTCAGGTGGCGGCGCTGGCCAAGTTGCTGGCGACCGATGCCATCAGTTCCAACCAGGCGCACGAGGTCTTTGAGGCCATGGCTCAGACCGGCGACGACCCCAACAAGATCGTCGACGAGCGCGGCATGCGTCAGGTGAGCGATGCCGGCGCGCTGCAGCCGATCGTGGACGAGGTGCTGGCAAACTGTGCCGATCAGGCGCAGCAGTATCGTGACGGCAACCAGAAGGTTATCGGCTTTTTGGTGGGCCAGTGCATGAAGGCGAGCCGCGGCAAGGGCAACCCGAAGCTCTTCAACGAGTTGCTGAGAACGTCGCTCTCGTAAACGGGAACCCGGGAGTCCCGGCAGGGCGGGTGCTTCCTCAAAATTTCGAACAGTCCTGCGCAAGACGAAGGCCACATTAAGTGGCCTTCTTTGCGTGCGGAACTCATTTTGAGCAAGCACCCGCCCTGCCGGGG